>NZ_OY762614.1:4235330-4931745 GCF_963666145.1 uncultured Desulfobacter sp. | reverse complement strand
TGCCCTTGCCGCTGAGACAACCAGATGCAGAGGAAGAGGCATTTGCTGTCGACGCAGCTCCCGGATCATCTCAAAAGCAACCAGCCCTCCGGTGCTGTGCCCATAAAAAATAAAGGGCTTGTCAAACCAGGGACTTAACGATGGTAACAGCCGGGTCACCAGTTCATGAACATCGGCAATAGGTTCTTCGCCGATGCGATTTTCCCTGCCCGGCGGCTGGACCCCACACACTTCCACGGAATCCGGTAAAAACTCCGGCCACATTCGAAAAGCTGCGGCACCTCCTCCGGCATAGGGAAAACAAAACATCCGAAGAATCACCCTATTATTTTTATGCACCACCAAAGCGGGAGTTTCCTGAACATCTCCGCCAAACTTAGATATATACATACTCATCTCCTATTCTTATTCAGGGTTAAACCCCAATGTTGGTTCGAACCTGGCTCTGGTTCATCATTCAGAGGGAAAAAGCCCTCCCGGGTAAGGTCTGGTCAACCGCCCGGTAACAATCTCTTGAAAGTTTAAAGAGAATACGAGTTCAGCGAGGTGAAGGGTGTATGCCCTGAATCTGACACATAGCCCCGAGAAGGGTGTATTTTGGAGAGTGCCGATCCGGTCAATGTAGGCGCAGGCAACACGGTTTGTATCAAAATGACACGTGCAGACCGACTCCCCGGGGTCGCAGACAGCATCGAGCTGGACAAGGATAATGGAGTAACCAGGCGAGCATCGGAATGTCCCAAAGGTCCTTAGTGAAGCATTCCAAATCAATGGAATAGTAACCGCCTGGGGTGATGAAAATCGACTATTTTACCCCACGCAAAAATGTTCCAGTTTTTGCTCCCTAATTTTTATCAGCCGATTTACCTCAACCCTTCTTGCTTGTACGGACTTGCCGATGTTTTTCCTGAACCACTCATTTACGGCTCTTGTTTTAACGGTTTCCAGGGCTTTCTGTACAACTTCACTGTAGTTTCAGCAACCATCGCAGCAAGGCCTAAAATGAAAACCGTGAAGCCACTTTTGGCCTGATCCTGTTCAAGTCGCTTCATTTTACCAAAAACGGACTCAATAACCTCAGACGATCCAAGCAAGCGGTCGTTTTTACCGGATTTCTGAGATTCCTGTTTTACAAACATGAGCAACTCAGACCGAATTCGCTTTCCTTGGATAGTCCGGGCGGTAAAGGTGGGGATAACGTTTAAATCATGATGAGACTCTCTATAAAATCCTTGAAATTTGACAAACATTTCAGCTTCCTTGACAACGGTCACAACATCCTTCCACCTGTAAAGATCATTCCGAAACTCTTTCAGCCAACCGAGTTTCTCGTCAAGATAGTCCTTGGTACAGTCAAGGCATTCAGTCGACTCAGGACCATCCATAAAATGAAGTTTGTCTGTTCCCCATTTGATCAAGGTGTCAACATTCAATACCTGGCCTTACTTCTCTGATTCGGAGGTGCAATCGCCGCAAGAGTCGTCTGCTGGACCTTTTTTCTTGTGGAGGCAGCATTGGCAATGAAACATTTCCAACGCTCATCGGCATCAAGTTCCCGTTTCAAAAGCGTTGCGGCTTTATGGGTGATGTCATAGACGAACGTAGTGCCGGGGAAGGCTTTGCAAAACTGTTCGATGCCGGATTTAACATCCGAACCGTGATCACTGATGATCTGTTTGGGAATACCGGTTTTCTTAATGGTGCTCTTCAATTGTTTGTAAACGACATCCCCGTTAGATTGGCTGACTTGGAAATAATGCTAACGGCTCGACATCTTCATAGGAGAGATTTGTTTCGGATTCAGGGAGATGGCTTTGTCGAATTCCTAGAATCAGCAGGCATTTCTCTTTGCCCCATTGAACGGTATGATCAACAATCCAGATCCAGTCATAGGCTTTCTCCTTTTGCCGGGTCAGCTTGTAATAACCGAGCCGGAGAATCCAAAATCGACCTGAGTACCAGGACGGAGCCTTGTCCTCTTTTTTAAAAAATGTCGACATCAGCGAGAGGGTTCGCTCGGCACCCCTCAAACTGGCGCAGGATTTCAGAACAAGCATGAACAGATAGACATAACCTGCGGAATACGTATGGAAACGAGGTTTCGTCCCAAAGCCCGTCAGAGGTTCTGGTCTTACTGCTATGGGTTGAGATTTTTTTTTAATCGTTCGATCTCCTCCTGCATCTGTTCGATTTGCCGAGCCTGATTTATAATGGTTGCTTTGTATTCTTTTTTGTGATGTTCCATATATTTGATTTTTTTTCGGAGCAGTTTGATTTGATATTTGGCGTCTTTTGTTTTTGTTTTCCATCGATCTCTGCTTTTTTCAAAAAATCGTACCAATTTTGATTCCGGCGTTTTGAAGCTGCGAGGTTCCTTTGGATTATCTTGTTTATCGGTCATTTTCCCCCTCATGTAATGGATTTAACTGTGCGTTTTACATGAGGGTATAACCACCTGATATTACAACAAAAATCTATATTTATTTTTTCTTTTATAATTTCAATACATTACCACTGAAGCCGAACGCTATTCTTGAAACAATTTTATCATAAATGTTCAGACCGTATGGGGCCAATTTTCATCACCCCAGTAACCGCCCCCTGGATTTGTTAGAATAATGACCGTAGCACCTGGCAGTCTGCTCATACCGACGGAAAATGTGCGTCACCACTCTTTTCTGTCTTTTCTGCAAAAAGGGAACGGATTTTGATGCTATGAGACCGCTCTTCCTGATGTAAAACATTAAAAGCCTGTTTCACTGGCGCCAACTTGCTTTTCCCCGACATCAGCCGGTAGAAATCAGCCATTATCAACTGGCGATCGTAAAGATCTTGAAAAAGAAGGGAATCTTCGTCACGACAGACATACGCTTCAACCATAGGAGCAAAATGTGTTTTTTCCTCCTCTGTCAGAATCTCGTGTGTATCATTTATTCGGGAAAGGCATTTCAAGTGGGCTTTATCTTCAAGGATTATATCGTCGATAACCGACAGGCATCCCGGTTCCCTGATTAAGCGGCGTGCCGACTGAAGCATCTTAAGTTCCTGCTGTTCAAATGCTTTGGCGGCTCTTATTACGGATTCTCCCAGAAAACTGACAGATGCAGCAGGTTGTTTTGCATCAGTCTTTTTCGGAACAAAGGCTTCTTTAATGTACAGCATACCGAATACAATAAATAATATCCCGGCGGTTAATTTTACATATTTGATAGGGAAGTGTCCCCCTATTAAGGAGCCGATGGCAACTGCCAGTACAGAAGAAAACATCAGGGCCAGTGAGGCACCCAAAAGCACGGACAGCGGTTTATTGCATCCTGCCGATGCTGCCAGCGCAGTAAGCTGTGTCTTATCACCAAGTTCTGCCAGAAAAATTAAAACAAAGGTTGAAATAATAAGCTTTAAATCCACTCCTTTCTCCTCGTATAAAGATCTATAAATTAGGATTGAACAAGGCGTTAGCCTTTTTCAACACCTTATTTACCTCCAGGCTGCGAAGCTGCCTGGGGGCCGCAATCGCTGCGATTGCGGCTTTGCGGGACGTTTGCCTTCCTCCGCTGTTATGGCCATAATAGCTGGAAGGCTGCCGGGGTTCGGCTTCTTCTCCTTGAGGTCTTATCCTCTTAAAAAAGACCGCCGATGCCGGTTTATTGCACTTACCGCTTGATGCGCGCATCTGCACTGATTGTGTCCTTTCGGCAAGCCTGTGTAAATCACAAAAAATTAACATAACATTCAAAACCGGCCCGATCCAAAAAACGGTGTGTAAGGCGATGAGGGATAGTTTGTACTGCAAAAATGTGTCTCAAAACATGCGGGATTGGCTAAAAGGTCGTTTTAGAGATTATCAGCTGTTTCCTCTGATTTTTTAGCGATTGTGTTTTCGAATGACCACGGCAACCAGTCAGCAGGGTTTTGGAAAATCCCAGAAGAGTGCTTCTGCAGAGCGGTCAGGTATTCAAAGGGATTTATATTTTGCAGGTTGCACGTATGTATCAGGCTCATGAACAGGTCGCCAATATATGCCCTGTGTCCGGTTTTATAAAATAATGAATTTTTCCGGTGCAGAATCGATTTTTTCAGCAATTGTTCGCAAAGATTATTATCCAGCGGTGCTCCAGGGACCTCCAAGAAACGGGTCAATTCCGGCCAGTGATTCAACATATATGATATGGCCTTGCCCAGACTGGAGTTGGGTTCTACTTCTTTGTTTTCAAACTTGTCGTCCAGCCATACTTTAAGCGTCCGCATCAGTGGACCGCTGTGGGTTTGATGATATTGAAGGCGTTGAGCATCGTCCAGGCCTTGTTCCTTCACCTTATGATCGTGCTCATAAATTTTAGCCACTGTATTAATTACATGGTCACACTCCTCAGGGAAATCGTCCATGACGTCGACAAAGTTACGGCGTCCATGCACGAGACAATTGCATAATATCGATTCAAAACCTTTTGGCAGATTCCTGGACAGAGCGTCACACATCTGTATTGGCCGATTTTTTCTGGATTCTCGTTCTTGCAGAACCCTGGATAAATTTTCTCCAGCATGATTATGGCCGGTAAAAAACAGGGCAATCTTTCCTACGTCACATTCTGACAGGATTCCGGAAGTGAATATCCCTTTTCGTTTGGCTGCCTTGTCGGTTTCTTTCATCAAGGACAAAATTTTCATTGTCGTGTCGTCATTATACAACACCTTGCCTTGTGCAGCCTGACGGACTATCTCTGTATATACCGGATGAATCTTGTCTGCTACGCTTTTGATGATTTCCCATTGGGTCGATGGGGGCAGCGGCATACCCAAGCTGGCCTGAAGTTTGCCCAAGCGGTACAAAGGGACTCCGCTGCCATATTTTAGAAGGGCCAGCATGGCACCGGATTTGGCATCATATTTTTCTTTACCCACATTGTCGGGCGCCTGGGCAGTAAAAATCTGCCCACAAAGGTTGCAACGCAACCTCTGCAGTTCATATACTGTCGCCTGGAAGGGAGCACCTCCGGTTATCCGGACGATCTTGGCAGGTGGTTTTTCACCATACAATTTGCCTTTTTCACAGGCAGGGCAATCATTACCGGACTTAAGGCTTTGATGACAGATCTTGATCTTCTTGGCACCTTTATAGGCGTTTGCACCATTTTTGCCGTGACCTTTTTTCTTCTTTTTTCGTTTTGACCGGTTCTGCGGAT
Source organism: uncultured Desulfobacter sp. (assembly GCF_963666145.1). Lineage (NCBI taxonomy): Bacteria > Pseudomonadati > Thermodesulfobacteriota > Desulfobacteria > Desulfobacterales > Desulfobacteraceae > Desulfobacter > uncultured Desulfobacter sp. The sequence continues at coordinate 4,926,562 of NZ_OY762614.1, read as the reverse complement.
TCGACTTTTTCTTCTTTTCGGTCTTATCGCCGAATACCATTTTTAATAACCGTTTAATGGATGCTGCTTTTTCATTGGACAACGTATTCAAATAGGCAACGGTTTCAACCAATGCTTTGATCAGCTCATAGTCGCCGTCCTGCAGTTCATTTGATCTTACCCGTTCAAGGAGCGCGTCAAGCTCGTCCTGCTTTATGTCCATCGTTTTTGACATGAAAACATGCTAGCACATTTAAACCCTAATGTCTAGATTTTTTTCCACAAAAATACATTATTTTTTTGAGGATTTCCGTTCCATATCAACATCTGTAATTCATGTGCAGCCAATGGGTGAGTTTCATCACCTCCCTTTTTAGGCCACCATTTAAAACGCTCCTTACTCAATCTTTTTTGACAAAGCCAAAAGCCCTGGCCATCATATACTAATATCTTCAGGGCAGTCCCCGGTTTGTTTCTGAAAACAAAGACATATCCGGAAAAAGGATCTTGTTTTAACACCCTGCGACAAACAGATGCCAGGCCGTCGATCCCCTTTCGAAAATCAGCAGGAGTTACGGCCAGCATTATCCGCATTTGCGGTGTGATTTGGATCATGGGACACCAGCCAGTAAATATTTACCAAGGCTGATCACTGCCGGGTCTGCACGACCTTTAAAACACATACGCATTTTAAAACCGGCCTGATTCTCCATTTCTATTACACAGTTGGTATCTTCTGGTGCTGGAGTGATCTCTATAAACAGGGGGGATTCATCGTCTTCTTCAGGAGAATCGACTGCAGTACAATGAGTGGCATCATAAATTTTTTCTTTTAATGCAGTATGATTGAGCCGTAAACTGTGGGCAATCTTATTTATGCTCATCCCTTGAGCATGGTGAAGGTCTGCGGCTGCCTGCCATAAATTATCGGGTATTCTTGACCTTCCAGTTCTGTTATTTCGCCATTCTGCAAAAAGCTGCTGGACTTTTTCTAATGTGATTGATTGTTCTGCTGTCAATAATTGTTTGTTCATCGGTCCCTCCATTAGCAACGTTCAAGTTGGAACCGATAATATCACCCAGGGCTGGGTATTTCACGCTGGCTTACCGAAAGGACACGTTCTAAAAATAAGTGACCAGCCAGCTTCCTATTTCGTCAAGCAATGCCCAGTTGGACTGGTGCAGTAAATTCGTATGACCTGCATTTTCCTGCACAAAGGTAGTCACCGGGGCATTGGCAAACAGAGCGGCCTCGGCTGCAAGATCAATCTCCTCCCAGAGAGCGTCATATTGACCGGATGCCAATAATACGGGAATATCAATGCATCCAAGCACAAGCGAATCCGGTTTTAAGCCTGACCAGATGGCCCCCCGGGGTACTGGCTCGGCTCGCTGGTTGTCGTAATCAATAATTTCCGGATCCGCTCCCTGCATATAATAAAACGCCGTGGTCCTTTCCTCATCTGTCCAGGAGATGTAATCTCCCTTCAGATACTGTAGGAGTGAAGGACCAGTCGAGGTCTGTTGTTCATGAAGAAAACCAATGCTTATTAGTCCGTCAAGCAAATCTGTCTCACCGGCAATCATATTTCCAAAAAGCGCTCCCATACTGTGACCAACCCATATGATTGATCTTTGCTCCAGGGAATCTGCGACTTGGCAGAGCACTTGTTTAAGCGTATACACCTGGCACCGGGGTGTCAGAAGATCCCCATTGGGACGACTTGACTCTCCGTATCCCAGCCGATCAATGCTCAAAACCGGATAACCAAGCTCTGCCACAAAATGATTGATCCACGAATATCCCGGAACATCCCACATCCACTTTCCATAGGTGGCGCCATGAACCAGAACCAGTAAGGGTTTTCCCGTATCCGGCACCGGTTGATACTGCACCCCCCGGATAGTATACGAACAAAAAAGAGTGCTGACAGAGTACTCCTGGTTACTCGACTGAACCTCAAAAGCATGGCTGTGAGTGATACCTGCAAAGGATATCATGATAAGTGACAAAAAATATAAAAATTTCATTGTATTACGTTCCATTTCAGCTCTCCTTACTGTTTTTTTACTTAATTTTTGCCTATGTTCCTTTTAAGTGTTGAAAACGGGTAGCAGGTAACTGACACCACCGCCTACCTACAGAACGGCACGTACCGGCCAGGATGTGAAACTCTGGTGCCCCCCCCCCCCGGCAGAGCCAGAAGATTACTTAAGGGCATTTATATCAAGTAGGTATGAAAACCCCCTCTATGAAAAATTAATATGCACAATCCGTTGTGAAACGCGTGGTTTTATAAACGGCATTCGTGCAATATACCCCGGCCATCTCCATCTATCCTTATGATAATCGACAAGGTTCCACTCCTGGACAAATTGTATTCCGTGATGCCAGCTCTCCATTTCCCGGCTGTTTTTAATTCCCCACTTAAACTCAGGTGTGTTGTCTATTTTTTTCAATGCATCATGGCGCCTGCTTTTTCCCACCGCAGCAGGTGCCATCATTTCAAACAGCATTTGCGCCCCGGACAGTTTTTCAGCCAATTGCCTGAACAGTGCTTTGTTTTCATCCTCGGAAAAATACATGAGCAATCCTTCTGCAACAATCAGGATTGCTTGAGCCGGATTAATTTCATTAATCCAGGAAAAATCATAGGCTGATGTTGCAACAAACCTGTTTCTGGAGCTTTCCGTGAAAAATTGTTTTCTCAACGCAATACTTTCCGGTACATCCAGGTCATACCAGCACTTTACACTTTCCTTGCCGATACGCTCGTACCGGGTATCAAGTCCGGCTCCCAGGTTGACGATCCAGGCATCTTGATTGTCTCGAATAAAGGTTAGTATGGCATTGTCCAGGAGCATTGTGCGAATGGCAACCCCGAGCTGGGAAAGCCATGATTTTTGAAATTTTTTAAAATCATAATCTATCCGTGATACCATTTCCCGAGCTTTGGGATCATTAACAATGGGGTTTTCTCTGTCTGTCTCAAAGGCCCTTGCCCATAACGGAATCAGCATGGTTTCAGATATTCCTGTCAATTTTTTATTCATTTTATTTTCTTTCCTTGTTTGCTCTTTTTTAAGCATCACCTGCTATAGATTGTCATTCAAAATCTTCATTTTTTATTTATCTTTATGCATGGTAAAATGTCTGTTGTTTTATTTTTAACATAAGATTCATTTAAAAACGGCCAATGTTAGGCGTTCTGAAGCTAATAATATTACATAACCCTAAATCAACCGAAGGGATTCAATCGCTCTTCAAGAACGGAATCGTTGCAGATATCCCACATTTTGCTCGTTTTTATACCGGCTGCGAGCTCTCCGGCTCGAGGGTGAAAAATAAGCATTGCCGAATCAAAAATGGTGGGACAACCCAATTCTGGTGGAAACAATGGAAATTGTAACAACTGTTGGCACTGCAGCCCAAAATTGTACTCAATGAAATGCGGAGCCAAGTTGTTGACAAATGCGACACGATTCCCCGGACCTGCCTGGCTGCCGTTTATACACCGGGGAGAGAACGCTTTGAGGGAACGACGTATTGTGACGGGATTCGCAAACTCGCCTGGATAGTATAAGAAGGCAACACAATAGTTTCCTACATGGCTTGATTTCAGTCCAGGTATCCGTCCTCGGGCATCAACGAACATTATACCAGCGGAAACACCACTTCGTTTCATGAACCAAGAGGTTAATGCATCGGTAGACGAGATCCATTGTACATCATTTCCTGGACACATAAATGTAGTTTTCTGGGCTTTCAACCAATCTGGGCTGACTCGAAAGATACCGGAATTTAAAATATCAGATCTTTGTGGGCTGTTTTCCCAATGAATATTCTCCTCTATGTTCATTTCCACAGAGTTTCGTGATTCTTTTGTAGAACTCACTGCGGAAGAGGTGAGCAGCCATTTATACTTGTCATTCTTTTCAGCCTGCACTGAACGAGGAAGCCAGCCGCTTCCGGGTATTAAATATTTACCGCTCTCTGCGAGGACATCAGAGAATGTGTGTATTCGCTCTGGTTGCAGCGGCATAATTGAACCTGACAGACTAAGCATTCGTCCGACCTGGTACAAGGTGGTTCCGTCACCAAGACCGTGGCTGATTGAGAGTAAGAGAACGAATTTACCATCATTCCCAGTACAAATTCTAATTTTAAAAAGAGGCTCATCTGCATCAATGCTTTTAAAGCCCTGTCTTGCGAATAGATCGGCATATGACATACTTAATGGTTTAATATAGGCTTCACGTAGAAAGGCTCTTGTGTTCACCTCTTTTCCGCAAATATCATTTACAAGAACAGTCCTAAAAAAGGGGGAGAGTCCGGGGGTTGAAGGAATTTGAAGTGTCGGCAGACCGGTTCTGTCATCGGTGATCAACCTGGATGCCAACCAAGGATTGGCATCCAGAATTTTTATAGCCCGACTTCGTAAAACTTCAATGGGAGCGGTTCCCTCAAATAATGTTGCAAGTGATCCGACTCCATCGTACATATGATGCTTTGCTTCATGTGGCAGCAAGGCAATACGACGGTCTTTGGTCTCTCCAAATATCCGTTCTTTTTTTGTTTTGTTGAGGTGATTGTCATTCACTTTATCTTTCGTTGTTTTGATGTCCATCATCGGCTACCTTTTTCGATTATTTAACGACAATCTCGATCTCAAAGTCGGGATTTTTTTTACGAAATGTTTTGATTTCGATGGAATATTTCTCACAAATTAGCCTATGGATCTCTTCCAATCTGCACTTATTTTCAATGGTTGATTCCATCTTAGGGGAAAGATGCCCGGAATTGCTATAGCAAGTCATGAGCTTCATTTACAATCTTAGAGGGTCTGCAATTAATTCGGCAACGTTCGTCACCATGGGTTCTTTTTCAATACAACTGATATGATTCCCGCCAATTTCTATTACCTCCAATCCTCCTAAGCAAACTTCTTTCCAGTACTCAAGTATCTTTTGTTCTAAGCCAGCAAGCACCTTATGCTCCATGCTGGGAAAGAGTCCATGTTGATCACGTGCGAGTAAAAGACGAGTAGCCTCCATTAAAGGTTGCGGCGTAAAATGAGCTGCTTTAATACTTTGGCGGAATACATTGAATAAAATTTCGACCGTTTCGACAGAAACCTCTTCACCAGTGTTTTTACTGATTGTTTTTGCATAAAGAGAGAATCTCTGTTTCCTGTCCAGAATCGAAAGTTTTTTAAATAATTCACCGATTTTATCAAGCCCCGCATCACCTCTGACAAGAACAGAAGATCCATCAGGTATGCGATTGTCATGTCTATTTTCAATGAGTTGAAAAAAACCTCTGACAAAATCCCCCGGATCGACGTCAGCTATACCAATTTGAGCCAAATTGGTATGGAAATGCTCAATAAAGAAGGATTCAAGTATCAAATTATCCTCAGTGTCATACAGCACCGGAAAAGCATCTATTAAAACGAGATCAGATACTGAAATTCCATTTTCTAACAAACGCCTTGCAACTTCTACAGTAATTAGACCTCCAAAACTATAACCGATAAGTTGTATTTGTTTGTGATCCATTTCCAATAAACATCTAGTATAATCTTCCGCAAGTATTTCAACAAGTTTAGAAGGCTCAATCTTGCAATATTGCTTCGGACTTGCTATGGCGACTCCGATTACAGGCCCAAGATTTTGATGCTTCAAATGGGATAACAGGGGATGAAATTGTTTCATTACGCCAAGAGCGGCATGGAAAATAACTCTAAGTGGGCCTGTTTCGCCCCCGCCATAAGAAATAATCTGCGCATTACTATGCATCTGCGAGGATAAAACAGGGGGCGATTTGGTTTCTTCATGTATAAAATCGGTTCCCTCTGGTGGAAGCTCGATTTTTTCGGGAAGAGGAGTAAGTTGAGGGTCTTTACTAAATGAAAGTATGAAGTTCGCCAACGCCTCTACAGTTGGGATGTTGAGCATTTGCTGGAGCAAAGCATCAAAGGGGATATCTTCTTGTGCCGGGTCCTCCATCAGTTTTTCACGCACTTTACCGCTTATTTGAGCCATAAGGAGAGAATCAGCTCCATAGTCAAATAAATTTTCTGATATTCCTATATTAGGAACGCCTAATGTTTCTGCCCATAATCGGGCAAGCTCTACTTCCAACTTATTCGAATTTTTTTCTTCGTCAACGGAGGGTTTCGTACTAATTTTGTCAAGGGGTAACGTCTCAAGTTCTTGCCGATCTATTTTACCATTGTACGTCAATGGCAGGGCATCGACAATCTGGATGTGGGAAGGAATCATATGGGCCGGTAAATATTTCGATAAAAATTCTCGTAACTCTGACTCTTGTATATTCCCCTTTGATTCTACAAATCCCAACAATATCTTATTATCATTAGAGCGGGTCGCTACAACGGCCGCTATTGTAACGTCAGGGTGTTTTAAGAGTGAGGCTTCTATTTCTCCCAGTTCAACCCGGTGTCCCTTTATTTTGACCTGATTGTCATCACGACCTAAAAATTCAATTTCGCCGCCAGGTAGGTAGCGCCCCAAATCGCCTGTTCGATAAAGCCGCTGCCCATCTCCGGGATGCTTGAAAAAACGCTCCCGGGTCTTTTTCCCGTCATTGATATACCCATCAGCCAAGCCTTGCCCGGTAATATATAGCTCACCAGAAACCCAGACCGGACAATCACACATCTGTTCGTCTAAGATTCGAAACCCTTGATTAGTAAGAGGTCTACCATAGGGAACGCTCTTCCATTCGGCCTTTAGCTCTTCGCAGATATGGTAGATAGACCAAATTGATGCCTCTGTCGCACCGCCAAGAGAAATGATTTGTGCGTCAGGAGGTAGATGTTTTTTCGCCATGTCTGGTAAAAATAATGGAATCCAGTCTCCAGAGAGTAAGACCAACCGCAGTTTTGATAAGCTTATTTTTGGTTCTGTTTTTAAGTAGGCAAGCAGCATTTGCATCAAAGCTGGTACGGAATTCCAAATGGTGATTTCATACTCATCTATCAACTCCGCCCAGTGAGAGGGATCAGTCTGCCTTTGGGTGCTGGGATAAACCAAGGCGCCACCAACGGAGAGGGGACCGAAAATATCATATACGGAGAGGTCAAAGCTTAGCTGTGCCAATCCCAATACTCTATCTTTTTGATCGATATTGAAACGGCGATTAATATCGGTAATCGTGTTCAAAGCCGCACGGTGGCTGACCACAACTCCTTTGGGTTCTCCAGTAGAGCCAGAGGTGTAAATAATGTATGCCGGCAACGCTGGATCACCCTTAGAGATAACAATATCCCCCTGGAGCGGATTTATTTTGTCTACTTCAATTGCTTTTATTTTTGCTGGCCATGAGATTTGAGTTGTTGAAGATGTTAATATATATTCAATTTTTGCACGTTCTATCATAGTCGAACGTCTCAAATCTGGTTGTTTTGTATCAATTGGGACATAGACGGCACCGGCTAACAAAGCTCCCAGCACGGCTTCTACTTGATGGGCTCCCTTATCCATAACGATTGCCACTCGTTTTTGGGTTGTGCATCCCATTTCATTTAATTTTTGTGCAATTGCAGCGGCTTTTTGCACCAACTTCTTGTATGAAATTTGTCCCTTATCGTCAAAAACCGCAGGACGGTCCGGTGTTGCTGTGGCCTGCATAAGAATCTGCTGGTGCAATAATTGTTCTTTTAAATGCACCCTTGTCGTATTGATTTCATCCCGTTCCAACTGCTGCCAGGCGGGTAAAGAGACGACTTCGTGTGTATCCCAAATTTGATCTGTTGTAGACAGGGAGCGCAGCAAATTTTTAAAAGAATCAAACATATCATCTACCATTTGCTCCGGGAATACGCCTTGACGGACATCCCAATTGACCTGCAACCCATCCGGACCATCCATCGCCTGACAATCAATGAAAACCTGCGGTGTTTGAGAAATGCCATGGCCTTTAAATTTACCGTTTAGCTTATCCTTTTTAGCAAACCCGATAGCACTAGTGAAGACTATTGGCATCAAAGCGGCGTCTCGTCCGCGTCTGCGTGCAATTTCCCTCAGTACTTCCACCCCTGAAAAAGATCGATGCTCTAAATCTTCAAATAATTGATGCCCTAATAGTTTTGCATGCTCGGAAAATGAGTGCTCAAGCTGCCAATCAACGGCCATCAAATTGATTGTCGTAAAATCACCCACAATGTCATTGACCTGAGGATGTAGTTCAAGCCGATTTAATACCGTCATATTAAGGGTGAATTTTTTGTTTTGACTCCATTTACTGATAACGGCAGCGTAAGCGGTCATTACCACCACTGTTGGCGTTAAACCATGTTTTTTAGCATATTGTATAAGCTTATCCCAGTCAGTTTCCTCAAGTCGTAGAAACCAGCGTTTAAAACGTGCCTCCCCGGAGTTGTCTTGTTCTCTGAGAGCTAATGGAAGATTTGGTGCTGAAGGCAACGTATCAATTCGATTAAACCAATATTCTTTATCCTTATAATAAGCAGGGGTTTCTTTCAGACTGCGTTCAGTTAGCAGATAGTCTCGAAAACTGAGGTTAAGCTCAGGCAGCTGTGTTTCTAAATCCTTATAGAGGGTTTCGAATTCCGAAAAAAGTAACCACATGCTGGCCCAATCCGCTATGAGAAAATCCATGGAAAAATGCAAAACGGCCTCATTGGGCATTTTAGTTATAGCAATATCAAATAAAGGCCAATGCTCAGTATCATAGATACGATCACCCATTTTTTTTCTTATTTCGGAAAGTGTGCGATCTCTCTTCTGTTTTTCCCAGGTACTTGTGTCGACATAGGATATTTTTATAGGTGCCACGGTTTTTAAAACTCGTTGATGCCCCCCGTTGTAATTAATGATTGCTCTGAGCATATCATGGCGCAATACAAGGTAATTCCAGACTGCTGTCGTCCGTTCTGGATCAAGTTGAGGGTAATTCAATTCCAGGTAAATATGGCAAGCCACCCCTCCATAACCAAAAATTTCATTACGCCCTAACAGGTAAGCAGATTGTATATCTGAAAGAGGGAAAGGATCAAACCGCGCCCCAGGATCGGCAACGACTTGCACCGATTTCGCTTCAATCACCAATAAGTCTAAAAGCTTCATTTTATGATCTTTTAAGGTCTGCAAGTCATTGTCTTTCAGCACCCCTTGAGGCGCGCTGTAACGCAGGCTTCCTTTCTCTTCCCATAAAGACACCCCTTGTTTTCGAAGTCGTGTCAATAACTCAACCGTATCAACCATAGGAACTTGCAACATAATTAAATCCCTTCCTCATTAATTATTATTTAATACAACAGACATTCATCTATGTATCTTGAATACTTGATGCTATTTAATTCTTCTGCACGATAAATAACTTTTGTCCAAATGGATTGAGGATATGCTCTTCTTCCGGAAGCGCCGCGACCCTTTTGACATTTTCCTGATAAAAGACATTTTTCCATTGGTTTGCAGACATAAAGGTTGTCTTTGTAATTTTCCTGTTATCTTCAGGCGGCCTCATCATAAAAGCTTGTGAGATTAAAATCGATAGCGGCTCATTGACAGTCTCTATTGTAAACATCCATCCTCCCGGAACGATGATTTTCATAATGTTTTGTATTACCTTATTAATGTTGTGCGCATTATTCAGCACGCCAACCGCAATAACAATGTCTACACTATCGGGTTTTATACCCTGTTCAAGAATGCCCTGCTCCATGTCAAACACCTGGAAGTGCATCCAAGGATATTCTTTAAATTGTTCACGAGCCGGCGCGAGAAAAAAACGAGAAATATCAGTAAACACATAATCCAGTTTAAGACTTTTTGAATCCCATGTTTTCAATCTGGAAGTGACAGCCTTAGTTGTTGCTCCGGTACCCGCACCTATTTCCATGATGGTTAAGGTATTTTCTGTAGACGAAATTAACGGCGCTTGTTTCGTTTCAGCAATACGAACAACCCCTTCCGCCACAGATTCGTTCATGTATCGAGCTGAAATGGCGCTTTCATATAATGGTTTGGCAAAATCGTCCATGCGGCCTTGAGGAAATAATATAGAAACAGCTTGTTGCCTGTTCGTTATCAGTTGTGGAAGTCGTCTGACGTTGGATAGAAAATACTCAAGAATTAAAGGCGAGCCAAACTTGTTGTCCCAAATTTCATTCACCAACTTCCAACGTTGGTCCATCACATCTCGTGTTATATGCGCTGTTGGCTGATAAGACTCTCCATATTGTCGTAGATAACCAAATCTAACAAGTTCCTGAAGCCAGCGTAAAATTAAATGCCGATGGCGAGTGTCCGTTTTCAAAGCGGCAAAAATTTCATCCTGACCATATCCCTGATTTCTGTTTATCAGAGTACCTTGTGATTGAAGTGTAAATAACATTGAGGATAAAACCGCCTCATCCGTTCGATCAACAAATGTCTTTATTTGTTTTGGATTGATACCCTGGACCACACTCTCTGCATTTTCCGTACAATTGAAAATATCGTTGTTTTTTTCCATTATAGGAGAGGATTCGTAGTCCCCATTTTCTTTGGGAAATTCTTCAACAATTTTAAGAGCAGCTTTTTGTAAAATATCAGCCGGTATCGCCTGATGCCTACAGTTTGGCATCAAAACTGCCTGGCCTATGGTGTTGGTTAAATAGTGCCACTTTTTTGAAAACAAAAGCTCTCGTTGTGCGCTTGTCGCCCCCTTGTCTTCACTGTCGTTGATCAACTCTCTCATCGACGACAACTCCCGTCCGATGGCAGCGGGCCACTGTTTCATGAGAATTTCCTTGTAACTCCGATGGTCTGATCCCAACATCAGTGAATTTGGTTCAGTTAGATGTGCAGGATCGGCCTCTAGAGGATCACCAAAAAAGGAGTGGCTGTGAGGGACGTGCAAGCGGGGATGCCAGACAAGTGGACCATGGGTATCTACAAGCGACAATCTCCCACCTTCCACACCAATGGTTAGACAATGTAATAAATGTAGGTGATTGTCCGGGTCTTGGGGGTTGATTTCATTATGAACCCTTAAGGTCATGGGAATATTACCAAGTGTTCCGCTTATGATTTGAAAAGGTCCGTTGTCCTTAATGACATGATTGATCTTCCAGGGCCGGATAGTCGGCAATGCCTCTGACAGGATACGTATCATGGGGTAAGAAACGTGAATGGCACAGGCGGCATCAAGGTAAAGAGCATTCTGCCGTTTCAATAGCTCCTGCGCGCAAGCAATAAACCGACGTACGGCTGGAAGCTGCACATATAAATTAGCTATTCTGAAATGCACCCCATATTGCAGTGCCGTCCTCAGACAAGAGACAGCTTCTTTATAATGGATAGGCTGCTCTTGAATGACGTGGATTCCTCGTTTAAGGAACTTTAAAGATAAGTCTGTACCGGTGCCACCCAAGGCTCCTGATCGTATTATCACACATGCTAACCCAACAGTAGGTGGAAGCTGCTCAATATCAGTGTATAAGTCGATACCGTAATGCTTTGCACATTCTTTTGAACGTTTACTTCCTTTGGCTAATATCCCCACTAATTCAAATTGTTTCGAATACGCTTCTAAGGCTTTCAAATAAAACTGACCAAATGTGGAGCCACAAACCACGGTTTTTATTTTGTTCTTTGTCATAGTTTGCCTTCTGTCGTTTGCAATAAGTCTTTAATAGAACAATCAAACACTTGGAATTGAGTTAAAACCTGAACATCAGATAGGCCAGCTATCACCTTTTCCGGATGCGGAATTTCCGCAATGGGGCCGACATTAATGGGCAGTTCTCCCGCCAGTAAAGCGATGCCGGTTACGGCGGCAACCGATCCGGTTAATGCAAAAGAATCCGCTGCTCTTGCCACTAAGGTACGCGTCAAAGATTTCCCCTGTTGGATTCCTTCAAGCTGAACAAGGTAGATTAAATACGTTTGGCGCCCTGCGGTATCCAGTTCGGTTGCACGGCATAATTGGGCTATGGCATCTTCTGGATCAGTATAAAACTTCCCCGATATCCCTTCTAATGCGGCTATCATATGCTCTCCGTCAATGGCCATGTACCATTCTCCATTGCGAAGTGATAAGCTTTTTGCAACGAATTCTGTTTCCGCATCATAAAAAGGGTGCAGCTCCACAACACTAAGGAAAAAAGGCAGGGTAGCTCCAGAACTCCGTTTTAGTGATAGGGGGCGGCAAGCGCCCTCTCTCCATGCGGCCAAAGGCTCCTTGGCCTCATTAAACACCCCGAAAAGATAATCCTCAGCACCCGAAAACGTAAACCGGTCCAAGCCTCCAACATACATGGTTAAATTGGTAACGCTTTCAAATGAATTCGCCAGCCAACGAGGTAATAGGCCAGATAACCCAGGAAATGCACCAGCACTGTAGAGTATTGCTGTTTTTTTTGAGGTTCCGTATGTATTTTTAATCTGTTTTCCCTCTCCAGCATCAATATGATGACACTCACAGGATGTAGACATTTGAGCCACTCTCGAAGTAATTCGATGAGATGGACCGGCACAGTTGATAATCAATTCACAACCACCTATGAAATTTCGCAGACTGTCATCATCCCCAATATCGACTTTTACCAACTCTGCGGCGGGGAATTGGCTTGAAAATTTAAGCTGAGCTTTTTCAGGATTTCTGCCGCCGATTCTCAGAGGACAACCGCCCCATTCCGTAAGGACTTTCGTTGTTTGAAGCCCGACTTTCCCATAACCGCCAAGGATGCCGATCATATTTCCCCTTCCTCCATCTCCAGTTTTTTTGCCAAGCTTAATTTTTCTTCAATTTTTTTTGCAAGTTGCTCTATATTCGGCTCTTCGAAAAATTCCCGCAAAGAGAACTCCACCCGATAAACTTTTCTTAGAAGGTTAATAAATTGAATTGCTCGTAAAGAATCTCCTCCTAATTCAAAAAAATTATCATGAATTCCGACTTTGGAACTGCTCAGCATTTCTCCCCAGACACCGACAATTTTGATCTGCACTTCAGTAATAGGAGAAACATATTTTTTAAGAGAGATTGGTTTTGTATTTTGGCTTAGTTTTATCAGCGCGTTCCTATCTATTTTCAAATTACCCGAAAGAGGCAGCCTATCTAATAATCGAAACCTGGTAGGCACCATGTAGTCAGGAAGCTTTTGCCGCAGTGCGGTGACAACTTTTGAAGAATCAAACACTCGGACTGTTTCCGGAGCCTGTGCCACGATTAAATGCTTTTGCAAGGCCGCTGCAGCATGATTCGTTTCCGGGAAGATCTCTGTTTTTGAGAAACCAGCGTTCCCAAGAAGGTTCTGCCATTTCTTTGCCGGGATAAAGGGAAGGTATTTCGTTTTTCTTTCATCTTTGAAATGGGTAAAGCCATCCTCTAAGAAACCAATAGTAATGAGAATCAGACGGTTATTTTGGGTTGGTTCAAGTAAAAAAAGCAACCCTCCTGGAGTCAAAAGCTCTTTTACGTACTTCAGTGTCTTATCAAGATGATTTGCCCGATGGAGAGTCTTATCGGCAATAATCACATCAAAAGAGTAAGGCTCATATCCTTGCTCTTTCGGAGGCTTATTCATATCAAGCAAACCCAACACAAGAGGGGGAACATCTCCTAAATCCTCTTTTAGCTTGTTTGTAAAAATGCAAGACTCGTCTGCATAGAGGTAGGTAGCTCGGTCCGGCGACAGCAATGATAAGATGGTTCCGGTCAAATTTCCTGCCCTCGTTCCAATTTCTAAGATTTTTAACTTTTTATTTAAAGGGAAAGAATCAATGATGGTTCTGAATAATTCAATAGATAGATTAAAGTAATATTCTTGATCCGGGGAAATCTGTTCCAAGCGTTCGGCGGTTAGAAAACTATCCTTTGAAAGTAACACTTCAACTGGATCAATATTGCCCTGTAGCAAATCAATGTACAAAGGAATCTGGTACTGGAGCGATGCGTATAATTCCATCAGAGTTTTTGGTGATTCCGAAGGAAGTTGGGTGTTTTGAGAAATTAACGATTCGTGGTTTAGATAACGACCTGTTATTGTTTTTTCCACCACGCTTTCTTCTACTAATATATTCATCCAATGCCTGAGCAAGGTTAGAAACCGGGGTTGAATTTTAAACTGATGTATTAGCTCTTCAATTGTATATTCTTCTCTTTTTTTGGTAAAAATGCCGATACCATGTAAAATTTGACATATTATGGCAAAACTTAAATGTTCAGCAAAATTCATGAGTGTTAAAATCGCCTCTAAATCCATTGAACCTGGAATTTGTGATGCCAGTTTTTGACCCGCCTTCCTGATGGACTCCCAACGTAAGGCACACCCCGACGGATTGGCTTGTCTGGTTTCAAATAAGACGGATCCTTTTTCATAATTCGGAACCACATAACCAACCAGTTGCTTCTCTTTGCTATTAATTCCATCCGTAGCGATAACTACAGCATCTTTTACACCTGGAAGATGTTTTAGGGTTGTTTCTACCTCTCCACACTCAATTCGATGGCCATTAATCTTTACCTGAAAGTCTTCCCGGCCCAGGAATTCTATATTGCCATCCGGCAAGTAGCGGCCAAAATCACCGGTACGATATAATCGCTCACCTGTTTGGGAATAAACTACAAAGCTGTTGTTGGTTTTTTCTTCATCTCGCCAATACCCCTTGGCCAGGCCGAGCCCGCCGATATAAAGCTGGCCCGGAACCCAATTGGGGCAATTCTCCATTAATTCGTTAAGCACGTGGTACCGCTGGTTCAGCATGGGATAACCATACGGTATGCTTATCCACTTTGGATTCACCTCCTCAATGGGATAAAGATTGGACCAGATTGATGCTTCTGTAGCCCCCCCCAAACCAATGATTCGAATTTCACTAAAATAGGCCTTGAGCTTATCGGGTAGATCCACTGGTATCCAGTCACCGCTTAAAAGGGCCAAACGGAGAGTTTGCGGCACTGCAGTAGTAATTGAGGATAGATATTCCTCAAACATTTGCATCAACGCTGGTACAGAGTTCCAGATCGTAATCTGATGGTCTGTCATTAAATCGAACCAGTGAGCAGGCTCCCTGGCTTTATCCGGATCAGGCAATACAATACTCCCCCCCGCTGCCAGGGTGCCAAAAATGTCGTAAACTGAAAGATCAAAGTGAAGCTTAGAAATAGCCAGGATTTTGTCTTTAGAGCTTACTTCAAAACGCTGGTTTATATCCAGAATCGTATTGACCGCCCCCCTATGATCTATCATTACCCCTTTGGGGAAACCGGTTGAACCAGAAGTATAAATAACATAGGCCAAATCCTCAGGTTTCTGCAAAGGATCTAAAGGAGTTATGTCTTTGTTCAACAATGTTATTGTATCCACAGAAAAGCATTGGACATCCTTCGGCCAGTTAAACTTAAACTTTGCAGCAATCCATGATTGGGTCAATGCCAACTTGATCTCACCGTCAGCCAAAATATGCCGGATACGCTCCTCGGGCAATTCAGGGTCGATTGGGAGATATGCTGCTCCAGAGTTTAAAATACCAAGCGTTGCCGTGATTTGTTCCCAACCCTTTTCCATCAGTATCGCTATCAGCCTGTTCGGTTCAGCCCCTTTCTCTTGTAATAAGCGGCCAATATGGTTAGAGTATTCAGCCAACTCTTTATAGCTTAACCTAATGTTTGAAGAGATTACTGCCGTATGGTCTGGTTGCTGGGAGACTTGGATGCGAAACAAAGTATGAAGCATCTCAGGTGATATAGGCGCTTCCGTAGCATTGGCTGCAATTCTTTTTTTAAGTTGAGCCGCAGGGATCAAGTCTCGTGTTGTCTTCTGCCAGGTCTCTTCCTCCTCGGCCAATTTTTGAAGAAAGCTGCAATAAGCAGTGAACATATCATCCAGCATTCCCTTGGGGAAAAGCTCTTCAACAGCATCCCAGGTGAGTATCAATTCTCCATTTTGTTCATATACTTGATGGTCTAACCAGACCTGAGGCGTCTGAGAAACACCATAAACTAATTCGCCCAAGTTATCGGCTCCTGAAACATTGCTATCCATCGATTCCAGATTCAAAGCGCTGGTAAAAACCACAGGCATTACAGAGCTTTTAAAATCGCCCCGACGTCTGGCAAGTTCCCGTAACAATTTTATTCCGCTGAAGTGACGATGGTCCATGTCCTGCCACAGCTGCTGTTGCAATTGCGAAGCTCTCGCTGCAAATCCTTCCTTTTCAACACTTTCGACTCCTAATAAGATAGTGGTAGTAAAATCTCCAACGATGCTATTTACCTGCGGATGTAAGGATAAGCGGTTAAATAATGTTAAGTTAATAGTAAACCTTGGGCTTTTACTCCATACACCCAAGACATCTGTATAAGCGGTAATTAACAATCCAGAAGGCGTCAGATGATTTTGTATTGCTCGATTTTTTAATGTTTGCCAGGCCTTCATGGGCAATGTAAAGCTGCGACGACAAAATCGGGGCTGCTTTATAGAGGCCGGCTCCACACCCAAAGGCAATTCCGGAGCCGGCGGCAGATCAAGCAAGCGATTAGACCAATATCTCTTAGCACGCCGGTATAATTCTGAATCCTGCAAACTGATCTCTGCAAGGACGTAGTCCCGAAATGAAACATCTATTGGTGCTAATTTAGTTTCGGGGTTCCGGTAAATGGTATACCAATCATTTGTAAAAGAAAGAAAACTCCAGGCATCGGCAATCAGGGCATCCAAACTGACATGGAGCCGTATCCATCCATCTGGTAATTGAGAAGCACGAATGTCAAACAACGGCCATTTTTCAGCCGGTAATATCTGATGCGACATCTCATGGCGAACTGCTTTTAGCTCAGTCGGTATTGTTGAAGGAGCTTGATCGTGTAAATCCATTACTCTGAAATGATAATCAGGTACCTGTTTTAGAATTTTTTGTTGGCCATCAGGTAAAATTATAGCCCGCAACATCTCATGGCGATCAACTACACGTTGCCACGCGCGATTAAGTCGTTCCAAGTTTAAATGTTTACTTTCAATTTCAAAATATAAATGGGTGGCGACATTGCCCAACTCAAAATCACCACTACGGCCAACCCAGTATGCTTGTTGAATATCGGTAAGTGGAAATGGCTGATGGCGATTTTCAAAATCTGGCACGAGTTCAGGTAACTGATCCAGAGCGTTTCTTTTTTTCTGTTTTTTTTCGATAAATTCGGATAATTCGGCGAGGTTTGAATATGTGTACAATTCCTTTAACGTTAGCTCCACCTGCAATTCCTGGCGAACTTTCGAAACGAATCGGACTGCGAGCAAGGAATCGCCTCCAAGCTCAAAGAAATTATCGAAAATATTTATATGATTGATATTAAAGATTTCTACCCAAATATGGGCAAGTAAGACCTCCATTTGCGTTCGGGGGGATATAAAATTTTTTCCCCGTTTTGTTTCAACCTGTTCAGGAACCGGCAGTGCTTTTCGGTCTATCTTACCATTAGAGGTCAAAGGTATCCTGTCTATAATGATTATAGACGAAGGCAGCATATAATCTGGTAACTTCTGCTTTAAAAATATAGTTAAAGCTTCCTGTTTCATCATGGATTTCTTTATTTTAACCGCTCCAGGCAACCTCACCCTGCCTTCAGCAGGCTGCTTGGAACCTTGGATAATAGTTCCGCTACGAAGCTTTTTTGACTCATAATCAGCAAGAGTTTTTTTCTTGTTAAGGACTATATAACTTAATAGGCGCTTGTTTCCTCGATCATCACCAGTCGTTGTAATTACGACGGCCTCATGTACGTCCGGATGCTGTTTTAATGCGGCTTCGATTTCCCCTAATTCAATGCGATGCCCCCTGATTTTAACCTGAAAATCTTCCCGCCCCAAAAATTCAATATTGCCATCCGGTAAATACCGCCCCAAGTCCCCGGTTCGGTACAAACGTTCTTGAGTCCGAGGATGCCTGATAAAGCTGGTGTTGGTTTTATCCTCGTTGCGCCAGTACCCTCTGGCAAGCCCCCGGCCAGCGATATAAAGAAGACCTGGCACCCAATCCGGAGAATCTTCAAAAAAGTGATTGAGCACATAAACGTGTTGGTTCTCCATGGGACGACCATAGGGGATGCTTTTCCATTTCGGATCAATTTTTTGCACCGGATATAGGATTGACCAAATGGAAGCTTCGGTGGCTCCGCCCAAGCTGATGGTTTGGGCTTGGGGGAAACGTGCACAGATGTTTTGGGGCAAATTAAGGGGAATCCAGTCTCCGCTGAGCAAGACCACACGCAACGATGACTTGGAGGTGAGGGGCGTCTTCGGTGTATAGTCAATGAGCATCTGCATCAGTTGGGGAACCGAATTCCATAGGGTGATGCTTTCTTTTTTTATCAATTCTATCCAGTGAGCCGGTTCTTTTCGTAGTGATTCATCCGGCAGGACAATTGTGCCCCCTGCAGCCAGAATTCCGAAAATATCATAGACTGAGAGATCAAAATTTAAATTGGATAGGGCAAGAATGCTATCTTCTGATGAGATTTGAAAACGTTTGTTAATATCTAGGATCGTGTTGACAGCTCCTTTATGGTCGACCATGACTCCCTTGGGAAGGCCAGTTGATCCTGATGTGTATATAACATATGCCAAATTATCGGGGCGTTGATTTATCCGTACAGATAAATCGTTCTGATAGGTTTGGGTATCAACAGAAAATATATTAACATTATCGGGCCAGCACAATTTTTGATCCAACCAGGACTGAGTCAACACCAATTTGACCTCACCATGTTTCAAAAGATGTAAAAGCCTTTCTGGAGGGATGTCCGGGCTTATGGGAAGATACGCCGCCCCTGATTTTAAAACGCCCAAGACTGCGACAACCTGTTCCCATCCTTTTTCCATAACCACTGCAATCAATTCATTTTGTTTTGCTCCGCGGTTATGCAGTAGATACGCAAGATTGTCTGACGATCGTGACAATCTCTCATACGTAATCGAAGACTTGGACGTTTTTACAGCCACATGGTTGGGGTAGGCCGCTGCTTGTTTTTCAAACAATTCATGGAGCATTGATTCAGATATTTTCGATCTTGTGGCATTAACCTCCTCTCTTTTTTTGATTTGATATTCAGGTAAAAGATGGGATCTTGTTTGTTTCCAAAGTGCCTTATTCTCGGAAAGATCCTCCAATAATTTTGCATAAGCTGAAAACATGTCATCCAGCATCCTCTTTGGGAAGAGATCATCCACGGCATCTAAAAAAACCACAAGTTTACCATCACTCTCTGCAACCTGAAGGTCCATCCAGACCTGAGGCGTTTGGCTGATGCCATAGACTGAATTTTCAGTGAGCGAAAATATGTTCTTGGTTTTGATGTCAGCATTGGAGAGGTTACTTGTAAATACTACCGGCATAATTTCCATAGAGGCTGCATTTTTGCTTTGTGCAAGCTCACGCAAAAATTTGACTCCGCTAAAAAAGCGGTGTTCCAAATCCTGCCATAATTGATTTTGTATCTGTACTGCAAATTCTTCGAAAGATGCGTTTGATGAATCATCGATTTCAAGAAAATTAACAGAGGTAAAATCTCCTACAATTTCATTGATCTGCGGATGAACCGGCAAACGGTTAAACACGGTCATATTGATTGAAAATCGACTACTTTTACTCCATCTTGAAAGAATTCTTGCATAGGCTGTCAGCAACAATCCGGTGGGCGTTATACTGGATAACAATGCAAAATTCTTTAGAGCCTGCCAGTTGTCAGATTGTATGGTAAAAATTCTTCGTTTAAAAAGTGGGTTATCTATATCCTCTAATTGTTTTATTACAGGTAAATCCGGGCATTTCGGCAAAGTTTCCAGCCTATCAATCCAATAGGCTTTCGCCTTTTTATAAAGAACGGATTTTCTGAATAGGCTTTCGCCTATGATATAATCCCTAAAAGAAATGCTTAGTGAATCCGGTAGTTGTCTAGGATTCTGATAAAATTTTTGCAGTTCATGCAATATCAGTCGAATACTATGGGCATCTGCGAATAAAAGATCCAGACTCATGTGTATTCGGCTGATATTATAATTTAACTGTGATACACATACTTCGAAAAGTGGCCACTCTTCTGTTAAAAAGACCTGATGTGACATTCTTTTCCGGATGGCCAAGAGATGTGTTTCGACAGTTTCTTTGTTTTTTTGAGTAAAATTAGAAACCTTTATTCTTAATTCTGGAACGCTTTTTAGAATTCTCTGACGACCGTCCGGTAGAATAACAGCGCGTAGCATTTCATGACGTTTTATCAATTTATTCCATGCTTGGATGTAACGTTCGATATTAAGATCGCTCACGTCCAGTTCATAATAAGTATGGCAGGCAGTTTTCCCCATACCCATAATGCCTTGCCTGCCTACCCAATATGCTTGCTGAACATCGGATAATTCAAAGGGTCTAAACCTGTTCTCTATATCAGAATGTACAGGGAAATTATTAAGTAAATCATTATCCAAGTCAGGGGTGTTCCTGTTACCAAGGACTTGCGCGAAATTTTTTGCTAAGGCATCAATTGTCGGCTCGCTAAAGAGTTTATGCGGGCTAACCTTGACCTGTAACTCTTTGCTCAGTGTATGCGATAATTCAAGAAAAATAAGGGAGTCCATTCCCATCTGAATGAGATCCGTATCATCTCTGAGGTCTATTTTGTCAAT
Source organism: uncultured Desulfobacter sp. (assembly GCF_963666145.1). Lineage (NCBI taxonomy): Bacteria > Pseudomonadati > Thermodesulfobacteriota > Desulfobacteria > Desulfobacterales > Desulfobacteraceae > Desulfobacter > uncultured Desulfobacter sp. The sequence goes on along the minus strand of NZ_OY762614.1, from coordinate 4,905,932 downwards.
TCGCAGGACTTTAGCAACGTTCTCTTTGAGGTAATTTTTCAGACGTTCATAACGTTCATCCAATGATGATACAGCAAGCTTTGATAAAAGATCTGTGTCCTTTTCCTTTTTTGGCGTAAGATTTTTTATTGAACACATTTCTAAATCTAAACAGGCAAATAATTTGTTATGGCCCATTATTCCGTTTTTTAGAAAATCTGACCATCTAATTTTAGCTATACAAATTTGGTTAAAGTTATGCTCCATGGCGATTAAAAGATGCGACAATGCCTCCTGGGGATCAAAAGAACCGATGCCTGCTTTGGCTCGTATCTGGGTACCGGCATCATCCTGAGCGAGCATGCCGATTTGGGAAAAGGCTCCCCAATTAACGCTCAAGGCTGGTAAGCCCAACGTTTTTCTATGACTGGCCAGCATATCTAAAAAAGCATTTGAAGCGGTATACGCTCCTAGACCATGCCCACCCCATAAAGAGGAAATGGAAGAAAACAATACAAAATGGTCAAGAGGAACATCCCAAGTTAAAAGATGCAGATGCCATGCGCCTTCTATTTTCGGAGTCATGACCAACTCCATGTCGGAGGAGCTTTGCCCAAGAATGCCACCCTCTCGAAGAACTCCGGCAAGATGAAAAACACCTTTTAAAGGCGGCATTGAAGCTTTGAGTTCATTAAAAATTTTCGATAGGGCTTTCTGGTTCCCAATATCAACCTGTTTGGTTCGTACTATAGCGCCTGCTTTACGGATTTCCTCAATTGTTTCGAGAGCCATCGGAGATGGTGTGGATCTACCCATCAAAACGATGTTCCTAACGCCGTTTTCTGACAACCATCGGGCAGTTTCGAGGCCCATCCCGCCGAACCCACCAGTGATTATATAGGTGGCATCTGACTTAAAAAGTGTTTGACTTTTCACCGAGCCATTTCTTTTCAAAGGAATGGCTCTCACCAACCTGCTTACGAATTTCTGAGTATCCCTTAAAGCGATTTCATTTTCATCATCGTTCAACTGCAATTGTTCCAAGACCTTTTTTCCTTCGTTTTCCAGGATGCAGGAACCAAGGTCTATGCATATACTTTTAAATTCTGGATGTTCATGGGCGATCACTCTTCTCAGCCCCCACAACACTGAATGAATAGGATTGACATTATGGTCATTCAAGGATGTAAAATGTGCATTTCGGGTCACAATACACAACCTTTGGATTTTGAGTCCAGTAGATATAATTGACCTGATAAGATGAAGAATGTTTAGATAATGGTATCGTGTAAGATGTTTTACAGTATCAAGTGTAAGTGCATTAGACTCAGGCACATCTAATGCCCACATATAAACAATACCCTTGCAGCGGATATGCTTGGAAACAATCTTGGCATTGAAAACTTGAGTGAAATTCTGCTCGGTCCACACTTCTGGATATTTTTGATTATCTTCTGCAAAAATGGATTGTTTTGTATCTTGTGTTTTTATTATTTCTTCGGAGAGCTGCTGTGAAAATCCGCTTTTGTCTGCCAACAAAAGCCAACAACCGTTTAAAGATATGTTGGGTGCAGACTCTTTCTCATGTTCGGGATATATCTGCCAATTAAGTTCATAATTCAATTTTTTATGTCGGTTTGACCAAATTACTTGTGGAGTAACTGGCCTCATTTGCATGCCTATAATTTCAGCGATTGTTTCTCCGGTCATACTGAACAACCGAATGTTGCCTTTCAGATTATTTTTATCATTCAGTTCATGAGCTTCAACATGGCACCATAGTTGTTTGCTGGCATTGACATGATAACGGATGTGTTCTATAGCCACCGGCAAATAGGGTATGGTGCGATCATTATCTTCAAAGGTCGTATCAAGTATTGCGGTCCATACCTGCAAACACGCATCAAGAAAAGCAGGTGGCATTCTGTACTCTATAGCTTCTGTAAGAGTGTTCTCCGAAAAATCAATCCGCCCAATTGCTTCGTGTTCCCCGCATGTTAAATCTCGAAGATTGATCCCTGTAGTCGACACGTTACCTTTTCGGGTACCGGGAGTGTATAAATTTTTAATTTCTATTTGTTGCGTACATCTTTGCTGAATTTTATCAAAACTTTTGTCCCATGATAACGAGGTGGCAACATCTTTTTCAATATTTCCTGAAAAATGCATTTTCCAATTACTTCGGTCAATGGGCGCTGCTTCAGGTGTACTGTATATTTCAAATGCAAAGTTAGCTGGATCTCCCGGTGTAATAATGGTTTGCAGCTTGATAGGATGATCTGTTGATTCAAAGATTAATGCTTCATGAAGTAGTACATTTTTCAATACTACCGCATGGGTTCCAAAGATCTCTCTGCCAGCGGCCAAGGCGATTTCAAAGAAGTAGCCTGCTGGTGCCACGATTTCTCCCAATATGCGATGATTTCTTAAAGACGGTAGCAGGCCGGATAATCTAATCTTATTTTCAAAGGTTATCCCGGATATAGGAGAGAAAAATACCGTACCTAAAAGCGGATGGCAATCTACCGCATTTTTTTTGGGGGGCTGTAAATTTTGCTGTGCCAGTTCGTTGGTATAAGTGAATGCAAGTTGCCTATCGATTGTCTCTGGTTGATCATTAACGCGTGCAATAATAATATGTTCTTTAAGATTTTTATTTAAATCCGACGCATCAGGAAATATTTGGCTTTCAATAAAATTGTGCTTTTCTAATAATTGTTTCCAGCTTTTTACAGACAAGAACGGATTCGCGTCTCTTTTATCCTCATCCTCAAGTTCGGTCAGCAGGGGGCCGAAAATAATTTCAAACTGCGACATTTGTCTGGTGATTTCCCTAATCACCAATATACCGCCCGGTGCCAGCAGATCGTTTATATGAGATATTGTTCGATCCATATTTTTTGTGGCGTGCAGAACATTCGAAGCAATAATCACATCAAAAGAACCCATTTGAAATCCCTGGGGTGAAATTGGCTTTCCAATATCCAGCACTTTATATCGGATAAAGGGATATTCCTGAAATCTCCTCTCTGCTTTGTTAAGAAAAGATGAAGAAATGTCGGTAAATGTATATATACATTGATGCCCTAAGGCCGGTAAAACAGATCGGGTTGTAGCACCTGTTCCCGCACCGATTTCCAGAATCCTTACATTGTAGTCTGACGGCACTATCGAAATGATTTGAGATAAGGTCTTGCGGACAATTGAGTTCAAAAAAACCGCTGACGGACTATTTACATATAATTTTTCTATGACCTCAATCGAACCTTCTGGAAATACGATTTCCCTGTGATTTTTTTTCCCTAAAAGCACATTTCCAAAATTTTCCCCGCAGGCTTGTATTAATTTGATAAGCTCTTTCGTAGTATCTGAGAATCCCGCGGTTTTCTTTATCGCTGAGGTTATCTTTTTGATCTCTTGAATTGATACGGGTTGAAGCATTTGATATTTATTATTTATTCTCTTCAGCCTATTGTATTTTACCAAAGTATCGAGCAGTCGAAGGATCAACTGATGGTGTTCTGGTGGGATATTAAAATTTTCAATTAATTCGTCAACGGTCAGTTCTTTTTCGCAAAAGGCCCCAATGTGTTGAAAGGCCAGACCAAAATATAGAATACATAATTTTTCTATATTTTTGTGCTGGATTTTTAAGTCGTTAAAAGCAGATGCCTTCCCGTCGGTTTCAAGTCTTAATTGATCCCAAATCCGTTTGCTAAGTAGCCGTGATAAAGCCGCTTTCCAATGCCTTTTACGCTCAAAGGGATAGGTGGGCAATGGAACACGATACGGAGGCCGATGGGGATGGCCTTCATCGTAGAGTCCTAGCCAATCAACGGCTGCTCCCCGGATATAGAGCATGGCCACTGCAGTAAGAATCAACCGGTAATTTTCTTTGTCTGTCCATGGTAGGGGAAGGCGATAATGGGCGCTAAGCTCATGGACGTCAGAAACTATGTCCTGGAACCTGTCAGTTTCAAGAGAAGACCGCCTGCTCCGGTCAAATGAAACCTCAGATTCAATTTGGCTGTATGCGACGCCTTCAAATAAGGTTGACGATGTTTCGCCCGCTGCAGCGGCGAACAATTGCCGCTTCAGGTCATCTATTGAGGCCGCAATGACGGCAAGCCGGTATTGGAAATGAGGTCTGCCAGTATTGGCCGTAAAACAAACTTCCTCAATGGAAAGCTTTTTATTGTTATCAAGAAACAGATCATAGTTTCGGATTTGTTGTTTCAGAGCTTCTTTTGTTTTTGCAGAAAGGGTTAGAAGGTGTAACGGATGAGCGTGATTCCCTTTTTCAGACAGATGTTGGGGGGCCTGTTCCAAGACCACATGGGCATTGGTGCCCCCAAATCCAAAGGCACTGACCCCGGCGCGTCTCGGTGCTCCATTTGTCTTCCATTCCGAAAGTTTCGTGTTGACGAAAAACGGAGTGGATTGAAAGTCAATTTTAGGATTAGGTCCTAAAAAATTAAGGCTCGGAGGAATTTGGCCATGCTGCAACGACAATACCGTTTTTATCAGACTTGCAATCCCTGCGGACGTATCCAAATGACCGATATTCGTTTTTACCGAACCGATGGCGCAAAACCCTTTTTTACTAGTTTCCGCCTTGAAGGCTTCGTTGAGCGCCTCAATTTCGATGGGATCCCCAAGTTCCGTCCCTGTGCCGTGGGTTTCAATATAAGAAATGGACTCACAATCGATCCCTGCAACAGAGATCGCCTCCCGGATGACCTTGGACTGGCCTTCTATGCTTGGGGATGTAAAACCCGTTTTATTGGAACCGTCGTTGTTCACGGCCGTTCCCCGGATCACCGCATATATGTGATCCTTTTCCTGGAGGGCTTTCCCCAAGTCTTTTAAAAGCACTATACCGACACCGTTTCCGGGACTCATGCCCTTTGCCTGTTTATCAAAGGCACGGCAATGCCCGTCCGGGGAGAACACCATCCCTTCCTGGTACAGGTAGCCTGTCTTTTGGGGTGTGGAAATGGACACGCCTCCGGCCAGTGCCATGTCGCACGCGCCGCTAAGTAAGCTTTCACAGGCAAAATGAACCGCTACAAGGGAGGTGGAGCATGCAGACTGAATCGTTACGCTCGGTCCCTTTAAGTTTAACTTGTAGGAAGCACGGGTCACCAGATAATCTTTATCGTTTCCGATCAGGGTTTGGTATCCGGAAACTGCTCCATGCATGGATTGCCTGTCATTGATCAGGTTCAACAGGTAAGTGCTGATTTTGGAGCCTGCAAAAACACCAATGGATCCGTCGTATTCACAGGGAGGGTACCCACCGTCTTCAAGAGCTTTCCATGCGGTTTCAAGAAAGAGACGGTGCTGGGGATCCATATTTTCCGCCTCTCTGGGTGAATATCCGAAAAAAGAGGCGTCGAACATGTCCTCGTCGTCTATGATAAAGCCTTTTTTAACATATTCAGGTTGATTGTAAACTTCATACGGAATACCGGCTTCTTCAAGCTCCTGATCCGAGAAACAAGTAATGGATTCGACCCCGTTTTTCAGGTTTGCCCAAAATACATCCGTGTCTTGTGCCCCCGGGAAACGGCAGGCCATTCCAATTACGGCGATTCCTTCGGTCATGTTTTCAATAGTCATGTTTTTTACCTATACGGAAACAGATTGTCTTTTTATTTGCCTGGTTTAAATCGATATGGGTTGCAGTTGTAGGTAGGGTTTAATCATCACTTACACAATTTCCATAAATGGGCCGCCTGTTGCTCCTCCCACATGCGTTGGTAGAGTCCGCTGTCTCTGGAGAGAAGCGCTTCGTGCGTGCCTTGTTCTGCAAGAATCCCGTTATTAAGCACCAGAATCTGATCGGCCTTGGTGATGGTGCTGAGCCGATGGGCGATGACAATGAGGGTACGGCCTTTGATCAGTTCGCTGATCGCTTCTTGGATGTATAGTTCGTTTTCGGGATCCAGAGATGCCGTGGCCTCATCCAGCAGGATAACAGGTGCATCTTTGAGCATGGCGCGGGCAATGGCGATTCGCTGTCTTTCACCGCCCGAAAGCGTTGCGCCACCTTCTCCTACGATCGTCTCGTACCCGTTTTCCATCTCTTCTATAAAGGCGTGGCAGTGTGCTTTTTTGGCCACGGCAATGACCTCCTCCATGGAGGCATCGGCATTACCGACTTTGATATTGGCCAGAATGGTATCGTTAAATAGATACACGTCCTGAAACACGATGCTGATCATGGAAAGGAGGTCCTCATTCTTCATCCGGGTAACCGGAATACCCCCGACACGGATTTCGCCCCGGCCAACATCCCAAAACCGAGCTAGGAGACGGGTGATCGTGGTTTTTCCCGAGCCGGAAGGCCCCACAAGGGCCGTCATCGTGTTGCTGGGCACGGAGAAGCTTACACCCTTTAAAACATCGGTGTGATGATATCTAAAAGAAACATCCCGGAACTCAATGTCGTATTGAACCGGCACTTCCGGAGCTGCCGGCTCAGGCAGGGGCTTGTTTTCGTAAATCTGGCCGATGCGTGTGGCCGAAATCGAGTAATAACTAAGTTCCGCAAAACTTGTCAGAGCCTTGAGCAGCGGATCGTAAATCCGTGTTCCCACGATCAGGAAGAAAAGAAAGTGGGAAATTGTCAGCGATCCCTGGATAATGAAGTAGACACCAGTCAGCATAATGAGGGGGGTGCCAGCATACAGGCACCAGACACCGGCCATAACTGCCGGACCCACAACCCCTTCAAGCTTGATACACTCCACTTTTAACCGTTCGAGGGACGTTTTGAGCCGTGAAAATTTTTGTCCCTGGAGGTTGTAGGATTTGATATTGGGCATTCCTTCCAGATACTCAAGCATGCGTGAGGTAGCGTCGTGTTTGGCCCCTAACTGCAGTTTGCCAAATCGATACATAATCGCCCGTGTTATGATCGCCAACACCACACCAATGGGAATGGGAATAAGTGTGATGAGGGTCATTTGCCAATCGTAAAAAGCCAGGAACAGTGAAAAAATAACTGGCAGGACAACGGCGCTCAGGGCATCCATCAATAGAAAACTCAACAGAGTTTCCACATTGGTGTAATCCTGGAGCATGAGCGCTGTGATATCTCCGGGATCCCGGTCTTTGAAAAATCCCATGGACAACTTTCGCAGGTAATTACCCAAGGAGATACGTCCCTCGGCACTGAGGGTGTAGGCAGTAACCTGCTCGGCCTCGTGTTTTTTACGGCCCACGAGAAAAAGGAGGATGAGCGCCACTGCAAGCCATCCCACCAACAGAACAAGCCGGGTCGTATTGAGTTTGCTGCCCGGGTCCAAAAGAGGGGTGAGGAACTCTACGATGACAAAAAGGACGACAAAGTATGGCTGCCCCTGGAGTATGGATTGAACCAGTCCTAAAATAACCGGTTTTTTCAGGGCATAGATATTGTTGTGGGTGATGGTATTTAACAGCCCTTTCATGAAGTTACCTCCGTATCGATATCCCAGTTACGTGCCTGGGCATGTATGCCCCACATTCGCTTATACAACCCTTCACGGGCGAGGAGTGTTTCATGTGTCCCGGACTCTTCGATACGCCCCTTGTGAATGACAACAATCTGATCCACATCGGTGATTGTATAAAGACGGTGGGCGATAATAATAACCGTCTTGTCTTTGAGAACCTTTGAGAGCGCTTTTTGGATGCGCGCCTCGTTTTGCGGGTCTGCGTATGCCGTGGCCTCATCCAAGACGATAATGGGCGCATCTTTAAGGATGGCGCGTGCGATGGCAATTCGCTGTTTCTCTCCACCAGAGAGGTAGGTTCCGCCCTCGCCAATCAATGTCTTATACCCCTGGGGTAGCCCCTCAATGAAGTCGTGGATCTGAGCAGCCTTGGCTGCGGCCGTAACCTGTTCAAACGATGCAGACCCGTTTCCCATGCGGATATTTTCTTCAATGGTGTCGAAAAAGAGGAATACCTCCTGGAATACTGTGGATACCATGTTGTTAAGTTTTTCAAGGGGGAACTCTCGAATGTCCGTGCCGCCGATACTTACACAGCCCGACCGGATATCCCAGAAGCGACCGATTAGTTGTGTGATGGTTGTTTTGCCGCCCCCCGACGGCCCCACCAGTGCCGTGACACTGCCCTCGGGCACTGAAAAGGAAACGTTATCAAGAACTGTTTTCTCATCATAGGCAAAACTCACGTTGGAAAATTGGATGTCGAATTCGTCCGGCTCCCGAGCATGAGCAGACTCAGGAATTTCACTCGCATCCAGAATGTCGTCTATTTTGGACAAGCCGGTAGTGATCTGAACCATGAGCACGGCCATGGCCAAAAATTTATAAAAGGGCAGCGCAATACCCATGCCGATAAAAAGGAAGAGGAACACCGTTGACACCATTGTCGTATATCCCGGTTCAGGAGTTGACCGAACCAGGTGTATGCCAATGGGTATGATGAAAAGGGCGCTTGAACTCAGAAGCGTCAAAAAGAAGGCAGATAGCCAGGAACTGCCTTTTATCCAGTGGATGGTCAGGTCCCGGTAGGCATAGACATCCTCGGGAAACCGCCTGAACGCTTTCACCGGCTGGTTAAAGATCTTCACCACCGGCATGCCGCGAACATACTCGACAATCGTACTGTTCATCACGGACAATTTGTCCTGCCACTGTTCGTAAAGCACTTTACCCCTTTTGCTGGTCAGCATTGAAAACTGCACCCAATAACCCAAGAGAATCGGGACAAGGGCGCCCAGGGCAAGCCGCCAGTCAACTGCAAAGAGGAAAATGAACGTGACGATGGTGATAGTGATGGCCTGCACGATATCGGTTGTATGGTGGGCCACGAAAAGTTCGATTCGTTCCACATCCTCATGAAGCACTTTTTTAATGCCGCCGGTGGAACGGGCGGTAAAATATCCCAGGGGCAGCCGGGCGAGCTTGTCGGACAGGGCGACACGTATTTCGTACAGGATATTGAACGCCGCAATGTGGGACAACATGGTGGCAATATACATCAAAAGGGCAAAAATACCGATCCCTGTCAGGGTAACCCATCCCAGGCGCCAGACGTAAGCGATGTCGATTGCCTGCACATTTCCGATGTGCAGGACAAGCTCCTTTACGAGTAGATACATCGTTACAAAGGGGGTGACCTGGGCAAAAACTGCGATCACGGATAGTAATGCCGCGGCGACCAGCAGAAGTGACTTGGTGCCGGCAATCTCAAGCAGGCGCGGAATGCCGGTCTTACGCTTTGCTCGGATCTGATGCTCATACATCGATAGCTCTGTCATGGAACTCCTCTTTTTCAATGATATGAAAACGCGATTTTTTGGCAGATAGATAAATAATTCGGAATCAGAATCTGTAATTGAAAATCAGGCTGATGGTTCGAGGATCTCCCATAGAAGCCACCCATCCAACCGTGGAACCGGAATCAAAGGCATCTACAACATATGGTTCGTCTGTCAGATTTTTGGCAGACAGGTAAATATCCCACTTTTCCTGTTCATATCCCAACTTCATATGGTAAAGGGCGTAAGAACCTTGTTCCTGAGCATTTGCCCTGTCAAAGTAGGTGCTGCCGATATACTGCATTTCAGCCCTTGCAAATAAACCGAAACGATTCCGGTATTCCAAAAAGAGTCCGGCATCATATTCTGGAATAAAGGCGGCACGATTTCCCCGGTAGTTGACCTGGGTCATGGGATCAATGTAATCGCCGTATTCAGCATTTGTGTACCCGATGAAACCATTTAAGGTCAGGGTCGGGCTTAAGACATAGGATGCCTCCAGCTCAAAGCCGTAAATATCTGTTTCTGTGACATTTGCCTGGACGACTGTTGACATATCAAGCATCACCCTGTCCTGATAATCATCGACCTTGGTATAAAACCCGGCCAAATTCACTCTCAGTTTTTGTTCAGGAAATTCGGTTTTAAGCCCCAGTTCAAAAGCGGTTGAGACCTCTGGATCGAAAGCGGCCAGTCCAGGATCATCCACAGCATACGAGTATCCCCCGGCTTTATACCCCTTTGCCACGCAGCTATAAGTCATAAGGTTTTTGTTGATTCGATAATCCAAAGCCAACTTGGGGAGAAGTTCCGACTCTGTCCTTTCCAGATTATCCGTTACAATCGTTGTGCTTCCATAGGTGGTGTGCTGCCGGTCCTCCAGTGTTCTTTTTGATTGCTCAAAACGAAGACCGGCCGTCAGTCCCAAGGCGTTATTAAAAAATCTCAATGTGGACTGTCCAAAGGCGGCCATATCTTCGGCCCCCATAGTTCCGGATGCAGCATCCATCTGGGTATACAGCGGAACACCCATCATATCGGCATAGGCCTGATCCATATTATAGATATACCCGCAATCTTCATTTTTATCACCATAATACAATCCCAAAAGCCACTTAAAGGATTCATCCGAATCCTTGGACTGCAATCTGAATTCCTGGGAAAAGGATTCCGATTCAATGGTATTGATCGAGATATACAAAGCACTTGCTGAAAGATCTGCATCCAGAGAGTTTTCATTGTCCATATCCCTGTATGCAGTGACCGAAATCAGGTCAAAGCGATCCCACTCATATTCTACCCGCAGGGAAGTAGCGTTGCTTTTTGAAGTGCTCTCTCCCTCGTAATTCGTTGAAACTTGAAAATCATCCAGACCTGTCAAGCCCGTAGCCGACTGATATTGGTTTTTATCGAAAGGAACGTAAGGAGCTCCGCCATCATCGTCGAGGTCACTGGTCCTGAATTTCAAGTCGAAAGACAAATTGTTGCTGGGGGTAAACAGCAGACGCGCATTGGCCGCGGTTGTCTCCTGGTTATCGATATCCTCGCCGTTGAACAGATTTTCGATATAACCGTCACGGACGGACTTCAAAGCGGACAGCCTGAAAGAAAATTTGTTTTCCACCAGGGGGGCACTTACAGAAGCGTTGATGCACCGTTTATCATAATCTCCAATTTCTCCGCCCACCTTGGCTTCAAACTTATTTCCCGGAGACTTTGTGATAATATTGATAGCACCGCCTTCTGTATTTTTACCATATAAAGTTCCTTGGGGGCCTTTTAATACTTCAATTCGCTCGATATCAAACAATGGAGAATTAAAGGCATATAATCCGGCATAGGAGACGTCATCTATATATAGCGCCACAGCCGGATCTCCGAAGGCTGCATTTGAAATCCCCCTCATCTTTATCCGGCTCCAATGGCTCCTCGCCCCTGTCGGTGTCGTCGCCATGTTGGGAACATATCGCCATACGTCTTTTGTGGATTCAAGGGAGGCATCTTCTATTGTCACATCGGATAAAACCGTTATGGAATTGGGCACTTTCTGGACATCTTCTTTTCTTTTTTGTGCTGTAACCGTGATTGTTTCTAGTATTTTTCCCTCAGATACCGGGTTATCTTCGGATGCAGAACCGGGTGGCAGAACTGAACCGCAAAACAGACCGATAAGTAGCAAAACCAGAGTTGCTTCAAATTTTGAAATTCGTCTTTTTTTAATAGACATTGTGTTTGTTCCTCATATTATGTTGTTTAACAAGGCATATTTGATAGTGTGATTATCGTAACGCTGATTTATCGTGTTTGCGGAGTATTCATTTTTGAAAATTACAGAGGGGCGAATGGCCTGAAAGATCGCTGCTGATTCAACATAAAAGACCTGGTTTAAAGGATGCCTCTGACGTACTTGTTTTTTTGATCCAGGTGGGTTGACCGGATCGCCGATTGAATGATTTCGGCAATATCCATCACTTTTATGCGATCCCCGACTCCCTCACCTTCAATCGCATCTTCGAGCATGATCAGGCAGACCGGACATGATACGGCGATGACTTCGGCCCCGCTTGAAAGAGCTTCCCGTATTCTCACCCTTCCGGGACTGTTTTTATCTCCCCCGAGCATATCCGTGAAAAGATTCCCGTTGCCGCCACCGCAGCAGAATGCGTCATCCCGGTTTCTTTCCATCTCCACCAGTTCCACCATAGGAATCTGACCCAGAACTTTGCGCGGCAATTCATATATGCCGTTCCATCTTCCCAGAAAGCATGAATCGTGATAGGTCACTTTCATCGGAACCCTTTCAGACAGTTGAATTCTGCCTTGGGACAGAATGATGTCCATCAGTTCCAGGTAGTAAATGATAGAAGTGGAATCGGAGAGATCCGGATAATGATTCTTCATGATATGATACTCATGGGGCGAGCATGTGATGAGGTTCCGGACCTTCTTTTTCTGAAAGATCGCTGTATTTTTTCCCCTCAGATATTCGAAAAGCGCCGTTTCCCCCATATATAGGACCTCATTTCCATCCGAAACTTCCTCGGGTCCCAATATTCCGAAAGAAACGCCGGCCGCAAGCAGCAACTGACCGACGGCCCGGCTCACAGCATTTGCCCTGGGGTGGTATGAACCGACATCTCCGACATAGTATAAATACCTATCTTTATTCCCATAACGGCGGATGCCGGTTCCAGTCGCCCAGTCATCCCTTTTTTTGGGAGATTTTTTCCATGGATTATTAAATGAGTAGATATTCTCCAGGTATTTTTGAACGTTGCGGGGCAAAATCGATTCATTGACAAGTTCGGCCCTGGCGGCCCTTATCATATTCAGGATCTCATCCTTGAATTCGAGGCAGCAATGGGCCCGGCAATTTCCGCACATGGTGCAAGAGTATAAAATATCCGCATAATGTGCAGATGGCTCAATCGCCTTTTCCGCCACGGCCCGGATCAGCCAGAGTCGGCCGCCGGGAGAGTAGGACTCCCGCCGATAGCGGTTGTATGAAGGGCAATTGAAATCGGTATACCCTGACGGCAACTTACAATACCCGCACCGGAAACAGCGGTGCAAAAATTCTTTATATGAGCGAAGAGGCATTTAACCGATATCCCACTGGCCCGGATTCATAATGCCGTCCGGATCAAGTGTCCGCCTGATGGTTCTCATCAAATGCAATGTCCCCGGATCCATCTTTTTGAGTATCATCTGCTGCGCCGCAATTGACGGTTTCCATGGCACCCCGCCTATGTCGAGGGTCATCTGCGTCGTATCGATGAGGGCGTTTTGGCAGTTTGCAAGACTCTTCTCATCCGAACGGTCAAAGGGGTACATGAATGTAAAAATGACACCTTGCCCGATACCGATATTCCGAATCGTGAAAAGAGGGCCGTCAAAACCATACCTTTCAACGATTTTGCAACCTTTCCAGTAGGCTTCGGGTATCAATTCATTGGGGAAATGGACGCCCAGGTATTCAAATCCCCCCCCTTTTTTCAGGTCGGCAATCTCCATTGCAGACTTGGGTTCGGCCAGGTAATCACGCAGAAATTTTTCTGGAAACACCTCCTTGGGGACGCTGACTATTTCATTGGTTTTTCCATGAGTCAGTAATTCCGTGAATAGCGCCACCTTGAGGTCAAACTCTTTTGGGTTGTCCGCCGTTACATAGACAATCAGCAGGTTGTTCTGATCCGTCTGCCCAGGCATCCTGTATACCAGTATGAGAATATCTTCCATCAATTCCGTGGCAGAAAGTCTCTTGAATGCCTTCGGAATCACCCCGGGATCCGTAATCCTAAAAAAAAGCATTTCCCTCATGTCATGCCGGGGATAAAGCTTCAACGACATTTTGGTAGCCACACCGGTGGTGCCGAACCAGTTGACGAACAATCCCGTTAGTTCAGGCAACGGACTTCTCCCGAACCAATAAGGGGATATAGCACAGGAACCTATCCGGCATATTTCCGCGTTGGGCAATACCACCTCAAGCCCGTTGATCATCTCGGGATGAACGCCGTATTTGGACAGATGTCCAGACCCGTTGAATATTGCATTTGCCGTAATGGTGGCGGTGGGCGGTGCATCAGGCACGGAAAACCGCAGTGTGGGATGTTTTTTTTTCAAATGCGCCACCAGCTTTCCAATGGTCACGCCGGCCTCGACCACGGTATAACGGCTGAATTCGTTCACTTCAATAATATTGTCCATCCGTTTCATGTCCATGGCGATACCGCCTTTGGACGGGATGGTCAGGCCGGATAGATTCAAACCTGCCCCCACCGGCGTCAACGGTAGCTTCTTTTGTCCTGCAATTTCGACAACCTTTTGAACCTCAGCCACGGAACCCGGTACCACGACATAGTCAAGACGGCCGGATCGACCGGACCCCAGATCCTTTGAATAGAGGAAAAGTTCTTCCGCATCGTTGGAAACGAAATCCTCTCCGACTATGCGTTGCAGTGATCGTAATATTGAATTTTTCATTTGTTTTTCGTTTTAGCTTGCCAAGGCAGTTAAATTGCCTGTCTGCGCCGTCCGCGTTTTGCTTTCCTTGCAACGGCGATTTGATCGGCTTGATCCATATGGCGAGGGTCCTTTTTGCCGCCGCTCAGGAATTTTGCCAGGGAGCGAATTGTCGAATACCTGAACAGATCGACTACATTAACATCCCTGCTCAACTCTTCCTTGATCAGGGACCGGACTTCCACCAATTGCAGAGAATTGATCCCCAGGTCGAAAAAATTGTGATTCACACTGATGGTTTCGACTCTTGCAGCCTTTCCAATAATTTCCAATACCTGCTGTTCGATCTCATTTGCCGGTGTGGCGGATTGTTCCGGTGTCTCTGCTAAGATGCCCTTTGGCGCAGGTAAAAGTTTTCGATCAATTTTTCCGTTGGCCGTAATCGGCAATTGGTCCAGAATTTCAAAAAACAAAGGAACCATATACTCCGGGATTTTTTGTTGGAGATAGGTTTTGAGTTCCGGTACGGACAGAATGTCATTGTTTGAAACCACAAGATATGCAACGAGGTACTTTTCCTTGTCTGAATCATGTGCTGCGGCATGAACCACCGATGCCCGTATTCCCGGATATGAATTCAATGCAGCTTCGATTTCCCCGCATTCGATCCGATAGCCCCCTATTTTAACTTGGTAGTCTTCCCTTCCCTGGAACTCGATGGTGCCATCGGGCAGATATCGCCCCAAATCTCCGGTTCGGTAGAGGGGGATATTGGAAGCGGGATGGATAAGGAAATTTTTTTGGGTATTCTCTTCGTCGTGACGATACCCTTTGGCCAGCCCGATGCCGCCGATATAAAGATCCCCGGTTACCCAGTCCGGACACGGCTCCAAATGCCGATTGAGGACATAAAACTGCTGATTGTCCATGGGCTTGCCGTAGGGGATGCTTTTTCCTTCGGGCTCTACGGTTTCGATGGGATGCAGAATAGACCAAATGGAAGCTTCAGTAGCCCCGCCGAGACTCACGATGCGGGTATTCTGAAAACGGGCCCGGATTTTTTCCGGCAGATCGACGGGAATCCGATCCCCGCTGAGCATGATCAGGCGAAGCGGGTCCGGCAAGGCGGATGACGAATCCCCGGCAACCGTTTCAATGAGCATTTGCATTAGTTGGGGAACGGAATTCCAGAGGGTGACACCCTCTTTTTTCATTAGTTCCAGCCAGTTGGAAGGATCTTTTACCGGGGCGAAATCCGGAAGGACCAGTCTGCCGCCGGCTCCGAGTATTCCAAAAATATCGTAGACGGACAAATCAAAGCTGAGTTCGGCAAGACCCAGTATGCTGTCATCTGGCCCAACATCGAACCTCCGGTTGATATCCGCGATGGTGTTTACAGCTCCCCGGTGGTCGATCATCACCCCTTTGGGAATCCCTGTGGAACCGGACGTGTAAATCACATAGGCCAGATCTTCGCGCCCCTGGATGGGGTTGAACGGCAGTCTTTGCTGTGATACTTCCATTTCATCGACGGCGAACCACTTGACGTCCCCAGGCCAGTTGATCCTTTCCCGGTGCCGGGATTGAATCAATGCAAGTCTGATGTCCCCATTTGCCAGTATCCGGTCCAATCTGGCCTTAGGCATGCCCGGGTCAACCGGTAGATACGCGGCCCCGGCCCAGAGAATTCCCATGACCGCGACCACCTGCTCCCACCCTTTTCCCATAATGACAGCCACCAGATCATTGGGCCCGACCCCTTTGTTTTGAAGCAACAGGCCGGTTTGCTCAGCCCGAAGCGCCAGTTCATTGTAGGTCATTCTCCTTTCAGCGGTAACCAGGGCGTCCCGGTTTGGATTCCGGTCAGCCTGCCTGAAAAAAGCAGAATGAAGCAAATCGTCTGACACTGGAACGATGGTGTTGTTCACCGCCTTTCGCAGGCGGACATGGGATTGAGGTATCAGGTTCAGTCCGGTCTGCTTCCATTCAGCCGGGTCCTGGGCCAGCCGTTCAATCAGGCCGCAATAGGCATCGAACATATCTTCGATCATGCCGGGGGGGAACAGATTATCCACCAGATCCCAGTTAAAGATGAGTTTGCCGTCCTGTTCAAAGATCTGGTGGTCCAGCCAGACCTGGGGCGTTTGCGAAACGCAGTATTCCAGATTAAGACCCAACGCCCCGGGCACGCCAATGCTTGTTCCTTCATTGCCGGCCCCGCTGTACGGCAGTACGCTGGTAAAAACCACTGGAAAATTTAACTCGCTTCCGCGCCCCCGCTGCCGCGCCATTTGTCTTAAAACCTCAACCCCTGTTACCTGCTGGTATTCCAGGTCCCGCCATAATTGCTGCTGAATATCGCCGGCCCGTTTTTCAAAAGGTTGCGCCTCGTCAATATGAACCTCCAACAGGGTCAAGGTGGTAAAATCTCCCACAATCTGGTTTACTTGCTCATGGAGTGGAAACCGGTTGAACATGGTCAGGTTGATTGTAAAATCCGGGGATTTGCTCCAGACAGCTAAAACATCGCAGAAAGCGGCCAGGAGTAGACCCGAGGGTGTCAGACCGGCCCGAGCTCCAAGCTTTTTCAGGTTATTCCACTGGTTTTCATTCAACCTGCCGCTTTTACGGATAAACTTCTGGGTATCGAGGGCTTCCGGTGCCGTCCTAAGGGGCAGGTCCGGCGGCCCCGGAAGATTTGGCAACCGCTGCTGCCAGTATTCCAGGGATTCGCGATAAATATCGGTTTCTTTCATCTTTTCCTGGGCCAAGACATAGTCCCGAAAAGTAAGTTCCAGAGGAGGAAGATTAGCCTGGGGATCCAGGTAGTATTGGTAAAGATCCCGGATGAGAATTCCGAAACTCCATCCATCTCCGATAAGCAGATCAAAACTTATGTGCAAACGGGTATGTTCGTCGAGCAGGGAGGCCTGGATTTCAAACAGG
Organism: uncultured Desulfobacter sp.; assembly: GCF_963666145.1. Classification (NCBI taxonomy): domain Bacteria; kingdom Pseudomonadati; phylum Thermodesulfobacteriota; class Desulfobacteria; order Desulfobacterales; family Desulfobacteraceae; genus Desulfobacter; species uncultured Desulfobacter sp. The sequence continues at coordinate 4,888,762 of NZ_OY762614.1, read as the reverse complement.
AGGCCGTTTTCCGAATCCAGGATCTGGCTGTCCATCCGTTCCCGGACCGCTGCAATGGCCTGATCGGCCCTGTCCGGCGCCCACCCCCTCAGGTCCTGGACGGGAATGTGATAGTCTGGAACCGCTTCCAATATTCTTTGCGTCCCCTCCTGAGACACAACCAGCCGTAGTGTCTCATGCCGCTCCATAAGCCTCTTTACAGCCTTTTCAAGCCTTTTGACATCCAATTTCTTAACGCTCACCTCGGGGTAGACATGGCAGGAGACATCTCCCAAAACCAGCCCTCCGCTTCTGCCCATCCAGTAAGCCTGCTGAACATCGGTAAGTGGGAAGGGATCATAACGGTGCCCGGGATCCGGGACTACCTGGGGATATCCGGCTGCATTAACATCACCGGCACCAAGGCCTTCAATACCGGAGAGAAGCGTTTGGACAAGGGTTTCCATCGTGGGCGTTTTTAGAAAATCGGCCAGCGTCAGGTCCACGCCCCAATCCTTTCTAAACCGGCTTCGAAGCTCCATGGCCATGAGTGAATCCAAGCCGGATTCCATAAGCGAAACATTGGGATCTATATGGAATGTGTCTTCCATCCACATCACTTCGGCCACGAGTTTGGCAATCAGTTCACGGGCCAGTGTTCCCCGCATATCAGGTTCGACATTCTTCAACGCGTCCAAGGAACCGGCACTGACGGGCGATGGAACAGGCTCCTTAACAGCTGCCGTACCTTTTACCAGTTCTGAAAGCATAGGGACGACCGAACTGCCCAGGTTGTTGCGAATATAGGTATTCCAGTCCGCATCAATGACAGCTGCACGGACGGCGCTTCCGGACAGCAGGGTTCCCAGTTGTGAAAAGCTCGTTTCAGGATCAAGGAGTTCAAAACCGCTCCGCTCCCACCGGTTCTGATCCGCCTGCCCAAGTCGGCCGGTCATACCGGGGCCTTTCCACGGCCCCCAATTGATCACCAGCGCAGGAAGTCCTGCATTCCGCCGCCAAAATGCCAGGGCGTCCATAAAGGAATTGGCTGCGGCATAACTGCTCTGTCCCGGGGATCCCAACAACGACACCACGGAAGAAAACATTACGAAATAATCCAGATCCAGGTTCCGGGTCAGGTGGTGCAGATTCCGGGTGCCGCTGACCTTTGGATTGATGACGGTTGAAAATCGATCCCAATTGAGCCTTGTAATTAATCCGTCATCCACAACGCCGGCCAGATGAAAAACCCCCTTCAACGGCGGCAGGGTCCCGGCAATCTCTTTAAATACCGCGGCCAGACTGACCCCATTCGACACATCACACCGGATGAATTGGATGCGTACACCCTCTTTTTCCAAATCATTAATATTTTTTTCTGCCTTTTTAGAAGGCGAGCGACGGCCTGTGAGAACAATGTGTCCTGCCCCTTTTTGCCCGAGCCATCGGGCAAGCCCCAGTCCGAGACCGCCAGTTCCACCGGTGATCATATAAGAGGCATCGCCCCGGATCTCTTTGGCCTCAGCTTCCCGCCCGTCCGATTCCAAATGTTGAAGTCGCGGTACATAGCACTCTTTTCCACGAATGCTCATTATCTTTTCATCCTGGGGCCGGGTGAGTTCCGCCATCAATCGGTCGACAACAGGATCGTGCAATTCATATGGCAAATCAATCACGCCACCGAACAGCTCTGGGTGTTCCAGCGCGATCACCTTTCCCAATCCCCAGAGCATTGCAGATAAAGGATCGATATTGGAATAATCCATGTCCGGCTGCTGCGCATTTCGGGTGAGAAGCCAAAGTTTTGCCGTCACGTTCCGCTGAGAAAGCCATTGGACTAAACTCAAAACAGCGGCACAATCCGAAAACGACTCCTTGGTTTCCCAATTTTTCCCTTTGCCGCAATAGATGATGTTTGAAAATTCAAATGGGGCCATTTGCATTTCAAGGGTGTCAAAATCGGGCCATGGGTGTGCATCCGAATCCAGGCAGATTACACTGTGGGTCATATGCCTAGTTTTCAAGGCTGACGAGAGTACGTCTCCATCAGCCCGATTTTCCGCAAAAATCAGCCATGACCCGGCATGTTGGGCAGATATATTCGTCCGGTCTTTTATTTTCCAATGAATGTCATACAAAGACTTCCGGTCTTTTTTTTTTGCAGTCAGGAAAGAGAGTGCATCCCGTTGTACCCGTTTTACATGAACCCCTTTGGCCTCAGCTATCAACTGCCCGGTCTCGGTCCAGAATTGATAGTTGCCAACCATCAGGTCCTGATCCTCCACCCCGGTTTGAAGGACCATATGGCAATAGAGCCGCCCCGACGCTGGTCCGTAGAAACGCAATTGATCAATGCCCAGAAACATGTAAGCATTGTTTTTGTCAAAATCCAGACATGCAAATATGGTTTGGATGCACGAATCAATCAGCCCGGGGGGCAGTTCATCGTCACAGGATTCTTCGGCATCGGCAGGCAGCCGCATCAGTGCAAAGGCTTCGCCGTCGCACCGCCAGATTTGCTCGATCCATTTAAAACGACGGCCCAGTTCAAGTCCGCCGTTCCAAAGATCTTCATAGAGACGGTCGGGATCAATTGTGCCAGAGCACCGCTTTTTTATCTCTTCCGGTGCGAATGAATTTTTCGGCTGGGAACCGGCGGGATTTACACCGGCTTCCCCTTGGGCGTGTCGCGTCCAATTCTCCTGCCCCTCTTTAAGGTCATTACTGAATATTTCAAAAGAGAGTCTCTGGTCATCTATCCATTTAAAAATCAATTGAAGGGTAAATGCCGCCTCTTCCGGAATATACAGGGGTTCCAGAACGAAATAAGACTCAAGAAAACAGTCCCGGCTTCCCAACACTTCCGGCAACTTGCTAAAAGCCATGGCAACCAGTGTTGAACCGGACATGACGCCGTGGCCGTACACCCGATGGTCCGTCATGTAAAACGAGGATCCCTGACATGTATACTCATATAAAATTCCGCCCAGAGCAGTGTTGATCCGGGTGCCCCCAGATGGATGAAAACCCTTTGACGGCCCGTCTTCCTCAAACCAGCAGCGTCTGCGCCGGAAAGGATAATGGGGAATGGAAACGATGGATGGGGAAAAAGGTGCGGCCTGCTTGCACCAGTCAATATTGACACCATTGGTGTACAAAGGCCCCATTCCGGATAACAGCATTTTTTCATCGGACATTCCACGCCTGAGGGAAGGTGCGAAGACTGCTGTCTCCTTAGGCAATATGGCGGAAGCCATGCCGGACAGGACAGGATTGGGACCAACCTCAAGAAACAGGTTGCATCCTTTATTATAAAGGGTTCGAACACCGGCATCGAACAGAACAGCCGAGAGAATGTGCCGGCACCAGTAGTCAGGCGAGCAAACCTCGTCGTTTTCAATTATCTCTCCGGTGACATTGGATATATATGGAATTTTTGGTGATTCATATCGAACCGTTTCCGCGACTTCTTTGAACGCCTGTATCATGGGCTCCATCAACACCGAATGAAAGGCGTGGGAGGTTTGCAGGGGAACCCATGAAATACCGTTTTGTTCCAAAAGCTTACATATTCCATCCACAGCGACACTTTTTCCTGAAACAACCGTATTGGACGGTCCATTGACCGCGGCTATGGAAAGATCATTGCCATAGGGGGCCTTCAGTTCTTCCACAAGATCCAAGGCACAAAGGCAAACCACCATTTTTCCTTCCTTGGGCAGGTCCTGTATCAATCGTCCCCTGGCCGAGATTAATTTCAACCCATCTGCAAGGCTGAATACACCGGCCACGCAAGCTGCGACAAATTCACCCACACTATGTCCCATGACAAAAGCAGGCTCAATTCCCCATGACCGGTACATTTGGGCCATGGCATACTCTATGGAAAACAGGGCAGGCTGGGTGTTGACCGTTTGATTGATCAATTGCGGATCATTTTGTTCGTAAATCAGATGATTCAAGGATATGGAGTGGTATTGCGTCAAAATAGCGTTGCATTTGTCCATCTGCTCCCGAAAGACAGGCTGCAGCGCGTATAGTTCCTGTCCCATGCCCGGATACTGGGAGCCCTGACCCGTGAATAAAAAGGCAGGATTCCGCGGTGAAACACCTTGGACGGTTTTCCACGCATCCAAAGACAAGTCGTTGTTTTTCAGACGTTGCAGTCCTTTTACTAATTCTTGGCTATCTTTACCGGCCACGGCTGCGCGCCACCGAAAATCCCTGCGTCCCGCATTGGCCGTGTAACAGAAATCTGCGGAATCAATTTCTGGATGCTGCTCAAGGAATGTGAGATATTCATCGGTCAGTTCATCCAGCGTGGATTTATCCCTGGCGGAAAGCGTTAAGAGATGAACCCCGGGCCTGGATCCGTCAGCAGGTGCTTTCATGGCTGGCGGTTCTTCCACGACCATGTGGGCATTGACACCGCCAAAACTGAAGCCGCTGACCGTCGCAATCCGCTTTTGGGCATTAGCCGGCCACGGGACCGGTTCCACCGGAATCTTTGCCGGGATCTCATCCAAAGAGATCAAGGGATTCAACTCGTTAAAATGGAGGTGGGCCGGGATCATTTCGTTCTTAAAGCTAAGCAATACCTTGATCAGGCTGGCAATACCGGCTGCCTGTTCCAGGTGGCCGATATTGGTTTTTACCGATCCGATGACCAAGGGGGATTTTCGTCCCTTTCCTAGAACTCTTCCCAGGGAGCGCACCTCTATGGGGTCCCCAATGCTTGTTCCGGTTCCATGGGTTTCAGCATACCCTACTTCATGGGGGGCTATCCCCGCCTGTTTAAGACTGGAGCGGATCAACATCTCCTGGGCCACACCGTTGGGGACCGTAAGCCCGTTGCTTTCACCATCCTGATTTATGTAGGAACCACGAATCACTCCGTAAATACGATTTTTATCTTTTATGGCGGAAGAGAGACGTTTGAGTGCTACGATACCGCAGCCTTCGGAGCGAACATAGCCGTCTGCCGACGCGTCGAATGTTTTACACCGTCCGTCATTAGCCATGAGCCCGGCCTTTGAAAAAATAATGGTCATCTCAGGAGAAAGGATGAGATTTACCCCGCCTGCCAGAGCCAGATCACAAGTTCTGTTCTTTAAGTTTCTGCAGGCCAGGTCCACTGTGACCAAGGAAGATGAACATGCCGTATCAACGGCTAAACTGGGTCCGCGAAGTCCCAGAAAATAGGAAAGCCTATTGGCTGCAATGGCAGTTGAACTGCCGGTTCCGCTATACAAGTCCAGCCGCTCAACATCTTTGAACAATAACCGCCCGTAATCACTTCCACTGATACCAACAAAAACCCCGGTATTGCCCCCGCGAAGTTTTGATGGATCAATGCCTGCATCTTCCAGAGCATTCCATCCTACCTCAAGGAGTAGGCGCTGCTGGGGATCAATACCCTGCGCTTCACGGGGAGAAATGCCGAAAAACTCGGGATCGAATTGATCGATATCATCCAGAAACCCACCCCATGGGGTAGTCATCTTTCCAGGAGCAGCTGGATCCGTATCCAAGAAATCATCAAGACGCCATCTATTCCCGGGTACCCGGGTGATTGCATCGCCGCTGCCGGCCAGAAAATTCCAGAACGCCGCGGGTGTATTACTTCCTCCGGGAAATTTCAATCCTATTCCTACCACGGCGACAGACTCATCCCCATCTTCGGGTGACTCGTCCGACTTGTACCATGAGGGTTGAACCGGGATGCTGTATCCCTTGGAATCGTTGCCCCTGCTTTCATCAGATTCCTTTTCCAGAAAGGAAGCAACAGCAGATATACTGGGATAATCAAATCCGAGCGTGGAGGGCAGGTCTCGCCGGATATCATTTGCAAGCCGGGCTGTAATGGCCACCAAATCCATTGATTTTATACCCATACGTGAGAACGGAACGTCCATATCGATTTTTTCAGGACGGCGATCAAGTGTCAAGGCAATCTCCTCGACAAGATATTGGCGAACGGATTTCATTTTTCGAACTTCTCCTGTTGATTTGATGATTTCAAGTGCCGCAGTTATTTTTCCTCGACTTGCTAAAGAGATGTCGTTATTTGAGAAATGGTTATTGGGCTTTGGGAAGAGGGCGAGATAAGATTTCAAGGCCAAGGGATACATCCAGTAACCGGTTCATGAATTTAATTCTGACCTTTGCCTTGTTTTTTCTCTTATCAATAAATAGAATTTTGCCTTTCAACTGCTTTAGAGGGCCTTCTAGGATCAGAACCTCTTCATTTTCCATGACAATCCCTTTGGATAATTCAATCACACCGTCCCCACCTGTCACCTCAAAGAGAAATCTCATTTCGTTTTTGTTGGCTTCCAGGTATTTCCCGTTGGCCATTACTGGGTTAAAAGCTATCATAGAATTGGCCTTTTCAAGCGCATCCAATGATTCAGAAATACTTTTATACACAAAGATATACCCAGGAAATAGCGGTAATTCTATGATGTTTTGTTCCCCTTTAATTTGATGAATTACCTTTCGGGCCGGAAGATAAAGCTGGATTCTTTTTAAAAGAACTTGAAGGGTTGTAACCAGTCTTTTCTCACATCCAGACATAGTTTGGATGGCATACCAATTTTCGAAATCAGTAAAAAAAGGCGCGTCCTCTTCGGGAAGTTGGCCGGAACATGATCCGTTTATTGTTTTCATAGTCAAATTTTATGATGATGACGTTTGAAGAATTAAAATTATGAAGTTCCATAAGGTTCAAAAAGAATGGCTCATTTCTTTTAAATGTTGGAACTAATGCCAGATAATGACAAAATCGATGTAGTAAGACTTTAAATTTGTTTATATAGGCATTGAAAATTTCGGAGTCTATCCGAAAATCAGGAATCTTGATGGATGAAAAGCAGTCTTTTTTCTGTGATTTGGTAAAAAATGTTTTACTGTCACGTCCACACTGATAGATCAGAATAGTTTGAAGCAGGTTCCAAAATGAAAAGAGGCAAGAAAATAGGCGCTTAAGCCGGACAGGCTTTATGATAAGCCCTCCAACAAGATAAAAATTAAGGGCATTTCGACATTTGGAAACATAGGCCGCTCTTAGGCAACCCTGTTCTATGTAGTTAACAGCAACAAAGCGTTTATGTGGAATACATAATTAAGTTAGAGGTGTCAATATTTTTTTGCATAACAAAAAAATATTCCTTGGATACAAAACATAGAAATTGGAATACCGTACCAAATTCTTATCACATCCTTTAAATGGACGCTTGGGGCGTTTTTGAGGATGAGCACGTCTTTTTGGTAGATAGGGAAGGGCTTTTTTCAAGAGATAACCTGTCAGCCTTTTGGCAATAATGACGCTTATTGGGGATTGGTTTTGTTCTTTTTGGGGATCTGAGAAAATCTTTAAGGGCGGGAGTAATGCTATAATTAATCGGAAGTTGTCAGCGCCGAAGCGACTTCGGAATCTTGGGCTTTTTCAGACTCCGCGAAAGGTTGAGACCACGAAATAAAAAATGATGATTTTCAGGCGCTGCTCCCTCACAATGCAGCAAAAAAAATGTTCAGAACCTGTTCCGTGATCAGGACAACATATCCTGTATAGTTTGTCTTAATTGGGGAATGTGATTTTTACAGACATCGTAAATAATTTCATCAAGCATAAATGACGTCCTTTTCCACTCGATCAAAAAATTTGCTGTTGCTTAGCTCCCTTTTCCTGACAATTTCAATCTTCTTTTCAAATCTTAGCTCCATATAGGCTTGAAGGTTGGCTATCCAATCGAAACGTGGCTCCTGAAATTCTACCAATAAATCAATATCGCTGTTTTGCGTTTGCTGATTTTTAGCATAAGATCCAAACAAGCCAATTTTAATAACCCCAAAATTTTGTTTTAAAAAATCTTTATCAGTTTTAAGTTGTTCAATTATATGATTTTTTGAAAGTGTCTTTTGCATCATTTTTACATGTAATAAAAAATAATCTGTAGATATTGATAATATATTGGATTGTTACCTCAGCGTCAAACTGAAATAGATACGAAATCCTTCCCCTACGGGGTATGTAAAAATCCAGCGGCACGACAGTAGAAGTTGAAAATTATAAAAAGGAACATTTATTAATCGTTTGATCATTGATCAGTTCTCCATGTTGAGCGAAGCGAATAAGTTTCCGTTGAGCAGAACGAATAAGGCAGGACGCAAAGTAGGTTCCTTTGAAAAAGTGGGCCTACTTTGCATGTCCTGTCGTCCGAAAGCCCTATCTTTTTATAGTTAAATCTGACTTTTTATATTTAAATATAGTTAAAATATATTTTCGCAGAGTAACCCATAGAAAAATACAAAATAATATAACTATCTATATTAACAGACAATTATTGATAAAAATTTCATTTTTCGCTTGCATTTATATTTTTTTTGTGTAAATCTTTTCCCAAAGAAGTTTGGAAACACAAAAAATTTAAAGCCAAAAGAAAAATGTTATGACCAATTGCATATATACACCGCTCAAAACTTTCTTCCTTTTACTCTCTCCTTTTGCCTGTTTCTTTTATTTTGTGTCTTTTTTGAATGGAAGCTTAATTAAAAATTAAAAACATTCAACAGGCGTACTGGTACGCCTCGACCGTGAGGATTGTTAAATGGATATTAAGCCCTCGTGCAAAAGTCAGTACACTGCCATATCAAACGAGGTTAACACCTTGATTGAAAGGGGTTTCAGCAAAAAAGCAATTTACGATTATTACAGAAACCAAGATAAACTTACAATGAGTTACAGTTCCTGGCTTGTAATTTTAAGGTACAGAACCAAAGAAAATCCTTTCAGCCTTGCTCAAAAACCCAAATTCACATCGGAAAAAATTGTGGAGCCCATACAGGTGCAGGGTAAATTTCATCACGACAACAGGCCATACCCGGTAAGCGAGGATTCAAAACCTCAAGAAAAAAATGAATTAAAGGTTAATCTCATATCCAAAAAAACAATGAAAAAGGAGGGTGATTAATGGCCGTTATAAATGTTGTTTTACAAGGGAAAGGTGGTGTCGGTAAAAGCCTTATCTCAAGCTTAATGGGCCAGTATTTAATTGATCGTGACCAATTACTGGCTTGTTTTGATGCCGATCCGGTCAACGCCACTTTTGCCGCCTACAAAAGCCTTGAGGCTGTAAGGGTAGAGCTTATGGAAGGGGATATCATAAACAGCCGTTTGTTTGACAACCTCATAGAAAAGCTGGTGGAGCTGCCGGAAAACGCCTGTGTGGTTATAGACAGCGGGGCCAGCACATTCATCCCCCTGTCCTCTTATATGTCGGAAAACAATATAGCCCAGTTTCTCAAAGAGACAGGGCACCAACTGTTCCTGCACACCATTATTGCCGGCGGGCAGGCTGAAACCGACACCATCCAGGGCCTGAACTCCCTTTTAAATTGTTTTCCAGGCACCCCTGTAACAGTGTGGGTCAATCCGTTTTTCGGCCAGATTGAGTTTACAGAAAAACACGAACTTGCCAGGAAGAACGCAAAAAATGGCGGGATCATCATCACTCTGCCCTCTTATAAAAAAGAAACATTCGGCCACGATTTAGAAACCGTTTTAAAGTCCCGGCTCACTTTTGAGCAGGCGATAGAATCTGACGGGTTAAACATAATGGCAAAACAACGCCTTAAAATCATCCGGGATAACATTTGGGCCTTACTTGATGGAACTGGATTCACCAATGAAATCAAAAATACAGGCACTGATAGCTAAAACACACAATATTGCCGTCAGTGAGGATGATCCGGTATGGATCGTTGTTTCCATCTACGAGCTTATTGTGAACGAATATAAACAGAAGCTGGCGGACTATGTATAGTGGACCCCGAAAACTGGACAAGATGTTAAGATAAAATATAACAGTCCAGAAACCAGAAAGGGATTCATTTTGAAACGGAAAAACTACAGTAAAGAATTAAAAAGTAAGGTCGCATTGGCAGCCATAAAAGGGAATCAAACTGTCAATGAGATTGCCTCTGAGTTCGGTATTCATACAAGCCTTGTAAATAGATGGAAAAAGGAAGCAATAGAAGCCCTTCCATTGGTATTTGGCAATAGCCAGGCAAAACAAACCAAAGAAACAGAGATTGAACGGGACCGTTTATATCAAAAGGTCGGCCAACTCCAGGTAGAACTGGATTGGCTAAAAAAAAACAGCGGGCACCTCTGATGAGTATTGAAGAGAAAAGACAGCGGATTCAACCCAAGAACTCCAAACTCAGTATTCAAAGGCAATGTGAACTGATAGGGCTCCCACGTTCTATCTATTACCGTAAAGGCCTGACTGGACAGGAAACGCCTACAAATTTGGAATTCATGAGGTTGATTGACAATGAATATACCGCCCATCCTTTTTATGGCACCCGCCAAATTCGTAATGCCCTCAGGCGTAACGGATATAAGATTAACCGCAAACGGGTTCAACGACTGATGCGGAAAATGGGAATTCAGTCCATTGCACCGAAACCAAATACCAGCAAGGCTCATCCCCAAAATAAAGTGTATCCATATCTTTTGAGGAACGTTGAAGTAACCAGATCAAATCAGGTGTGGTGTACGGATATAACATATATTCCACTTTCTGGTGGCTTCGTTTATTTGACGGCGGTCATGGATTGGTATAGTCGTCATGTTCTCTCCTGGGAACTATCAATAACCATGGACAACGAGTTTTGTATATCCTCTTTGGAGAGAGCGTTACGATGTCATGGAACACCCTATATATTCAACACGGATCAAGGATCTCAATACACAAGTCACGAGTTTACAAAAGTATTGAAAGATAAGGACATTAAAATCAGCATGGATGGAAAAGGCCGATGTCTCGATAATATTTTCATCGAACGACTGTGGCGCAGTGTGAAGTATGAAGAAATTTATGTAAATGAATTTCGTTCTGTTGAACAGTTGCGCAACTCCCTGAAAAAATACTTTGATTTTTACAACAATGAACGACCTCACCAAAGTTTTAACGGCCAGACGCCTGCCGAAGTGTATTATGGCGAAAATCAGTTAAGTCTTGTGGGATGAAGAAGCCAGAACCCGCTCCAGCGGAAGCCAACCCCTTCCGACGGGCAGTTTTTATGGTGCCCATTCTCAGGACCTGGCTTCCACTTCCGCTGGGCACCGAGAAAAATCCGACTATGACGCTTAAATTTAAAAAAAACTGTCTTGACATTGGGGTCCACTATAATGAGGCCGATTTCACAAAAAAAATGGAGGGAAAATTAAAACCCCGCGTCAACCGGATGAACGTAACAATCGCGTTTCTGGCTGGCGTGATTGCAGGAATGACTATTCAGCTTTTTTTTAAATGAAAGGACTAAAAACAATGAAAAAACATCTTCCCTTAATTTTTATGTCAGTTATCCTTTTTGTTGCCATTTCTCCTGACGGTGTCCTGGCAACAACTATTTCAGAATTTCAAACCCCGACAGAAACTCTTATGGAAACCCTTCGCGGCCCATGGGCCAAAGCCGTGGCCATCATCATGATTCTGGCCGCTGCCTTTATGATGTGGTTTAAAAAGGATGATCTCGACGGCATGGCCAAGGGTTTCCTGGTGGTTGTCTGTATCATCTCCGTACTTGCCCTGGCAGAACCCATTATTAATCAGTTGTTCTCCTTTGGCAGCGGTGCGCTGATCTGAAATGAGACGCATATCTATTCATAGGTCATTGCACCGGGCGGACCTTATCATGGGTATTGAGCGGGATTTACTTTTCCCCATCGGTATAGCCGCCGGTCTGTTGATCGTGACCAGCGGCAACCGCCCCTGGCAGATTTTATTGGGCCTGGTTATTTTGTCCATCGGTTTCACTTTTGCTCGAAAAGCCAATAAAGCGGAACCGATTTTGACAAAGGTTTTCCGCCAGCACATGCGCCATAAAAATTTTTACCCGGCCAAAGACAGCCATATTCGACCGGGTAAAAGCATCAATTATAATGCCATGAACAGGAAAGAACCGGGGCTGCAAAGCCTGCTGCAGTACGCACTTATGGTTGATGACGGCATACTTTTATGTAAAAACGGATCGTTTCTGGTCGGCTATGTAGTTACCACCAGGGACACGGCCAGTTCCACAGATGCGGAACTTGAAAGTTTTTCAGGGTCCATATCATCATCACTCAAAAGTTTAGGCGATGGCTGGACCCTGCATTTTGACTGTATCCGCAGCCCGGAAGATTATTACCCTGAGAAAGAAGAGAACTTTTTCCCCGATGAAGTAACAAGGGCAATTGATGACGACAGAAGATTGCATTTTAAAAAGGGAAAGCATTTCAGAACCCTGCATTACCTTTTTATAAGCTGGCGGCCGGATATCTCATCCCAGAAACTGAATTCGTTTCTATACTCCGAAGAAAACCAGGACAAGAAAAAAGAGGATGTTGGGGCCAAAAGCCTGGATACATTTAAAACGACCCTTATTGAGATCGAGGACCGGCTTAAGCTGTCCTTTGGGATCAAGCAGCTAAAGGAGTATGAAAACGAAACCGGCGTATATTCTGATTTGCTGGAAATAATCAATTTTATCATTACAGGTGAACGCCACAGGATAAAACTACCGGCTATCCCCATGTATCTTGATTATATGTTGGCTACCCAGGATCTGACCGGCGGAATTGTCCCGAAGATCGCAGACAAATATATCAGCGTGGTTGCAATAGACGGCTTTCCGGCAGAAAGCTTTCCCATGATGCTGCAGGAACTGGATAACCTTGCCATACCGTATCGGTTTAATTCCCGGTATATCTGCATGGATCAATATACGGCCCTGCAGCAAATTGAAAATTACCGCAAAACCTGGGCTCAAAAAATGCTGGGCTTCTTTGACAAGCTTTTCAACAATGCCAAAGCCAAGGTCAATAAAGATGCGGCCCTGATGACAGAAGATGCCGGAGACGCATACCTGATCAACCAGTCCGGATTTGTGAGTTTCGGTTATTATTCAGGCAATATTGTCTTGCTCCATGAAGACAAAGAAATTTTGCAGATTCACACCCGGGAGATCCGCAAGGTTGTCCTATCACAGGGCTTTTCCGCCAGGGTGGAAACCTTAAACGCCTTGGAGGGCTGGTTAGGATCTCACCCCGGCAATGCGTATTCAAATCTTCGCAGGATTATTCTTCACAGTCTTAATTTAGCCGACATCCTTCCCCTGTCAACTGTTTATGCAGGGTCCGGGCAAGCTCCATGTCCCTTTTATCCGCCTAAATCTCCCCCGCTTATGTATACTGCGACAGACGGTTCAACACCGTTCAGATTGAATCTGCATGTCGGCGACCTGGGACACACCCTTGTGTTTGGCCCGACCGGTGCCGGCAAATCCACCTTACTGGCAATGATAGCTGCACAGTTCAGGCGGTACAAAAACTCGTCCATTTTTGCCTTTGATAAGGGGATGTCAATGTTTCCTCTGGTTTCGGCTGCCAGCGGCACACATTATGAAATTGCCGGGGATGACAGTAGTCTTGCCTTTTGTCCGCTTCACGGTGTTGATGACGACGGTGAACAGGCCTGGGCCGAAGATTGGATAACGACCCTTTGCACTATGCAGAAAGTTGGAATCAAACCCGAACATAGGACCAGTATCCACAATGCTGTTACACAAATACGGAACTCCCCGGCGTCACATCGGACATTAAGCAACCTATATCATTATTTGCAGCACCAGGAACTTAAAGAGGCCATTAACCATTACACGGTCCAGGGGGCCATGGGAAAACTTTTAGATGCTGGAACCGATTCAATGGACATTGAAACATTCACCGTTTTTGAAATCGAAGATTTGATGAACCTTGGCGAAGAAAACCTGATCCCGGTCCTGCTTTATATTTTCCATTGCATTGAGAAATCATTCAAAGGACAGCCAAGTTTATTGATCCTAGACGAAGCCTGGGTCATGTTGGGACATCCTGTGTTCCGGCAAAAAATCCGGGAATGGTTAAAGATTTTAAGAAAGGCGAACTGTGCTGTTGTGCTTGCCACACAAAGCCTTTCTGATGCTAAGAACTCCGGCATCCTGGACGTATTAAATGAAAGCTGCCCCACTAAGATTTTCCTGCCCAATTTAACCGCGAACCAAGATATTCAGATTGATTTGTACCGGGGGCTTGGCCTGAACTCCGCCCAGATCAATATCATAACCAAAGCCGCCCCGAAGCGTGAATATTACGTCACCAGCTCAGAAGGACGTCGGTTAATCAATCTGGCGTTATCCCCCCTGGCCCTGGCGTTTGTCGGTGCCAGCAGCAAAGAGCATATAGCAACCATTAAAAACTTAATTCAAGAAAACGGCCAGACCTGGCCCAGGGCCTGGCTGGTTGAAAGAGGTGTTACTTTTAAAACGTAAAGGAACAAATCAAATGAAAAGAAAACGCATTAAAAAAGAATTTAAAATTTCCCTTATCGTCTTTATTTTCCTTCTCTCCTTCTCAGCTTCCCTTTCCCTGGCCGGCATCCCCGTAACCTGTGTCAACTGTTCAAACCTGTTCACACAGGCGTTAGAGTACATCAAAGACATTGAGCAGTTGGCCGAAGCGATCAAGCGCTATGAAGAACTGGTCAAGCAGACACAAAACGCTCTGACAAACACCATGAATCTGCCCACCAACATGAAAAGCAAATTAGAGTATCAACTGAGAGGGGCGTTAGCGAATATTCGCCAATTAAAATCATACAAAGCAGACATGGACGCCCTTTATACCATTTTCACTGAAACCTGGCCCGAACTCAGGGATGTCAAAGTTGACGGGGTGCTTATGTCGGATCGAATTGATGACCGGCGAAATCAGTTCAACATAGCTGCGGTGAAAATGGACAATATTCTGCAGTCGAACTTTCAGCTTTCCGGCCAGCAGTTACAGGATTTGGAAGACTCCGGCGAATTTGACACATATATAAGCGGCCTTCTTTCATCCAAAACCGGCAGAATGCAGGCAATAGAGGCCGGGAACCAGATAAATGCCCTGACCGTAAACGAATTGCGGCAGACCAGGGCACTATTGGCCAGTTACGTGCAGGCCCAATCAAGCGAAACAGCCCAGAAACAGCATGAACAAAAGTTGCGTGAGGCGGAGGATCAGCGGGAAAGAAGCGTGGGTATCAATAGAGGGGCTGTGGTTCTACCGGAACCTTAATCAAGGCTCAGGCAAAGTCACGCTGCCTCGATTGATTCCAATAGTGTCTTTGTATTCCTGTTCAGGTTGGGAATCAACCGAAATCCCGATATAGACACCCACACTGATACTGATCGCAATAGCTATGGAGACGGTAAGAATGATTAAATTTTTAGACATAAAACCTCCTTCAAATCTTTTGCTTTATTTTGCTATCATCTCAATTTTATTATTTTTTTGCAATGGAATTGCTACGGCTTCAACCGTTGATCAGGATATTATTGAAAAAATAATAATCAAATATCACGAGGTAGGTTCAACCTGGGGAGCAAATGTAAAAAGACATGCGTTCTGGCTGCTGAAGGTCATGCTCGTTATCCAGCTTACCTGGATGGCATTAAAACTGGGCCTGAAGCAATCCACCCTGCAGGATGTGCTGGAGGATCTTGTAAAGGTGGTCTTTTTCGGATCTGTTTTTTTCTGCCTGATCGTCTACGGCCAGGATTGGGCGGATAAACTGATCCAGGGGATGGCCAACTTAAGCGTGGATGTTGCCGGGGGCGGCAGCAGTGCCATGCAGGTGTTTACCAACAGCCTTACGATCGCCGACAACATGACAGCACCCATATCTGTATGGGGTGCGGTAAAAGCCCCGCTGATAGGGCTTTGTATTATTGTAACGCTGCTTTGTGCCGCTTTTATCTATGGCATGTATGTTTTAATTCTTTGTGAGGCTTGGATTGTCCTTAATTTAGGCATTCTGCTTTTAGGCTTTGGGGGGCTTAAAACAACCAGAGGCTTTGCAACCAGTTTTCTTAAATACGCCCTTGGCGTTGGTCTAAAATTATTTACGGTTAAATGTCTGATCTTCATTTTAGCTGCGTTTGTGGCTGACATGATCAATTATTATTTCAACGATATTTCAGAAGTCCTGGTTATTACCGCATCCTTTATCATCCTTGCATTTCTGGTAAAAACGCTCCCCGACGCCATGGCGAGAATGGTCACTTTGCATAGCGGCAGCAGTGCCGGGGTTATGACAGGAGCCATGGCCGCCGGTGTCGGTATGGCTGCGGGTGCCGCCTCCATGGGTGTGGGGGCTGCGATTGGTGCCGGCGGGGGCGGACTGGCCGGAGCTGCAGCCGGTATGAAAAAAGGAGCGCTTTCATCAATTGCCGATGCCGCAACCGCGCATTTAAAGAAAAAGGATGATCAGCAATGAACACAGCAGCAAAGCCAAGTAAAAACCATTACCTTGCCGGTCGCATGGCCTGGACGGAAATGTATGGATCGTTCATCCAGGAAAGAAACTTTTGGCGGATGGCAGCTCTTTTCATCGGCCTTGTCGCCATCCTCCTGGGAGTCGCAAACATCATCCAGTTACATCAGAACAAAGTTGTGCCTTATGTGGTTGAGGTAGACCGGGCAGGACGTGTATCCGGCGGACATATGGCCAAAACAATAGAAACGACACAAGAGGTTATACAGTACAGCCTGGCACAATTCATCACAGCCTGGCGGACTGTTACGGCGGATATTGCGCTTCAGGAAAAATATGTAAAACAGGCAAGCTTTATGTCCATTGGAGCGGCAAAAAGGATCTTAGGCCAATGGTACACCGAAAACAACCCTTATGTGACCAGCGAAAAGAAACTGGTGGAGGTAAGGATTTCTGCCCTGCCACTTTATGTCAGCGGAGAAACCTGGCTTGTGGAGTGGCTTGAAATTGAGCGGTCCCATAAAGGGGTTGAGCGATCCAGGACCTCTTACCAGGGCAACCTGGTTATCAAACGCAAGATTCCTGAAACACAGCAGGAAATTTTGTGTAACGCAACCGGGATTTATGTTGCCGAAATAAGCCACAGCGAAAAAATACAATAGGAGTTTTTATCATGAAAAAGATTTTCTTTTCAGCAATTCCGATTTTAATTTTGTCCCTGGCTACCTGTCAGGCCGCAGATTATCTCAGCCCTGTGAACGCTTCTTTAACCACAAAAGAAAAAAAGGCTCTGGCTCTACAGGCCCAGTGGGAAAAAGGAACGCTGGAACCGGTAACTGTGCAAAACGGCAAGACCTGTTTTGTTTACGGCCATTGCGTGCCCACCATTGTTGTTGCCCCTTACAAAGTGGCTGATCTGGAGTTGCAGCCGGGAGAGGTCATCAATTCCATGGTCTTAGGTGATAATGCCAGGTGGTTTGCCGAGATAATTTTTTCGGGCATCGGCGGTGTAAGCACCAGCCATGTTGTTTTCAAAGCGTTGAATTCCGGCCTTAAAACCACAGTGGTGATTACCACGGACAGGCGGGTTTACCATATCAATCTAAAATCAGACCGGCAAAAACACATGCTCTATTCCGGTTTTATGTATCCGCACGAGCAGTTAAAAATTGCCGACGAAGCGCAGGCCAGGATTGCCGCAAAACAAACAAAAAAAATCACAACAGAAGGGTTTGATATATCGAAACTGAATTTTGATTACGAAATATCAGGCGATGCCGGTTGGAAACCGTTACAGATTTTTGATAACGGCATCAAAACCTATATCAAGCTGCCCAAAATGGAAGAGATGCCCATGTTCCTGGTTAAAACAACCGCAGGCAAAGGGCTTGTGAATTACCGGGTAAAAAACAACTGTTTCATTGTTGATCGCATCTTTGACGAAGCCTATCTGATTATCGGCGTTGATAAGGAACAGGAGAAAATCACGCTTAAAAGATTGGGGGTATAATGAAAAAATTTATTGAACCCATCTTTTTTCTTTTTGTGGTTATAAACCTTTCTGCCTGTGTCCAATCGGTTAACAAGGGCTCCCGGGTTATAGTCGAAAACCCCAACCCATGCTGTGATGTCATCATAGATCGTTTGCTTACCGAATATCCACCCGCCCAAACAACCTTGAGTTTGTCTAAAAGCAATAATGCCGAATTCGATACGCTTTTAGAAAATACGGCACGGAAGGCCGGTTATACAGTCGGCAACCAGGAAGATGCCGTAAATATCAGTTACGTCATAGATATGATGGACGAAAAAACCGGGTATATCCATCTCAAAAGCAGCAATGGGCTTGTTTTCAGCAGAATGTTTAAAGTCCCCGGTTATGTGTTGGGGGATTATTACACAGAACAAAACAGCGAGGTTAACAAATGACCGCACCAAAGGCATTAAAAAGACCAGGTGTTGTAACGACTGTTTTGAGCAAGAAACCTATATTCCTGCTGTTGGGCCTCATTGTTGTCATTGTTATACTGCTGATATTTTCGATTTTTGACAGCGGAAGCTCCAAAAGTAAAATTAAGCAGCAGGAAACCCTATTAATAGAACCAGGCGTATCAACAACAACAGATGAAGAGGGATTGAATTTACCCAAAGCCCCGAAAGATTTTAAGGGCGTTGCCAAAGAAATTGTCTCTGGCAAGCCACCGGCATCAGGCGAAACCCCGTCATTAAAAGAACCTATTCAGGTTGTACCGGCATCCAAGCCTGTTCCTAAAGATCCACTTGAAAAACAACATCAAAAACAACTTCTGACCATACAGGAATATCATCTTGAACAGCAACGAAAAGCTTTGGAGTCCGGGCTGATTGTTTATAAAAAAGATTCTCCTGTCATTGGTGCCGATGACGGCAGCCTGGGTGCATCCGGATATACACAGGCAAACAGTTCATCCCGAATCGCGGGCTTAAAAAAAGAAGCGGCACAGCTAAGAATCAGCATAAATCAAGGGCAAATTCCAAATGCAACAGCCTCTGTCAGGTCCAAAGGATCTTCCTCACTTTCCTTTTCAGCAAGCCAGGCGGCGGTTATAGATTCGTTCGACACTGGAGAGACTGGGGATCAAAGATGGTCCAATGGGTATTTTATGAACCAGGAGACAGACGCTCTTTCCATTAAAACCGGGTCCATCATTCCGTCTGTCCTTATCACCGGGATTAATTCGACATTGCCCGGGTATATCAGTTGCCAGGTCAGTCAGGACGTTTGGGACACAGCCACCGGATATAATCTTTTGATCCCCCAGGGGACAAAAATTTTCGGGCAATATCAAAACCAGGTCATCATGGGCCAGGAAAGGTTGTTCGTGGCCTGGCAGCGGTTGATTTTTCCGGATGGCCGGACAATGACCTTAAGTGAGATGCCCGGAACGGATCAGCTCGGCTATTCCGGCCTGAAGGACCAGGTTGATAACCACTATTTAAGGATTTACGGTCATGCCCTTCTTATGAGTTTGATCACCGGCGGCACTGCCTATGCCCTCAACACATTAGATACCAATGACGGCGATACCGAAAATTTCAGCTCCGCCATGGGAACGGCTTTGGCCGAACAGATGGGACAAACAACCATGAGCCTGTTGGCCAAGCACATGGATATGTCACCCACGTTGACTATCCGGCCCGGATACAGGTTGAACGTCATGGTGGTAAAGGATCTGTCCTTTAATGAGCCCTACGAAGGGCAATTATAGACCATTTTTAAAAGGTAAAAGCATGAAACTTTATATTGCAGAAAAACCGTCTCTTGGCAGAGAAATTGCCGCGATCCTGGGTGTGACCAAAAAAGAAAACGCTTACATTGAATGCGGTGAAGATGTCGTGACCTGGTGTTTTGGCCATATGTTTGAACTTTTCAATCCCCAGGATTACGGGGACCAGTATAAAAAATGGTCCTTAGACAGCTTGCCGATACTGCCGGAAGCCTACCGGAGAAAACCTGTCCCAAAAACAAAAACTCAAATTGCCGCTATCAGAAAACTTTTGAAAGAGGCAGACATGGTTATCAACGCCGGTGATCCGGACAGAGAAGGCCAGCTCCTGGTTGACGAGGTCATAGAGGAACTTAACTGGTCCGGTCCCACAGAAAGGGTCTGGATCTCAGCTCTGAACGCAAAAGCCCTTAAACAGGCCCTGGACGCCCCAAAACCCAACACAGAGTATAAAGGTTTGCGGGACTCGGCCTATAGCCGCAGTATCGCTGATTGGGTGGTGGGTATGAATTTAACCAGGGCCTTTACCCTGCTTGCCAAGGCTGCCGGTCATGACAGTGTTTTCTCTGTTGGCCGGGTTCAAACTCCCACCCTTTCCCTGGTGGTGAACCGGGATGAAATAATCGCCCATTTCAAGCCCGTTGATTATCATGTCCTGACAGCTACCTTCCGGTCTGCTGCCGGAAATTATAACGCCGCCTGGCAGGTGCCGGAAAATATAGCTGACCCTGACAGGCGGTGTCTTGATAAAGCTGTGGCTGAAGAGACCGCCAGAAAAATTGAAGGACGGCAAGGCATTATCCAAAAAGCCGAAAAGACCCGGAAGAAAAAGGATGTTGAACTTCCTTTTTCGCTTTCCGATTTGCAGACATACTGCTCAAAGCGTTGGGGGATGTCCGCTAAACAGGTCCTGGAAATTGCCCAGGCCCTTTATGAAAAATACAAAGCCACGACATACCCCAGAACAGACTGCCGGTATCTTGCAAGCGGAGCGTTAGCTGAAGTCAGCGATACCATTAATTCCGTTGTTGCCGCAGATAACAGCCTGGAAAAATTTGTCCAGGCATGCGACATGCACCAGATACCCAAGTGTTTTAACGATAAAAAAATTACCGCCCATACCGCAATCATTCCCACGACAGAAGCCCCGAACATCAGCGGCATGAATGACGCTGAATTAAAAGTCTATGACGCGATCCGCAGGCGTTATATCGCACAATTCATGCCGGTGTATGAATATGACTCCACAACTATAATTACTGAATGTTGTGGAGAGCTTTTCAAAGTGACCGGCAGCAGCCCCGTTATTTTAGGATGGAAAGAAATTCTTTTGTCCGATGACAGCAAGGATAAAGAGGACACGGCAGAATTGCCTGCTGTCACGGAAGGCGACCAGGTTGATTGTGAAAAAGCGAATGTGGCCACCAAACAGACCAAGCCACCTGCGCCCTATACGGAAGGCACCTTGATTGCCGACATGGAGAATATAGCCAAGTATGTAGAGGATAAAGAGGCTAAAAAAATCCTTAAGTCTGAAACGGTAAAAGGCATCGGCACGGAAGCAACCAGGGCCGCGATAATCGACGGCTTGAAACTGCGGGGATACCTGCTTGAATCCGGTAAAAATATAGTTTCATCTGACAAGGCTAAAGAAGCTTTAAAGGTCTTACCCGAATCTATTTCTAACCCTGTCACGACCGCAGAATGGGAATCCTGCTTAACTGATATTGCCGCCAATAAAGGCAACCCTGAAAAATTCCAGGCGGATATTGCCGCCTGGGTAAAAAACGAGGTTGAACAGGTTAAAAACGGCTCCGGTCAAAAATTTGAAGAGAAGCAGGGCTTTTCCTGCCCGAACTGCAGCCGGATGCTGCGGCAGCGTAAAGGTAAAAACGGTTTATTCTGGGGCTGCTCCGGGTATCCGGATTGTAAAACAACCTTCCCGGATAATGGCGGCAAGCCGGATCTGACCCCAAAAGAAAAAACTGGTGGTGTTTTATCTAAATTCAATTGTCAGGCCTGCGGTAAGCCGCTGATCCGCAGGGAGGCTAAGAAAAAAGGGAAAGGAGGCAAGAAAAATTACTGGTGGGGCTGTTCAGGTTTTCCCGATTGCCGGGAGACTTACTTTGACAATAACGGTCAACCCAAATTCAAAAAAAAGGTGAAAGAAAATGAATCTGCATGAAATGAAAGAGTACGCCAACCAACGGGGAATGAGCCTGACAGGCTATAAAAAATGGCTGGATTTCCAAATTGAAAATTTTGATTTTGACTCTGACGAAATCCCGGAAGATGTCGCCAGGCATATAGCCCATGTTTACGGGCTGGAACTGGCCGAAGCCGAAGCCTTTCTTATGGAAGAGGAAGGGGGTGTTTAAATGGGTAAATATCAAGATAAATTAAACGAATTCAGTCAAAAGGTTCTCGACGCCGTTAAAAAAGGCGATGCGCCCTGGCAAAAACCCTGGAAAGAAGGCGAGCTGCTTGAACTGCCCAAAAACATGACAACAGATACCGCGTATAAGGGTGTTAATGTCATGAATTTGGCCATGAGCGGCTACAATGATCCCAGATGGTTAACATTTAACCAGGCTAAAAATATGGATTGCCGGGTTAGAAAAGGGGAGAAATCAACTGCCGGCTTTTATTATTCTCCAAACCGGCTTGAAAAAGCCCTGGATGAAAACGGCAAACCCATCATTGATAAAGATGGAAAAGAGACAATGGAGCGGGTTGAAAAGCCGGTCTTTAACGCTTTTGCCCTCTTTAACGCCTCCCAGGTGGAGGGAATTGAGCCATACCATCAACCCGACCCGTCCTGGAATCCGGAAGAAAAAGCTGAAAAGATTTTAAGGTCCGCCGACTTGCCCATGGTTGAAAGCCAGTTGAACAGGGCTTTTTACAGACCGGACACCCATACCATTGAAACACCTCAGAAAGCACAGTTTGAAGGCAAGTCTGAATACTATTCCATGATATTCCATGAGCTGAGCCATGCAACGCAACACCCGTCAATGCTGAACAGGGAACGGGACCGGAGCAGTAAAGAGGACCGGACAAAAGAAGAGTTGCGTGCTGAGATTTCCGCCTGGCTGATTTGCACACAAATCGGCATCGGTTACGAACCTTCCGCCCAGGAAAATAACACCGCTTATGTTGCCGGCTGGCTAACGGCTTTGAAAGAAAATGACCGGGCAAAAGAGCTTGGTTTTGCCATGAAGGATGCGGAAAAAATCGCTCATTATATCCTTGGCATGGACAAAAAACAGGCGGTTGCGCAAGAAGAGCCTGTGAAAGGTCACTACATCATTGCGGATGAGTCCTTAACCGGCATCAGTGAGAATAAAACATTGGTTGATCCGTGGGGCAGCGAGGCGGCAAAATTTGACACTCCTGAAGCGGCTTTAAAGGCCGCGATCTCTGCTAAAGCCACAATGACCGAATTAGAAGATGATGATGTATCAGTTTATAAAATAACTGAATTTGGAGATACCCAGGGGCCTCTTGTAACCACCGGCCCACCTATACACATGAAAGGGATGTGGGAAAGAAACATTAAAACGTCCTGTCCGGAAGATATTATTTACGGCAGAGACCAGGTCAGGGAAGAAAAATCAGTTATGGAAGTAACAGATTTAGCCAAGGACGAGTTGGCCAAAAAAGATATGACTCAAGTGGTTGCTGATATTCGATCTTCTGCGAAACAGTCAGGTATTAAAATTGACCAGGATGACGATCAGAATTTGAGTCAATCGTATCAAGCCGGATTCCTGTCCGGGGCGACTTTGGTAAATCCGATGGACTCAACGGATAATTCTTTAGCCTGGAATGCCG
The DNA here is from genome assembly GCF_963666145.1 of uncultured Desulfobacter sp. Classification (NCBI taxonomy): domain Bacteria; kingdom Pseudomonadati; phylum Thermodesulfobacteriota; class Desulfobacteria; order Desulfobacterales; family Desulfobacteraceae; genus Desulfobacter; species uncultured Desulfobacter sp. The sequence goes on along the minus strand of NZ_OY762614.1, from coordinate 4,865,340 downwards.
GATTTAAAGATGGTTTGGGTGAATCAGAACGCCTTGAAACAGAAGCGAACCAGGCCGCGACTAAACCACAATTTCATAACGCAACACGAAAAACTTATATCCACGTCCCTTATGCCGAAAAAGATGAGGCTAAGGGCCTGGGGGCAAAATGGGACAAAGAACAAAAGTCCTGGTTTATAGCCGCCGGAACAGATCCGCAGCTTTTCGAAAAATGGATGAAGCTCCAGGAAAATAAAGAAATTGATACGTCTGATTTAGCAAATCAGTTCCGGGATCATGCAGCGAAGATAGGCGTTGTTATTGACAACCCTGTTGCAGACGGGAAAAAACACCGAGTCTGGGTAGAGGGGGAGTCAGAAAAAAAGGTTTCCGGAGAGTATGTTCTCCATGCGGACGGCAGGCCTGCCGGGTATGTCAAAAATTATAAAACCGCAGAATTCAGCAATTTTAAATATGAAGGTGATTATAAACTTGAAGGTGCCTTCAATAAGGCGGATCAACGCAATAACGGACAGCAGGATAATTTTAAAAAAGCCGCCAAAACCGCCTTCGGTATTTACATCAATGCAGAAAAAACAACGGACCATCCGTATCTTGAAGCTAAAGGTCTGAACGGTGGCAAGGAATACCGGGTTGACAAGAATAACCGGCTTATTGTCCCGGCCATCAACCCGCAGACCAAGAAGATTGAGACGCTTCAATTCATCAACACTGACGGCACCAAGCAGTTTCTGAAAGATGGCAAGAAATCCGGGAACTGCTATATTTTGGGCGAACTGGACGAAAACAAGCCCATTCTTTTCGCAGAAGGGTTTGCCACCGGTAAAACACTCCATGATATAAGCCACCTTCCCGCCGTTGTCTGTTTCGACTCAAATAATCTTGAAAACGTCGCCATGCAGATCCGGGAACTCATGCCATCGGCAGACCTGTTTTTCTGCGCGGATAATGACCATGCCCTTAAAAATAATGTTGGTGTTGAAAAAGCACAGAAGGCAGCCGAAGCCGTGGGCGGTGAGGTCATTATCCCCAAATTCTCAGAAGCTGGCAAAAGGCAGGGAATGACCGATTTCAACGACCTTTCACGGTGCAAGATGGGTAAAAGCCGGATTGAAAAACAGCTTCAGTCAAAAATCAAATTTCTTGTCAAAGATAAAGACAAGGGGATGGAGCTTGAAAGATGAAAGAAGAATACGGCCTTAAGCACATAAAAACGGAAAAAAGTTATTATTCCTGGCTGTTCCCTGTTGTCTTCATCTCTTGGGGAGTGGTCTGTATGAGTTTTGCCACGCAGACCATAGCCAAGGCTTATAAATACACGCCGGATCTTGGCAAGCCCGTCTTTAGCAGGCTTTATCTGCCCTGGAAAGTTTTTGAATGGCAACCTTATCTGAACGGTTCCGTATCAGATAAAATAGATCTGATTTTAGGGTTCTTTATCCTCTCGTCGGTTGTTGTTTTTTTCTTTCTGCTCAAGAAAAAACCAAAGGCAAATGTCAAATTACACGGCACCGCAACATGGGCGAAAAAAAATGAGCTAAAGGATATGGGTCTGGATGCAGATGCCGGCGTTTATGTGGGTGGATTTCCGACCAGGAGCGGTACAAAATATCTTATCCATAACGGTCCTGAACATATCATGGCTTTTGCTCCGACCAGGAGCGGCAAGGGTGTGGGGCTTGTCATCCCAAGCCTTTTGATATGGGAAGGGTCAAGCATTACCCTGGATATCAAGGGGGAGAACTACGCACTGACTGCGGGGTATAAAGCCCAACAGGGTCACAGGGTTTTAAGGTTTGATCCGGCAGACGAAAGCCATTCTTTTGCCTCTTTTAATCCCCTGGCTGAGATCCGGCTGTCCGGAAGCCAGGCTATTGCCGATACTCAGAATATTGCACAAATGATCTGCGATCCTGACGGCAAAGGCCTGAAAGACTATTTTTCCCAGGCGGGATATGCTTTTTTGACCGGCTTAATTCTGCATACAATCGTTGTTAAAAAAGAGGCGGACTTATCCGATGTTGTGGCTGAAATTACAAAAAGTGACAACGAAGGGGATGTAAAAAATTTGCTGTACGCGATCATAGACGAGGAGCATGTTAATCACCTGTTGCGACGGTTCCCAGGTATGGACCGCAAAATAGCGGACAACATCAAGGAATCCATTGACAGTTATGCGGGTGAAGCCGTGATCAAGGCGGACAGGGAATTATCCGGCGTTGTGTCCACGGCCATAACCAATCTTTCTTTGTATCGTGATCCAACGGTAGCCAGGAATACGGCAGTATCAGATTTTGCCATATCCGATATCATAGGTTCAGATGAACCGGTTGATTTATATCTGGTTGTCTCACCAGCCAACCTGGACCGCCTGCGTCCCTTGCTGCGGGTATTTTTCAACCTGGCTTTAAGAAAAATGACCGAAAAAATGGAATTTGAAGGGGGCAGATCCGTTGCCGCTTATAAACATCGGCTGTTACTTATGCTGGATGAGTTTACCAGCCTGGGAAAACTGGAAATCATGCAAAAGGCCCTGGCTTTTATGGCCGGATACGGTCTTAAGGCGTTTATCATCGTTCAGGATCTTTCACAACTCCAGGAGGCCTACACAAGAGATGAATCTATAACGTCAAACTGCCATGTCAGGATCGCCTATGCACCCAATAAAATTGAAACCGCAAAGTTGCTTTCGGAAATGACCGGCAAAACAACGGTGGTGGATAAAAAAACCAGTGTCTCAGGCAAACGGATCGGCAGTTTAAGCAACGCCTCTGTGCAGATGCGTGAAGTTGCCAGGCCCTTATTGACGCCCGATGAATGTATGAGGTTAAAAGGGCCGCTCAAAGATGAATCCGGCAGAATAACGGGACCTGGCGACATGCTAATTTTTGTGGCAGGCTACAATGCAGTTTATGGTCAGCAGATCCTGTTTTTCATGGACAGGGAACTTTTGAAAAGATCACAGATCCCGGCACCCTGATCATGAAAGTCCCTTTATACATCATCAGCCTGGCCGCTGCGATTGCCCTTTTTATATCTCAGCGTTGTTATATAAACACAACCGCAAGTTTGCCTATCGGTTTATATTTAAAGACGAGACAGCCATTAAAAATTGGGACCATTGTAGTTTTTCGCCCGGATTTTGATAAACACCCTTTTGTTGCGAAGTACCTTGAACCGGACACCCCCTTAATGAAACGTGTTGCGGCTCTGCCAGGCCAGGCTTACCAGTTGCCCCCGGCATCTGATGCGGACAGCAAAGGCCGTCCCATTACGCCATGGACACCCGTTACTGGCATAGTGCCGGCCAGACATATCATTGTAACCGGTGATACAGAATTCTCATTAGATAGCCGTTATCTCGGATTAATCCCGCAATGCTGCGTCATTGATACAGTAACACCTTTTTTTATCTGGAGTAAATCACATGAGCGTTGTCCTTGATAGTTTAAAACACAACTTCGGTGAAACCGTCATCCAGGCCCTTGAGGATGACAATGTAATTGAAATTATGCTCAATGACGATGGAAGCCTGTGGTTGGACACATTTGATAACGGTATGATGCCGGTATCAGAAATTAATCCTTCAGCGGCAGCCGGTATTTTAAGTCAGGTCGCCTCCATGCTTGGAACTGTTGTTACAAAGGACCAGCCAATAGTTGAGGGCGAGTTGCCTATCGACGGCAGCCGGTTTGAAGGACTATTCCCACCGGTTGTTGCAAACCCCACCTTCACGATCCGGAAAAAAGCCACAAAAATTTTTACGCTTGAAAACTATGTTAACACCGGGATTATGGCCCAGGCCCAACGGCAGCTTATCTGTGAGTCCATAACCACCAGGAAAAACATCCTGGTGGTTGGGGGAACCGGATCAGGAAAAACAACTTGGGCGCATTCCCATTTTCCCGGTTAGCTTAGGCATATTATCCGTAAACGTTGAAATATAGCAATTGCTCAACAATACATATAAAAACAGCTTGTTATATCATAAAATTATCCTTCCAGTCCCATTTTCCCGGTGCACAGAACCAAGGAAAATCAGGTGTCTCGGGCAATTTATGTTGAAATTTTTATCTGGTGAGCGCACAGCGGAAGGCCTTCGTTAAAAACATACAATGTCTAAGCTTGACTTAACTGCTTGATTCTTAATAATTTAATTGCTGTTATAAAAAATATCCAGTCGACCGGGAAAATGGGAATGCGCCCAACAACTTTGACCAACGCAATTTTAGCGGAACTGGCTGAAATTGCGGGTGAGGATCGGATTGTCATCATTGAGGATACAAACGAATTGCAATGCCTGTCCAGGAACAAAGTCATGCTGCGGACAAATCAGACCACCAATATGCAGCATCTGTTGAAGGCGACCATGAGATTGCGGCCTGATCGCATTATCGTTGGAGAAGTCAGGGGTGGCGAAGCTTTAGATCTGCTTAAAGCCTGGAATACTGGTCATCCAGGGGGCGTCTGCACTGTTCACGCCAACTCCTGCACCGGGGGGCTGATCCGGCTTCAGCAATTGATAGCCGAAGCTGTAACCAGCCCAATGGATGACTTAATAAAGGAGGCCATTGATTTGGTCATTTTCATAAAAAGAACCAAACAAGGCCGAAAGATTGAAGATATTGCCGTGATTGAAGACGATCAAGGAACGATGGAAGAAACGCATAAATTAAGGATTTTAAAATGAAAAAGAGAACACCCAAAATTAACTTTATTTTCCTGTTCGCATTATTTTTTTCTTTAACCCCGCCGGCAATGGCTGAATTATCAAATATCCAGAAATTAGCATGTGAAAGCATCTTGTGTCTGTCCTCTGCTGTCCGTCCTGGTGAGTGTAACCCGGCCTTGAACTATTTTTTCAGTATCCGGCACAGAAAATTATCAGACACGTTAAACGCCAGGCGGGCCTTTTTAAATAAATGTCCGGATTCTTCAGCAGCGGGTATGCAGGGCTTGATTAATGTTATTGTCGATTATTCCCGGGACAACTGCACGGTGGAGAGCCTGAACAACAATATGATTTTAGTCATGATCAAAGTTCCCACAGGGTCAGGTTTTCACAAAAAATACAAAACAATTTCAATGTGGGTCGTTGACCCACAGATACCTGCGTCATGCCGCAGGTATTATGACGCGCTTATCAATCATGAATTCACGGCATACGATGATATTGTTTATTCAGGGTTGGACCTGGGAACCAGAACGACATATCAGGATGAAGATGGAGATGAACACGACTGTTATGTAATTTATGCGAAATCAACCACTGAGCAAGCCCGAATAGCCGAAGAATTATCAAGCAACCACTGGGAATGGCAATAATGAAAAAAGCCAACAAACGCATGAAATGCATAAAATCCTATGTCACGGCTGAAGAGCATGCAACACTTAAACAACAGGCGGAACAAACCGGTTTTTCAGTGTCTGAATATGTGCGGCGGATGGCCACAGACAAGGCTGTTAAATCCACGGTCGATAAAGGGATTTTTATCTCAGCGCTCAAGGTCAATGCGGACCTGGGCAGACTTGGAGGCCTCTTTAAATATTACATTTCCAGGGGGTTTAAAAATGTATCTCCCGGAGAAATTAGAACCCTTCTCCGGGAGATTGAAACGCGGCAGCGGGATCTTTCTCCAGTAATCTCTAAAATCAGGCAGTCGTTATGATATCAAAACGTGTTCATTGTGAACCCCGAAACGACAGTATACGGCGATTAGGGCTGTATATAGCAGGGGCCAGCCATGAAGGTGAAAAGCTTTTCGAAAAATGGACTGCCGGTTGTTATGCCGGTCAGGATTATGCCCTGGCAATGGATGAAATCAAAGCCACCCAGGGCCTTAATAATCGAACCACAAAAGAAAAAACATATCATCTGGTGGTAAGCTTTCATCCTGAAGATTTTAAAAAGCTGTCCCTGGAAGATTTTAAAGACATCGAAAAAGAGTTCGCCAAATCTTTAGGGTTTGAAGATCATCAACGGCTGTGCGGGATACACATAAACACAGACAACCCGCATATGCACGTTGCATACAATATGATTCATAAAGGAAAGTTCACCCGGCATGATCCGTATTACGATTATCATAAACGGGACAAAACATGCCGGTTCCTGGAGCAGAAATATAATCTTAAAGTTGACAGCGGCATTGAACAGCAGTTCAGCGATTACATAAAGCAACACCGGTCAGATATCAAAGAAGCCTTCGACAATGCCCGTGACTGGCAATCCCTCCATAAAAATTTAGCGGTTTACGGCCTGACGGTACAAATGCGGGGGAATGGCTGTATCTTGGCTGCCATTGGGCATAAACCAAAGGTCGGATACCATATAAAAATAAGCGAGTTTGATAAAAATCTGTCAAAAAAGAAGCTGCAGGATCGTTTAGGGGCCTTTGAAAAAACAACCGGCGATTATACCGTTAAAGATTTTTTTCAGAAAACACCAAAACCAGAAAGCCCAAAAGCCAGGGACTTTGAATCAAAAACCGGATTAAAATCCTTCAATACTTTTGTTTTGGAATCAAAGAATTTCATTGCCCAGGCTGCCGTCAAGTCCGAAACCTGGCAGGATTTCCATAAAGAACTGGCAAGGATCGGCCTGGAAGTCAGACCACGGGGAGCCGGGTATGTGCTGAAGGATATTGGTGGAAAAACCAAAAAGAATCCCACAATCCCTTTTTCAAAAACCGGCCTGAGAATCGCTGAAAACGGAATCATCATGGAACCTCAAAAAGGAAAATTCCGCCATGGAAGATTAAAAATTTTAGGGCCGTTTGAACTATCCAAAGGCGGTTACCCGGTTGAAAAATCGTATAAATTAAAACCGGCAAAAAAACTGAAGGACGCAAAAGAGAAAGAGGCCTGGAGAATATATATCCGCGAACAGATAAATCAAAATTATAGCTGGAAAAAATTTAATAAAAATTTTCAGCGTTTTTACGGCGAAGAGTACGGAAGATAAATATTAACAAAAAAATTTTGAGAATAAAATATGCCGACCAAATCCAAACATATAGTTTTCAATAAGCGTCTGTACTCTATCAGAGAGCTTGTAGAGTGCGTTGGTGTTACGGAGTGGTTCTGGCGAAGTCAAATCTGGGACGGGAAGCTACCGTTTATTCAGGTGGGAAAGAAGATGTTGATTGATCGCAGGGACTTAGAGGTGTTCATTGAGAAGCATAAAATGCAGTATTGATTTTGATTTTGCGCAATTTTCAGTTATATTTGTCCAACCTATCCTGTGCCCGTCAAGGCAGATAGGAGAATTTTATGGGTTCTTTGTTTTTAAGAGGTAAGACGTGGTGGATAAAATACTACCGCAATGGAAAAAGCTTCCGGGAAAGCAGCGGGAGCAATAAACAGATGGTCGCTAAAAAGTTGCTGGCCAGAAGGGAGGGAGAGGTCGCCCAGGGTAAAGTCCCTGGGGTTTTGTTTGACAGGGTAACGTTTGATGAGTTGGCTAATGAATTTTTGCGGGATTATAAAATTAACCAGAAGAGGTCCTTGGTGAAAGCTGAGCGCAGTGTTCGGCGCCTGGCGACCGCGTTTGAAGATATGAGTGCTTCGCACATCACCACGCCGAAAATCAATGCGTATATCCAGGGCCGTTTGGATGATGGTGCGGCCAATGCAACGATTAATCGTGAGTTGGCGGCGTTGAAGCGTATGTTTAATCTTGGCGTACAGCAGACGCCTCCCCTTGTTGATCGGGTACCGCATATCAAGATGCTGGAAGAAGACAATGTACGGACCGGTTTTTTTGAGCATGATCAGTTTCTGGAGCTAAGGGACAATCTTCCGGCATATCTGAAAGGTGTTGCAACTTTTGGATATAAATCCGGTTGGCGGGTGTCCGAGATTACGGGACTGAAGTGGTCCAATGTCGATTTGGAGAAACGGGTGGTTCGTTTGGATATTGGAACGACTAAAAATAAGGAAGGCAGAACAATATATCTCGATGACGAGTTGCTGACGGTTTTCTACGACCAGTATGAGAAACAGAAAATTGAAAACAAAATTTTGCCTTACGTTTTTTTGAATAAGGCTGGAACCGACAAAATCAAAGATTTTCGTGGATCATGGAAAAAGGCATGTAAAGCCGCTGGTGTTCCTGGTTATATTTTTCATGATCTGCGCAGGACCGCTGTCAGAAATATGGTTAGATCCGGTGTTCCGGAAAGAGTTGCGATGATGATTTCAGGACATAAAACAAGGGCTGTTTTTGAGCGATATAACATTGTCAGCGAAGATGATTTGATGATTGCCGCCCAAAGGCAGGAAAATTATCTGAAAAGCCGTTTGGGCACAATTTCGGGCACAATGACCAAAATCATAAAAAAAAAGGCTTCCAGCTAAACGCTGAAAGCCTTGATATTCGTGGTACCTGGGACGAGAATTGAACTCGTACACCCTTGCGGGCGAGGGATTTTAAGTCCCTTGCGTCTACCAGTTCCGCCACCCAGGCATTTCAATCATGTGAAAATATATTATTGTGCACGGATTTGCAAGCCAAAATCCACGGTTCATCCTTGACATGCAATCATTTTATATGTTTTAAGCTGTCTGATGTGCTTTTAACCATGTATAGACAGTTGAAGAAGGAATTTTTAATGCCGGAATTGTCCGAAGAAAAACAAAAATTATTTCAAGAATGTGTTGCGTTCCATGGTCACGTATGCCCAGGCCTTGCATACGGATTCCAGGCAGCCATGACCGGTATGGATTTTATGTCGGAGACCCGGGCAAAGGACGAGGAAATTGTGGCCATCGTCGAAACGGATGCCTGCGGAACCGATGCAATCCAGGTGATTACGGGGTGCACATTCGGCAAGGGCAATTTCATTTATAAAGATTATGGAAAAACCGCATTTACCTTTGTCAGCAGAAATTCAGGTAAAGGGGTTCGCATTGCTAAAAAATACGATCCTGAACCGCTGCTGGGGACCAGACATCAGGAATTGATCAAACGGATCAGGGAAAACAAAGCCAGCAAGGCGGACCATGATGAATTCTGGGCACTTCACAGGGAAAAGGCTATGGAGATTCTCGGCCAGGCACCGGAAGACCTTTTCACCATCACCGGGATAACGGTCGCCATGCCCCCCAAAGCGAAAATAGAGCCGTCACTTCAGTGCGACAGGTGCAAAGAGCCGACTATGGCCTCTAAACTATCCCAGACAGACAGCGGCGCACTTTGCCATGGCTGCCTGGCAGATATGAATCCGGAATAAGGCCTAATTACCCATATATTGTAATCTGTAATGATAAGATCAAATTTTCCCCCGGGCGTAATTAAATACCAAACAACGCCCGGCTACTGTCTGTAAACGCTGTAACGTGACACCCTAAATTAATCAGAATGGACTGCATGGCAAACACATTCTAAATTCCTTTATATATCAGTGCAATACCTTCCATTCTTTCAGGATGGGCTGATTCCTCCAACATCTGATGCAGCATTCTCTATGACCGGCGGCACAACTTTGCCCATGAAAAAATATGGCATTGATTAAAAAAAATCATTAGAATGCCAATCAAAAGCTAATAAAAGGCCGGATTTTTGACAGGTATTAAATTTACACAAAGGCGGTTTTCTGATGCGGCGGGCCATGGATTCTATTTTTTTTGACCGGCGGGACTACAAGCTCATTGAGATTGTAAACTCGGTGTATAACGAACCCAAAACACTGGGATACACAGGCAAACTGTTATATCCTTTTTTCCACCCGTTGGGCATCAAGGAACTTGCAGAATCCCGGGGCCTTCGCGCAGCATATTCCATTATCAATCTGATCGAATCCATTGAAAGCGGTGATATCACAAGCCGCCTTGAAGCCCTGTCGGGTCTTAAGGACGATCTTGTGGACACTGTCGGCGGTCCCATGCCCAAAAATACCGCCAGGGTGTTGCTGCAGATCATGAAAGACCTGGTTCGGGCAAAAGGTCAGTTTGATCATCAGCTTAAACTGGCCCATGATTTCAGAATCGCGGCATTCGGCAAACCCAGGGTTATCCGGCAGTTGCTTGACCACTACCGTCTGCTTGAAATGCCCGAAGAATGGAATCAGATCACCTTTGACGACCACGTTCACGATGCCAACACGTCGGGCAGGAAAAGTGCCACGCACCTGATCATGGATGCCTGGATCAAAGGAATTCGAAGACTGCGTGTGATTTACTACCACTATATTGAACCCCGATGCGCACTGGAACTCATTGAAGCGGCCAGAATCATGGAAATAGATCTGAGAATCGGTGTTGAATTCTGGCCCATTCACCGGGATGGATATATCTCTATTATCTGGGTTTCCAGGGGACTGCCAAACCTTGAATCCTTTTTAAACTTTCTTGCAAAACCTGAAGTGAATCAATTCATGGAACAGGGCAAGGCCCTAGAAAAATTCCAGGAAAATTATCTTTATCTGTTGCTGGACAGATTCAATTCGTCGGGACGCGTTGAATTGTGCCGGGATCTTGGTATTACCATGACGCCTGTGGCGGCGGAAGAATTTCTCGATTTTGTCGGCCCGGGTCAGCCAAGCTTTCAATATCTCGGTGAATTTATTCATTCAAAAGTGCTTAAGGCCTTTGAGATTGAAATTTCTCGCTTAAAAGGCGAAGAGGAGACTTCCCCGGAGATTCGCACGCAACTTGACCAGCTCGCCAAAACGATGAACAATTTCATGGCCGGCGACATTCTAGACCAATACCTTGATGCCGCAAACTTTTTCACAGGGCTTTTCAGCTATGTGAAAGAAAAAGGCGATGATGCACCGCCAAGGCTATGTGTGCCGTTTGTCACGTTGTTAAACCAACTTGACGATCTTCTGGACGATTTTCGAATCACCCTGAATCTGGACAGAATAGGCCCGGAAGATGTGCTTGAACTCTTGTATGAAAGCGACGGTAAGATCGCCAGAATTGAGATTATCAATCTAAAAAAATACAATCCCTTTGACACCGAAGTCATGCGTTGCGTCAATGAATTGCAGGCGGCGATCAATCAGGGAAGTATTCTAAAATTAAAGCGCATTATTTCAAAAATTATCGCTGATGTGCAAAAACAGGAGGACGCCGACTCAAAAGAAGACCGACTGAAGGCGCTGTCCGTGATCCTCAACGACATTGACGAATTCAAGCACATGTTTGACGCCCGGCCGATCCAATTGAGAATCGGGTCGGACTCCACGGGCAAACCCGGGCATCACGGCATGGGCTTTGCCGTGATCAATACCCTGCCCTTTAAGGTTCGACAAAAAATCAAAAAAGAAGACAGCGACAGGCTGCGCCTTCCTGTTGAGGTAAAAACCAGCCTGTGCACCATCGCATCGCCACCAGATTCTATTTCCGGCGCCATTGCCTGGATACCGGGCATAGCCCATCTGCTATCCAGCAAAAAAAAGAAATGGATTCCTGAATTTTTTCTGCTTCACCCCGCTTCCCAGGGAAATCTGGTGACCCTGGGCCGGTCGGCGTTAATGGTCCCCAAAATGAATATTGCCGAAACCCCTGACGAAAATGCCAAGCCGGAAAGATCGTTTAAATACCTGAAGTCCCCGCTTAAAAATCTCATTAAAATTTTCGTGGGATTTATTCCCGCCCAATTGTGCTTCATGCTGACCAAGGACTGGTGGCTTTTAGCCTATTTTGGAGCGACGATCTGGTTTGGCATCACCGGCATAAGAAATGTGATACAGTCGGTGATCGGCGGCGGCGGTATTCGAAGGGCGTCCCGTTTAAAATGGAATGACTATGTCAGCTGGGACAGATTCGCAGATTCTCTTTTGTTCACCGGATTTTCCGTGCCGCTGCTGGATTTTCTGGTTAAAACCCTTCTTTTGGACAACACCCTGGGAATTACCATTGATAACGGCCCCGTGATGCTCTATAGCGTCATGGGTCTTGCCAATGGTATTTATCTTTCCACCCATAATTTTTTCAGAGGACTGCCCAAAGGGGCTGTGGCCGGCAATTTTTTCAGAAGCATTCTTTCCATTCCTGTTGCCGTTGTGCTCAGTGCAGGTATCGGTGCGGGTTTAGGTTTTTTGAATGTGCCCAACATTAACGGAATCCTGCAAAAATGGGCAGCCATCATTTCAAAAGGGGCGTCGGATATTGTGGCAGGATTCATTGAAGCCGCGGCTGACAGGTCTGTATACACACGGCTGCGAAAACAAAATATCCGTCAAAAAATCTCCGAGCTGTTTGATATTTATTCAAAACTGATCATGCTGTTCCCGGAAACCGAAGAGCTCAATATTCTGGAAAATTCAAGCATGCTTTTAGATAACAAAAACTCTGAAGTCCGGGATCTGGCCATGCTGATCATCATCAATTCCCTGGATCTTTTTTATTTCTGGATGTATCTGCCCCGGGCCCAGTCCTCATTGATCCGTGTGGTATCCGACATGACCCCCGAAGAAAAGGTCATCTTTTTCCAGGCCCAGAACATGCTGCGGCATGAACATCACATCAGCAGGCTGTTTGTGGACGGCGTGCTGGGGGGCAATTTTTCCAGACCCCTCTCCTTTTATCTGACCCTGTACCGTTCTTATCTAAAAAGCATTGAAAAGGTAAAAGCATCTATCCTTCATGAAACATCCGCCCAGAAAGCATACACATAAATTTTCTTTCAGAGTGGATTATGGTTCCATTTTTATAAACTGTCTGTCTCCAGGTTTATCAATATAATGATTTTAAAATCGGCCTAACTGCTGTATTATATTCAGACTTGTCAGATTTCCCTATTTTCCAACGAATTGGTCTGAAGCAGCACAAAAACTGGATTAAAACGCTTGCCCTGAGCTTTGAATTAGAGGCGGCAAAAAAAGAGGCGGAACGGATTGCCCGTATCGATATATTGACTGGACTATATAATCGCCGGGCTTTTTACGAAATTGCACCCCAATATTTAAGTAATGCTAAACGGTACCAGCGCCCGACCTCTTCAGAGAATCGGATATTTTGGGACGACTGGGTGGAGAAGAATTTGCAATTCTGCTTCCGGAAACTGACAAAAACGGGGCGTTTGCAATCGTTGAAAGGCTTCGAAAAAAAATCGAGCTTATGGATTTTCCAGGATACGATTTCAAAAACATCAAGTTTTGGGATTGTGCATGATAATAGCGGCAACGAATCAATTGAGTTGCTGTTAAAAAAGGCCGATACCGCATTATATAAGGCCAAAAATCATGGTCGAAACCAGACTGTCATTTATAATGATGTAAATGGAGCTTCTATACATGAAAAGGATTAAGGATATAAACCTGAATATTAAAGGAGATGATGGAGCGGTTCAAAATTTAATTTCCGTTATGATTTATGGGATATTCAAACCGATATGTTTTTTTGCCGGCCCTTGAATTGTGCTTGTAAACAACAACCAAATTGTCATATAATATTTTTTTTATAACAGCCACAAGCTGACATGACATATCAGCGGACAGGCACAGCCCACAACAAAGTTTGAAAAATCTGAGTAACTTACCCAGCTTTTTTTTATAAATAATGGCTTATTTATTTCGAGGATAAATCAATGGCAAAAATGTTTTACACCGGGAATAGGGAATCCAAGCTTCTTTCTAAGATTGAATCTTCAAAGGAGCGGGAAAGAATTAAAACCATCAGCGCTATCCGGGACAACATTGATTCATTCAGCAATAAAGTCTCCATGAAACTTATTGAGACCGGACTCATTGAAACCGTCAGCAAATCCAGTGTGGAAAACCAGATTGTTCGTTGCCTGGATAAACTGTGTCATGCAGAGGATTTTGACATTGACTATGCGGTGGCCCCATTCAGATCCCTGATTTCAAATCCCAATATTGCCAGCCTTTACCTGACTGCATTTGTCGTCGAAACATTGATCAATCACAAAGATGTTATTGATATTTATGGCAGTGATGATGACATCTATTTTTGCATTCAAAAAGAATTGACTGCCCTGATGGAGGGTGGCAGATAAGCGGATATTGATCTCCGGGCTTACGTATTAGAATAACTACTGGCCCCCCAAATTGATGCCCGGTAAAATTTCTCCGATGTTCCAGGTAATTCCGTGCTATATGGATCGCACGTTTCCCCCTTGTGAATTTGATCGGCTCACGTTTATTGGAGGTCCCTTCATTTATTCCCTTAAATTTCAAACACTGGTGAGTCCCCCGGCAGAGCCGGGGGGTTAAATGGAAATTAATCGAAGCCGCTTTTTTTAATCCATTCACCGACCTGATTCTGATAATAATGGCCTTTTGTTCCGTTTGAAAATAAAGATTCAGCTCTTCTTTTCTGGACGAGTTGGACGGATACGTTCTGCTGTGTTGCAATCTGGCTGTAAATGGCCTTGCGATCCTCATTTTCGGCCGCCACCACATTCTGTTTTTCGTGTTTCGCCGAAACAAACCCCAGATACCCGGTATTAGTTTCACCAACAATACCTCTGTTTTTTAAATCCACAATCTGGGGCAACCGTTGTTTCATGCGTGATTTAATACTGCCGGCAAAAGCCGTGGCACAAAAAGCAAAGGACAGGACAAGGGTCGTAATCATCAACAATTTAATGGATTTCATTATTTATCTCCTCCTGTTTTAGACTGATTCTGTTCAATTTTTTCCTGGGCCGCATCAATATCACCGAAGAAATCATCCAGGGCTCTATCAACCTTGACGTTTACATCAATTGTAATATGAATGGGCTTGATTTCAACCGGTTTGACTTCAACCTCGTGGCGGGTGCTGCAACCGGCCAAGGTCAAAAAAATAATACCTACAACCACGGCCCCACATCGCTTTAGCATGGCAACCTCACTGTTTAAGGATTTATAATACGCTTTAAATTATTGCCAAATTGAATAACCTGGTTAAACGGCAGGTTTAAATTAACGTCCAGTTTGATGCCCTGGAAATTTGATCCGGGGCTTTTTGCATCAATGCGGATAAAACTGTTCAGGTTCCGATTATACTCAAAGGGCAAACTGGATACCGGCTTTCCATCAAGCTTCATGTTTACGGCAAGTGTATCCCCATGGGAATTGAGTTTAAGGGTCACCCAATTGTATTCAAAATTTTTTAATGCTTCTCCGGCAAGATCCAGCTGGGCATATTCCCTGGTATCCTTTGGAATTCCCACGAGCATTTTATCCAGATTACGGATAAAAATCAGCCCCCCCTGCCCGGGTGTGGAAAAAAGAAAGCCGTCGTTAAAACCGATTTTGGTGTTTTTCATAACCACCGGGATACGCCCGCTCAGGGTACCGCCCCCTTCAGCGTCAAAGGCGCCAAGCTGATAAAAGAGATCTTCCATGCCAAGCCGGTCACAATACAAGGTAATGTCGATGATATCATCGTCCGAAGGCAGCCTGAACGCTTCTGTTGAGACAATACCACTGCACCAGTTAAATTTCAAATTTTCAACGTTGATAAACCTTTCGTCTTCAAGTCTGAATCTTATTCGGGCGTTATTGCAGTTAAAGCGGCCGGCATCAAATCGGTCAATATTCAAATACTGACCCGGGAGGGTTTCAGGAATCATCAGGTCATTAAAATGCATCTTCGTAGATATACCCGAAGCCGAAAACCCGGAGTCAATAAATTTTATCGTGCCGTTGGAGACCTGGATGTCGGCCGATGATTTTATCGTCTTATTTGCGTAGGAAAAATCCGATTGGGCAGACACGTTAAATTTAAAGTCATAAATCCCGGATATGCTTGGGACGAAAGGAATCACCGTATTCTGGGTGATAAAAAACGTATTGGTTTGCATTTGCCCTTTTACGAACGGGCTCATGGCAGAATCAAGCCCCAATCGGGTGGACAAATCAGTGACCATCCCCGGGAGTTGAGCAGATGTTACTCTCCCAGCCATATCCACCGCAAAATCAGATACTTGAAAAATTTTAACAGCAGCCGCAGCGCTGATTTTATCATTCACAATGATCTGTTTTGCCCCTGCCCTGCCGGACGCTTTTATGTTTTTAAAAGGATAGGTTACAGGCAGTTCAAGATAAACCCCTTTGGCTAGTATCTCTGAATTGTTTTGTTTAAAGGCAATTTTGTCAACCAGGGCATCAATTTTGATTTGCGTTAAAGCGTCAGGGCCTTTAACGTTGCCGTCGAATTGAGTTGTCACCTGCAACTCTGCAATGTCCAAGATTGCTTTGTCATGGCCTGAAAACTTAAGGCTTTTGCCGGAAACGTCCAGCGTGCCTGCCAGGTGGTCAAGATCACCTGAAACAAGCAATTTGAACCGTGGGTCAAAAAATTGAATTTTCTCAATAAGATCCACCGGGGACAAAGGCAATGCCGTAAGTTCCGGTGTAATGTTCCAGGCCGTGGTAGGTTTACTTTGAACTGTTAAAGAAAATTGATCGATGGTGTCGGAAGTCATCCGGGATGAAATTTGAAAATCGAACAGACCCAAATCCATTCCAGGACTTCTGATCTGTACGGGTCCGTCGGCCTTGAGTAGCCAGGCTGTTTTATCGGTGGCCAGCGTACCGCTAAGTATAGGGAAATTCACTCTCAAATGAGGGGCGGGGGCAAATTCCAGATCGTTTAATTCAAAATAAAAGGTTGAAAAATCTTTGGTTTCAATTGCAAAATTCACAGGTCCGCAACACATGTGCAGCTTCCGGCCGCCTGGGATCATGGCAAAAAGCAGTTCAGGGTGAAACGGGTCTGCTGAAATTTTCATTTCAACGGGACCGTGTAAAAAATTGCCCGATGCACCAATCAATATCTTTTGATTCATTGGGTAGATGGATAGTTTCACATGTCCTAAAAGCGTTTTCCGGTCCAGTTCGATCTCTGCCGTCACCGGAATATCAATCCGGTCTTGTTCACGCTCAAGAACGATGGTGCTATTTTTTAAAGCAAGGTGTGCCGGAAGATATTTAACATAGGATTCAAAGGCACTAATATCAAAGGCTGGCGAAGAAGGTGCCGGGTCTTTTTCCTGGGGAAACGAAAGGCCGCAGAACCGGATACTTTTTTTCTCATCCAAATGAAAATGAAGGTTAAGACCGGATATCGCACAATCGTCAACGCTGACAATATTGTTTTTATCCATGCGGTAATTAAACCGCACTGTATCCAGGTTCACATCCTCTCCAATGGAGATGTCACTGATCCGGGCGGACTTAATTCCCAAATGAGATACCGTAAAATCAACAGGCAGATTCCCCGGCAGCGGCCCAATGGCTGAACGGATCATATGCGTTGAAATGCCGGGAAGAAAAATAATAAGGCACAGAATACCCGCCACAAGGGTCAGGCAGACAGGCAATAAAATTTTACAAGCAGTTTTAAATTGCATTTTTAATGTCTACGCGCAGCAAAAGATCGCCCCGGGGCATACCTGGAATGGACTTGCCCATTCCTTTAAGCCGCAGCATGGAACCGCGTCGAATACCTGGAGGCACAACCACCCGGTAAACGGACTTTTTAAATCCCCAGGGAACGGTGACAAGTTTTTTGGTTCCGGTGAGCGCTTCAAGGGAGGTCAATGCAATGGTACCGTAGAGATCGGAACCGCCTGACGAACTGGGTTCAGGGGAAATCACATGAAGCTTTGGGCTGTGTTTTTTGACGGTGAATCTGTCAAATTTTTCGCTGAATCCGGTCTTGGGCAATTTTTGATTCAATCCAATGAGGATCATCCCCGAAAGAAACCCGCCAATGTGGGCCCACCAGGCAACGCCTGCCCCGGCACCCGACCCTGTGGCGTTGATGAATTGGATCAGAAACCAGACGCCTAAAAAAACAAAGGCGGGTATCCTGACAAACAAAGGAAAAATCAGAATAGGAATCAGGGTGAGAATTTTATTGCCCGGATGGAGAAGGAAATAAGCACCCATTACCCCAGCAATGGCGCCGCTTGCCCCGATAGTCGGCATAATGGATGAATGGTTGAGCAAAAAATGAAAAAATGCTGCCAAAAGTCCGCAAGCCAGATAAAACCCCACAAACCGAAATGGGCCTAACTTTTGTTCAATGTTGTCTCCGAAAATATACAAAAACCACATATTTCCGATAAAATGCCAGAAACCGCCATGCAAAAAGATATAGGTAAACGGTGAGTACACCTTGTTCAGCCAGGAAAAGTGCGCCGCCATCTTCGCCACGGTATACTTGGCAGGGACAAAACCGAATGTATAGGCAACAGCCTGATTATCGATTCCCATGATCAGCTGCCAGACAAAAACCAACCCCGTAATGACGATAATGGAACAGGTTGCCACAGCACAGCTTGTGTTTTCCTGCTCGTCTCTTAATGGAATCATGACGGCACCACCCGGAGTCGAAAATTTTCTGCCAATTTGGTTTTAAGCTTTTTCAAAATCTCCATTACCGCATCTTCAGGCGTATAATCTCTTAGAGCCCTTCCCCTGGAAAGGAACTTGAAAAGGTCTGAATCTTTGTCAACCAGATTAAGGGATAACTGCACATATTCAAGCAGGATAAAGTAAATATCTGCCATTTGATGCGCTTCACTTCTGGCAATAATGGTCTTCCCCCTTAATGTCAGGCTCTGCTCAAGGAGCTGAACGGCCTGGTCCATGGTGGTGATTGATTTGGGGAAGTCAAACTCCGTATCAATCATCTCCTCGGTGGACCAGGCCCCGTCTTCGGTCTCAAGGAAATCCAGATACAAAACAGCCGAGATAATGGCCTTAACATCAGAATAGATATCAGGGTCATTGCTATCCCTTGGCCCTGCAACATTCAGCACACGGATATCCTGCTCAACAATAAAGTCGTAAAGGGTCAATGCCGCTTCAAAGACATCCTGTTCGAGCAGATCTATTTTACAGACCCATCGGTCTGCCTTGAGTGCAAAGGCATAGGTCAGTGCCGATCCACCGGTTAAATCTCCCCTGGCAATCACAACCGTGCCGTCGGAATCAATTATATTCTGCCGGGTCCGGGCCGGATAATCCCGGGTCGCCATCTCCTTTAAGTTATAAAAATCAGGCAATGGCCCCGATTCGGTTTTCCGGCCTTTGGTGATCCATCCGCCATGGGAAACATTAAATTTTATGGCGGTATCAAGAGCTGCACGATCCGCCCCGGTCTGTCCGCCTGACACGATTTTATCTAAAAAGCCCATGGCATCCTTATCTTACATCTGTTTTGCAAATCATAAATTGCACTATACCAATAAACGCAACGGGAATAAAAGGAATTATAGTCTGAACGGTGAGTCTGCTATCAGGCGGGTTCTGCGGCGCACTCAAATGCATGGGTGCCGAAATCCATGCTGAATTCATCCAGAAGCGCCCGGATTCTAAGGATATCGTTTTTGGCCTTTTTGACCATGACAAGATGCTCATTTTTTTCTTCCTGCTTGAGGCAGAAAAGCGCATCCATATCCTTGTTCAGGGTTTCATACATAGTAAATCGCTGGAGAATTTTATCTTTGAAATCCCGGGTGACTGCGTCGATTAAAGGGAAAAAATAATCCTGGGTCAAACTGCTGTGATAGGCTTTAATCTGCCGTTGCATGAGGGTCAGCGTTTTTTTCTTAATTCTACCGGCCGCCTTGTCAAGCCCCGGTGTAAATGAAAATCGCACATGCTTGTCCATTATGGCCGATACAAACAGAACCAAAGAATGAAAGCTGAAATCCGTCACGGCATTGGCCTGCATTGTCCGGGTATATTCAGGCGAAAAGATCTGGGCCGGCAGATGCAGCCCAAGAATTTTTTTGATGTTTTCAAGGTCCGCCCCCTTGGAATACTCTTCCTCTTCTTTAATCAGCTCAAGGGAGACACGGCCGTCCGCCCGGTCCCCGGGTGCCGCCATGGTGACATAGTCAATGCGGTATGAGTCCAGAAGCGATTTAAAATAGGACGCGATGCGCCCCTCTTGAATACCCACCAGCTGTTTGAGTTCCGGTGTCACCTGTTCCAGGATAAACAGGTCAAGTTCACGCTTGAAGTCCTGGAACATCATATATAGAATATGCTTGAATCCCGTTGCTTCCACCCCGGTTCTGTAAGGCTGTGAATCAATGTTAGCCTCCCGGATAAATTCCGTCACAAGTTTTGTGATATTTTCGCTGTCTTTGAGAAATGCATTCTTTAAATTGACCTCAATTTCCCTGCGCAGGGCGGATACGGCACCCGCAACAGAGTTATCAACGATTACCCTCAAACGCCGGGCATTACCTTCAAGATCGGCAAGGCGTTCCCTTGCCTTTTCCTGGTCTAAAAGACCGGCGGTAAAGACATCAAAGAGAAGTTGTATTTTTTCACCCAGAATATGGGTGACAATTTTAAGGCGCTCGATGTGATTGGCGTAGAATAAATTAAACCGGGACGCGTCAAAAAGCAGATGAAATCCGTCAAGAAAACGACAATACTCTTTGCAGCAAAACGCGACCATTTCTTTATCTTCCTGCCAGAGTTCAAGGCGCTTTTTATTTTTGGGTGAAAGGCTTTTGCCAAGGGCGTCAAACAAGGTATACAACGCAGAAAAAGAAAAAAGCCTGACATCGGGCACCAGGAGTTTAAGTTCGGCAACGGTTCTGTCCCGGGTTGCCCTGAGGTTGTCCAGGGTGTCATGCTCACTTAAATCACAATTGAAAATAAAAAGCATGTTTTCCATCAACCCAAGGCGTTTTATCCGCTTTAAAAAAACCATGTCGGAGTGACGAAGCCCCGTGCGTGACGAGATGCAGTAAACAATCAGGTTGGCGGCCTCAAGATAGGAAAATATCCTTTCAAGGACCGCAGGGTCCGTGGAGTCGGCACCCTGGCAATCGGCAATTTCAACATTGGGGTGAATGGTTTTTCCGTAAACCTCCAGGCACACGTCTCTCACATAAAAAGCCCGGGCCGCATCCGCCGTAAACTGCTTATGATGATCAAAAGATTTGGTGTCAAAGCAGATGGTCTGCTCGTCCGGACCGATAACATCCAGACAATGTTTATACCCGTCAAGGGCATTGCGGATCACCAGCGCCTCGGGACGAAGCCCATGGGATGTGATGGGAAATTCAGAGACAATGGTATCAAAAATACGGCGCAGCTGCTGCCGGTCCTGGGTGCGCCTGATGTCAAACGGCGGTCGGTCCTCCCGGCCGGGAAACATCTCCAGACAATTTTCAATTTCACTGTTGATGTCATCCCATGATTTGAGATGAATAATCGCCCTGTTTTTTTTGCCTTTCCGGATACGGGTGGTAATGGATGTCACCACCCCTGCCCCGCGCTGAACCAGTTCCCTGCCGGAAACGGCGTTGATAAACGTGCTTTTACCGGATTTAATCACCCCGACCACGGCCACACGCAACACCCCTTCACTGATGAAAGAAGGAATTTTGCTGCAAAGCTGCCTGCTCTCAACAAGGCTTGTGTCCGAATGGGTTGAAACGGCAGCCAGGCTCTCGATCACTGAGAGGGTATCAGAAACTAAATTTTCTATGGATTCCTGGGGTTGTAAAGTCATTGGCCCGGCAAATCAGATCAGCATCATGGCTTTTTCATACTTCAGGTCCGGTTTGGTATCAAACATAATTTCCCGGGACATATCACAGGTGAGCCAGGCTGAATCGGCAAGTTCATTATCCAACTGCATGGGTCCCCACCCGGCGCAGCCCAGAAGAATCATGAAGGTGTCGGGGCCCTTGCCTACAGCGATGGCTTCCAGGATGTCCCGGGAATTGCTCAATGCCAGCCAGTCAGAGATCCTAAGGGTTTCGCTCCACTCAAACGGGCCGCAGTGCAGCACAAACACCCCCGAAGGCTGAACCGGCCCGCCAAGGAAAATATCTGTTTTATCGATACTATCATTACAGGTAATACCCAAATCTTCAAACAGTTCCCGGCCAGTAAGTAACGGGTGGACTTTATTGACAATAAACCCAAGGGCACCGGATTCATTGTGTTCACAAAGACAGGTGACGGTCTGTGCAAAATTGGGATCCGGAAGGCCTGGAATGGCCATGATGAATTTACCTTTCATATTCTGTGTAATCTGGTCGTTCACCAATTTTTCTCCATAATGCCGGCCGGCATGTTATGTCCTTTTTTTGTTGTGAGGCGACTCTTGGGTGTTGATAGATCAGTTCGCCCCACGGCCTTTATTATCAATCTTGACAGTACAAGCAGACTTAATATTACAAACAAGATGTTAATTTCAAATGTTTTTATCTAATTTGCAATAATTTATTTTCTTTCGGGTTTTGCTTCACGTCCGTAGACGTCATCAAACCTGACAATATCATCTTCCCCCAGGTATGGGCCGGACTGCACCTCTATCAATTCCAGGGGGATTTTACCCGGGTTTTCAAGCCGGTGCATGGTGCCCAGGGGAATATAAATGGACTGATCTTCTTTTAAAAGGATTTCATCTGTTCCTTTGGTGACAATGGCCGTCCCGGAGACAACGGTCCAGTGCTCTGCCCGGTGAAAGTGCTTCTGCAAGGACAACTTTGCGCCGGGTTTTACGGTGATGCGCTTGACCTGGTATCTTTGGGCCATATCTATGGTTTCATAGTCGCCCCAGGGCCGGTACACTTTGGCGTGGGATACCGCTTCCTCCCGATTTTTGGCCTTTAACTGGCCAACGATTTTTTTTACATCCCGAACCTGATCCCGGGGGGCCACCAGCACGGCATCCTTGGTATCTACAATCACAAATTTTTCAAGGCCTACGGCGGCCACAAGACGGCTTTCGGAATGAATATAGGTATCCGTGACATTGTGCACCAACACATCTCCGCTGATCACATTATTGCACGCATCCTTGTCCCCGGTCTGCCACAGGGCGTCAAAGGAACCAAGATCATTCCAGCCGGCATCAAGAGCAAGAACCACGCCGTTTTCTGTTTTTTCCATCACCGCGTAATCTATGGAGTCTTCCGTGATCGCTTCAAATGCGGCCTTGTCCACCCTGAAAAAATCCAGATCCAGGCTGCCCTCTTTAATGGCCGTCCGGCACTTTTCCAGCATATCCGGGGCAAACTTTCCAAGCTCTGAAATCACGGCCGAGGCCTTGAACATAAACATACCGGAGTTCCAGCAAAAATCGCCGGATTCAAGATAGGAGACTGCTGTCTTATAATCGGGTTTTTCCACAAACCGGTCAATCATGAAGGCCGGGTTTGCATTATCAAGTTTTTCCCCTTTTTTGATATACCCGTAACCTGTTTCCGGCGACGCGGGTACGATACCGAAGGTGACCAGTTTGCCCTGCCGGGCCAGTTGCGCGCCCGATTGAATGATCTCTTGAAAGGCTTGAACATTTTTGATCTCGTGATCTGCTGGCAGCACGAGCATCACAGGGTCGTCCTGAATGTCGGACGGATGGGTATCATCAAGAACCAGGGCTGCCAGGGCAATGGCCGGGGCAGTATTTCGGGCTGCCGGTTCCAGGATGATCTTAAAATCGTTAATATCAATGCGGCGGACCTGTTCTGCGGTCATAAACCGATGGTTTTCATTGCATATAATGACCGGGTCCCCAAGATCGTTAAGGCCTGATAACCGCAAAAGGGTATTTTGCAGCATGGTATGGGTGTTGTACAGATTAATAAGCTGTTTTGGGTACAAAGACCTGGACATGGGCCACAGCCTTGTCCCGGAGCCGCCGGCCAGAATAACAGGATAAATCATTGTCTCTTCCTTATTTTTGTGCAAGATAAAAAGTTAAGGTCAATGTGTTTTCAACTGGATAAGATTCAATATGTTTAAGACTAAAGCCGGTTCTCTCCAGCCACCCTGAGATCTGCTGCCGGGTAAACCCCAGCCAGACCCCGCCGATGATATCTCTGATCTGTTCCTGGTCGTGTTTTAAAAAATCAACCAGAAGAAACACGCCCCCGGGCTTAAGCACCCGGTGCACCTCCTGAATTGCCTTCACAGGTTCGGACACATGGTACAACACCATGCTCATCAATGCCGCATCGGCCTCTTGTTCGCGCATGGGAAGATGCTCCAGCTCCCCGATGCGGAGCTCCAGATTCGGACGTTCGGGCAGCCGAAGCCTTGCCTGTTCTAACATCTCCGGGGAGACGTCCACGCCGATCAATTTTTTCCCCCCTTTATCAAGAAGGCCTGCAAGCACTTCACCTGTGCCGCAGCCAAGATCGGCAATCACCGAGGCGTTTTCAAGGTACGGTTCAAACACGGCATTGGGATTAAAATCGCCAAGGACCTTTCTTTTTAAGCGATCCCACCGTGGGGCAGCCGTCTTGAAAAAACGCCTGGATTTATTTTTCCTCAACGTTATACACTGGCCTGTCCGGGCAAGATCTTCCTGCAGTTCCAAATCCGCTTCAAGCTGCGAACAGACAAGCATGATAAGCTCTCTATTGTTTCCGCTTTGGTTGGTGGCATAATAAATAAAACTGCCGTCTTTGCGTGATACCAGCAATCCTGCTTCAAGCAGAATCTTTAAATGCCGGGACACCCCGGACTGCACCATGTTCACCACGGATACGATTTCATTCACATTGAGCTCAAAATGCTCAAGGATAAACAAAAGCCGCAGCCGGGTGGGATCAGATAAGGCCTTAAACTGTTTAAGTATTTCCATAAGAATGATGGGTGACACATTTTAAATTATTGCTGTTCGGGCGGAACTGTCAGCCGGTTGCTGCCTGGAGATGAAAATGCCGATGGGATCAAATTCAATTAAATAGTGATCTGGTCACCAAAATTCATCAGTTTACATGCAATGCCTTTGGCACTGATTTTTTCACAAAAATCTTCGGGGTTTGCCTGGATCACGTCAAATGTGTTGTAGTGCATGGGAACGGCCTGAACCGGTTTGACAAATTCACAGGCTATGGCCGCGTCTTCAATTCCCATGGTAAAATTATCGCCGATGGGCACCATCATGGTATGGATATTGTTCAGCGCTCCAATCAGCTTCATATCCGAAAACAGCCCGGTGTCCCCCGTATGATAAAGGGTCTTGCCGTTGATGGTGATCACAAATCCTGTGGGGGTTCCGTGACAGACATTATCCGGGGTGACCGAACTGTGGAGGGCCTGGGTTAACTTAACCCTGCCGAAATCAAAGGCAAAGGCGCCGCCGATATGCATTCGATGAACGTTAAGGCCCTTGTTCGTTAAATACGACCCCAGTTCATTCTCACAAATGCACAGTGCATTGCATCTGTGGGCAATACTCAGGGTATCGCCGAGATGGTCCCAATGGGCGTGGCTGATCAAAATATAGTCGGCGTCCACATCTTCGGCTTTCACCGGAGATGTGGAATTATTATCAAAAAAAGGGTCAATCAGAATTTTTAACCCGTCATCACAGGTGATTTGAAAGGCGGAGTGGGAAAAATATCTTAGTTTCATGACAGAAGCTCTTAATAATATAGTTGTTAAAATATGCTTTGTTTTATCACATTACTGCCAAATCTCAAGCCGTGATAAAAAATTTCAAATCATAAAACAAAAAATTTAAAATAGAACAACGGTCAATAAAAAGGGCAGCAATCCGCACATGCTGCCCAAGGACAAAATGAAAGAGGGTTTACCTTACGCTGACGACAGGGCAGTCCGCCTCTAAAATCACTGTTTGAGCTGTGGAGCCAAACAATAGCTTGCCTATATTTGAACGGCTTTTCACGCCAATGATAATTTCATCCACATTTTTTTCATCGGCAAAGGAGACAATATCCTCTCCGGCTTCCATGCCGCGGATCAGCAAATGTTTTTCACAGGTAATCCCCTGACCTTTGAAATAAATCTGGGCCTGGTCCAGATTGTTTTCCGCTTCCAGGATTTTTTTCTGGTCCTTTTCAGTCCCCTCCAGCATGGAGGTGACAACCAGTACCGTGGCATTAAATGCCTTTGCATGCTCAGCGGCAAGCTTGAGCAGGTCCTGACCGATATTGGTGCCTCTATATCCAACGAGAATTTTCATATAATTCCTCTCTTTTTTTCGCCACTTACTTTAATCAACCCGATGTATGAACAACCCCAAAAATTCAATTGAAAAAAAAATAATGTCTAAAATAATGGATCAAATCATGTTTAACAAGACTAAACCCCATTGTTGCACAAAAATTTTATAAAAATTTGAGTGAAATATCAATCTTTGCGGATAAAGGTGCCGATAGTCAACAAAATGACACCCAGTCCGATCAAAACCCATGCAAAATGAATCTCATAACAAAGTGAATATAATGAATTGTAGATCGTATCATTGGAGATCTTGTCCAACATTGCATCGGTAATTCCCTCAAAAAAAGAGGAAATGGTCATGGTTGAAATAAAACCAGCCGTGCCCATAAATTTGGCCAGCAGAGCAAACAAGCCAATGACAAGACCGGCAATAACTGAAAGACCGCCCAGCTTTGATGTCATGAGTTTTCCTTGATTGAATTCGTTTTATTTTTTTTAACGTCAGTCGTATTATAAAGCCGGATCGAAAACCTGGGAATTTTATTCCCCCTCAAGACAGAACGGCAAAATTTACGATTATCGACCTGGCTCTATTTTAGAATTTGGGTGCTTTCATCTTTATGTAATTCATTGTATATGCAGGCTGCATTTCAGGTCAAATTATTTCAGACCATCTTTATGCG
Organism: uncultured Desulfobacter sp.; assembly: GCF_963666145.1. Taxonomy (NCBI): domain Bacteria; kingdom Pseudomonadati; phylum Thermodesulfobacteriota; class Desulfobacteria; order Desulfobacterales; family Desulfobacteraceae; genus Desulfobacter; species uncultured Desulfobacter sp. Next base: position 4,838,792 of record NZ_OY762614.1, on the reverse strand, counting down.
TGGATATTTTTATGATTCAAGCCTGCATCGGATATTAAACCATGACACAAACCTCTACTTATAAAAAAATCGGCTTTGCCTCGTTTATCATGATGGCATCGGTGTTTGCCAGCAGGATCATCGGTCTTGTGCGAGAAACGGCCATTGCCTGGATGGGTGGCGCAAGTTCGGGCGTTGACGCCTATCAGGTGGCCTTTGTTATCCCTGAAATCTTAAACCATGTGGTGGCCTCGGGTTTTTTATCCATTACATTCATACCGATATTCACCCGTTATCTTGTTGAAAATCAAGAGCGGGAAGGATATAGGGTATTTTCGGTTATCCTGAACTGTTTTGGTGCAGGACTTTTAATTTTTATCTGCCTTTCCATGGTGTTTGCACCGGAACTGACTTGTATTCTGGCCCCCGGCATTAAAGACGGCCCAGCCTTTAACCTTGCCGTGCGCATGACACGGATCATTATTCCGGCCCAGTTTTTCTTTTTTGCCGGCGGCCTGTTCAATGCCGTGCAATATTCAAAGGAGCGGTTTGTTTTTCCGGCGCTGGCGCCATTGGTTTACAATACCGGCATCATTGTAGGCGGGATTCTGCTATACCCGGTTCTGGGTATGGAGGGGTTTGCCTGGGGTGTGCTGGGCGGCGCGTTTTGCGGCAGTTTTCTGCTTCAGTTGTTTGGGGCCAGAAGGGTCGGTCTGATCTATATGCCAAGTTTTAATTTCAGGCACCCGGATATGATCAAGTACGTGTTGCTGACGCTACCCCTGATGCTTGGACTGACCATGACCTTTTCCACGGAAATTCTGATGAAATTCTTTGGTTCCTTTTTGAGTGAAGGAAGCATTTCAGCCATGAATTACGCCCTTCGCATCATGTTTATACTGGTGGGGCTTTTCGGCAATGCCGTTGGCGTGGCCTCCTATCCGTTCATGGCAAAAATAGCTGCCAAAAAAGATTTTGCCGGTCTGAATGCGCTCATCAACCAGACACTGAAATATATCTTTATTGTGATGCCCTTTTCCGTTGTCTTTATGATTCTTAATAAAGAAGTCGTGGCCATTTTATTCCAGCGCGGCGCCTTTGACGCCCATGATGCCGCCCTGACATCAGGGGTACTGCCCTATTTCATGGCCGGGGCATTTGCATTTTCCGCCCAGACCATTGTTTCCCGGGGGTTCTTTGCCGTTCAAAATACAATATTCCCTGCGATTTTCTCTTCTGTGTGCGTGGGATTAAGCCTGCCGCTGCTCTATTTTGCAATGACCGCCATGGGGATCAAAGGTGTGGCGCTGGGCCTGTCTTTATCCGTGATCATCACCACAGGCGCTTTATTTGAAGTGTGGAGCAGAAAAACAAAAAATGCCGGCCGGTCGGATGTTTACACCTTCTTTGGTGTAATGCTGGCGGTCAGCATCCTGGTATGGTTGACTTTAAAAGCGGTATATGCCGAAGTTGTCAACTTGATGCCGATTACAGGATTTTTTGCCCATATTTTAATATGTGTGATTGTCGGCACATTATTTCTGATTATTCTGGCACTTATTGGAAAGATGTTTAAAATCAGAGAGGTCCGTTCGCTCTATGCCAAGGTGTTTGCAAAGACCGGTTTATTGAAAAAGGATTTATAATTATCCATCCGTTTGAAACAGTCCTTGGCCATGCGATCATCAAGTCATGCTAAAATTTTACAACGGCCATCGCAAATAATTCTTTAATTGCGCGCCGCTGGTTAATTTTTATAACTTGGATAAAAATGATTTAAATCAACCGTCCACATCGGCAGATAATCGCTGCTGTCAAACCCTTCGTTAAGCCATAATCCGGGGAAACCCATATCTGCAGGTTTGCTTAATCTTATAAAACATTCGCAGATATACAGCCACCCGCCTTTACCGATCAACGGAACACCTTTTGCTGCTTTGATGTGTTCCCAGTCCGGCAGAATAAGTTTATAAAGGGCGCTCAAGGCTTCTTCCGTGCTTTGGGACGCTTCAAATATATTATCAACTTGTTCTTTTGTTATCTCCATGACCCCTCCTCATCAATTACCTTCTCCCTGTAAAAAGAACTATATGCAACATAGATGCCATCATGAAAAAACATTTATTTTCAGCATGTTATTATTTTTCATGAGTGAGAAAAGGAACAATATTCTATAATTAACTATCCAATCATTGGGTAAAAAAAGTAACAAACCATTGACATCTTATGCCGAACACCAACGGGCGTGCAACATGCCGGCAAGCAAAAATGACTTGAAAATACCGAGCCTTAAAAAATTAAAATTCATTGTTTTCTTGACAAAAAACCTATTCCGGCTTAATCATTATACTTGTGGTTTAAAATTTGGAAACAGATGTTGGTGCAGGTATTACAAAAGCAAGAGCCCTCCTACGATGAGTCTCCGATGTAGTTAATAGCACGCCTGAACGAAAAATACTTTACCCAGATAGTGAACAAACCATCCGCATAATTTGGCCAAGGCCGGCCTTATGATGCGACCTTGGACTGATGCGGTTATTTAACGGCGAGTTTTCCTAAAGATTTTTAAGCCTGGAATTTGCCATAAAAAGAGAACCGCCTAATATAGGGGATGTATAGGAAATGGAGTCTTTAAGTCAAACAAGAATCATTCTCAGCACCATGGCGCGATTGGATTCCCGGGAACATCTTCCGGCGGATCTTTCAGCACTTTTGGGAAAAACAGCCCTGCTTCAGGCAGAAAACACAGGCGGCCTTGAGCTTGATTTGTCAGGTATCCCTCTTTCACAGATTCCGGTCTGCTCTCCATTGAATTTCCCCCTGGATATAAAAAATTTTATAGCCCTTGCTGCCCGGATCATGGCCGCGATTCTTGATGCAAAAGACGTCATGCCCGCTGCGCTGGTTGATGCTGTGGTTCTGATTCAAGGCGCCGTTGAAAAAAAAGCGCTTTCGTTTGAACAGGCCTGGAATGAGATCCTGACCCGTTTCGCGGGCGGTGATTTTTCAGGGCCTGTCTTAAAAACATGGGAGGCGCAAACCCCTGACGCACCGTCCGCCCTGCCCTTTCTCATCATGGTCGCTGCTGCGCCAAGCCTTCAAGCAGCAGGCATTGCCCTGGCCGAGGCCGAAGGGATTGATCCTGAACAGATCCATACCAACGGGGCCTGTCCCGTGTGCGGCAGCCCGCCATATATGCTGGAACTTAGGGGAAAAGAAGGGCAAAGATTTGCCCACTGTTCCTTTTGCAGGTTCACCTATCGAATCAGGCGGCTGGCCTGTGCCTGCTGCAACATTGACAAGGCGGATCAATTAGCCGGTTTTACGGCAGAAGGCGAACCCGGATTCCGGGTGGAGACCTGCACCCAGTGCAATACCTATATAAAAACAATTGATTTTCGGGAACTTGACCGAGAAGCTTTTGCCCCACTTAATGATCTTGAATCCCTGCCCCTGGACATGCTTGCCGCAAATCACGGCTATAAGCGAATGGCTTTGTCGGCATGGTGTATTTAACGATATAGTCCTCAACCTATGCAAAGGAGAAATAATGGACTTAACCCGTAGAAATTTTGTGAAAGCGGCATCCGCCACAGTTGCAGGAATTGCAGCGATGCCGGTATTTACCGGCCTGGGCTGCTCTACAGTTGCAAAGTCTGTAGAGCGTGCCAATCAACTGGATCCCAAATGGACGAAACAGACCACGTCCATCTGTGCGTTTTGCTCAGTGGGATGCGGTCTTCTGGTCAACACAGACCTTGCAACAAAACGGGCCGTCAACGTTGAAGGAGATCCTGACCATCCCATCAACCAGGGCGCATTATGTTCCAAAGGTTCGGCCACCATCCAGATGACGGAAAACCCCAAACGGACCCTGACCTGCCTTTACCGGGAACCCTATGGAAAAGAGTTTATCCCCAAGGACTGGGACTGGTGCAAAAAACGAATTGCCCGTTTGATCAAAGATTCCCGGGATAAATCCTTTGAGGAGAAAAACGATAAAGGCCAGGAAGTCAACCGGACAATGGGAATTGCATCCCTGGGCTCTGCCGCCATCGACAACGAAGAGTGTCTGGCCATGCACAGCTTCACCCGGTCTTTGGGACTTGTCTATATTGAACATCAGGCCAGGATTTGACATAGCGCAACTGTAGCGGCTCTGGGAGAGACGTTTGGACGCGGCGCTATGACCAATCACTGGATTGATTTGCAAAACAGTGACTGTATTTTAATTATGGGCAGCAATGCTGCCGAAAATCACCCCATTTCCTTTAAATGGGCCCTGAAGGCCCAGCAGAAAGGGGCTAAAATAATCCATGTGGATCCTCGATTCACCAGGACCTCAGCCAAGGCCGATAGATACATGGCCCTGCGTTCCGGAACGGACATTGCCGTTCTGGGCGGTTTGATTCGGTATATTCTTGAAAATAAGAGCTATTTTCTTCCCTATGTAACCGAATATACAAATGCATCTTTTATCCTGGGCGAGGATTATGCGTTTAAAGATGGCGTTTTCAGCGGTTTCAACGAACAAACAAGGGTTTATGACAAAGCCACATGGGCATTTGAAACAGATGAGAACGGTGTCCCCAAACGGGATAAAACCCTGACCCATCCCCGGTGTGTGTTGAACGTAATGAAAGAACACTACAACCGGTACACCCTTGATAAGGTATCTGCCATATCCGGCCTGACCCAAAATGATCTGCTTGATTTCTATCAGACCTATGCGGCCACCGGTCAACGGGGAAAAGCAGGTACCATCATGTACGCCATGGGCTGGACCCAACACTCTGTGGGCGTTCAGAATATCCGGGCCATGGCCATGATCCAGCTGCTTTTGGGCAACATCGGCGTGGCCGGCGGCGGTGTGAATGCGTTGCGCGGTGAATGTAACGTACAGGGGTCCACGGACTATGCCCTGCTGTTCCATATTCTGCCCGGTTATATCAAAACACCGGTGGCTGGATTAGATACCCTGGAGGCATATAACAAGGCCTTTACTCCGAAAAGCAACGACCCCGAAAGTGCCAACTGGTGGCAGAATTACCCCAAATACTCGGCCAGCTTGATCAAGGCCATGTATTCCGATGATAAGATCGAGGATGCATACCGTTATCTTCCCAAGCTGGACAGCCTATCTTCGAAAAAATACTCCTGGATCCCACTGATTCATCGTATGTGGGAAGGAAAATTTTCAGGGGCGTTGATCTGGGGAATGAATCCAGCCTGTTCAGGTCCGGATTCGGTTAAAACCCGTGAGGCCATCAGTAAACTTGACTGGATGGTCAATGTAAACCTTTTCCAGTGTGAAACTTCTGATTTCTGGAAAGGGCCGGGAATGGATCCTGAAAAGGTCAAAACAGAGACCTTTTATATTCCCTGCGCGTCGGCCATTGAAAAGGAAGGATCGGTCTCCAACTCAGGCAGATGGAGTCAGTGGCGGTATCAGGGGCCCGAGGCACCCAAAGGGATTCTCTCGGATGGGCACTACTTCCATGAGCTGTGGGAAGAGGTTGCCAAACTTTACGAGAAAGAGGGCGGGGCATTTCCTGAACCCATTACCCGTTTAAGCTTTAACAATATGTGCAAAAAGGACGCCCACGGTCATTACCATTTCAGTGCGGATCAAACCGCTAAGCTTGCCAACGGCTGGTTTACCCGGGATGTGACTGTAAAGGGCAAATCCTTTAAAAAAGGACAACAGGTTCCCTCGTTTGCGTATCTGATGGATGACGGCTCCACCATATCGGGCAACTGGCTCTATTGCAACTCTTACACGGATGCCGGGAATATGGCCCAGAGACGCGATTCTTCCCAGACGGAAGATCAGGCGCGCATAGGCCTGTATCCCAATTGGACCTGGTGCTGGCCGGTTAACCGGAGGATTTTATATAACCGCGCCTCTGTCGATCTGCAGGGAAAACCCTGGAACAAGGAGAAGGCAGTTATTGAATGGGATGGAAACGCCTGGAAGGGCGATGTCCCGGACGGCGGATGGGCACCGGGCACACGGCATCCCTTTATCATGCGCAAAAACGGTCTTGGCCAGCTGTTCGGACCGGGGCGTGCGGACGGACCGTTACCGGAGCATTATGAACCCCTGGAGTGTCCTGTTCACGCACATCCCTTCTCTTCCCAGCTCAATAATCCCGTCTCCATAGAGGTGGGTAAAGAGAGAAAGGCCCAATGCGATCCCCAATTCCCCTTTGTGGCCAGTACCTACCGGGTCACTGAACACTGGCAGACCGGCTCCATGACCCGGTGGATGTCATGGCTTGTGGAAGCTGAACCCCAGATGTTTGTGGAGATCAGTCCCCAGCTGGCCAAGCTCCGGGATATTGAAAATGGGGATCGGGTCATGGTTGAAAGTGTCCGCGGTTCTTTATGGGCCATCGCCATGGTGACCGAGCGTATTCAGACCTTCAACATTGAAGGCAATGAGGTCCACATGGTGGGCATGCCCTGGCATTATGGATGGATTACTCCCTTGAACGGCGGTGATTCGGCCAATATTGTGACTCCGAACGTGGGTGATCCCAATACCGGCATTCCAGAGTATAAGGCCTTTATGGTTAACCTACGCAAGTGGAAACAGGGAGATAAATTATGAATGGTAAAAGTTTTTTCGTAGATTTAACCCTGTGCACCGCATGCCGGGGATGCCAGGTGGCCTGCAAGCAGTGGAAAGACCTGCCTGCTGAACAGACACGCAATGTCGGCTCCCACCAGAACCCCCAGGATCTGTCAGCCCATACCCTGAAACTGGTCCGGTTTAAAGAGGTCCGGGATCAAAAAGGAAAGCTTCAGTGGAATTTTTTCCCCGAACAGTGCCGGCACTGCATTGAACCGCCCTGCAAATATATGTTTAATATGTACAAGTCCAATGCGGTGACCCACGATGCTGCAACCGGTGCCGTGGTCTACAACACATCGGTCACGTTGGACAAAAATGTGGATCTGGCACCGGATCAGGTCTGCCCCTATAATGTCCCCCGGAAAAATGAAGAGACCGGGCAGTGGACCAAATGCGACATGTGCATTGACCGGGTTCAGCAGGGCATGAAACCGGCATGTGTGACGGCCTGCCCCACGGGCACCATGAATTTTGGTGACCGGGATGCCATGCTGGACATGGCCAAAAAACGTTTGGAAGAGGTTAAAAAGACCTATCCCGGCGCATTTCTGGCAGATCCGGAAGATGTACGGGTGATCTATCTTTGCCAATCCGAAGCCGATGATTATGCCTCGCATGTTGTGGCCCAGGCAGGACAGAAACAGGCTATTTTGGCCCAGGCTCGCCCCGCTGCGCAGACCCGGCGGCAGTTTCTCACCGGGCAGTTCAGATTTGGCAATCGTCAGGGATAAACCAGGGATATAAGGAGACAGATGATGAAACATAAAATATATATACTTCTGACTACAGCCCTTATAACTTTGGGGATGTGCCTGTATGTTCAGGCTGACGAGGGCAATACCTTTGAACCGCCCGAAGACGGCCTGGCAATTAACTATATAAAAGGACACAGCAGCAAGGATCTGTCGGTAACCTTCAACCACTCAAGCCATGAAAGTTTTGAGTGTATTGACTGCCACCACAAAATGGGAGAACTCAAAGGAGAAGCGCCGCCCCGAAGCTGCGCCACCTGCCACGATAACTTCAGCCCCGATAATGTCGGCGGCGACAAAAGTTATTTTAAGGCGATGCACCAGATCAGTTTTACCCAGACCAAAAACCGTTCATGTCTGGGGTGTCATACCAACGAGATGGGCAAGGATGACAAGGATATGACCGGATGTAACGCGTCTGCCTGTCATTCCCAAGGCATTCGCTGATCCAATTGGATCGGTAGGCGATCTTTTATAATTGTTCAGATCTTTTCTTGAGCTCCGGCCCGATGCCGGGGCTCTTTTTTTAGCCTGGAAAGCTGAAAAAAACGATAATCATAACCAGATGGAGCGTTTGTTTTTATGGTGATGGAAAACGCGTTAACCCAAATGGAGGTGCGTCGATACAGTAAAGGCCGGTTTCATACGGAAACCTGTCATGTGCCGGTGGAAACGACCCTGATTGTTGAGGTTGATGGCCTTGAAACAGCCTCACTGCCGTGCACGCCCTCACACCTCGACGCTTTGGCCCTGGGATTTCTATTTTCTGCCGGGGTGATCCAGGGTGCTGAAGATATTGAATCACTTGGATTGGATAAACATGAGCAGATCGTCCGGGCCAGGGTAAAAACAGTCTCTGGTTCTGAAAACTTAAGAAACCCAGAAGCCCCCGCCGGCCTCTGCAACGCAGTCACCCATATCGCCTCACATTCCGGCGTTGATCCTGAAAGTTTGATCAAAAATATGGAGTGGCTGTTACAGTGCTCTGTGCTTCACCGGCAGACCGGAGGGTTTCACACCGCAGCCGTGAGCATTGCCAATGCCATGCCCGAATTCCACATTGATGACATCAGCCGTCACAACGCTGTGGACAAAGTCATCGGCACCCTGCTCATGAACAACACCCCCCCTGACAATATGGTATTGTTAGTCTCCAGCCGAATTCCCATAGAGGTTCTCCAGAAGGCGGCGGCATTTGGCATTCCTGTTTTGGCCTCACGGGGGGCTCCCACCCGTGAATCGATTCTCATGGCCCAAAATTTAGGTATCACGGTGGCAGGTTACGCCCGATCCGATCGATTTACACTGTTTTCAAACCCCCAGCGGATTCAAAATCAGTGATCCAGGAAGTTTGAACATAGAAGGCACTGATGGGTTCGTTCAGATACGATTTAAAGAGAAACAATAGCGCATTGAAAAAATTTGACTGCACGGGTGTGATCCTGGCCGGCGGATACAACCGCAGACTTCCCGGCATAAAAAAAACATTTCACAAGGTAGGATCAAAGACCATCATTGAACGAATTATCAGCGTGTTTTCAAAGCTGTTTCCCCAGGTAATTCTGGTGGTGAATGATCCCAAAGATTTTCTGGGAATGGATGCGTTGGTTGTTACGGATATTAACCCGTCCCGGTGTTCCCTGGCAGGGCTTCATGCAGGTCTTTTTTACGCCGATTTTGAGTGGAGTTATATCACGGCCTGCGATCTGCCCTTTGTCAGTGAGAAAGTAATCAGGCATCTTTTGGCGCAGCGGGATGAGACTAAACAGATTATCATCCCCAAAACCAAGGGCGGCCTTGAAATGCTGTGCGCGCTCTACCACAAATCCTGCCTTTCCCGGATTGAAACCAACCTGGAAAAACAGGTATTTAAAATCAAAAAAATTTTAAACCCGGAAAACAGTATACAGATCCCGTCCCGGGAGCTGGAAGATCTGGACCAGGACATGATGTTTGCATTTAATGTTAATACATTACAAGACCTTGAAACTGCCAGAAACTGGGTTCGAACCAAGGGTACCCCCAAAGCATCCAAAGACAATGTTCACGAATATCGGTATACACACAATTTTTCCGTCAAAAGTCATCGCTCCTGCCCGGGTGCGTATTGTGATTTTTGAAACCGCAGACTTAAACTGCCCCCAGGCCGCAGAGAGATCATCGCCGTTCCCGAATATTCCGTTGAGCATGCCACATTCAGTAGAAAATCAGAAAGAGCGGGGTGAGTTGTAAGGATGAAAATCATTAATAGAGCAGCGATCACAATCCTCATCCAAGCAACCATTCATTGATTTTGCATATAGGGTCCACAATAACAAATGAAATCAACGCCATTACTGGTAAGGGTTACACGCCATATAAATACCATTATGTTGCTCAGTGTTGTTTTTCGCAAGGGACATTCCTCGAGCCCTGCTGGATGCGCAGTGCGGAAACGAGAATTTTTTTGAAACCCTTTTTATTTTTAAGAGTGCCGATTAGAGCTTGTCTGAAATTAATCATTCTATTGAGAATAATTTCTGAATAATAATTGATATTATACCCGAGCCACATAGATAGCCTCCCGAACGGGTATTTTTGTTTGAATACTTTTCTAATTCCTTGAGGGAGCATCAGCTTAAAAATATACGAGATTATCCTGAATGGCACGACCATTCAGGATGGAGGCCAATATCCTTAGTCCTTTTTGTACGGTCTCTATACTGTTGGGGGTTGCCAAGGCTATTCGCACTGCATCTGGGATGAGGTTCGAATCAATTGCAAACACATCTGAAGGTAGGACACTCACGCCCATTTCGCTAGCTTTGATGGTAAATTGAGCCCGACCCAGTCCTTCTGGCAGACTCAGCCAAGAAAAGTAAGCAAATTCATTTGTTTGAATGTCAAAACCTGCCAACTCTTGCTTTAGAATTAATTGCCTGGCAAATGCTTCATCACGTTTGTTTCGTATGGTTTCATCTATCGTGCCATCTTCGATCCAAGTTGCAAAAATTTCAAAAGGCAGTGGTGTGCAAGAAAAATCTATAGCCTGTTTCTTTACCGATATTGGGTTGTAAAAATTTTCAGGGCACGTCATAAATCCTACACGTAATCCGCCAGCCACAGTTTTGGATGTCGATGCAAGCAGAAAACTTCTTTCAGGTGCATAGTCTGACAGAAGTCTCGGAGGATCAGTCAGTAGTGGCCTGTGACTTGCGTCTTCGATTATAAGAAGGTTGTGATGCCGTGCAGTTTTTACAATTTCTCGCCTCCGCTCTGAGGACATCGTACTGGTGGTGGGATTCTGTATGTCTGGCATACAAAAAAGAATACGGGACTTTGTTTTTTGACAAGCTATGGCCAGTGCATCCGGTAGAATACCTTCATCGTCCATTTCCACCCCTTCGAGAGTAAGGTTCATTGCACTTGCCACAGATTTGACACCGGGATAGCCAATTTTTTCCGTCAAAATAGTCTCACCAGGTCCGGCTGTTACTGCCAAAGATAAATATATTCCGTTTTGCCCACCACTGGTGAGGATTACGGAATCAGGTGACGTTTCTATCCCAAGACGTTTTATCCATTCGGCCCCTGCTAACCTGTGTCTTTTGCTTCCCCCTACATGAGGATATCGCAATAAACTATCGGTGTCTGATCTGCTGGCCAAATTTTTTAGAACTTGAGCAAGATCCGGGTCCCAAATATAGGCCGGATGGATTACACTGAAGTCAATCATTTTTGGGACAGGTTTGACTAAGATATCAAGGCTGGATTCCACTACCTTAGAGTTACCAACAAATGTTCCCCTCCGCCCGTCCGAAAAGATAAATCCTCGTTTTTTGCTTTCATTATATGCTCTAGTGACAGTTCCTAGGGCAATACCGAGTTGATCGGCGAGTTCCCTTTGAGTGGGCAGCAGCGTACCCGGGGAAAGACACCCATTTGCAATATCCTCTGCTAGACTGCTGGCAATGCGAAGATACAAGGGTTTGTTACTTTTATTTAAGTTGGGCATCCAGTTTATTGTCATAGTGACAATGAATACATTGACATTGATACAAAGTCAATCATATCATTCTTCATGTTTATCGCATAAGTCATGGATAATTTTAGACTAACGCCTTTGTCTATTAATTTTTTGTTATTTTCTTGAAGAAAAAATTTTTCGGGAGAAAATAGTTAGAAGATGAAAACGACCAATGCATATCGAATTTTAAATCTCAGTCCGCCGATGAAACGGTTTAACCTGAACGTTGACTGCTACCGAACAATAAAAGGGAAGCCCTACCAAACGCTGTACTGTCTTAAGGGCACCGTTTGGATAACCCAGGAACGGGACACACGGGACTATATTCTCCAGGAAGAGGATGCTTTTATGGTGACCCAAACTGGACACGTGGTGATAATGGCTCTTCACACGGCAATCATCGGTTTTTCTGAAGCCGGATTAACATTTGAATCGTCCAAAAATTATTGTAGTACTGTCGCTTTGAAGTGAGGAAAAAATTATCACAGAGACCTCGTTTGTAAATGCCGCAACTCTGATCACAGCGTCGGAGGTACCCTATGCATCATGAGTGAAGACGCAATTTCCCAAAAAGAGATGACAGCAGGCATTAGGCACAAGATCAAAAATAAATACCCTGCCTGGAGAAAACCAAGCATGCCTGTACAAAACTGAATGTAATAGATATGGTCCTCATGAAAAATAACATTTAAATGGACTTTTCATGACAAACCATATTGAATTCACAGAAGAGCAGTTATCTGAAATCACGCCTGCGGTAAAGTGTTTGTTAAACCAAACGAGAGAAAAATTAAAAGGGACTGATAGAAGGCAATTTATGGCCCATGTAGTATCTCTTATGGGGAAAGGTGGCCAGAGAAAAGCAGAAAAAGAGCTTGGATGGGACCGTCATACAATTAGAAAAGGGATGAAAGAACTGCAAAGCGGTTTTGTTTGTGTCGATAATTTTTCAGGAAGGGGGCGGAAACCCGCTGAAGAAAAATATCCTTTATTACTTGAAGATATCAAAAATATTGTAGAACCTATTTGCCAAACGGACCCAACATTTCATTCGACCAAATTGTATTCACCGATTACAGCAAAAGAGGTGCATAGAAAATTAATTGAATTGAAAGGATATCAACCGGATGATCTCCCATCGGTCATAACGATTAACCGGAAAATGAACCAGTTAGATTATCGTTTGAAAAAAGTGACCAAATGTAAGCCTAAAAAAAAATCCCTGAAGTGAATTTGATATTTGACTATGTTCATAATATCAACAGGATAGCAGATTCGAATCCGGGGATAATAAGATTGTCAATGGATGCAAAAGCTGTCATAAAAGTGGGACCATTTTCACGAGGCGGATACAATCGTTATGGCTTACGAGCCTGTGATCATGATTTCCAGCCAGATACGCTTTTAAAGCTTTTTGGCATATTCATTCCGGCAACAGATGAAACCTTCTTTTATTTCACCGAAAGCCATATTACAGCAGATTTTATAGTCGATGCTTTAGAACAATTATGGCCGACTCTTAAGGAAGCATATGATCCACATACCTTGGTTCTGAATTTAGATAATGGACCAGAAAATAGCAGCCGAAGAAGTCAATTTATGAATCGTTTGGTTACTTTTTCTCAAGAAAATTCCGTGAGCATTAGCTTAGCTTATTATCCTCCATATCACAGTAAATACAATCCTGTAGAAAGAATTTGGGGTAGATTGGAACAACATTGGAATGGAGAACTTTTGGACAAGGTTGAAAAAATTTTAGGATTAGCGAGAACAATGACCTGGAAAGGCTGGCGTCCAGTTGTGACCTTTGTGGAAAAAACTTATAAAAAAGGCGTAAGGCTGACAAAGCAGGCCATGCAAATCATAGAAAATCAAATTTTCCGAATCAAAGGAATTGAGCAATGGGCTGTTGACATACCTTTCTATGTTGATTGATATTTTGGGGTATTTTATTCTGATATTGTGCCTTACAGGCAAATAAGCTATAGTACAGCACATAGGTACTGGGTTCATATTATTCCAACAAACCATTGATTGTGCTTTTTAAAATTGTAAATCCACAACCTATGATAGATTTGCTGCTGTTCAAAATGATACAAGCCCAGTACCGCGGCATAGATATTGAGGTTAAATCGAATACGCCTTGAAATACAATTGTTATTATAATGTGATTATCATCATTCCGTTAAAACAGTTTCCCATAGTTCATTGAATGCCCCCGTAAACAATTCAGCGATCTCCGGATTATTTACTATTAAAACATTCTCATCATTTTTAATGTCAGCCGATAGAGTCCAGTTGTATGATCCCAAGATGACCGTCTTGTTATCAATAATGCCAACTTTATGATGTAGTTTTGCAGATGTATTTTCGACCTTAACTGGTATCCCCAGCTTTTTAAATGTTTGATAAGCGGACCAGTATCTACACTGTGATTGCTCCATTCCCACCCGAACTTTTATTTTGGGTTCGTCCGTTTGGTGGCGATTGACATATTTGACTGCCTGGAAACGATTGACCACGCCGGCCATCAGTGGAGAATTGGATCCAAAGGTAAACATCATGACATCAAAAGTCTCTTTGGCGCCAACAATAGTTTCCAGCAAATAATCATCCGGGTCATTGTCTGGAGAAAAAAGTACTTTGAGCCTGGTGTGACCAATCTGGAATGATTCCATCTGACCATCATTCTTATTGCCAAAAACACCATTCCACAATTCGTTAAATTCATCCTGATAAGCCCGGAGCAAGCCATAATTCTTTTGATCTGCGTTTGGAAAATGCAAAATGATGATGTGATTATAATTGCGCCTTGTTCCGGTATCAGTAAAGTTTGTGGAACCGGTTAAAAGAGCGGCGCCGGGTTCGTCGTAGTCCCGAACAATGAATTTGTCATGAAAAATAGCCGGATTGCCGTCGGCTTTGACTTGGATATTGTCAGCCGCTTGGAATTCATCGAATGTCTTCTGATTATCCGTGTCCGGTTTTAAATAACTCTTTTCAAGGATCAAATTAACTTTGACACCTCTGGCCGCAGCCCTTTGGACTGCTTCTTTGATAGGGTTGCCGGAATATATTTTTCCAGATCTTAGTTCCTGAACGGCAATATTAAGGGAAACCTTCGATTCGTCAATAAAGCGGATAATCTCTGTTTCAAGTACGTAATTCTCTTGGGACAGATCTTTGTAGGTGCTGATGTAAACCTCTATTTTCCCATTTTCAAATGTGGCTGCAAAGGCTGCTTGGAAGGCGGTGATAGTTATCATTGCGGAAAAAATGGTAACCACTGCTGTTGATACCTTTTTTATTTAGGCTCATGTCGCGTTTTGGGGTCCTTTAAATTTTGTTGAAAAAAACGAAATCTGACTTGCGCTGCCAATTCTTATCATAATAGATATTTGCTCTACTACTAACTGGTTGTGTTCGGAGTGGAGCTGATGAAGGTAAATATAAAGAGCCTGATAGATGATGTACAATGCTATGAAACCGTTCGAGACCTACGCTGGCCGGAAATACGTGACTGTCCTTTTTGTCATTCCATAAGCACAATCAAAAAAGGTTACGATGATAAGGACTCGGCCAAGCAGCGTTATGAATGCAAAGATTGCGGAAGGCGCTTCGATGATCTCACGGGAACCATTTTTTCTGGACATCACCAACCTCTCAAAGTGTGGATATTGTGCCTCTATTTTATGGGGTTGAATCTATCCAACAACCAGATTTCCAAAGAATTGGGGCTTAATCGTGGAGATGTCCACAATATGGCGACTCAGTTACGCGAAGGGGTGGTAAAAAAAAGCCACAGATAACTCTTCGGGATAAGGTTGAATGCGATGAGGTGTATATAGTTGCCGGACATAAAGGCAACCCTTATGCTGTATTAGAAAAAGGAAGAGGTGGTCGGCGTAACAGATTAAGGGGGGCAAGGGGCCGTGGTACCTTGGAAAAAGAGAAGCCACCTATTTTGGGGATGATACAACGTTGCGGGCAGGTTGTGATTCAAATGCTCCCCAATGTCCGACAGACCACCATCAAGCCTTTGATAAAGGCCACTATAAAACCCGGAACATTGGTCTATACCGATGAATATGCCATTTATAACCGGTTGGATGAATGGGGTTACGATCATGAAAGCGTGAATCATGGGGCCGGTGAATATGCCAGAGACGACGATGGAGACGGATTTTGTGAAATCCACGTGAATACAATGGAAGGCTTCTGGTCATTACTCCGAAGTTGGATTCGCCCACATAGCCCCCTGTGTCAGGATAGATGTCGCCTCAATTGAAAAACAAAAGTGGGGCATTGAGGTGATGATATGGGACATTCTATTCAAATTAAAAAAGCTGTATTACAAAAGGTACTCTCGGGGAACAAAACCCATGATGAGATATCAAAAGAATTTGGGATTGGGCGGTCAACTATTGGCAAATGGTTAAGAGAATACAGAAAAGGCGGTAACATCAACTTGAAATCAAAAGAAAGACACCCCAGAGACTGGACGCCGGAAGAGCGCGTCTCAGCCTTGATGGCGTCGGGGTCTATGTCCTCCGAGGAGAGCGCCTCCTGGTGTCGTAAAAACGGGATTTTCCTCCATCATCTGAAACAGTGGAGGCAAGATGCTGTTTCCGGAATGGCAACTGATTTGAAGAAACAAACCTCCGTAATCGAGACTCAGTTACGACGGGAAAATTCGGCATTAAAAAAAGACCTTTCCCGCAAAGAAAAAGCCCTTGCGGAAACAGCAGCCTTATTGGTTCTTAAAAAAAAAGCCCAGGTAATCTGGGGGGAGCCAGAGGAAGATTGATATTACCTGCAGACAAACAAAGGGTATTACAACTGATTTCAGAGGCCCAAAAAACAGGTGCCAGGAAGCATAAAGCCTCAGCATTGCTGGGGCTTACCCTCCGAACACTTCAACGCTGGAGCAAAACCGGGACTGCCGATAGGCGTCAAGGATTTCGTGCCACACCCGCTAATAAATTGTCCGGTGAGGAACAGCAACAAATCCTTAACACCCTTGATTTTCCTGAATTTGCGGATTTGAATCCGAATCAAATTGTGCCCAAACTTGCAGATCAAGGGATCTATCTCGGTTCTGAATCTACAATATATAGAATATTAAGGCAGCATAACATGAATGCTCACCGACAGGACAGCCAACCTGCCAAAAGGACCAGTCCGGAACCTTTGTCGGCAACTGGTCCGAATCAATTGTGGTCCTGGGACATCACATACCTGCCAACAAGAGTAACAGGCCAATTTTATTACCTTTACATGATAATGGATTTGTACAGCCGTAAAATTGTCGCCTATCAGGTGTATGACTGTGAGTCTGGAGAATTTGCTTCTGATCTGATAATGGATGCCTGCCTGCGGGAGAAAATTAATAAAAAACAGGTCACCTTGCATTCAGACAATGGTGCTCCTATGAAATCCGTAACGATGCTGGCCAAACTTCAGGATTTGGGCGTGATACCATCCTTTAGCCGACCATCTGTCAGTAACGATAATCCTTTTTCTGAATCATTATTCAAAACCCTGAAATATCGGCCTGAATATCCGGCCAAGCCATTTGATACGATGCAGGAAGCCAGGGAATGGGTTCATACCTTCGAAGATTGGTACAATAACGCCCATCTGCACAGCGGTATTGGATTTGTCACCCCCGCTGACCGACACAATGGCAATGATGTAGCCGTTCTTGCCAACAGACATCAAATTTATCAGAACGCCAGATCGAAACATCCTGAAAGATGGCCTGGAAGGACAAGGAATTGGGAACCTGGAACAAAGGTTACTTTGAAAAAATTTAAACGTCAAAAAGTTGAAAAAACGGCAGGTAAGCAAGCGGTATAACCGTTTGAGTATGGCACGGTATAGCTTGGGACTTCGTTTGAAAAAAAGGCGACAACTTGCTTGACACACACCGATAGGGGGATCTCACAGGAGAAACTCCCTTTTTACCTCGGTTTTTTTGAATTCGTTCATAATGCTGGTAAACGAGGGAAATCCCTGCTTCACTCACTCATTGAAGTGATGATTAAGTAAGACCCCAAAATACGACATGAGCCTTTATTTAAACCTCAGAATTGTTTATTATATCTATGGTTAAAGTCGCTCAAAATATCACAATTGTAGTAAAAAACCGCTTCCAACGGGCAATTTTTGTCGTACCCATTCTCAGGACGGGCTCCCACTTCTGCGGGACTGAGCGGTGAAATTAACATCTATAAAATGGATGTTCGTGAATCGAACACTTGTCAATTTGCTCCAAGATACGCAATTTATAAGCAGCAGTAAATATACGCCGGGGTTTCTTTTCCGACACCTCAGGATCAAGGACGTTTTCCAGTCCCCTGGAGGCCCCAATTCCGGGTACCCTGTGGCGCCTTCCATTGTGGCCTCCAGGGGCTGCCGGGTTCGTGAGACTCTGGATGAATATTGATTGGTTTCATAATTGAATCCTTACCCGCCCTACACTAATTTTTCAATGGGTTGGTGTCTCACTTACATTGGCACAGAGGGTTATTATAAAAATATTTCTGGCTCTTTCCTATCCAGGCAGTTTTGCTGTAATGCCTGAATAGCGGATTGGAAATTTGGTTCGTTCATTTGCCTTGCTTCTTCCGGACAGATTTTCACACATGCAAAGCATATAAGACATTGCCACCTATCTGTTTGAGTAACGTCATCAGGAGAAATTGCTCCAGTGGGACATACTTCGACACATTGCCCGCACTTTGTGCATTTTGCTGCGTCTGTTTCCGGGGTTAAGGCTACAATTGATCGTGCTTCTTTTATCATATGTAGGTTCACAGGTTCGATATAGGGAGACTGGCCTGGAATTGTAATCGCAGTTAAATGCCCCGATGATTCAGCATTTTGCAGTTTCTTTCGAATCGCAACCCCAAACTCCTGCGCTTTTCGGATATCACTTTCATCAGGACGATTTGCTGCAATAGGATAAGTTTTTGAGGAATACGAATGCTCAGCAACAAAGGCGCCGCCAGCTACTGGAATAAATTCGGCATTAACAGCTATATCATGTAATTCTTTGAGGGCATCTTCAAATGCTCTGTTCCCATATACTGCAACAAGGACAACAGGGGTCTGCGTCGCTTTTAATGAAGTTAAGTATGGTAAAATTTCCTCGGGCACACGACCGTAATATACGGGGGTTGCGAAAATGACGATCTCGTCTTTGTCCAACAAAAATAGATCATTGCGCTGTGATCTTTTCGTTATATCAAGAAATTCCACACATTCAGGATGGATGCCCTTAACAATATTTTCTGCAATAGTCCTTGTTGTTCCCGTTGGGGAAAAGCAGATACAACGTACTGATTTGATTTTCATATAATGCCTCCATGTTGAAATTTTGTTCAATCTCAATCAAACATCATAACGTACATATTCATGCGTACAGGGGTTGCCTACAGCTACCAGCATGGCCCTCTCAGCCGGCAACATTATAAACGACCCCAGTGACTCGGCTTGTAATCCTGACGGCACGGCTGGATCCGGGTGGCGGCAGATCGAGTTGGGGTACCCTTGGTGGTCCATCAGTGCTTGACCAAGAGTCTGGGGTGTGAGTTGTCCGGCCAGTCCAGCGGCCAATTCATTCATGCGTGCGGTTCGAGCCTGACTGTCTGGGAATATCATCTGGCAGCCGTCCACTGCCTGAAAGCGCGATGTCTTGTAATTATTGGCGTGGGTAAGAAACCCGTCATGGGGTTGGAGAACTTCATGGTCGTCCAGCGTACCTTCAATACACAAAAGGTTGCCTTTTGCGTCTGCCAAGGTAACGGCAACTATCCCCCGGCATGCCTGTTCCAGCAACTGGCGGGCCTTGGTTATGTCAGTTTGTCGCATGGCTCTTGGCAGATAAGCTCCCATGGAAATTTTGGGCTGCAGATTTGGCTGCATGGCCGAAACACCGTTGAGACAACAGGCCAAACCTGCTGAATTAAGCGTGTATTCACCCAAGCCCAGCAAAGGCAGCACCAATTGTCTCAGGCCGTCACTTCGTTTGATATGTAGAAGAGCAATCGGCGTACCCTTGAACCAGTCTATGTTCTGGCCCATGATGCATTGACCATCAGAAGTCGCCAGCCCTGTGCCGGCCAGGGTGGTGCACATTGCAGCGAGGCCAGTGTTCACAAAAAGCAGTTCCAGGCCGCATCGTGTCGCCCACGCCTCCTCCAGGCTCATTCCTGCACCCTGTGCCTGACCGCGAACAAAGGGTTCAAGTTCAGGGTCGAACTGTTTTGCTATCGGCCACAGCTTCATGGCATAAGACAGGGCTTCCGTGCGCGAGGTCTTGTGAACCTCGTTCACCGCGGTAAGTATCCGATTCAAGCCCTGATGCATGTTTTCAGCCATGGCTTTCCCCCAGCCTCGGCCCACTTCGGCTGGTGTACCAGTCAATTCAATCAACGACATCTTCACATTTTTTTTCATAAAAGTATCCCCCCAAGCAGGCTTTGTCCAATTCGCTATTGCGGCCATTCCAGCCATCTTCAGGAATTGTCTTCTGTTGACATTGTATTGCGAGAACATTGCGTTTATCCTTGATTTAAGATCTATATTTTTCACCGCTTCATATCCTTTTTCATTGGATATTGTACGAAAATATGCTACATACATACTGTATGTATGTCAAGGAGGGTTTTATGAAAAAGGAAAAACAGCCCAATATCGGGACCGGGAACAAGCAGGATGAGCGTAGCCAGCGCACCACCAACCGTATCCTTGTTGAGGCACGGCGTTTATTTGCCGAATACGGCTTTGCAGGGGTATCTGCCGAACAAATTGTAACAACCGCAGGTGTTACCCGTGGAGCGCTATATCATCATTTTGATGGCAAGAAAGGGCTGTTCCGTGCAGTACTGAATCAGGTGCAAACAGAGATTGAGAAGCGTGTAAAAATCGCTGTGGAACAGGTCCAGGACCCTATGGAGATGCTCATTGCAGGAAACAATGAGTTTTTAGCCGCCTGTCTCGACCCTGGTTTGCAACGTATTTTGCTTACCGAAGGACCCGCCGTAATAGGCTGGGAAGAATGGCGAGAGATTGATGAGGATCATGTCCAAGGAAAATACCGCGCTTTTTTAGCAGAGCTCATGGACAACGGAGTACTTCGACCCTTCCCCGTTGATGCTTTAGCCCATATCATATCAGGTGCAGCTAATGAGGCGGCCTTCTGGGCAGCTCGGGCAGAAGACCCTGAAACCGCCCTGGCCCAGGCTCAAAGCACCATGGCCGAGATGATTCGCTCTTTGAGTCCCTGAGGCGGGACTGAGGCACGGCGCCCGAACAGACGGAGTTGCAATAATAGGTGGTGTAACAGATTTTATCTTGTTGGCATTTGAGTTCAACAGGCGATTGCGTGGTTTTTATCTTTAAAAAAACAAGAAGTTGCATTGCTATCCCATTAGAAAAAATAGGCAACTCTTATCACGGTGAAAAAAATGAACGCGTGAACTTATAGATATTGTGGTTCGGGAAATTTAATCAATAGCGACAGGTCAGAGAAAAATTGTGGGGTTTTATTTTACGGGTCTGGCTCTGAAAATATACGCGTTTTTCAGAAGACTTCATTGCATACTATACATTTAATAAATTATAGTTGCAATATTCAAGTAAATACTTGACAGAGTTAAAGTATCCTGCTTAAGTGTTAAAATTTAAAATGAATTTTAACAAGGTTATTATGGCATGGTCGTAGACAAAATTCGGGCATTCAACCGATTTTTTACGGGAAAAATCGGACTGATTACTAATCGTTTCCTTCAAAGCAAATATTCACTGGTTCAGGCCAGATTACTCTATGAAATCAGCGACAATTCCCCCATCCATGCTTCAGACTTGATACGGAAATTGGGCCTTTCTGCGGACTATCTCAGCAAAACCCTCTCCAAGTTTGAGGCCCAGGGACTGATCACACGATCACCATCTCTAAAGGATTCCAGAAAGCAAGTTATTGCCCTGACTCCGCATGGTATGGCTGCGTATTCTAACTTAAAAGAAACATCAAACGTCCATATTGCATCCCTTATCGAAACATTGACCCAGGAGGAAAAATCGGACCTGGTGAACGCTATGACCCGGATTGAAGAAATTTTGAGACCAAAAGAAGGAGGGCTTGTGACGATCAGACCCCACAAACCTGGTGATATTGGATACATCATTCACCGCCATGGTGTGATCTATGCCCGAGAATACGGTTTCAATGTAGATTTTGACGCTTATGTCGCCAGTGGGATGGCAACCTTTATTGAAAATAAAACACCGGAACAAGACCTCTGGATAGCAGAATGCCGGGGCCATTTCGCAGGGTCCGTGGCTATTGTTCGCCACGATACGCATACGGCTCAATTAAGATGGCTCATTGTGGAACCCGAACAACGCCAAAGAGGGATAGGGAAGCAGTTGGTCAAGCAGGCTATCCGGTTTGCAGCAGACAATGGATATCGTTCCGTTATATTATGGACCATTGATTTTTTAGATTCTGCTCGCCGCATATATGCCAATACTGGATTTCAACTGGCTGAAACAAAAGTCACCCAAGTCTGGGGTAAAACCATTACCGAAGAATGCTGGCGGCTTAATCTGGGGTGACCTTATGGAATACTCTTTTGGAAATGTTCAGATTTTCTGAAATTTCCCAAAATATTCAAACATCAAGAGATACAACATGTTGCATTTTGGGAAATCCGGCCAAAAGTGACCGATAATAGACATAGTCAACAGGGTCTACAAATATTTTAAAAATGTTCAGTTGAGCGGTAACAGTTAAATCCGCGGGCGCGGCTTCTTGAACCAAAGATTAGTACCGAGCCTCGTACCTCGGCACGATTACTAATCCTCTATTTGCTAAACCTACCCATCCATTTTGTCCAAAGCTTCCTGGTATGTGGGTATCTGAAGCCTGTCCATCATTTTGCGTTTGAATTCATCGAACCCGGTAATATAGAGACTAATATAAAGCTTTTTTTTATTGTAAGTTCTTAGCTTGAGCCATTGAAATGTTTGTGAAAAAGAAACTTTTTCAATTTCTTTCCAATTGAAGTTACGAGTACCTTTCCAAGGAGTTGTTGCAATAATATTTTCGTCGTTCACTATTATTTTTACACGGAAGAATTCTAAATAAAAATAAAGCAAGAATAGCAGTGACATACCTAAAAGCCAAAAGTAACTTGTTACACCATCTTTGTTTTGAGGCGTATTTTCTAATCCAATGATACCGATGAATACAATAAAAATAGTAGGTAGCCCTAAACCAAATGTCCTTAATGTTTTTCCGTATTTTAATATAAAAGTATTCTCATCAAGCTGAACCGGCTTTTCCATTGAGACCAGTTTTAACAATAAAGCTAATACTAAAGGGACTATTGCATATATGAAGTAGTGTGTCATAGCGGTTTAACAAGTTGATCAGTGGTTTCCGTTTATCTTTCATTTCGACTTAGGGCGCATTCCCATTTTCCCGGTCATGCCGCCGGCATTGGATTGTGCGTGGTTGCCATGAGTTTCAAACAATCCCAACGCCCTGCTTTAAAGTATGATCGTAGCATAATCATTTTTTCTGCATTTTCCCGATACCAAAAAGTGCATGGACCTTTCAGACGTAAATTCACCACCCTACGAATTGAACTTTCAATAGCACCGCTGCCAATAGGTAAATTCAACGCTTTTACAGTTGGGAAATCAAGCCGTCTTTCATTGCGCACAAAATAATCCCGTTCCGTCTTAATAGCCTTACTGTTTCTGCCTCGACAAAGTGTCTGGACGGCCTGTACTACGTCAGCGGCTTTTCCTTTCAGCAGG
This sequence comes from uncultured Desulfobacter sp., assembly GCF_963666145.1. Taxonomy (NCBI): domain Bacteria; kingdom Pseudomonadati; phylum Thermodesulfobacteriota; class Desulfobacteria; order Desulfobacterales; family Desulfobacteraceae; genus Desulfobacter; species uncultured Desulfobacter sp. The sequence continues at coordinate 4,815,586 of NZ_OY762614.1, read as the reverse complement.
AAGCCCCGCTGTTTTGACACCCAGCGTTTGCGCTCCTTGGATGACCAGGTCTTCTTTAGGGCTGATACTTTACCCAAATGCTCCACGGCATGGTAAAAATCAAGAAGTTCATATACTCGCTGAGGAGCCAAACCCAATGCTTTGATCAGTCCGGGGATCCGGTTCCAAATCCAATGTGCTCCATCTGCAACAAACAGTATTTTATCGGACTTCTGGATATGAAGGGCGTTCAAATACCCCTTTAACAGGAGGAATATGCCATCCGGACCGCTGAAACTGCCATCAATAAATGGTGAGAAGCTTTTTTCTTGTTTTCCCTGGGCATCCACCACATAAATAATCAAAAGTTTGGGTTCTCGCCACGCCCCACGAAATCGGGTTCTATTTTTTGGGGTTTTGGGACCTCTTTTCTTCTCTCTTAACCGTGTGCGTCCACCATCGGTGCTTATAACCACCCGTCGCCCTTCAAGTGAATCTCTCTCATTTAGTGGGATTCGCCCCGCTTGTTGCTCGGCTCGGGCCCGTTCTGCGTAACGATAGGTGAGTTTACGGATAACCTTTATATCCAACACCATACCATGATCACAAAGCACTTGACGGACTTCTTCAAAAGAACTCAATAAGGCCGACCAGGCACTCACCATAGAAGCCAAAGCTGGTGAGCAGCGATCATGGATTCCAAGAAGGATTAAACCGGCGTAGGCACCTTTATATCTTTTTCGATTTCGACGGTCACAGGATCGCCGATAATATCGAACACGAACATCAACAGAACTACCTGTACAACACTGAATCGAAACGGTCTCAAGCCCTTCGCTTTTCATCCGGCCCGGCCAGCTGGACATCAATTCTTTTTCTTGATCGACCTGATCATAGGAATTTAATGAGCCCTGGATGCTTTTTTTAAAAGCAAGGCACTCAGTCGATTCGTATACCCAAGTATTTCACGTTCTACCTGCTCCAATTCTTGAGCATTGCGAACCAACCTCGGATCGTCTTCCAGTTCTTTCAGGCAAGCATAGACTTCCTCAACAGTATTGCAATCTTCAGCTTTTTTCATCAGCACAGTCCATTTTTATAGTCGTCTCAGCGAACAGAAACTATCACGTTTTTTGTTCTCAAAGATAGGCTTTTTTCAAACCGGGAAAATGGGAATGCGCCCTCAGAAGCTTTTCTATCAAGACTCAAATATTTAGTAAAGCTTACCCACAGCATCCTCCACAGCCCGAACAATCCGTCCGCTGCGCAAAAGCGTTCGAACCGCGGCAATGTCGGCTGATAAAAACCGGTCCTTTTTCATGCAGGGCACCTTGCTGCGGATGGTTTCGTAGGCGGCCATGGTGCCTTTGCCTGCCTTCAGATTTGTGAACGTATCAATGGCCTGGGCACCGCACAACAGCTCAATGGCAATGACCTGCTCCGAGTTTTCTACGATATCCCGGCATTTGCGGGCGGCTGTGGCGCCCATTGAGACATGATCCTCCTTGTTGGCCGAGGTGGGGATGGAGTCCACACAGGCCGGATGCGCAAGCACCTTGTTTTCAGAAACCAGGGAAGCGGCAACATACTGGGCAATCATAAACCCGGAATTGAGCCCCGTGTCCTTGACCAGAAAAGCAGGAAGACCCGAGAGCTGGGGATTGACCAGGCGCTCCACCCGGCGCTCTGAAATATTGGCAAGCTCGGCAATGGCGATGCCTAAAAAATCACAGGCCAGTGCCAGAGGCTGTCCGTGGAAGTTTCCCCCGGAAAGAAATTCTCCGGATTCAGGAAAAATCAGCGGATTTTCAGTGGAAGCGTTCATCTCCACCCGGATCACCCGGTCCACATAATTAAATGCATCCCAGGATGCGCCATGGACCTGGGGGGAACACCTAAGGGTATAGGCATCCTGGATTCTTGAGCAGTCCTTGTGGGAGGATACGATTTCAGAATCCTGGGTGATTTTCATCATATCCGAGGCCGCCTTCATCTGCCCCAAATGGGGCCGGGCGTTATGGATTCTTGGATCAAAGGCGGCGCGTGTTCCCATGAGGGTTTCAAGACTCATGGAAGCGGCGATATCCGCATGCTTACAAAGATTCAAGGCATCATAAAGGGCGAGACAACCCAGGGCAAGCATGAACTGGGTACCATTGATCAACGCAAGCCCCTCCCCTGCCCCAAGTTCCAGGGGATCAATATCTTTTGCGGCCAGAGCCAGGGCGCCGGGCATGCGCACCCCGTCCACAAAGGCTTCGCCTTCACCGATGAACACCAGGGACAGGTGGGCCATGGGCACAAGATCGCCGCTTGCCCCCACCGATCCTTTTTCAGGCACCACTGGAATGATACCGGAATTAAGAATTCGGACCAGAGTTTTGATGGTTTCAAGGCGCAGTCCGGAATTACCCCGGCAAAAATCATTGATCCGCACGGCCATCATGGCCCGGACCACATCATCATCCATGCCGCCGCCCACGCCTGCGGCATGGGATAAAAGAATATTGCGCTGCAGGGTTTTTGTGTCCTCAAAGGAGATGGGCACATCGGACAATGCCCCGAACCCCGTGGTCACGCCATAGATGCGCGTCCCCTTTTTCACCCAATGCTCCACCAGGGCCCGGGCCTTTTTAATCCGGGCTTCTGAATTTACGGAAACGGCCACGGTTCTGTCGTGACGGGCAATATCAACCAGTTGACCCAGGGTAAAATTCTGTCCATTGAGCAGAACAGGATCATTCATTGTATTTTATTCCTTAAATTTGCCGGCCTGAAGCGTTACGATTATGACTTGACGCAGTGTATCTGCTTGTATAGACAAGCAGTATAAAATTGCATCCAAAATGTCAACATTCATAAGGGAGGCACACCCATGCCCCACACACAGGATTTTTGGGATACCCTTTTTATTCATGCCGATATTGCAACCATGGCGAACGGCCGTTACAACATTATCAAGAACGGTGCCATCGGGGTGGCCAAGGGAAAGATCCAGTGGATCGGCCCCTTCAGCAGCCGAAAAATCGCCGGGCTCAGTTCCTCGTCCCACCCCAAGGCAAAGGAAATCATCGACTGCAGCGGCAAGTGGATACTGCCCGGATTTGTGGACTGTCATACCCATCTGATCTGGGCCGGTTCCAGGTCCAACGAATTTGAAATGCGCCTTTCCGGTTCAAGCTACGAAGATATTGCAAAACAGGGCGGAGGGATTGCGGCCACTGTGGCAGCAGTGCGCAAGGCATCCGAAGACCAGCTATTTGAAATCGCATCCCGGCGCATCAGCCATTTTATAAGCCGGGGCACCACCTGTGTGGAAATAAAATCCGGGTATGGGCTGGACCTTGAAAATGAATTAAAGATGCTGGCGGTGGCCGGACGTCTGAATCAAAACTTTGCCTTGCATGTTTCGCCCACGTTTTTAGGGGCCCATGCCCTCCCCCCTGAATATAAAGGGCGGGCGGATGACTATGTAAACCTGGTCATCAACACCATGCTGCCCGCCATTAAACACCAGGGCATTGCCTGTGCAATGGACGTATTTTGCGAATCCATCGCCTTTTCCAAAAAGCAGACCGAACAATTGTTTACCGCAGCCACAAATTCGGGCCTGCCGGTGAAACTGCACGCCGAACAGCTCTCGGACTCGGGCGGTGCCTCCCTGGCCGCCCAATTCAATGCCCTCTCCTGTGATCATCTGGAATACCTTTCCCTTGACGGGGCAAAGGCCATGGCCCGGGCAGGGGTAACGGCCGTGCTGCTGCCCGGTGCCTACTATATGCTCAGGCAGACCCAAAAACCACCGGTGCGGGAGCTGATCCGTTTAGGGGTCCCCATGGCCCTGGCCACGGACCTGAATCCTGGCACAAGCCCGGTGTATGATATGACGGCGGCCATGAACATGGGCTGTGTGCTGTTCGGTCTGACCTGCGAGCAGGCCCTTGCCGGAGCCACCATCAACGGGGCAAAAGCGTTAGGGCTCGACACATGCAAAGGCAGCCTGGAAACAGGAAAAGATGCCGACTTTGTGGTGTGGGATATTGATTCGCCGGCCGACCTGAGTTATCAGGTGGGCATCTGTGATGTAAACAAGGTTGTGATTGCAGGCAAAATCGCATATAAGTTTAAAAAAGGTTAACTTTACTTGGTTTAGTTGGAGATCAGATGCGTATCTATGCAGTTGCAGACATTCATGGCAAACCCGAACATATGGAATCCATTTACGGAATTTTGGACCAATACCAGCCGGAGTTGATGGTTGTACCCGGAGACATGACCCATTTTTTCAACTGGTCCACCGTCCTTTCCCAGATTGACAGCCTGCCGGTTCCCGTTCTGGCGGTCCGGGGAAATACGGATTTAAAACGCATTGAACCCAAAATAGAAAAAGCCGCCAACATCACGCTGTTAACCCAAACACCCCATAAGGTTAAAGGCTTTTCTTTTGTGGGGGTTTCCGGCACCCTGCCCGTACCCTTTGCCAACCGGATCGGCTTAAATGAAAAAGGAAAGCTCTCTGCTCTGCCCTGCCCCATGGAACCCAATACGGTACTGGTGGTCCATACGCCGCCAAAGGGGGCATGTGACCGTGCGGGCAAAAAAATAAGTGTCGGCAGCCGGCATCTGGCCAGGTTTATCCAGGCCGCATCCCCGAGTCTTGTGCTTTGCGGCCATATCCACGAAGATTTTGGCTTTAAATCTCTGCATCAAAGTACAGTGGTCAATTGCGCCATCGCAGGTCCGGGATCAGGGGCCATTATTGACCTTGAAGAAAATGAAGCCCCAAAGGTGACTCTTTTGCCGGCGGATACACCCTAAAATAAAAAAAAGTTAGGCTGAAACATTTATCTGCAAAAGGCCCGGCATTCACTATCCAAGCCCTTGAAAGCCAAAAGAGAACCAAAAGAGGAATTGATAAATAACTAATTTTGATCTATAGTCACCCCCAAATTTATAGGGATTCGCTCAAATTATAGGGGCTCACTCAACATCTATAACGGAGAGAACAAATGAAAGCGTTTAAAATTATATTGTTCATAATCTTCCTGGTATTTCTGGCCATTTTCGGCATCCAGAACCAGGGATACTTCCTGACAGAAACACCACTCCAAATTGACCTTAAAATAGCGTCTCTTCATTACACGGCCATGGCGATTCCCAACTGGGGATATTGGCTTTTCTGCCTGGTCCTGGGCCTTTTGCTCACTGGCATTCGTGGAATGATCACGGCCTTTCGCATGAAACGCCAGCTTAGAACACGGGACGAACGTATCGAAAGCATGAAAGGAGAAATCAATTCGCTTCAGACACGTCTTGACATATTTCTCCATGATCCCGTCATCAAAAAACACCTGGAAGAACAAGCCCGCAAAGACAAAGAGCAGGCTGCAACCCAAGAAAGCCAAACGGCTTAAAAATACCTGCCCACCTTTGAACATCCATGACCCAAAAGAAACAAACTCCCATGATGGCCCAATACCTGGCCATCAAAGAAACTTGTCAGGACGCCATACTTTTTTACCGGATGGGGGACTTTTATGAAATGTTCCTTGGGGATGCCGTCAAGGCTGCCGGCATCCTTGAAATCGCGCTAACCTCCCGGAATAAAAACGACCCGGACCCTGTTCCCATGTGCGGAGTGCCCTACAAGGCAGCCGATCTTTACATTGCCAAACTCATTGGGAAAGGCTGCAAGGTTGCCGTTTGTGAGCAGGTGGAAGACCCGTCCCAGACCAAAGGGCTTGTGAAGCGTGAAATTATCCGGGTCATCACCCCGGGCATGATCCTCAACGATTCCCTGCTGGATCGCAGCACAAACAATTTTCTGGTGGCCATTTCCAAAACGCCTGATCATGCAGGACTTGCCTGTATAGACATATCCACCGGCAGCTTTACCACCTGCCAGACAGAGCGTACATCCGGTGTCATTCCATACGCCCTTTTGGATGAGGCCTTAAAACTTGCCCCCAAAGAGGTGCTGCTGCCGGACGGTTTCAAATCTGATCCGGCCATGGCTGCCGTCAGGAAAGCATTTTCCCATATTCAGATCTCCTATCTGGACAACCATACATTCCGGCCCGACAATGCCCGGCAGCTTCTGACGGAACAATTTGCCACCCGCAGTCTTGAAGGATTCGGCATTGAACGCATGCCGGCCTGTATATCCGCGGCAGGCGCTGCCATCTCCTATGTCCGGGACACCCAGTTGGCGGATACCAGCCATATTTATAAGATCAGTTCATATAACCTCAATGACTTCATGGTCATCGACGACAGGTCCTGCAAAAACCTTGAACTACTGACCAATATCCAGACCCAGAGTCCCAAAGGCTCGTTGATCCACATTCTGGACAAAACCGTTACCGCCATGGGCGGCCGGCTGATCAAGCAGTGGATCAGGTATCCGCTGGTGGACAAAGAGCAGATTCAGCAGCGCCTTGGTGCCATCGAAGAGCTGATCGGCGCCCCGGCCATCCACCAGATGCTTGGGGATCTGCTTAAATCGGTATATGACCTTGAACGGCTGGGCTCGCGCATCTCCATGGGCCAGGGCAATGCCCGGGACATGCTCGCCCTTAAAAATTCCCTCTCGGTTCTGCCGGATCTGTTCAGGCAGATCGAAACATTTGAAAGCCCGATTCTCAACGGGGCCGGCATGGATAAAAACCTGGTCCCGGACCTGGAAGCACTGGCACAACTGATCGGCAAAGCCATCCGGGAAGATGCCGTGCACGTGCTCAACGAAGGCAACCTGATCAACGACGGATACAACCCGGAACTGGACGAACTGTTGTTCATCACCCGGGACGGAAAATCCTGGATTGCAAAAACCGAAAAAAAAGAGAAGGAAGCCACGGGGCTATCCTCGCTGAAAATCAAATATAATAAGGTGTTCGGGTATTTCATCGAAGTATCCAAAGCCCAGTCCGACAAGGTACCGGATCACTATATCCGCAAACAGACCCTGGTCAATGCCGAACGGTTCATCACCCAGGATATGAAAGCGGTGGAAGATACCATATTCAATGCCCAGGAACGCAGAAACACCCTGGAATATGAGATCTTCTGCACGGTCAGGGAAAAGGTGTCCCAACGGGCAAAGGATATCCTGACCATGGCGCAGTTCATTGCCGCCATCGACGTGATCCAGGGGCTTGCCAAAGCGGCCGTGGAAAATGCCTATGTCAAGCCCGACATCAATGATGACCGGCGCATTGACATCCAGGACGGCAGGCACCCGGTGGTTGAAAAACTGATCCAGGGCGAGCGGTATGTGCCCAACTCCATCGCGCTGGACGATACCCAGTGCCAGCAGATTCTGATCACAGGACCCAACATGGCCGGCAAATCCACGGTGCTGCGCCAGGTGGCCCTAACCGTACTCATGGCCCAGATGGGCTCTTTTGTGCCGGCCGCAGGGGCGTCCATCTGCATCACCGACAGGATATTCACCCGGGTGGGGGCACTGGACAATCTGTCGTCGGGACAGAGTACCTTCATGGTTGAGATGGAGGAGACCGCCAATATTGTGAACAATGCCACGGAAAGAAGTCTGGTGATTCTGGATGAAATCGGCCGGGGAACTTCCACCTACGACGGCATGAGCATTGCCTGGGCCGTGGCCGAGTACCTGCATGACCTCAATGGCAAAGGCGTAAAAACCCTGTTTGCCACCCATTACCATGAACTGCTCCAGCTGGAAGAACTCAAACCCCGGATCAAAAACTATAATATTGAGGTCAAGGAGTTCAACGACAATATCGTGTTCCTGCGCAGCCTGGTCAAAGGGGGCACCAACCGCAGCTACGGCATCCAGGTGGCACGCCTGGCGGGGGTTCCCGATGATATTATTGATCTTGCCAAATCGGTTCTGGCATCTGCGGAACAGCATCCCACCACACCTGTGCCTTCTGCACAGCCCGACAAAAAGAAAAAAGGGTCAAAAAAACGCAACCCCAGCGGACAGATGAACCTGTTCGGTCCATCGGATGATGATCTGCGCCAGATGCTGCACAAGGTGGATATTGCCCAAATGACGCCCCTGGACGCCCTGAACTTTTTAAACGAGCTCAAGAGCAAGGTTGAGGCATGAGCATTGGGGTTAAGAGCATACGCACTGTTTTTATCCCGATTCTGATCTGCGTTTGTCTCTTTGCCTGGCCCCATGGGACAGCTTTTGCCGCCAATGATAATGCCAAAGACAGATACCTGGCAGCAGACACCTGTCTTAAAAAATTAAAACGGTCTTCGGTGGATATTAACCAGGTATCCGCCTGGCTGACCTGTATAGAAAACTACAAATCCATCCACAAAACCTTTCCCGGAAATACATGGGCACCGGCCGGGCTGTACAAGGCGGCAGAACTTTATTTCCAACTTGCCAAACGAACCGGCAATCCCCACTGGAACAGCCAGGCCGATGATATTATCGCCCGCATCAAACAACTTTATCCCCAAAGCGCATACAGCGCCCGTGCCCGAACCCTGGCGGAGGCAAACAGCTCAATACCACGCCCTAACAACAATGACATAAAAATAAAACGCTCCCAAAAAAATCTGACCCGCAACGACGAAGCCATTGCAGAATACCACAAGAAAAAACTGGCCCAGGCCGAGGCGGAAGATACCGGGGAGTATCAGCACCCCTCGGATATCGTATCGGATATTATAGAAAACAACACCCAGGACACAGGGTCTTGCGGTCCGGAGACGCCCAAAGACAATGAGGCTGTTCCGCCCCTGCCCAAAGGAGATACAACGGTTACGGACCTGCGGTTCTGGTCCAACCCCGAATACACCCGGGTCGTGGTCAATGCCGACCGTGAACGAAAATACACCTATAAGCTGTTAAAAAAAGATCCGGTTCTAAATGTTCCGTTCCAAAGATTATACATAGACATTGACCAGGCAAGACTTGGCCGCAATGTGCCGGACCACACGCCCATCAACGATGATCTGCTCCAGCAGGCCCGGGCCGGCCAGTTTACCCCCCATACCGTCCGGGTGGTGGTGGATATAAAAGATTTTGATAACTATAAAATCTTCTCGCTGAAAGACCCGTTCCGTATCGTTATTGATCTGTGGGGGAAAAACGCCACAGAACCCACGGACCAGCTTGCCGACGGTAGTTCCTCTGGAACCAAACCGTTTACAGGAAAAACGGACCGGGTCACCACAGACAATTTAAAATCCTCTGACATTGCCCGCCAGCTGGCTTTGGGTGTCAGAAAAATCGTCATTGACCCCGGCCACGGCGGCAAGGACCCCGGCGCGCCAGGATATGTCAAAGGGGTATGGGAAAAGGATATTGTTCTCAAACTTGCAACGACTCTGGCCGAAAAACTTCGCAGCCGCCTGAACTGCGAGGTGCTTCTGACCCGCACCACCGACCGGAAACTGACCCTGGAAGAGCGAACGGCCATTGCCAACACCCAGCGGGCTGACCTGTTTATTTCCATGCACTGCAATGCCGCAAAAAGCAAAAAACTGTCCGGCATTGAAACCTATATTTTGAACCTGGCCACGGACGAACAGGCCATTGCCGTGGCCGCCCGGGAGAATGCCACATCCGAAAAAAACATCTCGGATCTGGCCTATATTCTAAATGACCTGATGAAACATGCCAAGATCGAAGAATCCACCCGTCTTGCCAATGACGTTCATACGGCCATGGTCACAGGCATGAAAAACAAATACACGAACATCCGTGATCTGGGAGTCAAACAGGCGCCGTTCTATGTACTGCTTGGGGCACGGATGCCTGCGATTCTCATTGAATCCTCCTTTATATCCAACAAAACCGAATGCAAACGTCTGCTGACAGACGCCTATCGCAATGACATCTGCAACGCCATTGCCGACGGGATAGAAAAATATATCAATGCCACAAATCCCCAGCACATATAACCCGGCAGCACCATATCTGCCAATACCCGCCAGGTGGCCCTCCCCCACAACAACGAAACAAATAACCGGTTGCAAAACCAATAACCGCCATAGGCTGACCTGGTTCGTCAACCGTTTGTTGATGAACCAGGCACACCCCATGACACAATATGAAAATCAATTAAAAGGTGGAATTTATGTCATTTGAAAACATTCTTCTTGAGATGGACAGTGCCATTGCCATGATCTCTTTCAATCGTCCCAAAGCCTTGAATGCGCTGAATAATGCACTGCTTGATGAACTGGATGTCGCCTTGGACCAGGTGCTGGCCAACGATGAAATCCGGGTGCTGATTTTAACCGGTACCGGAGACAAATCCTTTGTGGCCGGGGCAGATATCTCGGAACTGACCCAAATGGATGCGTTGGCGGCAAAGTACTTTTCCCGTAAAGGCCAGAAGCTGTTCTCCAAAATTGAAGCCCTGCCCTTCCCGGCCATTGCTGCCGTAAACGGATTTGCCCTGGGCGGCGGCAGTGAAGTTGCCCTGGCTTGTGATTTTATCTATGCCTCGGAAAAAGCGATATTCGGACTGCCTGAGATCAACCTGGGGCTCATTCCCGGCTTTGGCGGTACCCAGCGGCTTGCCAGGGTTGTGGGAAAAAACAGGGCCAAGGAGATGATTTTCACCGGCGGCAATATTACTGCCGACAAAGCCCTGGAATATGGTATGGTAAATCAGGTGTGTCCCCATGAATCCCTGATGGATGAGGTCAAAAAGACAGCCAAGAAAATTGCAGCCAAGGGATGCGTTTCCCTGAGAGCCGCCAAAGAAGCCATACAGGCAGGTCTGGGGTGTGACCTTGAAACCGGTTGTCTCATTGAAAATGATGCCTTTGCCATTGCCTTTGCAAGCGCGGATGCCAAAGAAGGCACATCGGCATTTTTGGAAAAAAGAAAACCTGAATTCAAAGGCACGCTTAAATAAAGCCTGAACGCAAAACAGTATTTGGGCGGCTGGATAGAAAGGCTTTTGCTTGATCGGCTACCCACATGCAACACGCATAAAAATTTACAACCGACGTATACTGTAGTATGTGAAGATTGTAAATTTTTATGCAGGGCCGCAAATGGATGATTTTACGGCCAAACAACAGATAACCAGGGAGAGTAAAACATGCCCATATACGACATTGACTTCGAGACCATGCCCAGAGAGGGCCTGGAGGCGATACAGCTTCGCCGTCTTCAAACCACCATCGAACGCATTTATGCCACGGTTCCTTTTTATAGGGAAACCTATGACAAAGCCGGAGTCAAGCCTTCCGACATCAAAAGCCTGGATGATTTAAGGCGTCTGCCTTTTACAACCAAACAGGATCTTCGGGACAACTACCCCTATCACATGTTTGCCGTCCCCATGGAACAGGTGGTCCGTATCCACGCATCTTCCGGCACCACGGGCAAACCCACGGTGGTCGGTTATACCAAGCGCGATATCAGCACCTGGGCAGATCTGATGGCCAGAAGCATGGCTGCTGCCGGCGGCACCCCGGGAGACATTATCCACAATGCCTGGGGCTATGGTCTTTTCACAGGCGGTCTTGGTGCCCACTATGGGGCGGAACGTCTGGGCGCATCGGTTATCCCTGTTTCCGGCGGTAACACCAAACGTCAGATCACCATTATGCAGGATTTCAAGCCCACCATTCTGTGCGGCACACCATCCTATATCCTTCATCTGGCTGAAGTAGCCGATGAAATGGGGGTCGATTTCAGAAATCTCTCTTTTAAATCCGGTATTTTCGGCGCAGAACCCTGGACGGAGAGAATGCGCCAGGAACTGGAAGCCAAGCTTGACCTCAAGGCCATTGACATCTATGGTCTGTCTGAAGTCATGGGACCCGGCGTTTCCGTGGAGTGTATTGAAGAACAAAAAGGTCTTCATATTGCCGAAGATCATTTCATTGTGGAGATCATTGATCCGGACACCCTGGAACCCGTCCCCCCCGGAGATCCCGGAGAAATCGTGTTTACATCCATTACCAAAGAAGCCTTTCCGGTCATCCGTTACCGCACCAAAGACCTCACCTCCTTGAATCCTGTGCCCTGCACCTGCGGAAGAACCCACATACGGATGAACAAACCCACGGGCCGTACCGATGATATGCTGATAATCCGGGGCGTCAACGTATTTCCCTCCCAGATTGAAAGCGTACTCATGGAAAGCCGGGAGGTCGCTCCCCATTACCAACTCGTTGTTGACCGTGTAAATAATTTAGACACCCTGACAGTCAAGGTGGAAATTGACGAAAAGTCCTTCAGCGACGACATCAAGGGACTGCAGACCATGGAAGGCAAAATTTCACATAACATCAAGGAACATTTAGGCGTATCTGCCAAGGTGGCCCTTGTGGAACCCAAAACCATAGAACGAAGCCAGGGTAAGGCTGTCAGGGTTATAGATAACCGCAAATTTTAATCAAGGAGACTATTATGGCTGAACAAATATCCATATTCATAGAAAACAAAGAAGGGCGTCTTGCGGAAGTCACTGCTATTTTAAGGGACGCCGACGTCAACATTCGGGCGCTTTCCCTGGCAGACACCACGGATTTTGGTGTACTGCGACTGATTGTCAATGAAAATGAAAAAGCCACCGCCGCCCTGCGGGATCAGGGTTTTACAGTGGGTAAAACCCATGTCCTGGCCGTGGAAGTCCATGATGAACCCGGGGGCCTGAACCAGGTGCTGGATCCTTTAAGTGAACAGGGCGTCAATGTTGAGTACATGTATGCGTTTGCCAATCCCCAGTGCAAAAACGCCATCATGATTTTCCGCTTTGATGACCTTGAAAAGGCAAAGGTTATTTTGGCGGAACAGGGAATTAAAGTCATAGACAAAGAGGAAATCTCTAATCTTTAGACGACTCGCAGGCAAATAGTATTTTTACTTGATTTTGAATGGGATTATTTTTGCGGGCCTCTAGTAAAATAGTAAAAAAACTTTAGGGCTCCGGACCGGATCAAAAACCTGCTCCGGTGCCCCAAGCACAACTGCATAAAAAAGAATTTAAGGTATTGTCTTAAACATGTTGAATTTGGACAGGGACAGGATAGATATCGACATGGCGGACGCCTGTTTTAGAAATTAAAATGCCAATGAAAAATATTTTCATCATAAAAACAGGTGACAGCATACCTTGCCTTGTGGGCAGGCGCGGCGATTTTGAAAATTGGATTATAGCAGGGATAGAGACGCATCATCCCTTCTCCGACACAATTGTTCCGGTCCATAAAAAAGCACAGCTGCCGGATCTTGCTCAAATTGACGGCATCATTATTACCGGATCCCATGCTATGGTCACAGAACAGTCTGAATGGATAAAAAAAACGGCAGACTGGCTTGTGACAGCCGTCAAGCAAGAGATACCCATATTGGGTATCTGTTTTGGCCATCAAATTCTTGCATATGCACTGGGCGGAACGGTGGGATATATGCCCGAAGGTCCGGAGTTTGGCACCGTATCTTTTCACATGTCCGACGACGCAAAAGATGATCCGATTTTTGGCGGACTTCCGCAAACGTTTGAGGTCCAGACATCACATTTTCAGGCGGTTACAAAACTGCCTTTAAATGCCATACCAATGGGAAGCACCGCGAAAGATCCATATAGTTCTTTTCGTTACGGCCGATCTGCCTGGGGCGTCCAGTTTCATCCCGAATATGATGCGGATATTACCCGGGCATATATAAAAGAAATTAATGAAGAACTGAAAAAATCCTGTGAAAATACGCCTCAAAATCCTGTTTTCTGTCATGATACAGTTCAAGGCCAAATAATACTAAGCAGGTTTGCAGCGTTATCGCCTAAGACGTTCAATCAGGACTAACAGCCATGGACTGACAAGACATATCAACGGCCTGGCACAGCCCCCAACCCGGTATTTTTGCCCAATTCTATTAAAAGGGCAGAAAAATCCTGAAACAAGTGCCTTCACCAGGGGTTGATTCCACTTCAATTGTACCATTATGATTTTTGGTGATGATAAAATAGGCGACTGATAGTCCAAGTCCTGCATCCTCCTTGTCCGGTTTGGTGGAAAAAAGTGGCTCAAATATGCGCCTGCGGATATTTTCGGACATCCCTGGACCATTATCTCTTATCTCAATACACACCTGATCGTCTTTACCATAGGTTCGTAGAAAAAACGTCGGGCACGGATTGTCCGTGTGTCCGGCCAGGGCATAGGCCCCGTTTGACAGGATATTGAAAAAGACCTGTTTCAATTCTCCAGCCCGGCATTTTACTTTGGGTAAATCAGGATAAAAATCCCTAATAATCTGAATGCCGCTGAAATGAAAATCCTGGTTAGTACCATATTCACCTGACGCCAATTCAAGGGCCTGATCCAAAAGCCGCGAAACGTCTTCGAGTACAAAGCCCTCTTTGGTTATTCCAGAAAAAGCGAGCATATTTGCCAGCCGTTGATTTTCTTCTTCACGACGCCTAAGGTTTAACGTCGCACCCAAAAACAGAACCATCATCGTGGCAAGCGTCTGGTCCTCGGGGGTATATCCGGCATCTTTACCTGCAAAAACAACAAGACCAAATACCTCCTGATCCTGCAGCACAGGGACCGCCATAATGGTGTCAATGGGCAGATGCTTTCCAGGTATTAAAGAAAATTCAGAACACAAGCTTACGTTGTTGGAAATTACAGGGATTTTAGTTGTAATCGCTTGGTGCAACCTGCCGGAGACATGCTGCCTAAATCCTTGATATATGCCGAACTCATCTGCCCTGGGGCACTCTTTTTCAGCCTTATCGGAAAGCGCTATAATCTTTAAATTATTTTCTGCATCACAAATCTGGCCCACAAAGCAATAAGGCCCCGGGATTAGATCCTGGGCAACGGGAATAAAAATTTGCGCCACGTCCTGCATGGACTGAGCCGTCAAGGATTTCTTAATGAATGTATTAACACAAGAGGTCAACTGCTGATGATGGACCATTTCTCTTTTCTGTCTATTTTTATGACTGATCTCATCTTCTATTCTTTTGTAAGCGCTTGCGATTTCTTCTTTTTGTTTTTTAATTGTATTGCACATGAGCGCAAAGTTGCGTGAAAGCGTCTTAACTTCTCCAACACCCGTTTGCACAACTTCACTGTCAAAATCTCCTGCGGCGATATCAGTGGTGACACGGGCAAGATTTGCCACCGGATTGGTGAGGATGTGAATCAACATAGAAAACCCCACAGCAATGACCACCATCACCAAGGCAGTGATTAAAAGCATTTTTGCCTGATATTTGGCCAGTTTTTGTTCTATCAAGCCTGTGGAATAAACAACCGTAAGCCGACCAAGGGTCAATCCTTTATAATCAATCACAAAACTTTTTTTGATATCAATTCCGCCGGGCGGCAGCTGTCTTATTAGGTTAATATTGATGTTTACTTCTGAATCGTGGATAGAAAGACTTTTGATATTTTCATCATCAAAAAAAGTCTCCATGTTCAATTTTAGACTTTCCATATCCACATTATAAAGCGGAAGGGTGTTGACACGCCGCATCAAATAGGCAGATTTGTCAATTTGGGTCTGCAGCTTTTCTAACTCAAGGGTTTTAACCTGATGGGTGATGTAGAAACACAAGCCCAGATTAGCGATACCGAAAGCCACAACAAAAAAGACAATGATGCGGGTCCTTAAGCCCATATGGTTTTCCTGGTTACCCTAAAAGATTACAACGCAACTCAGCTCAGTCAAAGCGGGCGAACCCAAACCTGATTGATGAATACGCATCGGACATTATTTGAGAAGAGCAAATTCATTCCCGGACACAGTACGAACCAGACTCCTGTAGTCTTCGGAGGCGGTTGAGCCTGGTGCAAATTCAAATATGGTTTTCCCAAATGAAGGTGCATCGGCCAGATTCTCGTTATATCGAATGGGCTTGCATAATTGCCGGGGATACAATTTTTTAAGCTGATCATAGAGCTCTTTAGGGCCCTTGATCCGCAGGTCGAGGAAGGTAGGTACAATATATTTTAGCTGAATTTCACTCTTGTACTTTTGTATGGCACCCAGACTTTTGATAAATTCGGCCATCCCATGCAAAGGCATGGCTTCCAGCGCCACAGGTACCAGCACTTCATTGGAATAAAAAAGGACATTAACGATCAACTGATCCCAGCCCGGGGATGTATCAATCAAAATAAAGTCAAACTGATCATCCAAAGGATTCAAAGCTTCGGACAATGTAAACTCTGCCCCAAAGCTTTTTTTGTCAATAATACGCTTAACGCCTGCCAGAGATTTTCCACCCGAAAGCAGCCACAGATTCTTCCGGGCCTCTGTCAGGCAGTCTGAAATCGCAAGTTCCCGGGTTAACAGTTCCGTTAATCCAGCCCCCGGTTTTTTGCCAAGAATATATGAGGACTGGCCCTGGGTATCGGTATCGACCAAAAGGACTTTATATCCGGCAAGCGCAAGACCGGCACCAAGATTCACGCTGGTGGTGGTTTTGCCTACGCCGCCTTTGCTCAGGGTAATACATATTTTTCTGGCAACAGATCCCAATGGCCGTTTCAGATCGATTGGTTTTTCATCCGAAGCCAGAAGGCTGGTAAGGGATACGGGGAATTTATATTTGCATGATTTGCAACTGGCCATGATATTTTTTTTGCCGGCATCTGCAAAAGGTTTCAAGGCATCAGGATTAACTTTATGTTTTCTGGCACATTTTGGACAGGTAATAATCACTGGTCCTTCTCCTTTTGTAACTCGGCTATAATGGCATCAACAGCAATACTTGCCAGTTTACGCATGGAGATATGGGATGCATCGTCACCACCGACCTTTATTCTGATTTTTGCTTTTCCTTCCCATATTTCCACTGAGACATTTCCTTTGGATACACTCCAGGAGGGCTTTGAAGTCGGTTCCGCCAAATCAGGCTTGGCTTCATTGGGTCCCCCCCTGTATATAAGGCAGTCCAGTTCCCTAGCGGTACCGTCTGGCGTTTCGTCTTCGGTGCCTAAAAGGCTGTCCATGACATTTTTTTTTTTAACCATTACAATGCCACCCTTTAACTTTCTGGGGGGTCTTCAAACAGGTCTTTAACTTGCAGGGCCTTTGCTTTGAACTGATCAAGGGCCTTGTCCAATGTTTTTTTATTATCAGCGGCCAAATTTACCCATTGCAAACCAAACTGAAAACTGCCTGAATCATGTACGGAGCAATGAATTACCTTGGCACTGAGCCCTGTAATGTTGAAATCCCCAATTTTTAACCCGATGTCATCAATAATCTGGCCTGACTCTAACTCAAGGCAGGAGCTGACATTCACAGCAACGCCTTTAACGGATAAATTGTTTACTACATATTGGTTGTTACCAAAGTTTACCCGGATATCATCTGCCAGGGAGACCAACACACGATACACATGGCGGGTTTGGCCGTCCTCGGTATTTTCTCCGGGTATTGGCTGAAATTCAATGGAATCCTCACTCATTAGGTCCCCTCCCGCGAATTGATATATTAAACGACCATTGCGGCCTCTGACTTATTAATACGATATTTTAATTGTTATAAAATCAAGAAAGAAATTTAATAATTTGAAATGAATAATATCAGGTCATTTACATCCATGCAAGAAAAAACAAAAGGGGCACCTTCATCAGAAGGTGCCCCTTTTTTAAACGAATGTATCGTTAAACTGCTTATTAATGTCCGGCAAGTGCAGCAACAGCAGGAGCAATTGCAGGATGAACGAACAGAAGGATCATCGCAACAACCAATGCATAGATACAAAGAGATTCGATCAGAGCAAGACCGATCAGCATGTTCACCTGGATTTTACCAGCTGCTTCAGGGTTTCTGGAGATACCAGACATAGCACCATTCAAACCAAGACCCTGACCAATGCCGCAACCAAATGCAGCGATACCGATGGCAAAACCTGCTGCCCAGACACTACCTACGAGAAATTCCATGAGATTTACTCCTTTAATTAATAAAGTGTTATAAACAAACGGGCTTCTTCCAAAATCCCGTAAAAAAGCTTAATACGTGTTTCGTTAAATTTAATGCTTTGCTTAATGTGCTTCTTCAATGGCGCCGGCGATGTACATGGTCGGCAGCAGGAAGAACACGATGGCCTGAATCAAAGAGACCAGGATACCCATTGCCATGATGGGAAGGGGTACCAGGAAAGGACCGGCCAGCATCAGAAGGATACCAACAACCAGCTCATGACCCATCATATTGCCGAAGAGACGCAAGGTGAGGGAAAGAACGCGTGCCAGGTGTCCGATAATTTCAATAACAAGGAACAGCGGCATAAGTGCCGGTACGGGTCCCAAGAAATGTTTAATATATTTTGCACCGTGTTTTTTGACGCCGATTACATGGCTCCATGCCACAACAATGACGGCCAATGCGACAGTTGTGTTGATGGATGCGGTGGGCGGATAAAACCCGGGAACCAGGCCGAACAGGTTACCTAAAAGAACAAACAGGAAAACAGTTAATAACAGCGGATAGGACTCTCTTCCCTCTTCGCCGGTAATACCAACCATGAACTCTTCAAGTCCTGAAATAATTACCTCAAAAACATTTTGAACGGTCTTGGGTACGAGGGCAACGCTTTTGCCGCCGATCCAGCCGAGAATAACGAGAATAATCATTGCAAACCACATGTAAGTAACATGAGGATGGGCACCTGCCCAATCTTCCAGACCAAACAAACTAAATAATGAAGTGAGAAATAGATATGGGTGTTCCACCTTAAACCGCCTCCCTGAATATAATCTTGGTTAATTCAATTGCCGCCGCTATAAACGTGCTCACCACTACTACGGAAAGGCCTATCAAAAGCCCTGCCGGATGTACGCTGTGGTTTGCGATCAGCATAAAAATAATGACTGCCGTCAATGCAAAACGCAAATAATATTTTACCAAAAGCGCACCGATCAGGGACTTTCCCTTCTCCAGCACCCGCTTTTGGTTTATATTTTTAGTCACTGTATTCTTAAGAACATGAAAATTGACCGTCACAATCAAACCGCCCAGAAAAACCCCGAGGTACATTTTCGGGGAGGCCAGGAGCAGCGCACCGAGGCTTGACGCCAGAAACACAACCCAGTTGGTCCGTGTGATAAAGTTTACTATTTTCTCAAGTTCTTCCATCAATATTTTTCCGCTTTTTTCCCGGCCCTGATGATGTTGCTGAATCCGGCCGCTATGCCGAATGCAAGCCCCACCAACAAAAGGATGGGTTTTGTACCAAAAACCGTATCAAGCCAGTACCCCAGAGCCAATCCGAGGACAATTGCCAGAGCCACGGATATGCCAAGACTTGCAAAATATCCCAGCTCACGAAAGGTGCTACCTTTATCTTTCTCTGCCATTCTTAATCAACCTTTCACCGGCAGCTTGTTTGCCGGTCATCCGGCACCCAGATCTTTAAATATCTTGAGAGCAAATATCATATGATCCGGATGAAGTCAACGTGAAAAAAAGTTTTACATAATATCAAGGAATCCGTTGGTATACGGCCCTTTTACCCTTCCGATCAAACGCGCTGGAATATCTTTTTTTTCCATAATATCCGCACATTGCACAGCCTGTTCCAAGGGCATAAAAAGCAAAAGCCCGCCGGAGGTCTGGGGGTCGAACATTAAATCACTTCGCACCCGGTCTGTACCCTCGGCCACACGGGTCTGGGGTTCAAAAAAGCTTTTATTCTTATAGGCACCTGCCGGAAACAGGCCCATGGCGGCAAAGTCCATCACCCCGTCGAGCACACCGACCTTTTCCGTATGCACTTCAATGATTACCCCGGCCCCTTTGGCGGCTTCAATCAAATGGCCGCCAAGACCAAAGCCTGTGACATCGGTGCAGGCATGCACCTCGAAATCCTTTGCAATCTGCGCCGCATATTTATTCAAGGTGGACATGTTTTTTACGGCCTGCCGAATCTGTTCTTCGGAAGCAAGTCCGCCTTTGATCGCTGTGGAGATAATGCCGGTGCCGATGGGTTTTGTCAAAATAACGGCATCCCCCGTTTTTGCCCGGCTGTTGGCCCAGACTTTGTCCGGGTGCACGATGCCGGTCACCGACAACCCGTACTTGATCTCAGGATCATCCACGGAATGGCCGCCCACAAGGGCTGCCCCCGACTCCTTGATTTTATCAAGCCCGCCTTCAAGAATCCGGGGAAGAATGCCTGCGTTGAGATTGCACGACGGAAAACAGACAATATTCATCACCGTAATGGGCGTACCGCCCATGGCATAGACATCGGACAATGAATTGGCCGCGGCGATCTGACCGAAATCATAAGGGTCATCTGCCACAGGCGTCAAAAAATCAAGGGTTTGTACAATGGCCGTCTCATCGGACAGGCGGAACACACCGGCATCATCCGGGTGTTCAAGCCCGATGATCAAATCCGGATGGGACGGTATTTTAAGTTTTGACACGATTTTATCCAGGGCCCCTGGATCCAGTTTAGCCGCTCAACCGGCTGCCTTTACCGTGCGGGTTAAAAAAACCTTTTCCTGTTGATCCATTGCGTTTCATCCTTCATGTTTAAGTGCGATGACTGTGGCAAAACGCCCGGTAACCTTGTTTGCCCTGAAAGAATAAAACAGATCCGTGCGGCACCGGGTGCAAAGCCCCATGGTTTCAATATTTTCATCCAAAACACCATGGGCCCCAAGCTGATCCCGGGATATTTTCCAGAAATCAAAATAGGGGCGCGCTTTCTCCTTATATTGCCACAATTTTTCAGGAATTTCCCGTTTAAAATTAATAAATTGCGCACAACAGGGTCCAAGGGAAGGCGAAATGCCCGCCCGAATCGTTTCAGCAGAACACCCGAACTGCGTGACCATGGTATCAACGCACTGCCCCAAAATATTTGCCACACTGCCCCGCCAGCCGGAATGGACGTTGGCTATCACCTCTTTTTTCGGATCGTACAACACAACAGCCTGGCAGTCCGCCACCTGAATCACAAGCCCCAGGCCTTTAAGATTTGTAACAGCGGCGTCTGCGTTAAATATTTTAGACGACGCAGCCCCCTGCCCGTTCCACACCCTGTCTGCCGCATCTTTTTCTGATTTAATCACGGCGATCCCAGTGCCGTGATCCTGATGCAAAAACAGCCCCCGGCTCAGACCCATGGATGAAAGCAGTAACGCCCTGTTCTGGTTTACAATATCCGGATCATCTCCGGTGTTCAATCCAACATTCAATCCAAGAAACGGACCTTCGCTGTAGCCGCCATTCCTGGAGAAAACGCCGTGAACCAATTTTGGAAATGTATTCAGATGGGCAAAGGTGAACGGGTCAAGCGCCGCCATAAAATCGTTGTCCAATGCGTTCAATAATTTTTGATGTGGAGATATCTTCCTCAAACGCCACGCGCGCCACACGCCCGCCGCCGTCTTTGACAAACTGTGCACCAACAATTTTATCCTCGGGCCAGTCCGCCCCCTTGACCAGCACCTGAGGCGAAATGCTCCGGATCAGTTCCTCCGGATCAGGGGCATCGAACAGCACCACATGATCCACACAACCCAGTGCCGCCACCACCCGGGCCCGCTGAGCCTGGCAGATTACCGGCCGCAGGTCTCCTTTAATCTGCCTCACGGACAGATCAGAATTCAACCCCAGCACCAACACATCCCCCAGTGATTTTGCTTTTTCAAGGTAGGCCACATGCCCTGCATGCAGAATGTCAAAACAGCCGTTGGTAAACACAACGGTTTGACCAAGGGATTTATATTCCTCGGACAGACTGCACATCTCATCCAGCGTAACAATTTTTTTGACCATATTAACCGTAAATATCCCCCCTGCGGTCCTGTCCAACCGGAATGGTCTGCCGCACCCGATCAACCAGGTCCATGTCAATGTCAGCCATGATGACACCCGATTGATCATCCCCTTGCGCCAGCACAGACCCATTGGGATCAACGATCATGGAACTGCCTGGAAAAACAAGCCCGTTGGGATCTTTCCCCGTACGGTTGCAGCAGACAAACCAGGCCTGGTTTTCAATGGCCCGGGCCTGGATTAATTTCTGCCAGTGCGCCACCCGGGTCAAGGGCCACTGGGCACAGATCACAAACAGCCGCGCCCCGTCAAGGAACAGGCGACGGGCAAGCTCGGGAAATCGCAGATCATAGCAGATCATTGCCCCCACGCGTCCCAGACTGGTATCGGCCGTCACCATTTCATCGCCCGGCGCATAGTAAAGATCTTCACCGGTCAGGGGAAACAGATGCAGTTTGCGATACCGAGCCCGGATCTCACCGTCCCTGTCAATGAAATAGAGGGTATTGAATATCCGGTCGCCCTCTTGCTCGGGCGCACTTCCGACAACAGCCATGGCGCGCTTGCGGGCAAATTCAGCCAGACGGCGGATACCTTCTTTAACATCCGGCATCAGCCGGACCATGTTTTCATTATCAAACCCGGTTAAAAAAAACTCCGGGCAGACCCCTATGCATGCACCCTGATCCGCCAGTTGTTCCAAATACCCGAGGGCAACACCAAGATTGCCCCGGACATCACCATCTTTGACATCAAACTGTGCGGCACCGGCCTTAAGCTGTGTTTTTCTGGTCATATTCCCCTTAATGTTTAATCATATCCGCGATTTGGAACGCCACCTCCAGACTCTGTTCCGCATTGAGCCTCGGGTCACAGGTGGTATCATACCGATTGTGAAGTTCTTCACTGACAATATTCCTGGCACCGCCCACACATTCGGTCACATTCTTACCCGTCATTTCAAGATGAACGCCTCCGGGAATGGTGCCTTCGGACCAGTGAATTTCAAAAAACAGGGTAATCTCTTTTAAAATCTCATTAAAATCCCGGGTTTTGTGTCCGGATGCAGAGGTAAATGTATTGGCATGCATGGGATCGCAGTTCCATACAATATTGTACCCCTCTTTTTTGGTTTCCCGAAGCAGCGCAGGCAATTTTTGTTCAATATTTGCACATCCCATTCGGGTAATCAGGGTCAATCTTCCGGGTTCGTTTTCAGGGTTCAACACCTCAATGAGTTGCTTGATATTATCGATATCATAATCGGCACTGACTTTTACCCCGATGGGATTGAGCACCCCCCTTAAAAATTCGACATGGGCACCGTCCACCTGCCGGGTTCTCTCGCCGATCCACAGCATATGCGCAGAGCAATCATACCAGTCCCCGGTGGTGGAATCAATCCGGGTCATAGCCTCTTCGTAGGGCAGCAAAAGCGCTTCGTGGGAGGTAAAAATCTGGGTTTGATTGATCTGGGGGATATCGGTGGGAATCCCGATGGTATTCATAAATTTCATGGCCTGGTCAATCTGTTTGGCCAGACGGTCATAGGAACGCCCCATGGGGGACTGCGCCACAAACTCCTGGTTCCATGCCTGAACCCGGTTCAAGGCTGCATACCCGCCCCGGGTAAATGCCCGCAACAGATTCAGGGTTGAGGCGGCCAAATAATATCCTTTAAGCATGTATTTGGGGTTCGGGATACGTGCTTTGGCTGTGAATTCATTTTTATTGACCATATCTCCCCGGTATGACGGCAGTTCAACACCATCTATAGTTTCGGTATCCGACGAACGGGGCTTGGCAAACTGTCCGGCAATCCGGCCCACTTTTATGGCCGGTTTTCCGCCGGCATAGGCCATAACAACGGCCATCTGCAGCAACACTTTCATGGTTTCCCTGATGGTGGGTGCCGTCACCTGGGAAAAATCTTCGGAACAGTCTCCGCCTTGAATCAAAAAGGCGTCCCCTCTTGACGCCTTGGCCAACAGATCCTTTAATGTTCTGATTTCCCCGGCAAAAACCAGCGGCGGCAGCAAGGCCAAATCATTAGTGACTTTTTCCAAAGCATCTTGATCCGGCCACTTGGGCTGTTGAAGGGCCGTGTAATTTTTCCAACTCGATTTTTTCCATTCTTTTTGATTTGTCATGTCTTATACCGTCTTATCCTTAATTTTTTTTATATGAAAGTACCTATACGTCGCTAATGTTCTTCCATGCGTTGTTGTGGGGCGAGCCTGGGTGATGATAGGCCAGGCCGGCCCATGGCCGTTATTTGAAAGTCACAATAAGTTGCTAAATCACGCCATGCAATTTAGAATGTTTATGGTGAAATTGCAAAGTTTACGACGAAAAAATTTGAACTCCCACCCGTCCGTGCACTGAGTTTGTAATTAGGCTCTTGATTTCTTAACTTGGCACGTATAAAATTTATGGAATCATTACATCTATTTGCCATGGGGTGATCTGACATATCAATTGCCAGACCCAGCCCTCAACTAAGTTTGAAAGATCTGAGTAACTTACCCGGGCTTTCTTGATAAACATTAATCCAACACGATGGCGTCTACTTCTGGATTTAATCAAAGCTATTGATTACACATCCCCAAAATAGAGCCCTTGTCAAAAACGTCCTAACTGGTGCATGACCAAAAAAAGCTACAAGTTTAAACCCTTACGGGACAAAATTGTAAGTGCTTTAATCGTACTGGAAAAGCTGCCGTTTTTCATAGTGATCCAGCGAAGCCTTGCCATTGTTCTACCTTTGATTATGGTAGGCGCCTTTTCTTTATCCATCAGGTATTTTCCTTTTGCTCCTGTTATTTCCATACTTGACAAACACGTTGGCATGCAGTGGACCCACGCCATGGACAATCTGATATCCGGAACCATGGGGATTGTTTCACTGGCTGTGCTATGCACGTTCAGCGGGGTCATGACAATGTTTGCCAACCAGACAAGGCGGGGAACCTTTATCAGTCCTGTGATGTCTATTGTGGTTGTCATGTCGTGTTTTTTTGTAATTTTCACACCTGCTGATAATGCCTCCTGGGAGAGTGTTTTTTCAATAGGTAAGGGGCTTTTGCCCACCTTATGCGTCGCGATTGCCGGATGCACTCTTTTTCTGCGCCTTTCACGGTTTAAATTTTTGCGATGGTCTCTGGGCGCTGTCGGTCACGACCCGGTTGTCAGAGATATTTTAACAGTCCTCCCGGCAGGTGTATTGACTATTGTCAGCGCGGCCCTGCTCCGGGGCATCCTAAACTTTATGGATATTACAGATGTGCACGCTGCAATCCGAAATTTGTTATTTTTGCCGTTTACGGATGTAAAGAACGGTTTAGGATTCGGCCTTAGCTATACCGCTTTGTCCCAATTTTTCTGGCTGTTTGGCGCACATGGCCCCAATCTTTTATTTGCTGTTGAAGAAAATATTCTGGTACCTGCAATTCATGCCAATAACCTGGCGATAAGTCAGGGGCTTAACCCCGATTTAATTTTCACCAAAACATTTTTTGATATGTTCACGCGAATGGGCGGGTCCGGCTCGACGTTGTGTCTTATTGCCGCAGTACTTTTAAGAAGCAAAGACAAAGGAATCCGTAAACTTTGTGAGTTTGCAGCCGTTCCTGCGTTTTGTAACGTGAATGAACCTTTGCTTTTTGGTATCCCACTGGTACTAAATCCGGTTTATATTATACCGTTTATCATTACCCCTTTATTGCAGACGATAATCGGTTATGGTGCAACCGTGTTAGGATTTCTCCCCTTTACAACGGAAATCATCAACTGGACGACACCCATTTTTATAAGCGGGTATGTCGCCAGCGGTAACCTTTCAGGTGCTGTGGTTCAGGGAGTTAATTTTGCTATTGGCGTTGCATGCTACGTACCTTTTGTCATTCTGGCTGATCATCTGCGTGAGATTAGAGGCGAAAGGATGCTGGCAACGCTTAAAAACGCAGCACTCAACCAGGAATTAAGATCAAAAACTAACGGGATATTAGACCTGCCGGGAGAGGAGGGGCGCTTCGCCAAGGCGATAGCCGATGATCTGAAATCTGCGGTAAAGCAAACAGAACAAATATATATGGTTTACCAACCTCAAATTGCAGAATGCGGACAATTTGTATCAGGCGTAGAAGCGCTGCTGCGCTGGAAACACCCGATATATGGTGAAATTTCACCGGAATTAACAGTCACAATAGCAGAAGAACTGGGGATCATGAACCACCTGGGCCTCTTAATATTCTCAAAAGGATGCCAGCAGCGTGCGGCCTGGAAAGGGATCGTGGAGGATCGTTTTTCAATGGCTGTCAATATTGTTCCCCAGCAGCTGACAGACCCTAATTTTCAAAAAAATATTTTTGAAATTATCAAACAAAATGGGCTGACACCGGAAACGATGGAACTTGAAATCACGGAATCGAACATACTGGAACCTGACGAAAATACATTAAAAACCCTTCAAAGGCTGCGCCATAAAGGAATTAGAATCGCAATTGATGATTTTGGCATGGGGCACACTTCTTTTCGTTATTTGCATTCATTTCCGGTAAGCAAAATTAAGATTGACCGTTCATTAACCATCGAAGATGCACGAAAAATAAATGATGAAATCATCAAAAGCGTATTGGAATTAGGCAAAACGCTGAAAATTTCGACCATTATTGAGGGGGTTGAAACCCAAGAGCAGTTAGCACGTTTTATCAATATGGGGTGTGCCAATTTTCAAGGATACTTTTTTAGCCGCCCGCTCACTGCTGAAAATTGCATAGCATTTATTCGGGATTATTCAGTGAACCCCCAAATTGCATAAATTCTTAAATTTATCGACATGACCTTTAGACCATATTTATGAGGATAAAATGGGAAACCATCAAGAATTAAAAAAATTTATTCAACATACGCTGGGTTGTGGATGCCCGGCGGAAGTGTTTAGCAAAATAATATATGAAAAAAAACAAGGAGGAGTTTGGGACGGCCGGATTAACGTTGGTGACAGATTGCTGGTTTATATTGTTCATGTGGATTCAGAAAATGATTTGTCCAACACAATCGCCCGGACCATGGAATCAGGGGTTACAGAGCGTAACACTAAAAAGTTCAATCGATTCCGACTTGTTTTAGTGACCTCAAATCATCGAGAATTAAGCAAGTCCGCTGAAAAAACGTTCTGTGAATCAAAATTATTTGACGAAAAAACGCACCTTCATCTCCTTTCACAGGAAGAGATACAGGCGATTGATTGACCCGCATCGAAAAAGGATATCGACTCACGATCCCCCAAAAAAATACAGGGGCGTTTTCAGCCGTTGGCAACGATCCGCATCGCAGGTCCGGAGTCCGGAAGCGGTTCACGAAGGGCAGCTGACGTTATGGCATCCCAGTGTTCGGCAATCATTTCATTGGCCATCTTGATAACTTTGCAGCTCAACTGCTCGGCATGGTGCACATGCCGGGCCTTTAAATCCTCAAGCTGACTGCGGATGTCCGAATCGGTTACGGTTTCAAGCGCCTGATCATATGTCCGGACTGCTTTGGTTTCCAACTGAATCAATTGTTCCAGTGTTCTTAATGTTGTTTTCGCGTTCATACCTACCTTCCGGTTCTTAAAAAAAGCGTTGAAGATTTTCTTACCCCGTGTCGTATGATCATTTTAACTGCCGATCATCATTCAACAACTCCAACCCAGACCCCTCAGTTTCACTATTTAAGTACAAAAGGCAACGCGTTGTATATATGGGAAATCCCCCATATTCGCACTTGAAAAACTGTATGTATTTTATTTTATACCACAGCTGCACGGCAGAATATACGGCTTTGAATTATCAGAAATTACGAAAAGAACATGTTTTAAAACCGCCTGTTTCATGATGCAGTATATAAAGTTTTAAAACCGTTTGCAAGGCAACTTTTCCCTGTATTTTTAATAAGGTAAACAATATCGTCTCAAAATTGAAAGACGATTGATCCACATATATTGCCTAATCGGGATCTAATTCTGCTGTGGCCGCGTCAATGTCGATAATTCTACTGCTTAGAAGATAGGGACGGGTTTTATATCGCCGGACTTTCATAAATTTGAGCAACAGATCCTTTAATCGTTCCGTACTCTTAAGGATATTGGATACTGGCTCCTCAAATCCTGCAGCGTGAGGCATCCGGCTTAATTCGTCGGTTAAAATCTCGCAATACCCGGAAATAATCTGGACAGGCTGGGCAAATTCATGACAAACGGCCCCGGCCATCTCAAGCACCCCAGTTAAGCGTTCTGTCCGCCCCGATTCCCCGGGATCTTCATCGCTGTGCACCAGACGTCGAAGCAGTCTTGAGTATTGAACGGCATGTCTGATTTCAGAGCGAAAAGATTCGGTGTCCCAGGGTTTTTTAATGAATCGGAAAACCTGCCCTTGATTGATTGCATTGATGGTCGCATCAATATCCGCATAGCCCGACATGAGCACCCTGACCGTGGCCGGCAGAATCTGCTTCATTTTTTCCAAAAACACGGTGCCTTCCATTTCCGGCATTCTTTGATCTGAAACGACAACCGTCGGTTCTATGTCGCAGGCTTGTTTCAATGCCTCAGCCGGAGACGAAAACAGAAAACATTCGATGGGCTCCTGCCTGAAAATCCGCTCAACCGCTTTCAATATTTTAGTATCATCATCAACAATCATGATTTTATCGTCCATGACACCTCCTGTTTGTTTTTGAAAAAGCAGGCATATTTGATATTATTGATAAATGTCATTAGACGCAACAAAAGAGTTTATTTGGGAAATTGCTTTGCCCACAGACTGCCGAGAAAAAATTGTGACAAAATATCGTTAAAAGGTCTTTATTTTACAATTTTCTTAATATATTCTGGGGTAGTTAGCATTTAAAAAAAGAGGCTCTTATTCTTCAAAATCGTACACGGCAAACATAGAAGCGTGAATATTCACTTGTTGATATAGTCTTTTTTTATAGCCGATACAAAAAGGAATACCACCTGTTCGCAAACAGTTTCCGACACGCCGAGTGGTGAGTAATCCTGGTCATTGAAAATAGTTACATTTTATATCGCACTTAAGCAACGTATCAACATCATCCAATGGATATGGGATCTGAAATCAAATTGTGTCTGGGAGATATGATCAAAGATGGATGTAGATAAAAAAATTTTAAATTCCATAGATTTTAAAAGAGTGAATTCGCTGCTTGAGGGATTTAATCAAACAACAGGGTTCGTCACTGCGATTCTGGATCTACAAGGCAATATTTTGTCAAAATCGGGCTGGAGGCAAATTTGCACTGATTTTCACCGCATTCATCCCGAAACGGCAAAAAAATGCAAAATCAGTGACACGGTTCTGGCCAATAAAATGAGCCAGGGAGAAAAATACCATTTTTATAAATGCCTGAATGGGCTGGTGGATGTGGCTGTTCCCATTGTCATTAAAGGAGAGCATGTGGCCAACCTTTTCAGCGGCCAGTTCTTTTTTGAGAAACCAGATCCAACCTTTTTTAAGGCCCAGGCGGCTGAATATGGATTTGACGAAAATTCTTACCTCAAGGCGTTTGAGGAAGTGCCCATCGTTTCGAAACAAAAAGTTAGGGCTGCGATGGGATTTTTGTTGGACATGACCGAAATGATCAGTGAAATAACATTTCAACGCATGGAACAAATCGAGCTAAACGAACAAAGAAAACAAGTTGAAGCAGAGCAGGAAAAGTTAAAGGTTCAGCTGCTTCAGGCGCAAAAATTAGAGTCTGTGGGCAGACTTGCTGGCGGTGTGGCCCATGACTTTAATAATATGCTTTCCATTATTTTGGGCAATACTGAAATCCTGATGGAAGAAACAGATCCTGAGAGCCTATATTCTGAAAATTTACAGGAAATATTTAAAGCCGCACAACGTTCGGCAAAGCTGACCAAACAGCTTTTGGCCTTTGCCCGCAAACAGGTGGTTAATCCCCAGGTGTTAGATCTGAACGAAGTGATCAGCGAAATGCTCAAAATGTTAAGGCGGCTGATCGGGGAGGATATCGACTTAAAATGGCTGCCGGCACAAGCATTGAAACCCATTAAAATAGACCCGTCACAACTGGATCAGATTTTGGCAAACCTGTGTGTGAATGCCCGGGATGCAATTAAAAGCGTGGGTGAAATCATCATTGAAACGGCAAATATTCATTTTGACGACGAATATTGTAAAGACCACATTGACACCATACCAGGCAACTACGTGATGATCATTGTCACCGACAATGGTATCGGCATGGATAAAGAGACGCTGGCCAATATTTTTGAACCTTTTTTTACCACCAAAAGTGCGGAAAAAGGAAGCGGACTGGGATTATCCACTGTCTTTGGTATTGTCAAACAAAACAACGGATTTATCAATGTATACAGTGAACAGGGACAAGGAACAACATTCAAAATTTATCTACCCGAGCATCAACAAATATCCTTGCAAAAAAACGAAAGGCGTATTCAATCCGAAGAATATCTTGGGAATGAGACCATTCTTCTGGTGGAAGACGAGCCCTCCATCATCAGACTGACACGGCTGATGCTAGAGCGCCTGGGGTACACAATTTTGTCGGCGTCTACACCAGGAAAGGCCATTAAAATCGCCACCGGGTCCGGCGTTTCCATTGATATGCTGATAACAGACGTCGTCATGCCCGAAATGAACGGAAAAGATCTTGCAAAAACGCTCACCGGGCATTTCCCGGACCTTAAATGTCTTTTTATGTCCGGGTATACCGCCAACGTGATCGCAGACCACGGTGTGCTGGACAGTGGCGTTCACTTTATTAACAAACCGTTTTCAAAACAAACTCTGGCTAAAAAGGTGAGGGATGTACTCAATACCCCCTCCAAAACAAGAGTACCGGATAAAAAAATATAGCATTAAAGGAGGAATGGATGACTGATCACGTTGACACCATCAACAAGGCCGTGGCCGACATGACCATTAAAACAGGCAAATATCTCACGTTCTCTTTGGAGTCCGAGGAGTACGGGATCGGGATTCTTAAGGTCAAAGAGATCATTGGTATGCTGCCCATCACGTCTGTTCCCAGAACGCCGGAATTTGTCAAAGGCGTTATAAATTTGCGGGGAAAGGTAATCCCAGTCATTGACCTTAGATCAAAATTCAACATGAAATCAAAATCTTACAATGACAGAACTTGTATTATTGTCGTAGAAATCGATGCGGCTGAATCCACTGTTCTTATCGGCATTGTGGTGGACACCGTCTCAGAGGTTTTAAACATAAAAGAAGATGAAATTGAGGAAACCCCGGCGTTTGGAACCAAACTGGATACCAGGTATATCCTTGGCATGGCCAAGCAGGATGGGGGCGTTAAAATTCTTTTAAATATAGATAAAGTCCTTTCGTCCAACGAAATGGCTGCCATTCAACATGCTTCATGAATACAAGTTTAAAAAACAATAAAGGAGTGTAAGATGAAACACGTAAGTCTGGGATTAAAAATCACCTATGGATTTGCAGTATTAATCATCATTGCTGTTACCTTAGGGTTAATGGCCGTTGTCAACATGCGGTCAGTGGGCACAAAAAGTACGATTCTGGCCAATGAATATGTACCGGAAGTGGGCATCGCCATGGAATTAAGTAACGCAGCCAATCAGGTGATGTATGAAATGAGAGGGTATGGGTTTACCGAAGATAAAAAGTTTTATGAACTGGGCATGGAGGCAATGAAGTCCCTTGACCTGGCCTTGCAAAAAGCACGGGAACTCGATGAAAACTCGCCAAATTTAAAACAGCTTAAATCCCAGATTGATATCGCCTCCAGCGCAGTTCAAGAGTATAAGGACCTGATAAAGCAAACCGTCGAGATCGATTCAAAACTTGAGGCCAACAGACGTACACTGGATGAGTCAGCCCAAACATACATGTCCAATTCTAATGAATTTTTAGCCGGTCAGAATGAAAAGATCAAATCAGATCTGCATGCCCGTCAGCAGAAGATTAAACTTGCCACGGATCTTGTTCATATCGGTTCCAGCGTCAGGGTTGCCAATTTTAAAGCCCAGGCAACAAATGATATGAACCTTATGAAAACCGCAATTTCAAAATTGGAGGAGGTTTCTGAGCCGTTAAATGAATTAAGAGCCTTGATTCGCAGTGAGGCGGATATCCAAAGGGTAAAAGCGATTCATACGGCCGCCCAAACGTATCAAAAAGCCATAGAACAACTGATGATGGAGTTAGACCGGGGCAGCCTGGCAGACAGAAGCCTGCTGAACAGGTACCGGGAGAAAATGGATGATGCTGCCGGCATTTATGTATCCAATTGTGATGAATTTCTTGAAGGACAGCACGAACAACTCACCAGGGATATGCTCGAAAGAAATGAAAAAATCACCCTGGTGAACGATATTATTTCCCTTGGAAATGAGACCCGGGTAGGGGCCTTTAAGTCCCAAGCGTTAAGAAGCCCTGAAGTCATGAATGCTGCGTTGGAAAATTTTTCACACATCAATCGTAAGTTTGAAGAATTGGAAAAAATCACACGGTTACCCGAAGACTTAAAACGCATTGAGACTGTTGCGGCAGCCGGTCAAACCTACCAGACCGCCATGAAAGAGTTTCTTCAAAACTGGCTTATCATGCAGGATCTGGCTGTTAAACGCCAGAACACCGGCAACAAAGTTGTCGATGCATGCAAAACAACCGCAAATGCCGGAATCAATTCAACCAATACCATTGCCAAAGATGCGGTAAGTTCGCTTTCAAGTGCATCCATTGTCATGATTATTGGATTGATCGTCGCGCTGATCGTCGGTATTCTTTCGGCAATTTTTATCACACGAAGCATTACCAAGCCCATTAACAGAATCATCACCGGCCTTAACGAAGGTGCAGTGCAGGTGGCGTCTGCCTCCGGACAGGTTTCCTCCTCCAGTCAGTCCATGGCAGAAGGTGCATCCCAGCAGGCCGCCTCCATTGAAGAAACCTCTTCATCCATGGAAGAGATGTCCTCCATGACCAAGAAAAATGCCGAAAATTCAAACAATGCCGACGGGTTGATGAAAAACGCCAATGTGGTTGTGAATACCGCCAGCCAATCCATGGATGAATTGACACGGTCCATGGAGGATATCTCCAAGGCCTCGGAAGAGACCTCGAAAATCATCAAAACCATTGATGAAATTGCCTTCCAGACCAACCTGCTGGCACTAAACGCTGCCGTGGAAGCCGCCCGGGCCGGAGAAGCCGGTGCAGGTTTTGCCGTTGTTGCCGATGAGGTGAGAAACCTTGCCATGCGTGCGGCGGATGCAGCCAAGGATACGGCGGCGCTGATAGAAGATACGGTCAAAAAGGTCAACGATGGTTCCGATATCGTATCATCAACCAGTGAAGCATTTTCCAAAGTGGCCGAAACCTCGGCCAAAGTCGGCGCGTTGGTCTCAGAAATTTCTGTGGCGTCCAACGAACAATCCAATGGTATTGAGGAAGTCAACAATGCCATCAGTGAGATGGACCGGGTTGTCCAGCAAAATGCAGCCAATGCCGAAGAGTCAGCCTCTGCGGCCGAGGAAATGAGCGCCCAGGCCGAACAACTCAAAGAGTATGTTGATAATCTCGTGCTGCTGGTTACCGGCAGAAGCAATGCCGGTCGCAGTCTGGACGATTATCACAGGTCTAAACCGGCACCTAAAAGCATCCCAAGTAAAACAACGCATAAAGCAAAAGCCAGGGATCAGCACCATGCCTCAAGTCGTCCGGAGCAAGTCATCCCCTTTGATGACGACGAAAGTTTTGAAGACTTTTAATATTATTAAATTATGGCGCATATCGGGCCGGGAAGATCATATCCCCGGCCCAGTGCCGGCGGCATTTTTAGAAATTTGATGAGAACTTTTAAAATTTGGAAAAGCCAATGTCTTATGAAACCATAATCGAAATGACAGAACGGCTGGCATCAGAATTGATCCTGTTTGATCCGGAGCAACCAGACGCGATCAAGACGCTGTTGCCCATTCTCAAGAGCATACATGCCCAATGCAAAGCATTGGAACTGTCGTCAGAGGCTGCGCAAATTCTGAAGGCCAGGCACATTATTGATTCCATAATCGAAGGCAGCCCTCCGGTTGAAAACAGTTTGTTGTCAAATCTTGACATGATTGTTTCAGATTTCAGCGCAAAATTGAAAAATATGGATCAAAAACAAAGTGATGCGTCATCTACCCCAAAACAATCACAGGCCCATGAATCGAACGGCGAATACGAAGCATTAGAAGCAAAATTAAATGGGCTGTCCATGCTTATCGCCGGGTTCTGCCCTGGAAAAGACCATGATATAGAAGAGATGCTTCATAATGTAGACGGCCTTATCAACATTTCTGAAACCATCAATCCCTCTACCTTTTATGATATTTCGAAGCTATGTAAACAATATATGGAAAATATGGATCTTAGCTGTGCCTGCAATACAAAACCGGTTGAAGAAGGCATTGTGCTATTAAAATCCATATTAAGTCATTTAAAAAGACACGAGCCATTTACCTTTGATTACTCCGATGTGCTTGAACTTTTAGAAGAGCACCTAACCGCGGCAGAACAGTGCGATGAATGTGCCTATGAATGCGCTGAAAACGAGCTTGACTCAGCCGCTGAACCAGAACCGGGACACAATGGTGCCCCCGAAAAACTGTCCGAGGATGATATTGAAATCCTGACCGACTTTATATCTGAGGCCGAAGATAACCTGAACAGCATCGAAGTCTCACTAATAGAACTGGAGCAGGATCCGGAAAATGCCGATATCATCAACGATATTTTCAGACCGTTTCATACCATAAAAGGCGTCTCCGGGTTTTTATCTTTAGATAAAATCAACCGCTTATCCCACGCCACAGAAAATCTTCTCGACAGTGCCAGAAGCGGAGATTTTACGATCAACCATTCGGCCACCGATGCCATTCTTGAATCCGTTGATCTGTTAAAACAGCTCATCGACAATACAAAGGAGGGGCTTGAAAGCGGTTACCGGCAGGATGACAGCCACATAGATGTGGAGATCTTGAGGGATAAACTCAAACGCCTTCAGATCTCTTTGACCAAAGGGGAAAAAGAGCCTTTGGGTGAAATTCTCGTCAGAAAAAATGATTTAAAAGAACAGGATGTTCAAGATGCGCTGGAAATCCAGAAAAAGCATCCGGAAAAGAAATTCGGCGAAATTCTCATCGAAGATAAAAAGGTGGCGCCGGCCCAGGTCGCATCGGCCTTACTGGAGCAGGCAACGGTTAAACGCCGACTCGATTCCCAGGTGAAAGTGAGCACCCAGAAACTGGACGATCTTGTGGATTATGCCGGAGAACTTGTGATTGCCCAGTCCATGCTGCGCCAGCAGACCATGGGAAATTCCGCCTTGAGCCAGACCGTCGCACAATTGGGGCAGATTGTGAACAATATGCAAAATATCGCCATGTCCATGCGCATGATTCCCATTAAGGCCACATTCATGAAAATGATCCGCCTGGTCAGGGATTTGTCCCGGAAATCGGGCAAACAGATCAATTTAGCCATGAGCGGAGAAGAGACCGAAATTGATAGAAATGTGGTGGATGCCCTGTATGAACCCATGGTGCATATGATCAGAAATGCCTGTGATCACGGAATTGAATCCGTAGAGGAGCGAAGGGAAAAAGGAAAACCTGAACAGGGAAACATTGACCTTCGCGCCTATCATAAAGGCGGGAATATTGTCATTGAAATCGAGGATGACGGCAAAGGACTGGACAGGGACAAAATACTTAAAAAAGCCACCTCCACCGGGCTGATTACCGGAGATGAGCAGATGACCGATGCCCAAGTCTTCAGTTTGATTCTTTCGCCAGGATTCTCAACCGCAAATCAGATTACCGATATATCCGGCCGGGGCGTGGGCATGGATGTGGTCAAAGAGGGAATTGAAAGGTTTCGCGGCCATTTGAACATTGAATCCGAAAAAGGGGCCGGCTCCAGATTCATCATCAGTCTGCCTCTGACGCTGGCCATCATTGACGGTATGCTGGTCAGGGTGGACGATGAACGCTATGTGATTCCCACCATTGCCATTCAAAAAGCGTTCAGGCCGGCAGCCGGTGAACATTTCACCGTAGAAGGAAAAGGTGAAATGGTGAAGGACCGGGGCCGGCTGGTGCCCTTGATTCGGTTAAATGAGGTTTATGAAACAAGCACCCATATGAAAGCTGTGGAACAGAGCCTGGTTGTCGTTGTGGAGTCAAAGGAAGAACGGCGTGCCTTTTTGATTGATGAACTTTTAGGTAAAGACGAGTACGTCATTAAAAATCTGGGTGGAAATATGGATGATATCCAGGGGATTGCCGGCGGGGCGATTCTGGCTGACGGAAAAGTCGGACTGATCCTGGATGTTCACGGCATCTTTTCCATTGTCTCAAAAAAATAGGAAACTTCGACGACAAAAAAAAGAGATGAGGACATGAATAGATGAAACAAATTGTCGGCGTGGCTGATATGAAAGTAAGCAATAATCCTGCAGATGATGTAGTCACCTACTCTCTTGGATCATGCATAGGGCTTGTGATTTATGATCCGTTTGCAAAGGCTGGCGGAATTCTTCACTACATGCTTCCCGAATCCGGCATTGATCAAGAAAAAGCCGCAAAAAAACCATATATGTTTGCCGACACAGGTATCCCTCGCCTGTTTAAAGCGGCATACGCTCTGGGCGCCCAAAAACACCGGATTAAAATTTTTGTCGCAGGCGGCGCCGAAATTCTTGATCAAAACGGTTTTTTTAATATCGGAAAACGCAATTATCTGGCGTTAAAAAAAATGTTTTTTAAAAACAAAGTGATGATTGATAAGCAGGAAGTGGGAGGAAATATCAACCGAACCGTGCGAATTGAAATTGCAACGGGCGATATCTTTATGAAAACCTCTGGATCCAAGGAAGTGAGAATATGACAGCGCTGGATAAAATGATTCATGAGATAAAAGATTTAACGCCCATGCCCACCGTTGCCGGCCGCCTGCTTGAAATGGTGGAAGAGCCGGATAGTTCCATGGCCGACATCGCCCAATTAATTCAGTATGACCCTGTCATGACCGTGGACATTCTTAAAATCTGCAACTCGGCATATATCGGATTAAAGACACCTGCAGAATCCATTAAAGATGCCGTAAATATGCTGGGAACCGATCAGATCATTGAATTGGCACTGGTAAAATCAAGCGCCCAGGTTCTTTCAGGGGATCGCAAAGGCTATGGTCTTGAACAAGGGGATATGTGGCGCTATTCCGTCTATTCGGCTGTTCTTGCCAAGCAGGTTGCCGTGCGCCTGGGCCTTAAAAACAAAAGTACGATTTTCACCGCGGCCCTGATCAAAGATATCGGTAAAATCATATTGGAAAAATATGTTTTCAACGACTTTCAAAAAATAAATGCGCTTGTCAAAGATGCCGGCTACAGTTTTCGGGAAGCAGAAAAGAAAGTAATCGGGATAGACCATGCTGAGATGGGGGCTTTGATCGCCAAAATATGGAAATTCAGCCCCCGGATGATCAAGCTCATTCACCATCACCACCTCAGGGATGAATCCATGATGGACGATCGGGAAATCGCTGCCGTCTATCTGGCAGACTGCATTTGTATGATGATGGGCAACGGCGTTGGTGCAGATGGCCTGTCATACCGATTCAAGGATCAGGTAATGAAAATCCACGGGATTTCCCACAAGGATATCACCGCTATTATAGCCGAATTTGGCCTCAACATGCAGAAAGTAAACGAATTATTTAAAATGGCGTAATCCCAATTTTGCATAACAATTTAGAGGGAAGCAAATGTCTTATTCAATATTGATTATAGATGATTCGATGCCCATGAGGACGGTTTTAAAACGCATGCTTGCAGCGGCGGGATACGGCAGCGCAAGAATCCTGGAAGCCTCAAACGGTAACGATGCCTTAACCGTTCTGGCAGGAGACTGGGTGGATTTAATCATGACCGACTACAACATGCCGGAAATGAATGGGCTCAGCTTTTTGAAAGAAGTGAAGGCCGATGACCTGTTCAAGGACATTCCCGTGGTTGTCATATCCACCGAGGGCAACGATTCAAAAATTGAAGAATTTATGAATGCCGGTGCGGCCGGCTATGTGACCAAACCGTTTACCCCTGAAAATCTCAGGGATTTAATTGTCAGTATAATTGGAGAGGCCGATTATGAAGAAAATATTGATAACAGCGATGACGACTTCGATTTCTGAGGTGATGGAGATCATGTTTTTTATGCCGGTTGAAATCGGTCCTGAAACGATTTTAAAGGATTCCGGCATCGACATGGACAATGCATTGGCATGTCGATTGAAATTCACCGGAGATGTCAGCGGATATATCAATATTATTTCACCCCAGCCCCTGGCTGCCGAACTTGCATCTAATTTTTTGGGAGAAAATAAGGACGACCTAACCATGGAACAGCAGTTTGGGACATTATCTGAAATGCTCAATATGGTGTGCGGGAACGCCTTGAAAAAAGTAAAATGCCAGACGCCTTATAAATTAGACATTCCTGAAAATATTGCCGCCCGCGACCTGAACGGCACGGCGGAATGCACATTGATCGAAACAATGGAGTCAAACATGGCAATCGTACTCTCCGTGTGAGCCAACAAGGGCAAAAGGGCCGGTCAATGTCGAAGGATATTAAAGTGCTTGTGATTGATGATTCCGCCGTTGTCAGGAAGGTGTTCAAAGAACAACTGTCCAGACACCCAGGCATTACCGTCATTGATACGGCCCCTGATCCATACATCGCCCGGGACAAGATCGTCAAACTAAAACCGGATGTGGTGACCCTGGATCTTGAAATGCCGCGGATGGATGGGCTTACCTTCTTAAAAAAATTAATGAAGTACTATCCGCTTCCTGTCATCATTGTCAGTTCTTTGAGTACCAAAGGAAGCCATCTTGCCATGGAAGCGTTGGCCATTGGGGCATTGGAAGTGATGGCCAAACCGGACAACGCCTATTCGGTGGGAGATGTCAGCGTACAGCTTG
Source organism: uncultured Desulfobacter sp. (assembly GCF_963666145.1). NCBI lineage: Bacteria > Pseudomonadati > Thermodesulfobacteriota > Desulfobacteria > Desulfobacterales > Desulfobacteraceae > Desulfobacter > uncultured Desulfobacter sp. The sequence goes on along the minus strand of NZ_OY762614.1, from coordinate 4,776,813 downwards.
CCGAAAAAATCAAGGCGGTGTATGCAGCAAAAATACCCAGATCCGACCACCAGCAGACGGCCAATAGACAGGGGCCAATTGCATCCATGACACCTGCCAAATACGCCAATAAAATTATTGCCATCGGCGCATCAACCGGCGGGGCCGAAGCCATTAAAAATGTATTGACCCAAATGCCGAAAAACGCGCCGGGCGTCGTTGTTGTACAGCATATGCCCGCTCAGTTTACAAAGTCCTTTGCAGGCCGCCTCAATGAATTGAGCCCAATGTATGTGAAAGAAGCTGAAAACGGGGATGCCGTCAAAAATGGCCAAGCGCTCATTGCCCCGGGTAATTTCCACATGCTTTTGAAACGAACGGGCTCCAAATATTTTGTAACGGTTAAAACAGGCCCACTGGTTCATTACCAGCGGCCGGCTGTGGATGTTTTGTTCAGGTCTGTTGCAAGACTTGCGGGGAGCAACGCTGTGGGAATCATCTTAACCGGCATGGGCAAAGACGGCGCACAAGGCTTGCTAGAAATGAAAAACGCAGGTGCGGTGACCATTGCCCAGGATGAACACTCAAGCGTTGTTTACGGGATGCCCAAAGCGGCCAGATTGATAGGCGCGGTGGATTATGTGGAGGATATTCACAGTATCGCGGCAAAGGCCTGTTCACTTTTCAAGTAACAGCCATGTGTAACCTTGGTCTATCAAAGATAGAAGAAAGGAGTAACAGTGGTTAACATAGAAGAGACCTTATTGCATTCTCCGGCCACACTGCCGGAGGATGACATCTTGTGTATTATTGACAACTTACCCATTGCGGTCGTGGTGCTTGATGCAGATCGAAAATTGATTTTGGCAAATAAAATGGCAGGCAGGTTTGTGAACAGGGATGACAGTCAATTGATCGGGCTTTTGTGCGGCGACGCTTTGGGCTGCATTTATCACAAGGACGCCCCGGAGGGCTGCGGTTCTGGAACGGCCTGTATTCAATGCAAATTGCGGACAACGGTGATGGACACCTTTGAAAATGACAAGGGATATTTTATGGTTGAAACAACCATGACCTTAAATTCCATCGGACCCAGGCATCTGAGAATAACTACCCAGCCGTTGAATCTGCAAAAAGGAAAGGCGGTATTAGTATCAATTGAGGATATTACCGAGGCAAAAAAATATGAACAGACAAAATTAGATAAAGAAAAACTGACGGCAGTGCTGCAGACCGCAGGTGCCATATGTCACGAAATTAATCAGCCTTTAATGGCGATTTTAGGTTTTTCAGAATTATTGCTTGATGACGCCATCCACGGACAACTCAACGAAGACAATGTCAAAGAGATAAAAGAGCAGGCAGACCGGTTAGCCAAAATTACAAGCAAGCTCATGGATATCACCAAATACAGAACCAAAAAATATCTGCGTTCCCAGATTTTGGACATTGACGCGGCATCATCAGGTACAGACCCAGACCCCAACCGTTGAAAAGGAGAAAATGATGGAAAATAAAAAAATATTAATCGTTGATGACGAGCCCCCCATTTTAAGATTGCTGTCTCAATTATTTACCAAGGCAGGTTACGACGTTTCCACCGCAGAGAATGCCCAGGATGCATTAAAAATTATCGAAGAGAGTAACATCATGGTCATGTTTTTTGATTTAAATATGCCGGTGATGAACGGTATGGAACTATGCAAGAAGGTAAAAAGCCTTAAGCCCATGTCTATCATTTATGCCATTACCGGCTATGCCTCCTTATTTCAACTGTCGGAATGTCTTGATGTCGGCTTTGAAGATTATTTTAAAAAGCCTGTGAATGTATCGACCCTGTTGAAAACGGCAGAATCGGCATTTGAAAAAGTCAACCGCTGGAAAAAAATGTAAAATCATATGAATTCTATACTGTTTAAACAGAGTGAACTGACCGAATTAAAATCGCTTGTATTTAAGACGTGCGGCATTAATCTTCATGAAGGAAAGCTTGAATTATTAAAATCCAAGGTCGCCAAACGTATGCGTATGACCCAGATGAATGTCCAGGACTACTTATCCCATTTGAGGTCAAATGAGCGGGAAGTTATCGAATTTATCGATACGATCACAACCAATCACTCTTTTTTTTACCGGGAAAATAAAAGTATTGAATACATTGTGAAACAGTTTGGCAGCCACCCCAAACGGGAGGTAAAACACTTCAAGGTCTGGTGTGCCGCCTGTTCCACTGGTGATGAACCTTACACGACGGCCGTTCAATTAAAGGATTTGGGCGTCACGTTTTCCATCCTGGCCACAGATATATCCCATTCCGTGTTGGAGGTCGCCCAAAAGGGGATATATAAAAATGACAAGGTCAAGCAGGTACCTTTGGCAATCCTGCATCGTTATTTCCAGAAAGGAACCGGAAAATACAAAGGCTATTTAAAAGTCAAAAAGGAAATACAGCAGCATATCACCTTCAAAAAATTCAATTTGATTGCAGACCGCATCCCCCGTTCGGACTTTGATGCGGTTCTATGCCGCAACGTCATGATCTATTTTAACAATCAAACCAGTGAAGCCGTCGTGGATAAATTATACAAGGCCCTTAACCCCGGCGGTTTTTTTGCCATCGGCAATGCTGAAAGCCTGATGAACATGAAACATGCTTTTAAATCTGTGCCAGGAATTCCCAGTCTTTATATAAAATAGCTTTATGCACCCCGGCTGATTTGATACTATTCACCATACTGTTCTTCATCAGAATCTTTGCTGGTTTTCTTTTTACCGAATCACCCATTTAAATTTGAAGGCAAGCTCCCCCAAGGAAAGGTTTTCTTTTGAATAACGGAAGCGTGTTTGGAGGCAATATGACAAACGATGATTCCATTCAAATGCAACTTCAAAAAATCGGCGAAACGTTGGGTGCAAATATCCAGCGATATCATGAACGTCTGCATGAACTAAAAAGGCTCGCTCTGATACTTTTTACAGAAACCCGGGCAGATGAAGATGATATAAAAGCGTGGTTTGATGAACAAGGCTTTGGTATTGATAAGGACGGTTTCTGGCTGAGTCTGCCCCAATTAAGGGCCTTTCGGGAAAATCGTACGCCAGGGGATATTATCTCCTATTCATGGCATCCTGATTTGGTCCGCAATAAAGAGGCCTGTTTTCGCATGTATGCGCTGAGAAATATAGGCCCGTTGCTCAAAGAGATATGGAACAGTTTACCCAAGACCGCATGGATTTATTATCAGGATATAACCAACACCGCTTTACAATTTCCATATATTGATCAAATAACAGCCATCCACCCTGATTTCGACTGGCGAGCCTATCATACTTTCCAATCGGTCTGCCCCCAAAACAATCCAAAAGGAGATATTCAGTGGACACAACCGACCATTGATTATGCCGGAGAGGGATTGATTCTGTCCGTTTCCATTCCCGTAAACGTCCAAAACCGATTTATCGGTTTATGGAGTATTGATCTGCCCATGGTAAGCCTTTATCCGGCATATATATTTGACACGCTTCTTGAAGGCCAGGTCAATTTTATAGTGGACCAGGCCGGTCACCTGGTGGCGCACCCACAGATTGAAACCCGGATTGACTCGAAAAAAGGAAGTATTTTCAAGACCCATTTTCATGAGCTCAATGCCGGGTTCCAAGCATTATCGCTACCCAAATTGCTGAAAAACAAAACCGGACACTTTGTGCTTAATCCGGAAACGGCACATGAATTAGTAGGATATTACCATGCAATCCCTGGGATTCGCTGGCTTTTATTTTGTATTTTTCCACGTCAATCAATGGAATATGTCATTGATCAGAAGATCAAAACGGCCTTTGAGCGAATTAAAACAGGGGATTTTTCATATCGGCTCAATGGATTATCAAATGTTAAGCACAGTAAAATTATCGCTGACGGATTTAACGAAATGGCCAGAGCACTGGAGATCCAGGCTGAAAAACAGAAAAAAACTCAAAAAGAAAAAGAGCTGCTTGAAGATCGAATCCGGCACTATCAAAAGATGGAAGCCATCGGTACGCTTGCCGGCGGTATTGCCCACGATTTTAACAACATCTTATTTCCCATCCAGGGCTACGCTGAAATATTGTTGGATGATTTCCACCCCAATGATCCTAAACATGAAATGGCCCAAGAAATTTTCCAGGCGGCATCCAGAGCCAAAGCGCTTATCGAACAAATTCTGACCTTCAGTCGTCAAGGGGCGACAAAAAATCAAATAGTACCGCTTCAAAGCATCCTTAAAGAAGCTCTGAAGTTATTAAGATCAACAATTCCGAAGAATATTGTGATTCGAAAAAATATCATGGCCGAGTGCAAGCCGGTATATGCCGATCCCACAAACCTTCACCAGGTAATTATGAACCTTTGCACCAACGCGTTTCATGCTGTGCAGGAAAAAGAGGGGGGGGCCATTGATGTTGTTTTAGAGGAAATCTCGGTCACCGAGGACGGGCAGTATGGCATTGCCGGTTTGCCCTCCGGAGATTACATTCGCCTGACGGTATCCGATACAGGGTGCGGTATGGACAAAAACACGTTGGAACAGATATTTGACCCCTATTTTACGACAAAAAAAGAAGGAAAAGGGACTGGATTAGGCCTTTCTATTTCATACGGCATCATAAAAAATCTCAATGGGGATATTAAAGTGTATTCAGAGCCGGATAAAGGCACAACCTTTCATGTTTACATACCGGTCACCAGCAACGAAAAAAAACAGGAAGCAGGAGAAAACATCAACATTGTAAAAGGAACAGAACGCATACTGCTTGTGGATGACGAGGGCAGTATTGCTCAGATGGGAAAGGTCGTGCTCGAAAAATACGGTTATCATGTTTCGGCGTTTACCAGCAGTATTGAAGCGTTGAGTACATTTGAAAAAAATCCAGCATCCTTTGATTTGCTGCTCACGGACATGACCATGCCGGACATGACGGGAGATAAATTAATCCGGCAGATCAAGGGTATTAGGCATAATATTCCGGCGATTATATGCACCGGATTCAGTGAAAGTATTTCTAACGGTAATTACGCAGATAAGGGGGCAGACGGATTTCTCATGAAACCGGTTGCCATACATAAACTGATTGATGAAATCCGAAAACAACTGGATAAAACAAAGCAGAAGTAAAGCGCCCCCCATCCCGGTAGATAAAAATGAATCCGATCCAGAAAAACAAAATCTAAAGTTCAGGTACGGCTGTTCATCAATAAAATCCGTATGTCTGAGCATATAGGGCAAAGTATGCCTGGTATTGCCGACAAAGGCCATTGAGGTTTCGGCCCCAATCATATCAACACATCTATGAAAAAATATCCAAGAGGTTCATTTTGATGGGCCTTTGGGTTCCATGCTTTTCAGTAAATTGCCAAGGCCGGAAGCCCTGAGAGTGCGTTGTTTAGCGGCAGACGCCAGAATTCCAGGTGAAGGCCCTGCCAGAGTAAAAAAAGAACGTGCCCGGGTGATGCCGGTGTAGATAAGCTCCCGGGTCAGTACCGGACTCATGGTATCCGGCAGAATCAGGGCCGTATGTTCGAATTCAGAGCCCTGGGATTTATGGACGGTCATGGCATAGACCGTTTCCACCGATTCAAGCCTTGACGGAAGTACCTGTTTGATAAAGCCGTCAGCCATGGGGAAGACCACCCGCAGCATCTTTCCAGGAGAACGCCCGTCGCCTTGATCCTTGTGACTGTTACTACCGACTTCAACGGCAATGCCGATATCACCGTTCATGAGCCCCAGACGATAATCGTTCCTGGTAACCATCACAGGCCGGCCCGGATACCACCCCTGGGTGGCACAAATTAGTCCGGCATTATAAAGGATTCGGGCACAAATACGGTTCAGTCCTTCCACACCCCACTCGCCTTTGCGAACGGGGCTCAACAGTTGAAATCCGTCAAATTTTTCCAGAACGGCCTTGAGCCAATGGGTTTCAGATAAAAAGCCCCGCATCCCGTTGGCAAGGATCTCAAGATATGTCCGGAATCCAACCGGTTGTGAGGCAGCATTTGGAAAAGATTTGGGATTTCCGTCCAGTATCAGGCCGCGGAATTGAGCATCTTCACAAGAGCATAAGGACAGCTGATGTATGTCCGGATATTCCTTTTCCCAGGCCTTGGCAACCGCCTCTTTTTCACCTGAGTTTACAGCCTGGGCCAGATTGCCGATGCCGCTGTCTTCATGAAATCGATGACTTTTTCTCAACACCACGATCTGCTGGTCAAGCCCGTTGCCCGGGCCTGAATAGTCAGACAAATCATATCCTGTCGCATTTTTAATGAAATCAATGGTATCAAGCAGATAACACGGGCGGGAGGCATTGGCACAAATGTCACCCAGTACGGACCCGGCCTCCACGGACGCCAGTTGATCCTTATCCCCAAGCAGGATTAATCGCGCCTTGGACGGCAAGGCCCCCAGCAGGGCATCCATCATTTCAAGATCGATCATGGAGGCTTCGTCCACCACCAAAAGATCCACATGCAGGCGATTGGTCCGGTTATGGATGAACTGCCGGGAATCATGACGCGTCCCTAACAGCCGGTGAAGGGTCGTCACCTCGGTGGGCATATGCGTTTGAATATCTTCTGGCAAAAAGCCCATGGCTTTGGATATAGACTCCGTAAGCCGGGCAGCTGCTTTCCCTGTGGGGGCGGCAAGACGTATGCGCAGTATTTTGCCCTGTTCCATAGCGACGCCCTGAAGCAGCCCCAACACCTGCACCACAGTTGTTGTTTTACCGGTCCCGGGTCCTCCGGAGATCACGCTGAAATTGGAAGCAGCGGCCACGGCAGCGGCCACGCTCTGCCAATGGATACTTTGTTTTTCAATCTCTTTTGGGTCTCGCAAATTTAAAAAGATCTCATCCAGCCGTCTTTCTAAATCGTCGGGAACCGGATTTTTTTGTTCCACCCGGCCAAGAATCTCCTGGGCCACCTGCCGGGTATAGACCCAATATCGTCTCAGATACAAGCGCCCCTGTTCCAGGACCAGCGGGGTATTGTCACTATCTGAACCCACAAGTGCTGAATTGGACAGCTGATTCACCCAATGGTCTTTGGTGATCTTTTCAAGAATCTGCGAAGGTTTGGCAGGCATATCCTCCCCGGTCTCGCCTTCGGGGGGCAGGGAAAGTGTGCCGTCGGGATCATTCAGGGCGCCGGCGATATCCAGACAAATATGCCCCCGTCCAAGCTGGTGGCTTGCCAGGGCTGCGCCAAGAAGTACCAGGGGAGATGCAGATGAATCCTGACGGCTTAAAAACACCACAAAGGCCTGATCAAGCAGCCGAAGCCACCCCCGCTCGGTCCAGGTGTGAATCAACTCAAAAAAATCATCAGAGGGCACCATGAGACTCTCCTTCTTCCAACACATTGTCAGCCTTAAACAGATTATCCAGCGCATTGATCAGGGTCGCCGGGGGTTTGTCCACATAAACGCCCTGGCCGGATGTATCGACCCCCCTTAAGAAGAGATAGACCACGCCGCCCACATCCCGTTCATAGTCATATCCTTCAAGACGGGCTTTGAGAAGCCGATGGAGTGCCAGGATATACAGCAGGTATTGAAGATCATACCGATGCCCCACCATGGCCTGGGCCATGGCGTCTTGCCCGTAGGCACTCTGATCATTGCCCAGATAATTGGATTTGTAATCCAGAACAAAATACTGACCGTTAAAACTGAACACAAGATCAATGAAGCCCTTGAGCATGCCGTTGATTCGGTCCCGCCGTAACACCGGCCGGACAATGCCCGGCAGTACGGAACCGGTCACCAGCCGGTCCAGATCCAGGATATCCACCTGGTGGGCCGCAAAAATAAACTCCATTTCCGCCTTGCACAAATCCCTGCCAAGATCGGACAACGGCATAAAACCGCCGTTCAGAGGCAAGGGGGTTTGAACCAATTCCAGAAGCCACTGCGAAAGGACATCCGTCCAGGCCTCCCAGCCCCGGCGAATACACAAATTTTCAATTTTTTCCCGGGTGACGGCAGGGTTCTTTGCGACCTGGTCAAACCCCGTATGCGCCGCCCATTCCAGCATGTCATGAAGAAAGGTTCCCGGCTCAGGCCCCCGGGCAAAGGTGTGGATGGATTGGGCGTTGGGAATAACATCCAGGGCCAGACTCTCTTCTCCTGCCGTCTCCTGGAGCTGATCCTGGGCCGGGGTATCCGGAGACTCCACTACCGGATCTTCAAAGGAGAGGTTAAGGGCCGTCCCAACATCGGGCATGGCCGCCCCGGAAAGAATCCCTGAATAACTGGTGATCCGCCAGTTCTTGGGAACTGTTCCGGTGAACACTCTGGCAGGTGACAGGTTCGGCGTTTCAGACGCTGGAGTGAAAATCTCCAAGGTTGCGTCAGGCAATGGCTTAATGGTAATGGCCTCACAATCCCCCTTTAGATCCGTAAGGATGGGAGGCAGGTTCGCCGTGGGTATCATCTCCCCACCTTTTAGCAGGTAGCCGATGCCCGACTGGTGAAGGTCAGTTTTTTCCCCATCTTTTTTGGTGACCGTCCCCATGACGCCCATCCCCAGCCAGCACGCATGGCAAGCCCTGGTTAAGGCCACATAAAGGATTCGCAAATCCTCGGCCAGCCGTTCCTGGTCCGCCGTTGACAAATCTTCATCACTCGGATTGACCACCATTGATACACTTCCGTCACCATTATGGCGTTTCACCATGGGAGAGTTTCTTGCGGTTACTTTCCTGAAACTGCAGATAAAAGGCAGGAACACCAGAGGATATTCCAGGCCCTTTGACTTGTGAATGGTGACCACCCGGACCAGATCCTGGTCACTTTCAAGGCGAAGAATCTGATCATCGCCGCCCTGGTGATTTTCGATCTGCCCGGCAAGCCAGCGGATCACGCCCTGTTCGCCGTCAAGGTCAGCTGCCGCGGCCTGGATCATTTCTGATAAATGGAGCACATTGGTCAGCTGCCGTTCTCCTGACGGGGTGGCCAGCATTCTGGCACTCACGTTGAAAGCCAAAAGCAGCGCCCTTACCATGGGCAGCACCCCCTGGCGGCGCCAGATGTTCTGGAATTGCTTAAACCGTTCCAGCTCAGCCTCCCAGGCCAGTTCGTCTTCTTTCAACCGGTCCAGGGTTTCAAAAGAGAGATTCAACACCTCTGTGGCCAGGGCGGTTCTCACCCAGGCATCGTTGGTCGGTTCGGAACAGGCCTGGAGAATATAGAGTAAAGAGAGTGCCTCGGGGCTGTCAAACACAGATTCCCGGTCTGACAGATATACCGATTTCACCCCGCGTGCTGCCAGGGCGGATCGAATGGCCGCAGCTTCATTGCCATCCCTGACGAGAACGGCAATGTCCGAAGGCTTCAAAGGAATTATTTCCTCTCCGGGTTCAGTAAACCCTGCACCACAGGGCGTCTGACCGCCTAAGTTCAAAAGCCGGGTGATCTCCTGGGCACCGGTTTGGGCCATTTTGCCGATATATCCGTCAGCCCCTGTTTTTTTAACGGGTTCATCCTGATCCATCTGCCAGAGCGTCATGGCCGGCATCTGTTGGCCGTCCACCCAGAATGTTTCCTGCCGACCCTGGGCCGCGACCGGTTCAAAGGGAATCTGCCCCTTGAATAAAAAGGGTCCCTGGGAAAGTTGGTTTGCCCGGTTGAATACCTGGTTGACCGCCTTCACCATACTCTGGGTGGACCGGTAATTCTTCTCCAGGGTGTAATGATGCCCCTGGGTATCGTTTTTTGCCCTGAGGTAGGTGTGGATATCCGCCCCCCTGAAGGCATAGATGGCCTGCTTGGGATCTCCAATCATGAAAAGGCCTGTGTTTTCCTGATTCAAATAAATAGCGCCAAAAGAGCTATACTGAACAGGATCCGTATCCTGGAACTCATCGATCATGGCCACCGGGAACTGTTCCCGGATGATCCCGGCAAGGCGGTTTTCGCCAGAGGCCTGGGGTTTCAACGCCTGGCCCAGCCGGGTGAGCAGATCATTGAACCCCATCCGGGACAAGCGGTTCTTGGCGGCAGAGACCCGTGTACGAATTTCAGCTGCAGCATGGTGAATCAAAGCCGTTTTCACATCCATTGATGCAAGATCATCATTTAACTGGTCCAGTGCATCATACGCCGGATGGGTGGGGGCCATTTTATTTTTAGACACCCCTGCAGCCAACCCCGCTGATGAAAATTTTTCCAGAGTCTGCGCATCAGGTAAAGGCCCGTCATGATTTACCCACTGATCCAGCTGCATCACCCACTTGTCCAGTGAAGCTTTCCGGTACTTATTGTTGTTCAGGGTCTTATCGGCCTGGGCCTTGGCCACCTGGGCCACGGCTTTGTCAAAATCCGGTGTCCAGACCATGCGTGCGGTTTCTATGGATTGCATCCGCTGTGAAATAATATCAAAGGGGTCTCCCGTGCAGGACGCTTCACCACACGCCACGGCATTAATAACCGGCAGCACCTGTTTCAGCAGCTCCTGGGGGGTGCTGATCCCGGCCACGGCTTTTAATTCCGATAACGTCGCCACACTCCGGGGATAAAACCCCGCCCGCCAGAAATCACAGGCCGCCTCTTCCAGCAGATCCTGGTCATTGGGCGCAAGTTCCAGATCAAACAAAGAGAGACTGTCAAAGGCATGCTGGCGGAGCATACGCTGGCACCAGGCGTGAATGGTGTGGATGGCAGACTCGTCCATCCACTGGGCCGCCTGTTCCAGGCGCATGGCCAGGACCGGCCAGTCATCAGGATTATAATCATCTCTCAAGTCATTGAGGAAGGCATCTTTTGTCTCAAGTCCTCTAAAAAATCCGGCTGCCTCGGTAAGCCGGCTTCTAATTCTTTCCCGCAGCTCTTCTGTGGCAGCGTTGGTAAAGGTAACGACCAGAATCTCCGGCGGGGTCAAGGGCCGGGAAAAACCGTTCTCATTCCCATGCCCTAAAATCAGCCGAAGATAAAGCGCAGCAATGGTATATGTCTTTCCGGTTCCGGCACTGGCTTCAATCAGCCGGGCACCGTTCAAAGGAAAGGTCATGGGGTCTAATTTTTTCACCATGGTTACACCTCCTTTTCCAGGGCTGAGATCAGAGGGGCATACAAGGTTTGACTCAGGGAAACAAAAAAATTGTCATGGGCCTGCCATAAATCTTCAAATGTGGGATACGCCCGCCTGAGGTACGCATCATACGACAACTCTCCGCTTGACCCAAAATCGCCCCCTTCATATGCCTTTGCAGCATCGGCCTTGGCCTTTTCCTCATCTTTAGCCCCCAAGGCATGGGCGTAAGCCAGACCGGTTTTGGCCGTAACAGGCAACGGCTGCCTCAGTCCCTGGAACAAACAGGAGACCATGCTATTAAGAATTTTTTGGGCCAGGGATTTTTCAATGGGAGAAAAACAGACCATGCCGTCCGGGGCCACAAGATGACTGGCGAGGTCAATTCCCTGGGCGCAACCGGCGACATGTTTCACCCAGAGTCCGGACAGGCTATGGATTCGACTCACCTTGCCGTTACTCCCCATAATCGACTTTGGATAAAACTCCCAGCGGGCGAACCGAGTTAAAACACCGGAGTCTCCCATATTTTCGGAATCATTGACTTCATGGACCTTATCCAGCCAGTCGTCTAAAAAAACGGCCGGTGTCTCATCCGCGTCAATGTTCAGGGAAATTTCCATGGGGTCGCAGGGGCATGGCCATTTTCCCAATAGATTCTGATGTCCGACCAACATATCTATGACCGGTTTTGAAAGTTCTTCGGCTGCCAAATGGCCGAACCCCGCCATGGGCAAAGCCCCTGTTCGGGTCAGGCGCAGGGCCTCTGTTGTAACGGCGGAAGCTGCGTCAAAGGAGTTGGCATGGAGCCCTGCCTCCAGCAATTGTGTCCCTAATCCAAAAGGCGCCAGGAAATCCAAGGCAAAGGGCTCCTGATCCCGATCGGTTATAGACGGTTCATCAAACCTGATGGACAGGCGCTGGTTGAAGAAATATTGAACCGGTTTTTTAAAAAAACGAATCAGGGACGCCAAATTCAGGCGGCCTTCAAAATCAGGCACAGGCAAGGCTTGATTTAAGGCATCCCGCCTCTCCACTGTTCCGGAATCAAGGGAAGTCCGCCATTCATGGGCATAGGTAAACAGACCACGACCATCTCCACGAAAATAATCCCGGCCAAAAGGCTGCAAAGGATGGAGATGGGTGATCGCCCCCAGCAAATCGGCTTTTTCGGTTCCATCTGCGCTTTTATCCAGACACCACCCGGCACTAAGATAATCCCGGAGCTGACCCACCAGCACCGATGGCATACGCTCACTGTTATCCCGGTCATCCCTGCCCACATAGGAAATATACAGCCGTTTCCGGGCTGACAGCAGGGATTCAAGGAAAAGATACCGGTCATCCTCCCGCCGGGATCGGTCCCCGGGCCGATAAAGCCCCTTTCCTGACATCAAATCAAAATCAAGGGGCGGGTGACTTCGGGGAAACGCCCCGTCGTTCATGCCCAAAAGGTAGACCACTTTGAAGGGGATGGCCCGCATGGGCATCAGTGTGCCGAAATTCACCATGCCTGCCAGAAACCGCTGGGATGTGCTGGATTCATTCATCCGGGCCAATAAGAAATCCCGGACAACGGCCAGGGGTAATTTTTCATCCAGCATTGCCTGGTCGCAAGCATCAAGCCATTGATCGAGAATGTCGTTCAGTCGGCTGATCGTCAACTGGTCCTGGCTTTCCCGGACCGTAAAACAATCCTGGGTGAGATTTCGGATTTTTTCAGACCAAACCGCCGGCGTTGCATCCTGGTTCAAACTGCGCCATAAACGTTGCAGTTCTCCAATGGCATCAAATAAAGGCCCCACCAGAGCCGCCTCAAGGCCGCCAACCTCTTCATAGGGCTCAATGCCGTTCCAACTCCCGCCCGATCCAACCGCATACCCTAACAGCATACGGTCCAGACCAAAGGCCCAGGTGTTCTGTGCCAGTCCATCGGGCAGTTTGAACAACGTGCGCTGTTCGTCGTTCAATCCCCAGGCGATCCCGGCCCCTTCAATCCATTGTCTCAGCTTGGGCAACTCATCCTCTCCAATGTTAAAGCGCCGTCTGAATGCCCCAACCTCAAAAAGATCCATGACGTCACTGACGCCCATTCGGGAATCGGGCAAATGCAACAGGGTTTCCAGCGCCCTGATCAGGGGCACACTTTCCCTGTTGGGTTTATCCGCAATTGTAAAGGGTATAAACCGGGGATCCGTTAACGCCAGATTTCCGAAAACCGCTTCAATGTGGGGGGCGTAGGAATCAATGTCGGGTGTCATCACAATAATGTCCCGGGGATTTAACTCCGCCAGGGTTTCAAAACAATGGAGAAGCTGATCCTGAAGGATCTCCACTTCACGCTGGCGGCTGTGGGCCACCTGAAAACAGATCGATTCATCTTCGGACTCAACCACTGATTTCTCACCCTCATCCCCGGGGAGCGGCTCAAGATCCAAAATCGCCTGTTGTACCTGCTGCAAAAGGCCATTGTCGCTGCCGGGTATTAGAAAATCCTCAAATATATCGATTTGGGCAAAATTAGTTTCATAATTTTCCGGTTCGTCATACCCGTAAAGCAGGCCAATGTAATCCCGCCCCTGTTTTCCCCACGCCGCAAGTAATGGATTGGCATGCTGATGAAGCATCTCGGGGGCAGGAGCACTGGGCATGCCGGACTTCACCATGTGACGGGCGTTTTCAATGCGCAAAAGTTCCCGGTCTTCAACAATGTCCGCCCAGAAATGACGGCAGGGGTTGTGGACAAAAAGTAAAACCTGGGACATGGAAGATACGGCATACAAGGTTTCCAGCACCTGGCGGGGCAAAGACGAAATCCCGAACACAATCACCCGGGGAGGCAATTCCTTTGGCCGCTGCCCGTTCAAGGTTCCGGCTTTTTCCAAAAATCTGTTATGAAGGTCAGCCCGGCCTAGGTTCCTATATTCGTCCGGGACATCGGCCTTGATCCTGCGCCACAGTTCAGCCTGCCACTTCTGATTTTCACCCAGAGGAAACGGCTGCCCCCCTATTCTGGCGAGCCGGTCAACGCCCTGGGACCAGTCTTCAAGCCAATCCGCCCGGTACACCTGATACTGATCATAAAGATCGGCCAGATGACCGGCCAGCTGGCTGCGTTTACGCAGGTCTTCATCATGTTCAAGGAACCGGTTCAAGGGCTCAAAAATGGATTCCCCTGCCAACAATGGCAAGAGCCTGAAAATCCGCCAGATCAATCGATCTTTGTCATAGGCGGATTCTTCGGGAATGATCTCACTGCCCAGAACCGCCCGGTATGCGGTCCAGACGTATCGCCCCGGCAGTTTCATCTCAATTCCGGCACTGATGCCGCATCCGTCATCCGCAGCCAGCGCCAGCTTCAGCCATTGGGCCATACCATTGCTTTGAACAATAAACTGCTCGGTCTCCAGAACCCCTAAGGGATGCCCCTTAATCCAGTTTACGGCCACCTGCCTTAAATCTTCCAGATGATTGGAATGTATAATTGAAAGGCCGGGAGAAAGCGCTTGCCGGAAATTTTGATGTTGAACTTTCATTGTGTTTCCTGAAACTATAATTCTAAAAAACAAAAAATTTTTGCCCCGGATAGAGGTGCCTTTTTTTTCTAAATCGGCTCTGATATTTCCATAGTGGGCAGCCGCTTTGTCGTCATAGGGAAGGACTTCCAATCGTATATATATATTTCAGCATCAAAAAGCTTCCCTTTTTATTGTTCCTGTGAAGCTCGTTCTGTCATAAAATCGTCGGACACCCCATCTTCAGAAAGGAAAAACCTGATTCAATGCCCAAGCCATTAAACAGTTCGCCACCTATTGCGGTTTTCACGGGAGCATGTATAAATTATCCTAATTTAGGTGTTCAACAAGGTACTTTATTATTACACAGGTGACCAGCTTTAAAAAGTGTAACGCTTATCCCCGATATTCATAACGAAATAATGTAACGGCCAGATACCCCGCCGCCATACCCCGCCAAGAAAATCATAAAATCATACCCCGCATGCCTATCCCGCCGATAGACCCCGCCGCTGATTCATTCAAAATTTGCTACATATAATCTCCCCGATTCGAATTTTGGAGAAAAATGATGGCAAAGAATTCTCGTGGAAAACGCCCTTGCTCTATTTGCCGAAAATGGGGCTACCGGTTTAAGCCGGGACAGTTTTTAATTTCAAATAGTTATTTGAGGCAGTATTTTTATACTGACGTGGCAAAGGTAAATCATCCATTTTATGAACAACCCATTCAAAAAGGTCTGGAAACTCTTTACCAAATAATCGATTCGCCGCAGTGGTACCGTCAAATCGTTTCAATGTAAAATTGTGAATAATGGTTAATGCTTTTAGACGTTCTGGCAAAATTCCTCTTCCGCTATGATGGCGTTGAGAGAGGTAGCCGTTTCGCCCTTCGACAGCCGAAGAAGTTCTTTGAAAATTTGAAACCATCCAATCTGCCCATGACTGCCAGGTTTTATTTCCGATTTGGATCGGTGTCGATGAATCCATTTCCAGTTGTCTGCGAGCAAGACTCAAAGCAGATGCATACTCTTTTTTCAATTCTGGATTTTTCGTTTTCGATGTTTGCTTTTTCCAGTAAACATAGGGTAAAAAAATTTCAAGAAGCCATGTCTTGCATTTTTCATCTATCTCATATTGGGCAAGGCTTTCATCTGCCAGCAACCACCAGTAATTAATTAGCCAAGCAATATCTTCAATCTGTCGACCAAATTCCCCCAAACGATCATTTTTGTCATTGATACAGTATGTTGCGCGCAACAGAGATAGTTTTACCAAGTTTTCTGACAGCTTCTCTTTTAAATCCGCTGAATTTTTTACACTATTTGTTTTCAAGTTAAACCCAAAACAAGCGTGAAATAAGTAATAAAAAAGAAGATAAAGTCTCGAAACGCCTAACAATAAAGAGTATAATGAGTTTTCCACAACAAACTATACAAAGTTGAAAGGACGTTTCGAGTGAATAAGAATATCAGCAAAAAATTGGCAAAACGCAAGAAAAAAATCAGCAAAAAACTTAACAAAAGAAATTGGACGGAACAGCCGACTCCTATGTTAAAGGCGTCCAACATTCAATACGAGATTGACGGTCGTCTCCAAGGGGTTGCTCACGGCGGCATAGGCCTGATTCATATGCTTGCAAAAAGGACTGGCCTCCTGAAAGAGATAGATAAAGAGCTCGAGTTGCTAAAACGCCATCTGCCATATCACGAATCAGATCATATCGCCAATATGGCATATAATATTCTTGCCGGCGGTACTTGCCTCCAGGATATTGAACTACTCAGAAATAATGAAGCCTGGCTTAATGCGCTGGATGCAAAACTTATCCCTGATCCCACTACGGCAGGAGATTTTTTACGCCGGTTTTCCCCGGAAGATATTGTGACTCTGATGGATATAAAAAATACCATCCGAAAAAAGATATGGGAAAAGCAGCCACAAAATTTCAAGAAAGCAGCCATTATTAATATCGACGGTACTATCAGTGGGACAACCGGCGAGTGCAAACAGGGCATGGATATCTCTTACAAAGGGACGTGGGGATATGCTCCATTGGTCGTCTCTTTGGAAAAAACAAGGGAGCCTCTATACATTATCAACCGGTCAGGTAATGCTCCGTCCCACCTTGGTTCTGCGCAGTGGGTGGATAAGGCACTTGATTTGCTGGAAGGTACTTTCAAAAAATTATACGTTCGGGGTGATACTGATTTTAGTCTTACCACTAACTTTGATAAATGGGATCAGCGCTGTTCCTTTATATTTGGCATGGATGCCAGATCAAATTTGGTCAAACAGGCCAATAATCTCTCGGAGTCTGACTGGATTGTATTTGAAAAACCGCCTCGGTCGATTAAAACAGTTCCCAGACAACGCCCGGAAAATGTTAAACGTGAAGTGGTTAAAAAACGCAAATTTAAACGCTTGGAGACCGCATGTGAACATATAGCCGAATTTAAATATAAGCCGGGTAAATGTCGGAAGCCCTACCGGATGATCGTTCTGCGCAAAACGATCAACGAGTATAAAGGTGAACGTCTGCTGTTTGATGATGTTCGTTACTTTTTTTATATCACCAACGATTGGAAAAAATCGGCCGAGCAGTTGGTGGATTTTTACCGAAAACGGGCTGATCACGAGAATGATATTGACCAGTTGAAACATGGTGTACGTGCTATGGAGAACCCGTCGGATTCTCTAAATGCCAACTGGGCCTATATGGTTATCGCCTCTTTGGCATGGGATCTGAAAGCCTGGTATGGGCTGCTGATGCCATATCGGGCATTAGGTCTTTCAATAATCCGCATGGAATTCAAGCGGTTCATCCAGACATTTATAAACATCCCCTGTTTAATCTTGCGATCCGGCAGGGCCATAAAATATCGAATCATTGGTTATAATGATCGTCTTACAAGCATGTTCAAGTACTTTGACTTCATGAAGACCGTCCGGGTTACGTGATCTTTCTCCCACCGGATAGTTATTGCAAATGGTTTGCAATGGCGAGTCCTAAACCGGTAGCTTTTAAAAGGATTTAAAAAAAATGAACCACAACACAATCGGTATGACTCAAAAATATGGGGAGCAGTTCGTCTGCCTGATGACAATTGGCGATAAAAATCATAGCTCAAACGACCGATTGCTCATGAGTGTTGTATTTGGGAAAACACGCTTGTTTTGGGGTTAAATGGGTGAACGGCTTTTGATATGTCGTGAAGGGCGGTATGGTAAGATTTTTTACCCTTTTCTAAATGCGTCTGCTCATTTTGCAGTTTTTGAATTAATATTTTTTGCGCACTTATTTTGTTTGCATTCCCACCAACTTCCTTCAGGAGAGCCAAAGTGAGCAACGCCTTGTCAATTTTCTTTGTGAGAGCAGATCTTTTTTTACCAAAAGCAGACCCAAATGTTTTTACAATTTCATATTCAGCATGAAACAAATCTGGAATACTCGGACAATTAAATCCTGTTTCACCCAGTTTTATCAATGCTTTTGCACGATCACTGACAAAATATTGAATATCAAGGTTAAAATTTTGAACGGCTGTCGTTGTTTTTTGAAACCATGTTTTATAGGTCCTATTATCGCTGGCTTCTTCAAAGAAAATATACCCTGAAGACAGATCCATTAACACCAGGATCATTTCTTCAAAAAAGGTTTCATCAACACCCCCAACAATTTTGAGTGGTTTTAAGGACATATCAGATGATTGATGGATTTCCTGAAACTCAATTATAAGCTTTTCAATCTTCTTCCGCATAGTTTTAATTGATGGAGCAGAGACTCCAACATGTTTTTCAATACGCAAAAGTTGAAAAAAATCAGAAATCATGTCAGCGCCGACACCGTGCCGGATTCCAAAATGAAAAATGACTCCGAAAACAAGCAGCTTTAGCCCTGCAGCACTTTCCCCAAAATATGATTCTGGATGAATATTTCGTTTTTGAACAGCAATAACAATTCGATGTGCGCTACTCTTTGATATCTTTACACATTTAGCAAGTTTTCTTAGAGAAACTTTGACCGGACTGCGCTCGAAAAAAGAAACAACTTTTTGACTTCGTAATCGTAATGAAATATCAGAACTCCACAATTAGCTTATTATTTTAATATCTGTGAGAGTTCTATTTAATAGACGGAATCAAATGTCCAGTTTTTTAATCAAAAAAGCGTGCCCTGTTAAAAAATGTCCCAGCTTAAATCGGTAGCCGTTCTTTTTGTTGTATATGATGCCCAATGATTTGGAGGTTCCGGGCTAAAACAGATAGACTGACATATCTCTTAAAGCCAAGAATACCATGATCAGGACATCGATCTAACCCATGATTTTCCAACGCATTAATAGCCGATTCTACCGCTGAATGCTTTCGTTTTGTCTGAACAAAAATTTTGGAAGTCTCTTCTTCATGCTCAATTTTGTTACGTTTTCCTTTTTTGGGAAGCACCAGGGAATCCAGCTTTTTCCTTAATTCCACCTTATTATATGGACTGTAAAAGCCCTTATCAAAACTGCAGCCTTTAAGGTTGGCAAATTTTGATTGGGCCGCATTGACCATAGAGACCGCTACCTTGTCATCAGTTTGTTTCTCCATTACATGATGATGTAAAATAAGGCCATACTGATCCTCCAGGATACAAACACGCAGCCCCAGTTCTTGGGGGACACCGGCCTTTCCTTTTGAAATCCATTCCGTGTGCGGCTCAAAAATAGAAAAGACCTTATCGTCATGCGTAATTTTTTCTCCTTGAATAACACGTCGCCTGATCAGATTAATTTGCCTGGTGGCACGGTTAATATAGTATTTTAGCCTTTCGAGTTGCGCCAAAATTTTAGGATCACATGATTCAATGATTTCAAGGGTCCAGAGAGTCTTTTGTATAAATTGCTCAGCCGATTCAATGTAAATTCGATGAGCACTGATAATCAAGTCATCCCTTTGGGCCTTTTTGTTTTCATCCTTTGAGGTGGAATGTTTTAATTGCTGAGCCTTGCGATAAAGCTTCTTGAAACATCTGATATTATAATCGGATTGCCGCCATGTGGTCATTCTTAGGCCTTTACAGATAACTGCAACAAGTTGAATCATCTTACGAACGGCATCAAAAAGCAGGTTAATATCTGTGGGGTAATGGACATCCGTTTCGAGAACGAATGAATCACACCGTCCCGCCAACGCCTGGTCTTTTTCTTTAACCAGAAGCTTATGGCCGGATTTTACAACGATGGTGTTGATTTTATCTAAAATTTCAGGCGTTAAGAGTTTAATATTGTCCTTCAATGTTTGGAGTGGGTATGCTTTGGTTTTGTCCATCAAGCCATGACCGAGCATCTGCCGTATGGTATTGTGATTGTTTACGATATCCTGGAGTTTATCATAATCCCAGTTACAATTGAGGCGAATGGTGCCCATCACAAGAATTTTCCATAACTCCATTCCCGGGCGGCCGTTTTTTGAATTAACATTGTCCGGAATCATCGTTTCAAGAATATCGAAAACTTTTAGGCGCAGCTCTTTCACGCAATAAATGTGTTGCAGGCCTAAAAGAAGTTTTGGAATTTCATCCCTGGCTCTCATATCAATTTTAATTTGGTCAATTGGTGTTTGTCCAAATGTCATCTGTGGCTCAATTGTTTTACGCAAAATAACCTCGAAGTTTTTGGGCATTGTGCCAATTATAAATAGATCGTTTATCTATATTGTTGGCTATATACGTAATTATTACAGTGACTTATTATATATGATCCACTCAAACAAGTACAGTAGTTTTTAAGTAAATTAGTAATAATTTCAAGTCATTATAGCAACCAAAAGAGCCTAAAATAGGGCCGCTCGAATTTTTCGGTCAACCACTAATTATGACCGGGCAGCACAATTTTTAAATGGCCTAAGATTTAAAACAGACGAAGGAACCTTTGATTTAAAAGACTATGCATCGGATAAGCCATATTCATTTAGCGTTCTGGCAGAAAAATATTTAAAGAGGAAAACCCATCTTAAAAGTTTCCGAGATAAAAAACGTCACATCAGCGTTGCCATGGAATATTTTTATGACAGCAATGTGAAATATATTACAGGGGCAGATATTGAGGATTACCTTTTTTGATATAAAAGGGATCTCAGAAAAGACCAGGGCGAACTATGCCAGCGCCCTATCAGATTTCTTTAAGTGGGTTTTCAAACGCCAGATCATTCATATTGTTCCGCCGTTTCCTGAAATAAACTTTGAGCTTGGGTATCGGACTATCACTGATTTAAAAACTCAGCAGGCCATCATTGAAAAGGTCCGCGACCTGTCAGAGAAAAAGAATCCAAAAATTTGGCTTGGGGTTGATCTCCTGGCAACATATGTCAATCTTCGCCCAGGGGATCTGCGGAAAGTCAGGGAAAGGGATATTGATATTGAACATGGCGTGATAACAATTCATCACCCAACCAAATCCAAGAATAAAATTAAAACAGTCCGATTGCTGCCGGAACACGTTGAAGAAATCGCAGAAATGAAGCGCCTGTTCCCTGCCCTGCCTGAATTAAAATTCTTCCGGCACCATGGCGGGGTTCGCAGCCAGAAACAAAACACACCATTTGGCCCGAAATATTTTAAAGTCTGGTGGGACCGGGCTTGTGAAAAATTGGGGGTACAGGGTCTGGATCTATATGGAGGCACGCGACACACCAGCACAACTGAAATTGCCAGGGCCGCTGGCACGACATCTGCCAGGGAAGCAACCGCCCACGAAACCAACAAAGCCTTTGACCGGTATTGCCAGTTTCAAAACGATACGGCTTTTAAAATGGCTGGTCTGCTCAAGAAGAAAAAGGCTGATACAGAGATATTGGATTTCCCTAAAAAGGCAGGGGAAAATTAATATGGAAGACTCAGCACCTACTCAGCACATTTTTCATGCTTCTGTATCAACAAAAAAGCCCGAAACGGCGGGTATTTCAGGCTTTGAAATGGTGGAGGCGACGGGAGTTGAACCCGTGTCCGAAAACAATCAACCCAGGCTTCTACATGTTTATCCTGAACTTTAAAATTGGCCGGAAAGACTCCTTCAGGAGGGATTCACCCCGGTGTATCCTGGAAAATTTAACTTTTAGAACCCAGGAAATTCCAAAAGCGGTCTTGCAAAGTCGACGCCCTGACCTGAATCTGCAAGAAGGATGTCAGGAGGACGGAAGCCGCCTTAAGCAGCTACAGCGTAGTTATAATCGTCTGCGATTATGTTTAAATCTTGCCAAGTTTACGAGATGACAAACACTCGACATGCTACCATGGACGTCAAAATCTCCGTCGAAACCATTACGCCCCCAAATTGTAAAAGATCAAGTAACCGTTATTAATATAATGCCCAAAGGGTTTAAGTCAACGATTTTATCATCAGGCATATTTTTTCCTTTCACGATCCATATCCCGTTTGACATCCCGTTCCTTAATGGATTCTCTCTTGTCATAAAGTTTTTTACCTTTACCAAGACCTATGAGAACCTTTATTTTGTCATTTTTAAAATAAATTTTTAAGGGCACCAGGGTATATCCCTGTTCTTTTATTTTGCCGACAAGTTTTCTAATTTCATAGCTGTGCAGCAAAAGTTTGCGGGTACGCATGGCTTCATGGTTGGCATTATATGCGAACTCATAGGGAGAAATATGAAGCTGGCGCAAAAAAACCTCTCCGCGCTTAATATCTGCGTAAGAATCTTTGAAACTGACCCGGCCTGCCCTGATGGCTTTAACTTCCGTGCCAGAAAGCACAATACCGGCTTCATATTCATCATCAATGTGGTAATTATGCCGGGCTTTCTTATTGGTGGCAATTACCTTTGTGTATTGTTCGTTCATGGTTTATTCCTCGTTGTCCTTGTAAGGCAGGAACTCTTTATACTCCTTTTGAATAAAATCTACAATTTCCTGAACCGTTTGAAATCCAAAAATCGTCTGGACATCCTGCCTTGCCTTTGACACATTCACAGACCGGATCATTTTCTTTACTACAGGTATAGCGCCCGCATTCATGGATAGATTGGTCAACCCCAACCCAAGAAGCACTGGAATATTAATGGCGTCGCCTGCCATCTCACCGCACATGACCAGTTCAATATTGTTTTCGGTTGCCGCATCCACAATTAGCCGGATCATCTTAAGGACCGCAGGGTTTAATGCCTGGTAAAGATGCGCCACCCTGCGATTGCGCCGGTCAATGGCCATGGAGTACTGAATCAAATCATTGGTGCCGATACTGAAAAAGTTCACGTGTCCGGCAAGCTCCCGGGCCATCATCACGGCAGAGGGCACCTCAATCATAATGCCGAGAGGGATATCTTTATTAAATATTTTCTCCTCGGACTCAAGCGCAAGAATGGCCTTATCAATACAGGACTTAACGCCGATAATCTCCTCCACACAGGAAATCATCGGAATAAGAAGATTAATATTACCGAAAGCGGCAGCCCGCAGGATGGCTTTAATTTGGGTAATAAAAATATCCTCATTTTCCAGACAAAATCTGACGGCCCTCAAACCCAATGCCGGATTTGCCTCTTCCACCGGATCTATATACGGATTAAATTTATCCCCGTTGAGATCCAGGGTCCGGATGGTCACTGGAGCCGGATGCATAAGTTCCACAACTTCCTTGTACTTTTGCAGCATCTGCTCTTCGGTGGGAAACCGGTTTAAATCCAGACATAAAAATTCCGTCCTGAACAGCCCGATGCCGGCGGCTCTATTGTCCTTGGCAGACACCACCTCTTCCACAAGCTCTATATTGGCAAGCAGATTAATGGGGATTCCGTCGGCAGTGATTGCAGGCAGATGACTGTCCCGTTCAATGTCGGCCCGGTAAGCTTCAAACCGGGCCATCTTATCTTCATACCGAAACAGGGTATCTTCGTCCGGATTAATGATAATAATGCCAGCGGAACCGTCCACAATAAGGATGGCATCATTATTAATATTAGCCGTGGCATCGCCAAGCCCCAGGACCGAAGGGATTTTAAGGGATTTTGCCACAATACTTGTATGGGAATCTTTTCCGCCCCGGTCTGTTACAAACCCTTTGATATGTTCAAGCTGGATCTGGCTGGCATCAGCGGGGGAAAGGTCATGGGCAACAATAATCACGCGCTTGTTGATTTCACTGATCCGCAGGTCGGCCTCGCCCAGCAGATAATGCATGATCTTGTCCGACACCTGGATAATATCATCCCCCCTGGCCCTAAGATACGGATCATTAATTTGATCAAACATGCGGATGATGCGCCTGGAAACCCGGCGAAGCGCCCACTCCGCATTGACGTGATCCGAGGTTATGGTATCAATGGTTTTTCCATACAGCATTTTATCTTTGAACAAAACCATATGGGTTTCAAGAATATTCAAATTCTCACTTAAATCATCCCCGAGGGAATCAATAACCATGGCATGGTCTTTTTTGGCTTTATCCACTGCGGTTTTAAACCGGTCGATTTCATTGGGAACCATATCCGGGCTTATTGGGTAGCGCTTAATCAGGTTAACCCCTTCCCGTTCGACAAGATACGCTTTCCCAATGCAGATACCGGGAGAACCGCTGATCCCCCTGAGAATGATTTGATCCGCAACGGCGCTATTCATTTCCATTCTCCCCAAATCCGACGTCAAAAAAATCTTTAATCTTATCGGCCAGGCTGGTATCTTCTTTTTTTTCCGTAAAAATGGACACCTTTGTTCCCGTAACCGCACACAAAGATAAAATCTCGATAATGCTTGCGGCATCCACAAAACTTTTTCCATCTGACAACCAGATGTCGCCGCAGGCGTCCTGGGCCATTGCAGCAATGACTGCAGCAGGCCGCGCATGCATCCCCAAGGCATTGACAACCGTCGTCTGCCGGGACACTGAATATTGAAAATCCAAATTTATAGTCATTCCAAATGAGTGTTTTCTTTTTTTGATTATCAAAAAACAATAAATTGAAAGTGTTAACGGACCAACTTGATCAGTTCATCCAAATTGGATAGTATATACCACATTTAATATATTTTTGCCAGATAGGTTGGCCGACCAAAACCTGCAGTTTGAACCGTTTTAGCAAGGAGTTGCACATGCGTACACCCAAGACCATCCAGTATCCCATTGATGATTTCAAATCCGGCGAATCCTGGCGCCTGTTTAAAATTATGGGTGAATTTGTTGAGGGCATAGACGGACTTCATGACCTGGGGCCTGCGGTATCCATTTTCGGCTCCGCCAGAACGGCCAAGGGCCATCCGAATTATGAAACGGCAAGGAAGACGGCAGCTTGTTTTGCAGCCGCCGGCTATGCAATTATCACCGGTGGCGGCCCGGGCATCATGGAGGCGGCCAACCTGGGTGCAACCGAGCAGAACGGGGAGTCCGTAGGCCTAAGAATCGCCCTGCCCTTTGAAGAAAAGGGTAATAATTACATGACCCGGTCCATGGACTTTAACTACTTTTTTATCCGCAAAGTCATGTTTGTAAAATACGCCCAAGCCTATATTATTATGCCCGGGGGCCTTGGCACCATGGATGAAATGTTTGAAACCCTGACCCTGGTTCAGACCCAGCGGATCCGAAAAATGCCTGTCATCTTAATGAACAAAAAATTCTGGGCCGGACTGCTGGACTGGATTAAAAATACACTTGCCGGACACGGATTAATCTCGCCTGAGGATATAGATCTGTTTTCATTGGCGGATACCCCTGAGCAGGCGCTTAAAATAGTAGATAGTTTTTACAACAAAAATTAAGCCCGCCTTAGAAATCCAGCCAAGGGTTAAAGAATCATTGAATCCCCCGTCGCGGGACATGAAAAACGGTGTTTTCGGGTAATTGTTTTAAACCAAGCTCTTTGCAGATATATTTTTTAACCGGGTCAATATTCGCCGGTGTTTTAAGCCTTGCGGTGTGCAAAAACATCTCGTCCCAGGAATTGAGGTAAATCAGTGTAAAATCAGAAATTTTACCGCCGGGTCTTTCCGCATAAAAATTAAGCGAAACAAACAAACTTGCAACGAATGGCCGGGCTCTCAATGCATCAAAGCTGACCGGCTTAGATAGCTCAGGGGTAAAAAAATCATGCATGGCCCGGCATAGTTTTTCAATACTGTCATGGGAAACTTCCGTGGGATTGGGCGCCATGGTCAAAAACGTGTGATCCGTATAAAGATGATTGTGAATCAACCAAGCCCCGATCTCTTCCACTGAGTTTGCCGTAAGTATCGATTCTTCATCCATCCCGGTCTGGATCGCAGGTTTATGGATCAATTCCCACTTGCCGTACCCTTTGCCGGAGGCAGGCAGCAGATATCTTAAATAAAGTTTTGAGAAGTGGCGATCCCCGCTTGAGATTAAAAGCAGTTTTTTAATCTTCCCTGGTTTGTCCTGGAATTGAATATCCACCTTGCGCTCAAGAACCATACGGTCCTGGTCGGAAATCGCAAGCGCTTCATCATTTTGAAACCTGGTTTTAAGGGCCGTGTACCGGGTCATCATATATTGCTCAATGGTCAAGGAAAGACGATGAATGGCGGTATAAGGCCAAGATTTAAACCGGCCGATCTCAAACACCTTTTCCTGGGTCCAGCCCCATTCCAAAAGGCATCGTTCCAAAAGGATACGCCGCAGGCCAAACACACTTAAATCCAGCTCCGATTGTTTTGTAATCCCAAGTTTAAGAAAAAAACAGGTGAGCAAAAGTTTGATGGAGCGTGTGTCACCTGAATTCATGTAAAACTGAATCATGGTATTGAGTAAAATAATATAGGAAT
The DNA here is from genome assembly GCF_963666145.1 of uncultured Desulfobacter sp. Classification (NCBI taxonomy): domain Bacteria; kingdom Pseudomonadati; phylum Thermodesulfobacteriota; class Desulfobacteria; order Desulfobacterales; family Desulfobacteraceae; genus Desulfobacter; species uncultured Desulfobacter sp. The sequence goes on along the minus strand of NZ_OY762614.1, from coordinate 4,750,477 downwards.
CGTTTTGACCGGGTTTCAGGTGGGTTCCTGAATTCATCCATTCATTTTTATACTCGTTGCACAGCATGGGTTCCCGGCCATAGGTATTGATGTATTTTTCCAGCAGCGCCATCTTAATCACTGACTTAAAAGGACTTTTGAGCCACTTGAACATCTGCCAGATGGACGCGCCGAAATATTCATTACGGGGTACGGCATGAATATCGCCTAAGTCTATATGGCGTTTAGTACCGGGCAGACGATTAATACAGTCAAAAATCAGATCATAATAATTGGTGCTGATACTGGTGGGAAGCGCCGTCCACAGGGGCAGCCTGCCGGCCACATGAATCATAGTCCGGTAAAATTCTTCTTTGAGCAGCCGGGCTTGGGCCGATCCGGAACTTTCCTGGGAAGAGCCGCCGAAATCATTATCACGGGCCTTAAAAATATCCACAAGAAAAAAGGTGACCTGAATTCTAAACCGCTCCAGGGCCATACGTTCCAGCGCATCAAGCTTTTTACGCAAAAGATCGGCACCCTGGCGACCCATCCGCTTTTCATCGATGCAAACCCAGTAATCAATGTCAGATTCAGCCGTCTGGGCAACAGACCCGACACTTCCCATGGAATATATTGCAAGAATGCAGGGATCCGGATGCCGGCGAATGAGGACATTGGCGCTGCCCAGATATTGGCGGCCCACCCGTTCTGCCTCCCTTGACGGCAGATAATCTGCCACCCCGCACGGTGTTGACGACGGCACCTTACTGGTTTCGGGCATGGCAATATTTTCATGGAGCAATAAAGGCAGAAGTTGAAAAAAGTCTGCCTGCTCCGGCTTAAAAACATCAAAGGCCGCCAGAAGACTCAATTTATTCTGTTTGAGAAATTTTGACTGCCCGTAATGAACAAACTCGCAGAAGATAAGCATATTTATTTCATTGACCACCCTGGGATCTATTCTCGGCAGATCAATGAAGCTGAGCTGGTACTCCCTGGCATTATAATCCAGATCCCGGGTACGCAGATCCATGGCCGCATGGGATGCGAACCGGCAAAACCGGGCCCGGGCGTTATTAAAATCGGCCATGTGAAGCCAGGCATTGGCAAAGGAAAGCCCGGACAATCGGGCATGGGCAAAAACAGCACATGTCAGATTCGTTTCATTGAAAGAGGATTTGGCAATGACGGCCTCAATGAACAACGCATCGGTCAAGTCTGAACCGTTTAAGTCACAATTATAAAAAGATGCCTTCTGAAAACTACACTGATTGAATGTTGCATTTTTGGCAGACACATTGACAAACACGGCATCGTCAAAACAGGTATGATCAAACACGGCATCATCCAGATTCATATTGTAAAACAAGGTGCTGCGGCAGATACCATTTGTCACATGAATGCCTGTCATCAGTGTATCAATAATCTGCGCATCGGTCAGATTGAGGACGGATCGGGTTAAATCCATCCCGGATAAATCCTGGTCCCGGAGAACCGCCGTCCGAAGATCCAGATCCTGGGGAACAACCCCTTGATTTAAATCATCCAGCTTCTTTTGGACCGGGTCCCTGAGAATGGATTTAAGAAAAGAGACCATGGATTTTTTTTCGGGCACTTGTGTCTGGAATTTTTTGAAAGGGGCTGCAATGCTTTTGCGTTCCTTGAGCAGCAGGTTCTGGGTTTTGACCATGAGCCTGTCCACCTCTTTTTTGACCTGGTTTGAGCCGCAAATCTCGATATTCTCTTTTAGCACCCTGACCACACGTTCCGGACGCTTTTTGATCATACCGAAAATGCATGCCAGGTTGACGTCATAATTTTCTTCCCGATAGGTATCCTTGTTCAGGGCAATGTCCTGGAGTGCAAAAAAGGAGAGACGGGACAACCCCGAAATCTCCATATTGATGATGGGAATAATGGCAGGATAGGTGTCCCGCACCATGCCCATAACCATATGAAAGGGGTGCCTTCCTGTCACAACAAGGGCTTTAAACAGACTGAGTGCCTCGTTGGTTTTGGCACCTTTGAACCGATTGAACAACAGCTCAAACAGGTCCGGATACAGCCCGTAGGATGAATTTTCAATCAGACCGTAAACGGCCATTCTGACTTTTTTTACGGTTTCCTGGGTCAATGCCTTTTTGAAAATGCGTAAAGGCACCTTGGACCGCATCATTGAAATGGCCTTAAGGCCGGCAATCCGATCCTGGGGTGCCTTGGACAACAGCTCATTTTCTTCTATGAGCAACGGATTTCGCAACGCGGCGTCAATATTGTGCAGATAGGGGTCGACATCCCGCCCCCGGTCAAACAGACCGGCATAGTACCAGGTCACAGCCTCACGCTGCTTAACGCCGGCAAGCACATAGCGAAACAATCCGGCAAAACGCAAACGGATGGCAGGATCCGCCTGCAGATACTGGTCGGCAAAAACCAGACGAAGCCGGTCATCCAGATCCTTGATGCACTTTTTTATCACGTCCTGGGACACCCGTTCCAGATAAACGGCCTTAAAGGCAAAAAAAGCCCCGATACTGCCGATATTCATGAGTGCATGGATCAGGACACTTTTATCCGAAAATGCCATCTGCATAAAAATTTTGCGATAAATCAGTGCAGCGCCCTGGAAAGCTTCGGCCTGGGCCTGTTTTAACGGTTTATTTTCCAGCGGTGTTTCAACATTTTTTCGAACGACAAACGTTATGGCACTCAAACTTTTTCGGCCCGCTTCCCTTAACGGGTAATGGGTTGAAAAGACACTGCTTAAAATAGGCAGAAGGCCAAGGTAAACAGGCAATTGGGGAGCCTGAAGAACCAGGTCTTTGCGCTGCTGGTCATCAAGATTGCTCCAGTAATCATCAAAGGTTTGACGATCAAATCCAGGATTCGCGTCATCCATGCTGCGGTACCAACTCCCCTTTTCCAAGTGGTTTTAAATTTTTATATCATGCCGGGCTATATTTTCGTTTAAAGTTGATATATAATGTAAGTTTGATTTAAAATTTCGTTACAATTTTCAATATTAATTAGTATTGTATATCATACCAGAACCACTTTATGAACTTATTTGATGGCAAGACACAGGATAAGACCGCAGACCAGGGGTATGACGCCCGGTCCATCGAGGTGCTTAAAGGCCTTGATCCGGTCAAGCGCAGACCGGGCATGTACACGGACACAGGGAGCCCGAACCACCTGGCCTTTGAAGTAATTGACAACAGTGTGGACGAGGCCATTGCAGGCTTTGCCACACGCATTGACGTCACCTTGACCCAGAACAACAGTATCATTGTATCGGACAACGGCCGGGGAATGCCCGTGGACATCCATCCGGAAGAAGGCATTTCCGGTGTTGAACTGATCATGACCAAGCTGCATGCCGGCGCCAAATTTTCAAGCAAGGATTATGCGTTTTCCGGCGGACTGCACGGGGTCGGGGTGTCGGTGGTCAACGCCCTGTCCAGCCATCTGTCCATCGTTATCTGCCGGGATAAAAAACAGTACAGCATTGAATTTCAGAACGGCGCTAAAACAAAAGATCTGGAAGAAATCGGCAAGGCGTCCCATACCGGCACCACCCTGGAATTCAAGCCGGATTCTGCCTATTTTGATACGGATCAATTTAATATCACCGCCATCCGGACTGCGCTTAAATCCAAGGCGGTACTGTGCCAGGGACTGACCACCACCTTTACCGTCGAAGAGACCCAGGAGACCGAAACCTGGCATTATGACCAGGGCCTGGATCAATACCTCCAAGAGCGGATCGGCAGCATCGAAACCATTTTTCCGGAACCGTTCACCGGCTCAGCCGACAGTGACGAATTAAAGGCTGTATGGACCGTGAACTGGGGACAGGAAGAATCCCTTGACATTGAAGAGAGTTATGTCAATCTGATCCCCACAAAACTTGGGGGCACCCATGTCAACGGGTTTCGATCCGGCCTTCTGGAGTCTGTTAAAGAGTTCTGCAAATTTAGAAATATTCTGCCAAAAGGCGTATTTCTCACCCCCGAAGATATCTGGCAAAAAGTGGGGTATATATTATCCGTAAAACTTGTGGAAGCCCAGTTTTCAGGGCAAACCAAAGAACGGCTCTCCTCGCGGCACTGTGCGGGCCTTGTGAACATTCAAGTTCGGGATGCATTCAGTTTGTGGCTGAACCAGAACGTCGCCCTGGGCGAAGCCCTTGCCCAGGCCGCCATTGAAAATGCCAGAAACCGTGAAAGAAAACGCAAAAAAGTATCTCTAAAGACCCGGACTAGCGGCGCCTCGTTGCCGGCCAAGCTGTCAGACTGTACAAGTGACGATCAAAGCCAGCGGGAACTTTTTTTCGTGGAGGGCGACTCTGCCGGCGGTTCGGCAAAGCAGGCTAGAGACAGGCGGTTTCAGGCCATCATGCCCCTGCGGGGAAAAATCCTTAACACCTGGGATCTCAACGCGTCGACCATACTTGAATCCAAGGAGATAAGGGATATTTCCCAGGTTCTGGGGGTGCTTCCGGGCTCCGATGACATTTCCAAACTGCGCTACAACAAATTATGTATCCTGGCCGATGCCGACTCCGATGGTCTGCACATTGCAACCCTGTTATGCGCACTGTTTCTAAGACACTTCCCCGAAGTGGTCCGACACGGTCATGTGTTTGTGGCCATGCCGCCCCTTTACCGGATTGACATGGGAAAAGAGGTCTTTTACGCCCTGGATGATTCAGAAAAAAACGCCATCACCAAGCGCCTGAGCCGCAGAAAAAAGTCGGGAAAAATAAATATCCAGCGATTCAAGGGACTGGGTGAGATGAACCCGCTCCAGCTTCGGGAGACCACCATTGCCCCGGACTCCCGGCGTTTGGTTCAATTGACCATCACGGATGGATCGCATATTGACGCACAAGACGATGAACCACCCCTGGAAAATGAGGAAACGGTATCCGACGAATGTTTCGAAACAGACGGCTTTCAAACGCCGGACAAAGATGATGTGTTCCAGGTTATGGATATGTTGCTGAGCAAAAAAAGGGCCCGGGACCGGAAACACTGGATAGAAACCCATGGAGTAATCAAAGAGATTTAATGCGTATGACCCAGCCCCAAAGCCCCAGTGTTGAAGAATTTGAGCGCCAGCCCTTCCAGGAGTTCACCCAAAACGCATACCTGAACTACTCCATGTATGTCATTTTGGACCGTGCCCTGCCCCACATCGGCGACGGACTCAAACCGGTCCAGCGCAGAATCATATACTCCATGAGCCAGCTTGGGCTCTCTTCCACGGCCAAGTTCAAAAAATCAGCCAGAACCGTGGGCGATGTTCTAGGTAAATTTCACCCCCACGGGGATACAGCCTGCTATGAGGCCATGGTATTGATGGCCCAGCCGTTTTCCCTGAGATACCCCCTGGTGGACGGCCAGGGCAACTGGGGTGACCCCAATGACCCCAAGTCCTTTGCCGCCATGCGGTATACCGAATCAAGACTCTCCAATTACGCAAAACTCCTTTTGGATGAACTGGAACAGGGCACGGTCAACTGGGTGCCAAATTTTGACGGCACCCTGGAGGAACCCGCCATGATGCCGGCCCGATTGCCCAACATTCTGCTCAACGGCACCACCGGCATCGCCGTGGGCATGGCCACCTCCATTCCGCCGCATAATCTAAGGGAAGTGGCAAAGGCATTAATTTTTCTTATTGAAAATGAGAATGCCGACACCAATGACCTGTGCAATATAATTAAAGGCCCTGATTTCCCCACACTGGCTGAAATAATAACCCCGGCAGACGAAATTAATGACATTTATGAAAAAGGCAGGGGACGGGTCAAAATGCGGGCCCGGTACATTATAGAGGACGGGGAACTGGTATTTACAGCCCTGCCCTATCACGCGTCCACGGAGAAAATCTACGAACAGATCGCCGCCCAGATCAGTGCAAAAAAACTGCCCATGGTATCGGATCTGCGGGATGAGTCCGACCACGAGGCCCCCACACGCCTGGTGGTGATGCCGCGGTCAAACCGCGTGGACCTTGATGCCCTGGCGGCCCACCTGTTTGCCACAACCGATCTTGAAAAATCCTTTTCAATCAACATGAACATGATCGGCCTTGACGGCCGGCCGGGTGTAAAAAACCTAAAAGAGATCCTGAATGAATGGCTTGAGTTTCGAGAAGCCACCATTGAAAGAAAATTCAGATTCCGCCTGGAAAAAATCGTCAGCCGGCTGCATATCCTGGAAGGATTTAAAACCGTCTACCTCAACCTTGATCAGGTGATTGAGATCATACGCGACGCAGATGATCCGGCCAAGGAGTTGATGGAGACATTCAGCCTGTCCGAAATCCAGGTAAAGGCTGTTCTGGAAATACGGCTGCGTCAGCTGGCCAGAATGGAAGAGATCAAACTCACCGAGGAGATGGATGCACTTTCAAAGGAGAAGGCGCAGTTAGACAAACTTCTGAACTCCTCGAAAGCATTTAAGGCGTTTATGATCAAAGAAATTGAGGATGACGCCAAGAATTTTGGAGACAAACGCAGATCCCCGATAAAAGAACGCAAGGAGGCCGAAGCGTTCTCTGTTACCGATGTTATTGACATTGAGCCTGTGACCATTATCCTGTCCGCCAATGGATGGATAAAAACAGCCAAAGGCCATGAAATAGATCCTGAAAATGTAAAATTCAAGACCGGGGACTACCCGCTGTGCCACCTGCGCACCCGATCAGATAAACCCATTGCACTCATTGACACCGCGGGCCGGTCCTACACCCTGTTCTCCCATACCCTTCCTTCGGCCAGGGGGAACGGAGAACCCGTCACAGGCCATCTCACCCTGGCCCCGGACGCCGGCATTTACACCATGATTGCCGCCGAAGATGAAGATTTGTTTCTCACAGGAACCGACAATGGGTACGGCTATATCATCAAATTCAGTGATTTTTTAACGAATTTTAAAAACGGAAAGGCCGTGATAACTTTAGGTAAAAACGATCTGCCCATGGTGCCGCTTCCCATACCGGATGTCAATTCCGACAACGTTGCCGCAATCACCACCGGCGGCAGAATGCTGATCTTTCCGGTCAATCAACTGCCCCACCTGAAAAAAGGCAAGGGCAATAAAATAATCCACATTCCAGCTTCCGGCAGGAGCCAGAGCAACCCGGAGAAGCTTAAGCTTCTAAAAATATTGCCTTTAAATTCAAATCTTGTTATATATTCTGGCAAACATCTCTTGCGGCTGACACCGGGCAACCAGCAGGATTATACAAATACAAGGGGGCGACGGGGAAAGTTGCTTCCCCGTGGATATAGAAAAGTTGATGACCTTGAAATTATTCCCAGCCGGCAATAGATGAAACGGATTAATGAAATCATTTTTAACTAAACATTTTATACTTTTATCCCTCATTAGTTTAACCTTAGGTTTGGTGTGGTTCTGTGTGCTGATTGATCGGCAGGACATCGGAGACACACTGAACACCGTCGAAAAAGTACAAAAAAGCGGCAAACTGCGACTGATTACCAACAGGGCGATCAACACCTATTATCTGTATAACAACAAGCCCATGGGGTTCGAATATGATCTGGCTCTGGAATTTGCCAAATTTTTAAATGTGGAGCTTGATGTCATAACGCCCGGCTGGAACAATATGTTCGAGTATCTTAAACAGGGCAAAGGCGATTTCATTGCCGCAGGCATTTCCATCACGGCCCCGCGCCTGGAATATTCGGATTTTTCCATTCCCTACATGACCATACAGCAGCGAATTATTCACCATAATCTTGTTTTTTGTCCCAAAGATATCAAAGACATGGAATTTAGAATCTTCCATGCCAGACGGGGCACATCTTATCATTACAGGCTGGCGGAGATAAAAAATTCAGGCGTACCCTTGGAGTATGTGCTGTATAACAACATCCCCACCGAAGAACTCATCGGCATGGTCCATGACAGGGAGATTAAATTCACCATTGCCGATTCCAATATCGCCCTGCTGAGTCAACGCTTTTTCCCGGATATACGCATCGGTATTCCCATCCAGGAAAAAGAGTCCCTGGCCTGGGCAGTGCGCAAAAACGACAGTGAGATGTTAAAGCAGGTGAACAAATTTCTGCTTCATGCCTCCAGCACGGGAATTTTGAAGCGCATCACCACCAAATACTATGGCAACATAGACAATTTTGACGCATATGAGCTCAAAAAATTCCATGACCGCATCAACAGCCGGTTGCCCGAATACAAAAACGTCATTAAGGCAGAATCGGCCAAGCACGGATTTGACTGGCGCCTGATTGCCGCCGTTGTCTACCAGGAGTCCCACTTTGACCCGGATGCAACAAGTTATACCAATGTGCGCGGACTCATGCAGGTCACCGAAGATACCGCCAGGGAAATGGGCATTCAAAACCGCCTGGACCCCAAGCAAAGTATCCGCGCGGGGATAAAGTATCTGTCGTTAATGTACAAACGATTTGATTTTATTGAAGATGAATCCCAGCGCCTGCGATTTGCTCTGGCCAGTTATAATGTCGGATACGGACACGTCAAAGACGCCATGGGCCTGGCAAAGGAGAAGGGGTTTGACCCCAATACCTGGAAAGGGCTCAAGGCGACACTTCCTCTGCTGTCCAAGGAAAAATATTACAACCAGACCAAATATGGATATGCCCGGGGCTGGGAACCTGTTCAGTATGTGGAGCGTATCCAGACCTATTTCGATATTCTAAAACAGAAAAAAGCTGCCATGGCCGGATAAAAAGCTGTGGCGGGCTTGCAAGACATATCAATCTGCAGTGCGTTAAATACATTTCGTCCAAGTGCATTGCAGATACACACCAAATTTTAACGATTTATAACGAAAAATGAGATCATGAATGACCAGAAAAATTCTAATTAATGCACTGGATCCGGAAGAAAACCGTATCGCCATGGTGTTTGACAACAAACTGGATCAATTTCACATCGAAACAACCGCAAAAGCCGCAACCAAAGGCAATATTTATAAAGGTGTTGTCACCCGGGTGGAACCCAGTCTTCAGGCCGTATTCGTAGATTACGGCGCCCCCAAAAACGGATTTTTGCAAAAAAACGAAATACATCCGGATTATTTCCAGGAAGTCGAAAAAAGTGACAGATCCCTGTTCAACTTAGTCAAAAAAGGCCAGGAGATGATTGTCCAGGTCACCAAAGACCCGATTAATCTCAAAGGGGCCATGCTCACCACCTATATCTCCCTTCCCGGGCGTTTCGGCGTATTGATGCCGGGGAACAACACCCGGGGCGTTTCGCGTAAAATTGAGGAAGAAGACGAGCGAAAGCGGCTGGTCAGTATCCTCAAGGGCATCAAAATCCCCGAAGGCTTCGGCATGATCGTCAGGACCGCAGGCAAAGGGGCCACCAAAACCTTGCTGACATCAGACCTTAGGTATTTAATGCGGGTATGGAAAAACATTGATAAACTGGCCATGGAAAATCAGTCTCCCTGTCTTCTATACAAGGAACAAAGCCTGGCCGTACGCTCTTTAAGGGACTATTTCACCACAGACATCAAAGAGATTCTTATCGACAATCCAGACACCTACAAAGAAGTCCTGGATTTCATCGAAATGATTGCGCCAAAACAGAAAAAAATTGTCCGGCTGTTTAAAGGCGAAAAGCCCATTTTTACAAAATATCAGTTAGAAGAACAGATCTCTTCCATTTACAGAAGAGAGGTGTCACTCAAATCCGGTGGTTTTTTAGTGATTGAGCAGACCGAAGCCCTGGTCTCCATTGATGTCAACTCCGGCAAATCCACAAAAAGAAACAGTATTGAGGAGACAGCCTATCACACCAATCTTGAAGCGGCCGAAGAGGTGGCCCGACAGCTGCGGCTGCGGGATATGGGCGGGCTCATTGTGGTGGATTTCATTGATATGAAAGAACGCCGCCACAAGGCCGAAATCACCAAAAATATGAAAAAACATCTGAAATCGGACAAAGCCAGAACCAAAGTGGGCGGAATCACCACCTTTGGCCTGCTTGAGATGTCAAGACAGCGCATCCGCCACTCCATCACCTACGGTGCCTATGAAACCTGTAGACACTGCAACGGCCGTGGCATGACGCCGTCTGTTGAAATCCAGGCGCTTTCGCTGCTTAGGACACTGGCACTCAAAACCTTAAAAGCGGACCCTGAACAAAAATTTATCTGCCGGGTGCCCGAAGACGTTGCGTACTATATGCTTAACACCAAAAGAGAAGAACTGCTTGACCTTGAAACAAAACGGCAGGTCGTCATCATCATTGAAATAGACAGCAGCATGGTCTCCGGTCAGAACAGCATCAGCATCAGCAGCCTTAACCCAAACGGCAGCGGTCCGGGAATTTGATGAAAATTTTACAACGCTCACATACTTTAGTATGCTGCGTGCCGTTTAAAATTTTTCCGGGTCTTAATATTCGGGCAGCTTTTGGGCCAGACACAGATTTGTGTCCAAATCGCAAGTAAGGCCGGCTTGACAATGTCTGATTTTTTATTGTATCTGAAACAACCTTAGGTGAGTTTAGAAAGGAGAGACTTTGCGTACTTACAGACAAAAACGTCAGCAAAGAACGCCAATTATCGCCCTTGCCGTGGTTATTGCAGCGGTGCTTGCAGTGGTCTGGATTGTTATGGACAAACCGTCCGGTGACACGAAGGGACCACCGCAAAAGGAAAATAAAAAAGTCTCCCAGGAAGAGGCCGGGGGCAAAAAAACCGATGCGTTGCCGGAGGTTGTCGTCAAACAGATAAATAAACCCGAAATCATTGACTACAATGATCTGGCAAAAGAGACGATCATGAAGGATCTGATGACGACTCGAAAAAAAGACCTGGGCCTTGACAAAAGTGTGGACCTGGTTGTCAAGTCCAATGAGACCTTTACCGTGGGAGGCAATACGGTTTCCATGGAAAGAGTTATTGAACAGGCATTTGCGGGCACCGGCAAGGTGCTTGAAAAGGAGCTTGACGAATCCGGTGCCCAGAAGCCAGCGACAATAACCACCTACGGTGTTTATGTGGTCCAGCCGGGTGACAATATCTGGAACATCCACTTCAGGATGCTCAAAGAGTATTATTCCCGCAAAGGTATTCGTTTAAGAAACACCGCCGATGAACCCGAAAGTTCGGGCTTAAGTTCGGGTGTCGGAAAAATTTTAAAATTTTCGGAAGCCATGGTGATTATTTATAATCTCAAAGAAAAAAAGGTGACCGAGGATATAAATATCATAGACCCGTTAAGCAAGGTGGTCATCTACAATATGGACGAAATATTTGCCTTGCTTGAACAGATTGATTTTAATCAAGTGGCCAGACTCCGGTTTGACGGCAGTAATATCTGGATACCGGTACACTAATCCGTACCTAACACAAACAGGCTATTTTGCTCAATTCCCCTGGTGGAAAAAAAGTTTAATCACCGGGGTACAACCAAAATACCTGTGGTTAAAATTTTCACCGGCCTTGAACTTGGGACAAAAAGTCTTATTTGTGAATGGACTCATTTATTTTTTAAAAATCTACCCTATTTGAAATTGAAGAAGGAGAAGGAACATGTTGATTAGCACTGCATACGCCATGGGCGCACCTGGAGGACAAGCCGGACAAGCCGGAGGACTGGCTGGTTTTTTACCTATTATCATTTTATTTGCAATTTTTTATTTTCTGCTCATCAGACCCCAACAAAAAAAGGCCAAAGAACATAAACAGATGCTCGACAACCTTAAAAAGGGAAACCGGGTTGTGACCTCCGGCGGCATTTTTGGCACCATTGTCTCCTTAGATGACACAACCGTTGGTCTTGAGATTGCCGAAAAAGTTAAAATTAAGGTTGCAAGGGGAAACATCGGCGGACTGATCACTGATAATGGCATCCAAGAAAAACCCAAAGAAAAAAATTAACCAAATCCTTCAGGAGTGATGAGATTGAAATTTTTTACCATAAAGCGCGTATTGATTCTGGGGGTCATTGTTGCTGCAGTTGTATGCCTGATGCCTACGTTTACCAATACCTGGCCATATAAAAAAATCAACCTTGGCCTTGATTTGCAAGGTGGTATGCACCTGGTACTTGAGGTTCAAAGCGAAGATGCAGTTAAGGCCGAACTTGACCGAACGATCAGCCAGCTTAAACTGGATCTGAAAAATGAAAAAATACAGCATATGGGCATTGAAAAGGCCTCGGACCATAAAATCATTGCCAAAATTTCAGGTGCAGACAATAGATCTAATGTGGAAAAACTGTTATCCGAAGACTATGCTGGCCTTGAGATGCCTTCGGTAAAAAATATTGACGGCGGTATCTCTTTTACTCTGCGCCTGCCCGATAAGGAAGCCGATTCCATCAAGAAAATGGCTACGGAGCAGGCCCTGGAAACCATTCGAAACCGTATTGATGAATTTGGTGTCAGTGAACCGGATATCAGAATCCAGAGCGGCAACAGAATTCTTCTGCAGCTGCCGGGTATCAGTGAGCCCGAGCGGGCCAAAAACCTGATAGGAAAAACAGCCCAGCTTACATTCCAACTGGTGGATGAGCAGGGCGATGTCAATGCCGCCTTACAAGGCAAGCCCCCTGTCGGAGATGAAATTCTTTACCAGGTAAGAAAAAATACCACCACCGGCACCCAGACCAAAACGCCTTTTCTGATCAAAAAACATGTGGAACTGGACGGCAGCCAGCTGACCAATGCCCGGGTGGAGTTTGACCAGTTCCAGCAGCCCCGGGTGGGAATTGAATTCAATCGTAAGGGTGCCAGGATATTTGAACGCATCACCGGTGCCAATATCAACAAGCGGCTGGCCATTGTTCTGGATAAAAATGTATACTCAGCCCCCAATATCCAGGACCGTATTTCCGGGGGCAAAGCCGTGATCACAGGCCATTTTACCACCGAAGAGGCCTCGGATCTTGCCATTGCCCTGCGGGCCGGTTCTTTGCCTGCACCGGTTAAAATCATTGAAGAACGAACCGTTGGCCCCACCCTGGGTGCCGACTCCGTGCGAACCGGCCTGATGTCCATGATCGTGGGCGGTGCCCTGGTCGTTCTCTTCATGCTCATTTACTACAAAGGGGCGGGCCTGATCGCCGACATTGCCCTGATTGTCAATATCCTTCTAATCGGCGGAGGACTGGCTGTTTTCGGAGCCACCCTGACCTTGCCGGGTATTGCCGGTATCATCCTGACCATTGGTATGGCAGTGGATGCCAATGTTATTATCTTTGAGCGGATCAGAGAGGAGCTTCGGGCCGGCCGGTCTCCCAGGGCCGCCGTAAATGCCGGGTACGACCGGGCGACCCTGACCATTCTGGACGCCAACGTCACCACATTGATTGCAGCGGTTGTTTTGTTCCAGTTCGGCACAGGTCCCATCAAGGGTTTTGCCGTAACATTGGGACTTGGTATTGTGGCCAGTCTTTTTACAGCCCTGATCCTGTCCAAGAGCATCTACGATATGATTCTTGCGAATAAACAATCCGACTCATTGAGCATATAAAAGGAACTTTTCATCATGCAGTTTATCAAGCCTGATACCCATTTCGATTTTATGGGAATCCGCAAAATAGGCTTTGCGGTTTCCCTGATCCTGATTCTGGCAGGTATTGTATCTCTGGTTATTCACAAAGGCCCCAATTACGGTATTGATTTTGCCGGCGGCACCCTGGTACAGGTAAAATTTTCCCAAAAAGTTGATGTGTCCGACATCCGCAAAGGGTTGGATGAAATTGGGCTTAAAGATATATCTGTCCAGGGATTTGGTGATCCGGCGGCCAACGAATACCTGATCCGCACCTCCAGTGATGCCGACGCCCTGGGTACTCAGTTATCGGATACCGTGTCAAAAGGGTTAAAAGATGCAACCACCCTGGAGCCGGACATCCGTCGTATTGAAATGGTTGGCCCCCAGGTTGGAAAAGACTTAAAAAAGCAGGCGCTTCTGGCTATTTTTTATTCCCTGCTCTTTATCACGATATACATATCGGGCCGTTTTGAACAAAAATGGACCGTTGCCGGCATCACCGCAGGGGCATTGATGGCGGCGGTCTACTTTTTATCTGTTTTTAACCTCTCCATGCCGGTTCTGATTGCAGGTGCCCTGATTGTCTCCCTGGTTCTGTTCTGGTATCTCCAACTGCAGTATGCCATTGGCGCCATTGTGGCCCTGATCCACGATGTGACCATTACCGTTGGGGTATTTTCCCTGCTCAACCTTGATTTTTCCCTGCAGATCATTGCAGCCCTTTTGACCATCATTGGGTATTCACTGAACGACACCATTATCGTATTTGACCGGATCAGGGAAAATATCAAGGGAAATACTGACCACTCCCTGGTATCGGACCTGTTTAACCGCAGTATCAATGAAACCCTGTCGCGGACCATATTGACATCGGCGACCACATTGGTTGTACTGCTGGCACTGTATTTCATGGGTGGAGAAATCATTCATAACTTTGCCTTTGCCATGATCATCGGTGTGGTGGTGGGGACCTATTCATCCATTTTCATTGCGTCTCCCCTGGTTTTTATGGCCCACAGAAAAAAATAAGGTTAACACGTCTATGCCCGCATCCAGACAACATATTTTAAGGATTGCGCCGCTTTGTTTTATTCTTTTTTTGACTGCGTCCTGCGGGTCGCTCAAGCCCTATAACCGAACTGTGGATCAGGCACAGAACACCACTGTGCCTGATACCACATCCGTTCCCATCGACACATCACTGGACCAGGATATTCGCACCCGGCACCTGGAAGAAAAAATCAACCAACTTGAAGACCGGTTGGTTCTGCTGGAAAAAAAATTAAACTCACACCCCAAACCGGAACCGGAACCGCCCCAAAAACAGATATCCCAAAAGCTTTCGCCGCTCCCGGCCAAGCCCAGCAGGCCTGCTGTCCCTAAAAAAACTGAAAAGATAGATCCTGTAAAGCTTTACAATAAAGGCCGGGAGTTGTTGCTTGAAAAACGCAATATTCCCATGGCCCAGGCATTGTTTTCAGAGTTTATCAAAGCGTTCCCCGATCATAAACTTGCCGACAACGCCATGTACTGGCTTGGGGAGTGCAGCTACACCACAGGTCATTATAAAGAGGCTGCAAAAATTTTCAAAACCCTGGTCCAGACCTATCCCAAGGGCCAGAAAGTTCCGGATGCTCTGCTTAAAACAGGTTATTCATATATCTCCATAGATGATGTAACCCAGGCCAATATATATTTTAAGCAAGTCATCACCCGCTTCCCCTTTTCAGCGGCAGCAGACAAGGCACAAAAAAAACTATACCAAACCCAGTAATTAATTAAATGACCTCCTGTCCGGACATATATCTGCCCTGGTTTCTTTTAACGGAACTGCCGGGTTTAAGTCCGCGTGTGATAAAAAAACTGATCTCGCATTTTAAAACACCCGAAAACATTTTGGCGGCATCCAAAACACAGCTGTCGTCTGTGCCGGATATACCTGCCAAAGCAATAAAAAGCCTTGTCAGCCACAAAAATTTTAAGGCTGGCGCCCAGGAACGCCTCACCCAAGCCCTGGATTCGGACTACAAAATAGTCGTATTAACCGACCCAAAATACCCTGACCTGCTCAAAGAGATCCCCGATCCCCCGGCCCTTCTATTTTATGACGGCACCCTGGATCTTCATGCGCCCTGTATCGCCATTGTCGGTTCACGAAATGCGACCCGGTACGGTATGGATACCGCCCGTTACCTTGCCCAACGCCTGACGGCATTGGGCTTTACCATTGTGTCCGGTATGGCTTTGGGAATTGATACCGCCGCCCACACAGGCGCCCTGGAAAATGAAACCGGACAGACACTGGCGGTTCTCGGATCCGGCCTTGACCATATCTATCCAAGACACAACCGGCCTTTATATTGCCGGATCAAAAAACAAGGTGCCGTCATTTCCGAATTTTTCCCGGACACTGCCCCGTTGCCCGGCAATTTTCCCCGGCGCAACAGGATTATTGCAGGCATTTCCTGCGGGACAATTGTGGTGGAGGCGGCCCGGAAAAGCGGATCTTTGATCACGGCACGATTGGCCGGAGAATACAACCGCGAGGTATTTGCCGTCCCGGGCTCTATCAAATCCTCCAAAAGCCGTGGGACCCATCATCTCATTAAACAGGGTGCACATCTCATAGAAAATGAGATGGATGTCATTGATGAATTGTCCCAGTTTGTCCATGCCGCAGATAATGTCGCTCCATTTGAGCTCACAAAAAATAAACCAACCATGGACAAAATCCAGACCATAGTATATAAAAACCTCGATCTTTACCCCGAACATATTGATCATATCACCGCATCAAGCGGTCTGACGAGCGCCCAGGTTTCTGCAGCCTTACTTGACTTGGAATTATCCGGGCTTATTGTTCGTCATCCAGGCAATAAATTTTCACTTTTGGAGGAATAACATTGGCTAAGCCGCTTATCATTGTCGAATCGCCAACCAAAATCAAAACCCTGAAAAAGTACATTGGAAAGGACTATAATGTGGCAGCCAGTGCAGGCCACATCCGCGACCTTCCGGTGAAAGATCTCGGGATTGATGTGGACGACAATTTTAAGGCCCAGTATGTCAATATAAAAGACAAAGCCAAGGTGATCTCCAATCTGAAAAAAACCGCCGGCGACACCGATGAGATATTTCTTGCCCCTGACCCGGACCGTGAAGGGGAAGCCATTGCCTTTCATATCATGGAAATTCTGAAAAAAAAGGACCGCAAATTCCACCGGGTCCTGATCCATGAGTTGACCCAAAAAGGGATCACCGATGCCCTTTCCCATCCCACCCAGCCGGATGCGGACAAGTATGACGCCCAGCAGGCCAGAAGAAAACTCGATCGGCTGGTGGGGTACCAGATATCACCGCTTTTATGGCAAAAGGTTCAAAGGGGCCTCAGCGCCGGCCGGGTTCAGTCCGTGGCCGTTAAAATCATCTGTGACCGGGAGCGCGAGATCCGGGCATTTGAACCGGAAGAGTACTGGACCATTACCGCAGACCTTGAGGCGGCAAATCCGCCAATTTTCAATGCGGCGTTGATAAAAGTAGCTGGTAAAAAAGCCAAAGTCACCAACGGGGAACAGGCCCATGCCATTGTGGCGGACCTTGAAAAGGCCACTTTCATCGTCCGGGAAATCAAAAACAAAACTTTAAAACGCAATCCCTTGCCGCCGTTTATTACCAGTAAACTCCAGCAGGATGCTATCAACCGTCTGCGGTTCTCCGCCAAAAAAACAATGGTTGTGGCCCAGCAACTCTATGAAGGTATTGAGATCGGCAGCGGTGGCCCAGAAGGTCTGATCACTTACATGCGTACGGACTCAACCCGTATTGCCCCGGAAGCGGCCCAGGAGGCGTTGGAGATGATCCGCCAATCCTTTGGCGACGAATATGCCCTGGATGCCCCCAGGTTCTTTAAAAATAAAAACAAGGCCCAGGATGCCCATGAAGCCATCCGCCCGACTTCAGTGCACAACACTCCGGAAAAGCTGCAAAACTTTTTGTCACCGGACCAGTTCAAACTCTATGATCTGATCTGGAAACGGTTTGTGGCCTCCCAAATGGCCCAGGCCCTGATCGACCAGAAATCCATTTTAATCGACGCCACAGAAAAATACCTGTTTTCCGTTTCAGGATCCACCACCCGGTTTGACGGATTCATGCGATTGTATGCCACCGAGGAAAAAAGCCAAGAAAACGGCATCCAGGCGCTGCCACCGGTGGAGCCCAAGGAGCAGCTGGCAACCCGTAAAATCAATCCCGACCAGCATTTTACCAAGCCCCCGCCACGCTTTTCCGAAGCGTCCCTTGTCAAGGAGCTTGAAAAAAACGGTATCGGCAGGCCGTCCACCTATGCGTCCATTATCGCCGTAATCCAGGACAAAGGCTATGTGGAGCTGATCAAACGCTATTTTACCCCCAGTGAGCTTGGCTTTATTGTTAATGATCTTTTGGTCAGTTCTTTTCCCAATCTTTTGGACATCTCTTTCACGGCCCAGATGGAGACCAATCTTGATGATGTGGAGCGGGGAAAACTTAACGAAGTTGAACTGTTAAAAACATTTTATTCTGATTTTAAAACAACCCTGGATAACGCCCAGGACAAGATGGTCTCCGTCAAGGGCGTCGGCATAGAGACCGATATCAAATGTCCCCTGTGCGGTAAACCCGTTAACATTAAAATCGGCAGAAACGGGCATTTTCTGGCCTGTACCGGATATCCCGAGTGCAGCTTCACCAGCAATTATACAAGGGATGAAAAAGGCAAGATTGAGATTGTCGAAAAGGTCCAGGACAGTGAACCGGTCAAAGACTGCCCCGAATGCGGCAAGCCCATGGTGATGAAAGACGGCAGATTCGGTTTGTTTGTCGCCTGTACCGGATACCCGGACTGCAAACACACAGAATCGGTGGCCCAGGAAAATTCAACCAAAGATACAGGCGTTCCCTGCCCTGAAAAAGGGTGTGACGGAACAATTGTGGAAAAACATTCAAAGCGGGGAAAAGTATTCTACGGGTGTTCCAGATACCCGGACTGCACCTTCGCCACCTGGGATAAACCGGTTAATGAAAGCTGTCCGGACTGCGGAAGCACCTATCTGCTTGAAAAAGAGACAAAACGGGACGGCAAAATTCACAAATGCCCGAACCGTGAATGCGGCTTTAAACAGAGTGTTTTGCAGGTTCCGGAAAAAGAGAGCTAAAGCGCTTGAATTAAATTATTCAGGTGTTCCCGGGCATAGGGTGCCATTTCGGAAAAATAGATGCCGATTCGGCCCATATCTGTTCTGACCACCGTGCCGGTAAGTTTAAAAGGCCTGGCCTGACCGGGCAAAGAAAAGACGATTCTTACCGGGATCCCGATATCAGGACTCATTCTGGATTTAATCAACACTCCTGCGGCACTCAAATTTTCGGCATCGGTTTGAATCACTTTATCATCAATGGAAACATCCATTTCAATGGGCCTGGTCACCCGGGGGTAAGATCTGGGCTCCTTAAGATTGAGGATATACGCCAGGACATCTTTTTGAAGATCCTGGGTCAGGGAACGGACGTGTGACATGATCTCTTCGAGTAGCGCATCGTCTTTTAAAAAGTTATCCGTCACCTTTTAACTCCTTGTCTATGGTCCTTTGGGTAGGCGGGTCAGTTGTTCACAATTTTTAGCGTATTAAAATATATAAGCGATTTTCGTCCGGCTTTCAAGAAATATAACTCTTCGGATTCACAAGACAGAATTCATTCTGCAGTGATGTCATGGGGCATCAGATCATGACGACAATGCCTGTTTTAAATCCTGGGCCGTAAAAATCCCGTCGCGGTTCACCCCTAACACCCGGGCTGCTGTCTTTACGGCATCAATAAAAGTGCCCCCGGATGCTCTTAGATCCTTGAGGGAATATGCCCCCCTGGATTTTGACAGCTTTTCCCCATTTTCTGCGAAAACGAGTCCGTGGTGAACGAACCGGCAATCCGGAAATGAAGAGAACCCAAAACATTGGGCAAGATAAATCTGGGCGGCTGTGGACCATAGAAGGTCCTGGCCCCGGACAATAAAATTAATATGGTTATCTTCATCTTCCAAAAGGCTTGCCAAATGATAACTGGGTTGATCATCCTTGCGCCAGACGACATAATCGCCAAATGTCTGGGCAAGATCAATGACTTGATTTCCGACTTGAATTCGGGCATCCTTATCCACCCTCAGCCGGACGGCATTGCGCCCCGGCTCAAAGACAAGGCCTGCGCCCCGGCATGTGCCCGGATACAGTCCACTGGGGGATATTTTTTTTATGGATGCCCGGCTGCATCGGCACACAAAGGTATGCGGCCCGGTTTTGTCTGATTTATTCAAGACCTGCAACCTGCTCCGGTAATATTCTCTTTTTTTATGCAAAGAAAAATTTTGATAAAAATCATCGGGCCCTGACGGTCCTGTATCCCAGTCAAGTCCGAGCCACTTAAGGCTTGCGAAAATGTCTTCCAGAACATCGGGCCTGAAACGGATACCGTCCATATCATCAATGCGCAGATGAAGCTGCCCTTTACGGCTTCGGACAAGTGCCCAGGTCACTATAAAATTTACGGCATTGCCCAGGTGCAAAAAACCGCTGGGGGTGGGTGCAAGGCGTGAGACCGGGTGGACTGGAATATTGGAAATGCACACGGGTGGACTGTTTTTAAAAAGAAGAGACGTTTGCTGCACGGCATTTTGCCTAATTTTTGTTAACCTTGTTTCACTGTCAGTCTTGCCATGCCTATTTCGGCAAAATGACCATATAATGCCCGAAGCAGAACGCTTCGGGCATTATATAGTCCAAACCCATGATGTTCCGGAATCTATTTCATGGTAACCACCGGGCAAGGCGCATTAAGCACCACAGCCTGGGCGGTGGAACCCAGCAGCAGCTTGCCCACCTTGGTTCTGTTTTTCACACCGATAATGACTTCGTCTGCCTGGGTCTCCTTGGCAAAATTAACCAGATCGTCCCCGGGATCAATGCCGCGGATCAACAAATGGGTTTCACAGGGAATATCTTTCCTGTCAAAATGGGTTTTGGCCGTTTCCAGATCGGCTTGCGTCTCATTGATCCGTTCCTGATCCTTTTCCATGCCTTCGGGCATGATGGTAACGATCAACACGGTTGCATTAAAAAGCTGCGCCCGTTTCAATGCAAGCTCAAGAAGGTTTTCCGCCTGGTTTGTGCCACGTTTGTAGCCCACGATAAGTTTCATCTACTATTATTCCTTAATTTGTACATTTTTATATAGTTAATCTATCCTAAAATATCTCCAATTGACTTTAGGTGCAATTAAAAGGTGTAGCCCATGGAAAAATAAAAACAGCCCTTGCTTTCCCCGGCCTGGGGATCCAGTTTCCAGCCGTACAGCACACTGATGGGCCCCACCGGCGTCTGACGCCGCAGACCAATTCCCACACTGCTTCTAAAGGATTCCGAGATGTCCGGTTCCTGAATTTGGGTCAAGGCGCCGGTGTCAAAAAACAGGGCAAACTCATAATTTAACCCCAGATCATACCGGGCTTCCACCGAGCCCAGCATCATGGAGCGGCCGCCCACGGCGTCGTCATCGTCATCATGCTGCAGCATGTTTTCATCAAACCCTCTGACTGTTGAAGCCCCGCCCAGATAATAGAGCTGGTCATCGGCGATATGGTCATTGCCCCCATAAGTCCCCATACACCCGTAACGACCGCGCATGGCGATAACCAGGTCGTCGGTGGCAGACCAATAATACCGCAGTTCCAAAGCATATCTGTAAAAATCATCCTGACTGGACCCCACACCTTTGAGTACATCAAAGGTGGTCATTGCCAACACCCCGTTCCGGGGACGGACCAGGGAATCGGTTGTGCGCCAGGTAAGCCCCGTATTCACCTGGCCGATGTGGCGAACCCCGTAATCGTCCTTTTCATCATCATCAAGCGTACGATCCACCCTTAAATACTGATCCCGGTATTCATATCCCCCGCCCACGAATACGCTGGCCTTTTTGTTACTGAAATTGCGCAAAAATGTCTGGGACAGGCCATAGGTCCGGGTGCCATAATCTTTATTGAATGCCTCGGTTTCTTTTGTATACACCTTACTCGTAGAGGTGACGCGGGTGGAAAGAAACCTGGGTTCAGTCAAGGAGACATTCATGCCGTACCCCACCTGGCTCCACTCAAGACCGGCCTGGGCATTCAGATTATGGCCCAGAAAATCCTTATCCCCGATGCCCGTTTCCATATACAAATGCCGGGAGGTATCATATCCGCCGGCCAGTTCCACATAATAGGGTTTTTTCTCGGATATCTCCACAATCAGATCGACCTCGGATTGCCTGGTTTTCAATCCTGCCACTCTAATTCGAACAGTATCCACGGCCGTAAGGTCCTGGATATTTCTGCGAGACTCCACGATCTTCATCATGGAAAAGGGCTCTCCCGGAGCAATCGCCATCTCGTCTTCAAGCTCCTTCTGATTCATCCGCAGGGTTCCTGCGTAAAAGATCTTACCCACCACCACCTTGGGCCCCTGGTCCACCCCATAGGAGATCTGAATCCGGGTTTTGTCTTTGGAAAATTTGGCATCTTCTTTGATCTGGACATGGGGGTAGCCTTGTTCGGCAACCTTCTGTTTTAGAGCGGAAATATCATCATTGATCTGGGCACTGTTATACCAATCCCCTGCTTTCATGGCCAAAACACCATGGGCTTCATCCAGGGAAATGACAGACAGCCCCTGGATATCCACCTGCTGAATCTTTGTTCTTGGACCTTCTTTTATAATGATCTCAACGGCGACCTGTTTTCCTTTTTTATCCGGCCGGTCACTAATCTTAACTTTTTTATTCACCCGGGTTTTTGTAAACCCTTTGGAAAAATAGACCGCCTTAACCGCTTTGAGGTCATCTTTCAATTCCGCCTGGCTGAAAGCGCCTTTTTCTTCGGTCAATATATTTTTTTTGAGCTCTTCTAAAGGCAACGTGTCTGCGCCGCTGATTTTCAGTTCAGACACGGTGTACTTTTCCCCCTCATCGATAACGATATTCACCTGGCGCACCCCCGGATCCTTTGAGGGCGTATCTTCGTCTTTAACGTTAACATCCTGAAACCCCTTGATCTCATAACGTTTTTTGATATTGCGCATGCTTTTTTTCAGGGCAAAATCGTTTTTGTTGCCGTTATCTTCAAGCAGAAGCTCTTTTTTTAACATCCATGTATACATGGCGTCGTTGCCCTGGATATCAATGTCGTACAGCGGGCCTTCATCAATGGTGAAAACGACGTCCAGACCGTCACGGCCTTCGACCGGCAACGGTTGTGCCGTCACCTGAACATCGGCATACCCTTTTTTCCGGTAAAACTGCATGACTTTTTTGATATCGTCTTTCATCTTTTTTTCAGTAAATCGGTTGCCCTGCCAAGGCAAAAGGGATGTCCGCCAGATTCCGGTCATCAACCTAAGACGGGCCTGTCCTATATGATCATTACCTATAAACACAACTTTTCGGATTTGGTGAAAAGGGCCCTTGTCAATATCCACATCAATACTATAGCAATCACCCTGTTTCACGGCAGAGATATTCACCTTTGGCTGATAAAACCCCTGGCCTTTGAACAATTTTTCCACCCGCTGGGCCTGCTCTTCCATTTTCTGGGCCTGGTATACACCGCCGGCCTTGATGGTCATGGCATTCAACACTTCCTGCTCAAACAAAGGAAACGCATGATTAATATGAATATCCCGTATCCTGGGAAACGGCGTTACTTCAAAAACAACAACCATGCCCTGCTGGGTTTTCTCAGGATCAGGCACATGAATGAACTCAAAAAGCTGGGAGTCCGTTAACGCTTTGATCGCCGTATCCATGACCCCAAGGGTGTAATCATCCCCGACCTTTATGGGGATAAAGCTTGCGGCAACAGACTGCCAGAGCGCCTGTTTTTCAGCCGGGGAATCAACCTTAATGTTGATGCCCGCCACCTTGACGGCATCGGCCGCAAACACAGGCATACTGAAAAAAACACAGGCCGCAAAAACCAGAGAGATATACCGTCGTATCATTACCTGAATTCCAACCTGTATTTAAGTTCCCCGCCCAGCTTGCCGCTGGTGCTCTGGGAACTGCTCAGTAACAGGTGCTCAAGAAGTTTGTAATAGGTCGTCACCGTATGCACGGTCTCTCCGTCACTGATATCAATGCCGTAGGAAACACTGAGCTGCCGGGAAAGATCGGCACCCAACCCGACATGGACACTGGTTTCGTTCCCCTCATGATCCATGTTGAAACTGACCTCGCTTAACCCGGTGGTATCTTTTATTTTATCACTTAAAGCGTCCAGCATCATCTTGGCAATGGCCGATGCCGACAATGATTCATCGTCGCTGCTGCCTCCCATTTCAGCTGTTGTTTTGCCAAAGGCAATCAGGGAAAGGATATCTGCATCCGTGGCATCAAGATCTGACGAAAATTTAAGCACCAGATCATCAGGTGTACCGGTGACGGACAGGGTAATGGTGTATGAAGAGATCGTGGTCTCACCGATCAGTTTAATCTCAGGTTCGATTTTATACGGGTTGATAAAATCAATGGCGCCTTCGGAGATCTCAAATTCGGCTTTCTGAAAATGAATCGTGCCTTCATCCACCACGGCCCGGCCATCCAGGGACGGCGCAAAAGCGGTTCCCCGGACACTGATATTGGGACTGATGCTCATTAAGGCCAGATTATTGTCCACAACAATGGCTTCCCTGCGGGTCACATAGATATTGAGTCCAATATTTTTTAAAAAGGGGGGCCCGGGTTCCCGTACTTTGGGCCGGGATTTTTTAGTCACCTGGGATGCGATACTCACCAGGCTTAAATCCACATCCTTATAATAGTTGCCTTCAAAAATGTCGATCCGGCCGGTGATCATTGATTTATCCATAGTCCCGGTCCAGGTCAGTTGACTATCCAATGTCATTTGCAGGGTATCCGGGACATCCACGGGCACCTGGGCCGCATCAAGGTTCAGTTTAAACGCACCAGGCATGCCGTTACTCAATTCGGCGTTTCCGGTCAGCGTAATTTTACCATTCCCAAGATCGGCCGTGACATCCTGGATATCCACCTTTTCAGGCGTCAGTACAATACGGCCATTGACGTTCTGCAAGGGTTCTTCCAGTGCCCCAAGCCCCAGGGTCACCTTTGAAAATTCAACACTGCCGTCTAAATCCGGAGCGGTGGTTTTACCTGTGGCATTCAAGGACACAAGAATATCTCCCTCGGCGAAAGTGAGGTCGTCCTCCAGGGGCACCAGTATGGACACAGGAAGGCGGCCGAAGACCTTTGCCGTCAGATCACCGTTAATATCGCCATCGGCCGTCAGGGTAAGCGCCCCTTTGTCCATAATTTGGACGGGCACCGGATCAATTGTAAAGTGTCCCGCTTTAAGCAGGGCTTTGGCATTTTCCATGTGAATCAACACCTGGCCCTGCCGGGTCAGTACCAGCCGGGAGATATCAACAGACGCCTGCAACGATTCAGGTCTGTCCAATGCGCCGTGCACCGTTATGGCGGCATCGGCATCGGCCACCATCTCCGGGGCATTGGGAAGGCGCAGGTCCACAGCGTTAATACGCCCGAAAATATCCGGTGACAGCAGTGGGCCCCTGGCGGAAATATCCAGACCCAGCCGGCCCGAGGCAAGGATGTCGTCCGCAGCCGGGCCAATACTTTTAAGATCGGTTTCAGGAATCACGGCCTGGATATCAAGGGTCTTGTCCGCCACATTCACCTGTCCGGTAATATCCAGATGCGCATTATTTTTCTGGATACGCGCCTGTTTAACGGTCAGGATATGATTGGCAAAGCTAAGCTGCGCCTGAACACTGTCCAGATTGTATGTTTCAAATCCCGGCGTTTGCCCTGTCAATGATACCTGGAATTTGGGGTTTGCCAAAGATCCGTTCCCGGTGATTTTACCGGAAAAAGTTCCCCTTACTCCCAGGTCCGGAGCCAGTTCCGCCAGTTCAAGCCCATTAAACTCGGCGGTCAGAGCCAGAGCCAGGGCATGGTCCTGTTTCTTTTCCCCGGCCAGAGACACGGTTCCTGTGGCATTGAGCTGCCCCTGGCTGCGTTTCAGGGTCAGACGCTGAATCCGGAGCAGTCCCTTGTCCATTTGCGCCTTGCAACGCACTTCATCGGCCTGGAAGCCGCTGGAAGCAAGATTTTCGGCATTGAGATCCAAGGTCAAATCCGGCGCGGACAACGCCCCCTGGACCACGGCATGGACATTGGCACGGCCCGATCCCTTTTGCCCCACAAGGCTTAAGGGAATTGATATATCGGCAACATCCAGATCCAAATTTCCGGTCATTGTCATGGACTGGGGTTCAAACCCCGGCATATCCAGATGGAATCCGCCGGTACCGGTCATGCCCGGTCCGTCCAGGGTCAGACCGGAGAGGGTCAGTTGCGCTTTGTCCAGTTCGGCACCGGCTTTAAGCTGAACGGTGGCAGGGTCTGACATTTGCGGCAAAATCAGGTCATGGGCCGTCACATCCAGGCTTGCATGGGCCGTCATCTGGCCGGGTATCACACCCCGGCCCTCTATCCGAACCTGGGCGGCAACTTTCCCTTGCGGGGTTCCTTCGCCCAATTCAAGCGCCTCCAGGGCCAGGTCTGCCGGATTCAGAAAAAAATTATATGCCAGGGTATCCAGATCAGCCATGGGACCGGTAAACCCCTTGGGAAAGGTTTGTGACAGATCCACATCTCCGCCAAAGGGAATGGTTCCGGCCGGCAGATCAATCCGGCTGTCCTTGAACGTCAGATGCATATTTTCAAGATCGGCATCAACCTGTATGCCGGATATGACGGTGTTGTTAACACTGCCCTGGCCAAAGGCAAATCTGATCAGCCCCCGGGGATTATCGATCCCGCCGCTAATGCTCATATTGATCCGGCCGTTTCCCTGGATCAAATCCCCGGGCAGCCCCAGGGCAGTTGCGGCCAAAGGCGCTTTCAGATCAAGGACAGCAGTGATGTCCGGCGCCACAGTCCCAAAAAGTTGAGCAACCGCACCCTTGGCATTGAGTTCAATCCCCGGCATCCTGAGTTGAACATTCATATCTGAAATGTTGTCATTATCAATTCGGCCCTGAACGTCCAAAGATTCAAGGGCAAGATGAGTATCTCCGAATCCCAGATCCCCCCCGGCCAGGGCCACGCGAACCGAAGCGGACAGGTCGGACAGTTTGAACCCGCTCACGTCAACGGACAATTGGGGCAAATCCGTATTAAACTGGGGGGCTGTCACTTTTATCCGGGCCTGATTCACCTTAAATTCACGCACCCAAAAATCAAACGCCTGGGAGTCATCAGATGCTGGTGGGGTATCATCCGCAGGTTCCCCGGTTTCAGAAACCAGGGCCGACACAATATCAACATCCCCCTGTTCGGACATAGTGACGTCAAACACAGGATGGTCAACCAAGATTTCGGACAGTTCAATTTTTTTCCGGGTCAATGCAGACCAGTCTATTTTGACTGTCACCAAAGGAATAGCGGCCAGTTCCCTGCCGTCCTCGCCTTTAAGGTGTACATCAGCAATCCGGATTCCGCCCGCTCTCAAATCCAGATGAAACTGTTCCCAGGACAGGGTTCCGGGAAGCTGGGTGTTGACCTGCTTTTGGATAAAATCCTGGGCAGGCTTGGTTTCAATGAAAAATAGACCGGCCGCAACCAGCCCGGCCACAAGGAGAGCGCCTATAAAGCATGTAAAAAAAAGAATCCGGCCCCAGCCTTTTTTGGAGGACCTGCCGAAGTTACGGGCTGTATTGGAAGGGGTATGAAAATCCGTGGGAGCTGCCATATTGCCTATGCGGGTTAGCGTTCGTCAAAATATTTTTAGTTTTTAGGCCATGCGCCCAGCCATGTCAAGCCAGACCAGAGAATATGACGGGCAAGGCCGGGATTTTGTTCGCTTGAATACGGCCCTTATTCTGACGATTTCACGATCGTGCCTTTTTCAAACATCCCGACACCTTATATGAAGATAAAGATAAAAATTGACACAACCCTTATTCTCTTTTATAAGATCAATCTTCCGGTTGACATACCGGTATTTGACAAGAAAGTCCGGGTAACTTACTCAGATTTTAATATTTTGTTGCGGGTCCCCCCTGAGTAGCAAAAAACCAAGGACGGCCCGCGGCCGTTATTTGAAACGCATACGAAGGAGGACAAATGAGATACTGGATCTGTATGGACGACACAGATATGCCAGGCACCAAAGGAACAGGCTGGCTGGTCCAGGAAATCTGCAGGGAGCTTGAGGATCTCGGGCTCGGGAAAAGCTCGGCCATCAGCCGGCATCAGCTCTTTGTCCACGAAGATATTCCCTTTACCTCTCACAACTCAGCCATGTGCTTTGAGTTAGAACTTGAAAACCAAAAGCTTGAACCCCGCCTGATGGACTACCTGGTATCCTGTCTTGAGACTCGCTGCCAGCCCGGTTCAGATCCTGGACTTTGCGTAACGGGACCTTTGGATAAGGAGAAGCAAATGCAGCTGTCCGCCTTTGGTGCCAGGGCAAAACAGGCCGTCTGCACCAAAGCTGCCGCCTATGCCCTTGCAAAAAATGTGGGCATTCACCTTTCCGAGCACGGCGGAACCGGGGACGGCATCATCGGTGCCCTTGCCGGAACCGGACTGCGCATGGGCGGCAATGACGGACGGTACAGGGGCTGGTATAACCTGGGCAATCCCGGTGATGTTGTCAGTGTGGCGGATTTGTGCGCCTATCCGTTTATCGATACGGTGGTACGCTCGGACGGATCGGAACTCTCCCTCTCAGACAAGGTGGTCATCGGTTCGGAAAGAACAAAAACGGTCAGGATGGGATTTCACCAGGTGGTGACAACCACAGCCAACGAAACTGCTGATCAGACCGGAATTGCCCTGCGGACCATCACCAAAGAAGAGGCAAAACAATATTAAAAAAGCGCCCCCCGGCAAAGACAATGCCAGGAGCGCTTTTACTATAAAAAATAATATCTGAATGACACTCAGTGTTTGAGCGAAAAGTTGCCCAGGTGCAAGGCGCAGATGGGTGGCTTTTCGTTCAAACACAAATTAAAAACGGATTTTCATACCGGCATACGCCGTCCGACCCACCTGGGGAAACCCGTAACTTTCTTCATAATCTTCATCAAATAGATTGTCCACGCCCGCATAGAGGGAACAGAACTCTTTGTAGACCCGCTGTTCGATTTTCAGATCCACCAGGGTGATATCCCCCAAATCCCTCTGGGCATCGCCGTCATTATTACTATAAATCTGATCTGTCACATGTATGAGACCGGCATAGAGAACCAGTCCAAAATCAAAGGCATAAGGCACAATATCAGAATAAAATACCCCAAAATATCAATCAACATAGAAAGGTATGTCAACAGCCCATTGCTCAATTCCTTTGATTCGGAAAATTTGATTTTCTATGATTTGCATGGCCTGCTTTGTCAGCCTTACGCCTTTTTTATAAGTTTTTTCCACAAAGGTCACAACTGGACGCCAGCCTTTCCAGGTCATTGTTCTTGCTAATCCTAAAATTTTTTCAACCTTGTCCAAAAGTTCTCCATTCCAATGTTGTTCCAATCTACCCCAAATTCTTTCTACAGGATTGTATTTACTGTGATATGGAGGATAATAAGCTAAGCTAATGCTCACGGAATTTTCTTGAGAAAAAGTAACCAAACGATTCATAAATTGACTTCTTCGGCTGCTATTTTCTGGTCCATTATCTAAATTCAGAACCAAGGTATGTGGATCATATGCTTCCTTAAGAGTCGGCCATAATTGTTCTAACGCATCGACTATAAAATCTGCTGTAATATGACTTTCGCTGAAATAAAAGAAGGTTTCATCTGTTGCCGGAATGAATATGCCAAAAAGCTTTAAAAGCGTATCTGGCTGGAAATCATGATCACAGGCTCGTAAGCCATAACGATTGTATCCGCCTCGTGAAAATGGTCCCACTTTTATGACGGCTTTTGCATCCATTGACAATCTTATTATCCCCGGATTCGAATCTGCTATCCTGTTGATATTATGAACATAGTCAAATATCAAATTCACTTCAGGGATTTTTTTTTAGGCTTACATTTGGTCACTTTTTTCAAACGATAATTTAACTGGTTCATTTTCCGGTTAATCGTTATGACCGATGGGAGATCATCCGGTTGATATCCTTTCAATTCAATTAATTTTCTATGCACCTCTTTTGCTGTAATCGGTGAATACAATTTGGTCGAATGAAATGTTGGGTCCGTTTGGCAAATAGGTTCTACAATATTTTTGATATCTTCAAGTAATAAAGGATATTTTTCTTCAGCGGGTTTCCGCCCCCTTCCTGAAAAATTATCGACACAAACAAAACCGCTTTGCAGTTCTTTCATCCCTTTTCTAATTGTATGACGGTCCCATCCAAGCTCTTTTTCTGCTTTTCTTTGGCCACCTTTCCCCATAAGAGATACTACATGGGCCATAAATTGCCTTCTATCAGTCCCTTTTAATTTTTCTCTCGTTTGGTTTAACAAACACTTTACCGCAGGCGTGATTTCAGATAACTGCTCTTCTGTGAATTCAATATGGTTTGTCATGAAAAGTCCATTTAAATGTTATTTTTCATGAGGACCATATCTATTACATTCAGTTTTGTACAGGCATGCTTGGTTTTCTCCAGGCAGGGTATTTATTTTTGATCTTGTGCCTAATTCCCTTCCAGGGTAAACTTGTGAGACGGGCGGTATTCCAAATCTTCAAGGACGGCACCCTCGGACTTGTTCTTCGCATCCATATAGGAGTAGCCAAGGCTTATGCCCGCCTTTGCAAACTGTTTGGACAAAAGAAGTTCTGCCCCTCTAAACCGGTATTCGTCAAAGTTTTCATAAAGGTCGTCGCCACTGGGCTGTTCAACCTTTTGAATATAGTCTTTTACGTTGTTCTGAAACAATGCCAAATCGGCCATGATGCCAAAAGGCAGCAGCTGGCTGACACCGATCTCAAAATTGTCCGAGCGCTCCGTATCCAGATCCTCGTTTCCGGCATCAGAATCGTAGAGATTCTGAATGGAAGCAAACCGTATCTTTCGGGCATAGGAGGCGCGCAGGCGTGTATTTTCAACCACATCAAAACTCAGTCCGGCAAGCCATGCCCCCTGGTCATCGTCTTCGCCCTGGTCTTTGTCCTGCCAGTGATGGCTGTAGCCTGCCACCACGCCCAGGCGATCGAAAAACGTGGCCTCGTATTCCATGGCTGCCGCATACAGGGAGATATCGTGGGAAACGGCGATGGGATTACCATTACCGTAAGCACCATTGGAGTCATAAGAATTGGTCTCTGTGTTCAGAGAAAACCCCAGTTGCCCCAGGGTGTCGAATTTCAAAAAGCCCTGGGCGGTAGCACCCGTCACATCGGTTTCATCGGTTTTATCGTAATTAGTACTTTTGGTAATCGCAGAATATGCATCATTATCATAACGAGCCAAATGTTCATCATTCTCATTCAGATATCCCCAGGCCCGCATGCTGAACAGGCCGCCCGGATCATATCCCATGGAGAGCTGGGCAAAGTGGCCGTCATAATCCTCCACTCTGTCGTATTTAGGTTTTTTGGCATAGTCGTCCGAGTTGTCATTGATGGTTGACGGCGGCTGCCCGAACTCGCCGTTGCTTACACCCGCCACAATACCGAACCTGAACGAATCGCTGGCTGTTACGCCTAGGTTGGTAAAGAAATTCTCCCAAAAATAGTCGCTGTTCTCCCGGATACCGCAGTCCTCTTCCGAGGTCTCATCAAAACTGTTTGAAAGCTTATAGCCGTCGGAATCCTGGCGGCTGGTGGAAACAAAATAATCCACCCGACCATTTCCCCCTGAGATATCCGCTTTGGCGTTGGAGTTTCTCCGCTCGTCGATATCGGCGGACAGCCCTCCGCGGACCCCTTTGGTCCCCTTTTTGGTGATGATATTGATCACCCCGCCAAGTCCGCCCTGGCCGTAAAGCACAGAGTGATTACCATAGGAGACTTTGATCCTTGCAATATTTTCCGTGGGAATCAAAGAGGGATCAAACTGGCCGTCATAGGTGGAGTTAAAGGGAATCCCGTTGAGCAGCAGAACCACATGGCGGGACCGCATCCCCCTGATATCTACCCTGGGAATGCCCTGGGCTCCCCGCCGGATATCCAGACCGGGCAGCAGTTCAAGCGCCTGGTCCAGGGTCGTGGCATGGCGAAGTTCAATCTGTCGGGCGGTCACCTCGTGAAGGGTCCCGACGGATTCTACACCCTGATCTCCGGGGGCGGTGACCACCACCTCCCCCAGATCGTATTCCGCAGTCTGATCAGGCGTATCACCTGCCAGCGCATTCATTGCCGAGCACACAATCAGCACGGCAACGGTCCGCGCAATCATTTTAAACATAACACACATCTTCTTACTCTCTTCTCCTTAAAAATATTTAGTGCCCCGACAGCCTGCTAAAAATAGAGAACCGGCGGCAAACACATGAAAATGCGTATGTAGCTTGATTTCTCTAAATTTTAACATGGGCCATGGGCCACTAAGTGTTGAATTTGCATGGGAAATAACCACATCCGTCTGTTTTTGTCAAACAATTATCCCCGTGTTTTGCACAAGCCCTCTTTTCAGCATTTTGTTTTTCTGATACTAACCAGAAAGAACCCATAAACACATTTAAAGATAGCTTCAGGACAAACCATCAGCATTTCCCAGTCCCATAACTTAACCCGTTTTTTTGCCTTCAAGGCCTTGTCCCTGGCTCCTGTGGTCCTGATTTTGGTCTCGGTCCTTCTGGGCCGATATCCCATTCACATCCGGGAGATTGCCCTGCTGATCAAGGCCCTGGCAGGCCAAGGCCAGGTCAACGACATTCACTACTCACTGATCGTCCATGTCCGGCTGCCCCGAGCCATCCTGGCGGCCCTGGTGGGCGGAAGCCTGGCGGTGAGCGGTGCAGCCTTCCAGGGACTGTTCAAAAATCCCCTGGTCAGTTCAGGCATGCTGGGGGTCAGTTCGGGTGCCGGGTTCGGAGCCGCCCTGGCCCTGATCCTTTTTGGCTCTGGCTTACCGGTTTACCTGTGTTCCTTTGGATTCGGCCTTGCCGCCGTGGGATTAAGCCTGGTCACAGGCCGTTTTGTGGCGGACCGCCAGGCCGTGACCCTGGTGCTGGGCGGGGTAATTGTGGGCTCGATCTTCTCGGCCCTGGTATCCTTTTTAAAATATGTGGCAGATCCCTACGATGAACTGCCGGCCATTGTGTTCTGGCTGATGGGCAGCCTCTCCCGGGCCCAGTACCCCGTCATTGCTGCTGCCGGACTGCCCATGATCTTGGGCTGTGCCGGGCTCTATCTGATCCGCTGGCGCCTCAATGTGCTGGCCATGGGGGACAGGGAGGCAAGGGCGTTGGGGCTCAACCTGACCTGGAACAGACTTTTCGTCATCGTCTGCGCCACCCTGGCCACGGCAGCCGCCGTCTGCGTTTCCGGCGTCATCGGCTGGATCGGACTTGTGGTGCCCCACATGGGCAGACTTATAGCCGGCAACAACAACAATGAGCTGATCCCGGCCGCATTCAGCATCGGAGCCTGCTTTCTGATTGTCGTGGATACGGTCAGCCGGCTGATCTCCACAAGCGAAATGCCCCTGGGCATCCTCACCGCCCTGGTGGGCGGCCCGTTTTTCATCTACCTGCTCAAGCAGACCAAAGGAAGGCGGTGGTAATCCCATGTCCGAGACGCTGATCCAGATCCGGGACGCCGGTTTTTCCCACACCGGCACCCAGGTGTTTGACCGGGTTGACCTGACGGTGTCAAAGGGCGAGTCCCTGTGCCTGCTGGGGCCCAACGGCTGCGGTAAAACCACGCTGCTGGACTGTCTTCTGGGCATCAACACCCTGGACAAGGGCAGTATCATCATTGACCAAACCCCCATCACCCGGATGTCTGCGGCCCAGACCGCCCGGTATCTGGCCTATGTGCCCCAGCGCCACAGCAGCTCCTTTTCCTTCACGGTCATGGATATCCTGCTAATGGGACGCACCCCCTACACCGCCCTTTTTTCCTCTCCTTCGGCCCGGGACCGCAAAAAGGCCGAAGCGCTGCTGGAGAGCCTGGGACTTTTGCATCTCAAAGACCGAAACTATACCCGGCTTTCCGGCGGGGAGACCCAGCTGGTCATGATCCTGCGGGCACTGGTCCAGGACACCCCGGTCATCGTGATGGATGAACCCACAGCCCACCTGGACTTTAAAAACGAACTGCTGGTCCTTGAAACCATTGCCCGGATGATCCGCGACAGGGGGCTGACCCTGATCATGGCCACCCATTTTCCCAACCACGCCTTTTTTCTTGAAAACGCAGGGCTTCCCGTGCAGGTCTGTTTCATGCACCAGGGCCGCATCCAAACAGCAGGCACACCTTCTCAGGCATTAACCGGTGAAAACATCAGCCGGGTCTTCGGGGTGAAGGCAGCCGTGGTCACCGAACAGATCCGGGACAACGGCGAAATTAAACAGATCATTCCCATTAAAACCATGGACGGAATCCCATGAAAAAAACATTTACACCCATTTTAATCGCCTTAATCGTACTGGGCCTGGTCGGCTCCGGCACGGCATCCGCCCAGGCAGTTGTAACCGAAACCGACGGCCAGGGCCATATTTTAACCTTGGCGCACTATCCGGAACGTATCGCCTGCCTCTATGCATTTACAGGGCATGTCACGGCCATGCTGGGCCGGGGCGACGACATGGTGGCCATTGTCAAAGGATTAAAAAAAGACAAGCTGCTGGGAAAAATCGTCCCGCAGCTGTCATCTCTTCCCGTGCCGTCTGCCGGGGGCATCATCCACATCGAGTCCCTGATTAAAACCCGGCCTGATATTGTATTTCTAAAACCGGAAACCGCAGGCATTGACCAGGAGGTTGAAAAACTCAGAGAATTCGGCCTGCCCTATTTCTCCGCCGCCTATTCAGACATGCAAAGCCAGATGGCCGTGATTGAAGCCATGGGGCGAATACTGAACAGAGAACAAAAGGCATCGGACTATACCCGCTACTACAGAAAGGCCATTGCCCGGGTAAAGGCAAAAACCGACGGAATTGCAGAGGCGGATAAACTGCCGGTATACCACGCCATTAACGAACCATTCAGAACCGACGGACCCGGCACCCTTGAAGCCGACTGGACAGGAGCCTGCAATATTCTCAACGTATCTGTGGGCAAAGGCCTTCTAAAAAAAGATAGAAACAAACGATTCGCCGGCATGGAACAAATCCTTATGTGGAACCCTGAAATGATCATTGCCAACGAGAATCAAACAACCCAAAAAATTCTATCCGATCCCCAGTGGGCCCCCATAAAGGCGGTAAAAACAGGCCGGGTCTTCACCATCCCGGTGGGCATTTCCAGGTGGGGCCACCCAGGCGGCCTTGAAACACCCCTTGCCATTTTATGGACCGCAAAAACCGCATATCCGGATCTGTTTGCCGATCTTGACCTGAAAACCGAAGTCCGGCAATTTTACCTTCGCTTCTTTGATCTGAATCTGGACGACCCGACCATTGAGCTTATCCTGTCAGGAGAGGGCATGCGAACGACTCACAGTAACAACCAAGGACGTTAACAAAAAAAACGACGTGTCAGCCCAACCCATGAAAGGGGCCGTAATTTGCCATCCGCAATCACCCACGCAGTAATCGGTATCTCGTCCGGCTTAGCGATTTCTAAAGGAAGCGCCCCAAAACGGTTTTGGGTTCTGTCGATGATTTGCGCAATGTTGCCTGACCTTGATGTGCTGACATTTAAGTTCGACATCGCATACGCAAGCTTTTGGGGACACAGGGGATTTTTTCATTCTATCTTCTTTGCAGCGCTGCTCGGCGGTATCATAGCAACGCTCTTTTTTAGAAAAGAAGGTGTTCTGTCTAAAAGCTGGCTGTTTTATTTTCTATATTTCAGCGTTGTCGCTTCGACTCACGGCATACTCGACGCCTTTACAAACGGCGGCCTTGGCATTGCCCTTTTATCCCCCTTTGACACTGCACGCTATTTCTTCTGGGCCACACCGATTGATGTTTCGCCCCTTAGCGTTAAGGCGTTTATGAGCGGCAAAGGTCTTGCCATTTTGAAAAATGAAATCCTATGGGTTTGGTGCCCTGCGATCTTTGTGGTCATTATTGGGAAGTTAAATTACGCCCATAGTGCTTACAAAAAACAGGGCTGACATTGATCATTGAACTAAGCTTTTATAACAGACCTTAATAAATATATTTTTCTATCCAGTGCATTCACTGGATAAAATATTGCCGCCGACAGGACCCCATGATACAAAACCAATATGAGAAACAAACTGCACCATTCCCATGACAAGCTGTTCAGGGAAACCTGGAGCGACTTGAGCAATGCCAGGTCATTCCTGGAAAACTATCTACCGGCACCGATTCTTGAACTTGTGCAGCTGGATACCCTTGAGATCTGTAAAGACTCTTTTATTGAAAAAGACCTAAAAGATTTTTATTCCGACCTGCTTTACAAAATTCAGATTGGTAAGGCACAAGGATTTGTATACTTTCTTTTTGAACATAAAAGTTATACAGACGCCCTGATACATCTCCAGCTTATTGAATATATGGTTAAAATCTGGCGACTCGGGCTTAAGCAGTCCAAAAGTCGAAACCTGTCCATTGTAATTCCTCTGGTTTTATACCACGGCAAAGATAAATGGTCGGTGGATAAACG
The DNA here is from genome assembly GCF_963666145.1 of uncultured Desulfobacter sp. Classification (NCBI taxonomy): domain Bacteria; kingdom Pseudomonadati; phylum Thermodesulfobacteriota; class Desulfobacteria; order Desulfobacterales; family Desulfobacteraceae; genus Desulfobacter; species uncultured Desulfobacter sp. The sequence continues at coordinate 4,714,150 of NZ_OY762614.1, read as the reverse complement.
GTTTGCATCTCTCTTTGACGGACCGGTGAACGAGCTTGCCGGTTATATTCCGGATTTTGAATTCATCTTGTATGATCTGTCTCAATATACAGACGATCAAATCAGGGGAACAATAATGGCAAGGGTGACCATGCTCCTGCTCAAACATATATTTGAGTCGGATGTGGCAGACAAGTTACCCGGTATTTTCATGTTGTTAAAGGAGTTGTCCGAGCAGGAAACAGGATTGCAATATTTTGAATCCTTGATAAAATATGTATTCAGCAACGTTGAGGAGATTACAACAGAAAAATTTCATACGCTCGTATCAAATGCGTTGTCTGAAGAACAAGGAGGTATCATTATGACATTGGCTGAACAATTAAGAAAAGAAGGACATGCTCAAGGACTTGAGCAGGGGATTGAACAGGGGCTTCTCGAAGGCATTGAACTGGCAGTAAGTATTAAGTTCGGCGACAGCGATGACTGTAAAACAATTATAGCAAAAATCAAAACCATCCAGGACATCAACCGACTAAAAGCGTTGAAGGGAAAAATCCTGTCGGCAAAATCAGTCCCCGAATTGATGGCATCAATTTAAAATCCATATTGTTCAAGCCCGAAACCGAAGGCCGACATCTTTTCGTACGCCGTCCCGGCCAGGGCTAAGCCCCCCTACCCTAAACCGTTTTAGGTATCGTATCTTTTCATCCGCCATTTATTGTCTCTCTCCCACCAAATCTGACAAAAAGTGTTCATAAAGCCATATCCTCAGCGCGTATTTCAGAAACTTTGCAGTCTGCTGCCGGCCCCATACAGAACAACAAGATCACTTATATCGTCAACTAAATTTAATTATTGACATAAAAATAATGATATGGTTTTTATAACTTCATGCCTCATGACTTAAAATTTATCGGAAAGAATATCCGTTCATTCCGGCAGTCACGCAACTGGACCCTGGCGCAACTGGCCTCAAAAATCGGGATTCAGGAAGGACCGCTGGGCCGCATTGAGCGGGGCGGCAACCTGCCGTCAGCCACGGTTATCTATAATCTGGCCCAGGCACTTGACGTCCCCACCGACGCCCTGTTTGCCCCGGACCCGTCCCAGGCCAGGGCCGAAGCCGGCAAAACAGACACCGCCCATGTGACCATTGAACCGGATGCATCCCCTCCCCCAAAGGCATTGCTGTGTGCATGCAGGGAACTGATGTTCGCGTTTCATACCCTTGAAGACATTCTCGGTGTTCAAAAACACGCCCTGCTGCCTTTGGCCGTTCCCTTTGAACCGGACTACGCCGGTATGGAACAGCTTGCAGGCCGTATCAGAACTGCCATGGGCACCGGCGACGCCGTGATTTTCGATTACCTTGAACTCTTTGAAAATTTCGGATTACGGGTTCTTTTGTTCCCCTTTATGAAATCGGCAGATGATTTGGACGGACTCTCTTTTTTTGAACCCGTTCACCAGAACGCCTTTTTTTTCATCAACGCCCGAAAAAATCCGGAAAGACAACTGTTCCATCTTGCCGTGGAATTGGGCAACATCCTGATCTTCAATCAAATGAAAATCAGAAAAGACGCGCTTTTTCCGGATACAGACGCGACATCCGAGTCCCGGCCCATCAATCCCGGACGGGCGGCCAAACATTTCGCCGCCACCTTTCTCATGCCTGAAAACACAGTACGAACCACAGTGGGTCAACTGGGCATCACCCCCGACACCTGGACATGGGATCTTCTCCTGCGTATCAAACACAGGTTCGGCATCTCAACCGAAGCGTTTGTCTACCGGCTTAAAGAACTGAACCTGATCACCGAAGACTCCGCCGACACCTACATACAAAAAATAAAAACCCACTACACGCAAACCGGTTTTGGCGAACCAGATGCTTCCCGCCGGATACTGAACGCCAATGGGCGTTTTTTTGATCTTTTACTGACTGCAGGCCGAGATGACACCGTCGAACAGGAAATAAAATCAATTCATGCCGTGGTTGAGGAGCTAAAACTTATAAAAATTTAGTCCATATAAAAAAGAGGGGTGTCATGAAAAGTAACTTTGTTGCTCATCACCGCAGCCAAGATGATGAGATACAGACAGTATGCGAGCATTTAATGGGTGTGGCATCTATCTGTAAAAAACTCACTGCTAAAATCGGATTACCTGAGGCGGGAAAACTGCTTGGTCTGCTCCATGATATAGGTAAATACAGCACCGATTTTCAAAATTATATAAAAGCAGAAACAGGTATTCTTAACCCTGATCTTGATGACGCCAATGTCGATACCAAAAATCTTAAAGGTAAAATTGATCATTCAACAGCAGGGGCACAATGGATATGGAAGCGTTTTAATCATTATGGTCCCCAGGGCAAACTGGTTGGGCAGATTTTAGCCTTATGTCTGGCATCCCATCATGGAGGGATGATTGATTGCCTGCACGTGGAAGGTGAAAATGTTTTTTTGAAAAGGATCCAAAAGAAAGATGAGTTAACTCATCTTCAAACATGCCTTGAAGCAGCAGACCTTAAAATAAAAGAATCCATTGAGCATATTGCGACAGAAAACTTTTTAAAACAGATTTTAAAACAACTTGCCGGTATCGTATCCCCACAAAAAAAAGAGCATGACCGTCTAAAACATTTCAGGCTTGGATTTTTCGCCCGTTTTTTGTTCAGCTGCCTTATTGATTCAGACCGTATTGACAGCGCAGATTTTGAATGTCCTGATAATCAAACAGTTCGGAATAAAAAGAAAATTGACTGGCAAATCGCCATAGCCCGGCTGGAAGACAAACTTTCGAGTTTTAATGTACGCAATCGGGTGGATGAATTGAGAAACGAAATTTCAAGACATTGCCTAGATGCCGCTATTAGGCAACAAGGCCTGTATTCGTTGACGGTTCCAACCGGCGGGGGGAAAACAATTGCCTCCATGCGGTATGCCCTTCATCATGCGCAAAAGCATCAACTGGATCACATTATTTATGTTATCCCATATACGTCAATCATTGACCAGAATGCCAGGGAAATCAGAAATATATTGGAGCAGGTTGGAGATGAATATCCCTGGGTACTTGAACACCACTCCAATCTTGAGCCTGAAAAGCAGACCTGGCAGTCCAAACTATCTTCTGAAAACTGGGACGCGCCTGTCATTTTCACCACAATGGTCCAATTTCTTGAGGCTTTATTCGGTGGCGGAACCAGAGGCCCCAGGCGGATGCACAATCTGGCCAATTCAGTTATTATCTTTGATGAAATTCAATGCCTTCCCATTAACTGTATTCACCTGTTTTGCAACGGACTTAACTTTTTAACAAATTATGCCCGAACCACTGCGGTGCTTTGTACGGCCACCCAGCCGGTGCTTAACTGTGTCAACAAAGACTACGGTGCGCTTGATATCCCTGCTGAAAATGAACTGGCGGGTGATACCGTTGACCTTTTTAGACAACTGAAAAGAGTAAACATTGAAAACAGAACCCGTTCTGGAGGCTGGACCAAAGAGCAGATTGCGAATCTGGCCGTTGCCCAGGTTCAGGAAAAAGGCAATTGCCTTGTAATTGTAAATACTAAGGATTGGGCAAGACAACTGCATGAAATGTGTTCAGATCTAATCAATCATGAAGATAAAAACGTTGTTTTCCACTTAAGCACAAATCTTTGTCCCGCCCACCGGACTGAAATTCTGGATGAGATCAAACAGCGCCTGGAGAACGAACTTCCGTTGCTTTGTATCTCAACACAGCTCATTGAAGCAGGCGTTGATGTTGATTTTAATTCTGTAATCCGGTTTCTGGCGGGTCTCGACTCCATTGCCCAGGCTGCAGGCCGCTGCAACCGAAACGGTAATCATGACATTTCCCAGGTGTATGTCGTCAACCCTGACAATGAATCCATTGATTTGCTGACAGATATAAAAACAGGCCGGGATAAGGCCGAACGGGTTCTGGAAGAAAAAGGACATGAAGATTTTTTAAGTCCGGTTTCGATGGACAGATATTTCTCTTACTATTTTTATGAACGGGCAGATCAAATGACATACCCCCTGACGGCAAAGCAGGCAGGAAGACAAGATACATTACTGAACCTGTTAAGCGATAACCCTCTCAATGTCGGACGGGAAAAAGATGTTCAGAAAGCCACTTTCAGTTTACAGCAGTCTTTCAAAACAGCGGGTAAGGTATTTAAATCAATTGATGCACCGACCCAGGCAATTATTGTTCAATACAAAGAAGGAAAAAGTATTGTGGCAGACCTTTGTGCGATACCAGAACCCGCCCAAGCATATTCACTGCTAAAAAAGGCCCAAAAATATAGTGTTAACCTGTTTCCCAATGTCTGGGATAAATTAGTCAAAGCCCAAGCCGTACGCCCTGTTCAGAGAGGGGAAGAGATCTATTACTTGGACGAACAATATTACAGCCCAAAATTCGGCGTATCCACGGAAGTTGTCAACGAAATGGAAACACCTATTATTTGAGGAGACTCATAAATGAGAAACGATATCAGCTTTAAACTGTGGGGACGATATGCGTTATTTACCGATCCGGTGACAAAAACCGGGGGAGAAAAATGCAGCTACCATGTTCCCACCTATGAAGCGATCAAAGGCGTTTTAAAATCCATTTACTGGAAACCTACAATTGTCTGGTATGTGGATAAGATCAGAGTTATTAAGGCCATTCAAACCCAGACCAAAGGCACAAAACCCCTGGTCTGGGGCGGAGGAAACTCCCTGGCTATCTATACATTTCTTCATCAAGTAGAATATCAGGTCCATGCCCATTTTGAATGGAATGAATTTCGCCCGGAGTTGGAAAAAGATCGAATCGAAGGAAAACATTTCAACATCGCCAGAAGAATGCTTGAAAAAGGCGGTCGCCAGGATATTTTTCTGGGTACCCGGGACTGTCAGGGTTATGTGGAGCCATGTCTTTTTGGTGAGGGAGATGGTGCATATGATGATATTGAAGAACTAAGCTTCGGGTTGATGTTCCATAGCTTTGATTACCCTGATGAAACAGGGAAAAAAGAATTATGTACCCGATTCTGGCAGGCTGTCATGAAAAAAGGGATCCTCTATTTTCCCCGACCGGAGGCTTGCGACAAAAACCGATTTATCCGCAAAATGGAACCTAAGCCATTTGGACTTGGAGATAATGTTTTCTCTGTTGATAAAGAGGAGGCGTTGCTATGAGTTGGATGGCCAAGCTTTACGACACCTATGAAATGGGTATGGGGTTAGACTTACCTGACGAAAACAAACTGATGCCCATCAGCCATACGTTGCAAAATGCGCACATCAATATCGTGATTGATTACGATGGTTGTTTTAAGAGGGCGTTTGTCCTTGAGAACACCCAAATAATTCTACCTGCGACTGAAAAATCGGCTGGACGTTCTGGAAAGTTGCCGCCGCCACATCCTTTGGCAGATAAGATTCAATACATTGCTCAAGACTATGTAGATTATGGCGGAAGAAAAATATGTTTTTTTGAAGACTATGAAAAACAGCTTAATTCATGGTGTTCTTCAAGTCAAAGCCATCCAAAAGCTATTGCGATTCACAAATACATCAAAAAAGGTCAAGTGGTAGCGGACCTTATTGCCTCAGGCGTATTGTACGCTGATGAAAACAATCAACTGATGGCATACTGGCCTAATGAAGGAGATAAAAATCCGCCCCTAATATTCAAAGTCCTTCCGGCAATACCGAAAGACAAAAGGCAAAATAAAGACAAAGCCGAGATTGAACCTGGCGATGCTCTAGTTTGCTGGTCAGTTGAAAAAGAAGGGGAACCTGACAGCAATACCTGGAAAGATGAAAGGTTACAGCAAAGCTGGATTGACTACAATTCAAGGACTGGAGACGTTTCGGACTTTTGTTTTATAACCGGCAATTCAAGCCCCATTGCAGTTAATCATCCGGCCAAACTGCGTCACACAGGTGATAAAGCCAAACTGGTTTCTGCCAATGACTCTTCCGGGTTCACATTCCGGGGACGCTTTACTGATCCGGATGGCAGACAGGCCACCAGTATCAGTTATGAAGTAACTCAGAAAGCCCATAATGCGCTTCGCTGGCTGATTTCCCGCCAAGGCTTTCGGAACGGGGACCAGGTTTTCGTATCATGGGCAATTTCAGGCAAAACAACACCCGAACCGCTTGAAAGCACATGGGAGTTTTTCAATGCCGACCCTATATTTCAGGAAGAAACGGAGGAGAAAGGAGATGCAGCCCTGGATTATTCTTTTGATATGGGGCAGTCTTTTTCAATTCTTCTTAATAAATACATAGCGGGTTATCGCGCAAAATTAGATCCCAATGAACAGATTATCATCATAGGTCTTGATTCCGCCACCCCAGGACGAATGGGAATCATATACTATCGAGAACTGTTAGCCAGCGAGTTTCTTGAACGAGTAAAAAAATGGCATTATGAATTTGCCTGGCCCCAGCGTTTCACTGTCCCAGACCCGGAGAGCAAAAAGAAGGACGCGAAAAAGACGGTCTGGCCGATTTCCAGTCCACCTCCCAGAAACATTGCAGAAGCCGCTTACGGCAACATTCTCAAAAGCAATGAAAAACTTAAAAAAGATGTAATTGAACGCATATTGCCCTGCATTGTGGACGGAAAGCAATTCCCCCAGGATCTCGTTCTTTCTTCGGTTCGCAGAACCTGTAACCGGCATAATTGTGAAAAATGGGAATGGGAAAGAAATCTGGAATCACCTGTGCCCTATATAAAGGTTTTTATCTACGGCACCCCCAAAAAAATAAAAGGAGAGAATATAAAATGGCTTTGGAAGAAGAAAGAACCACCAGGGACTATCTTTATGGAAGATTGCTGGCGATTGCCGAAAAGATAGAAGAAACGGCTTTGTATGTTGGGGGAGAGGATCGGCCGACCACAGCGGCAAGGCTTATGCAACGCTTTGCGGACCGCCCGTTTTCGACCTGGCGTAACATTGAACTGGCACTTCAGCCTTATATGCAGAGGCTCAAATCCAGCAGAGCCGGATTCTTAGTTAACCGGACAAAAGAACTGGATTCAATTTTTGAGGCATTTTCCCCTGATGACTTCATCAGCGAGAAACCATTATCCGGGGAGTTCCTTCTCGGCTATCACTGCCAGAAACAGGCATGGCAAAATAAATCAAATCAACCCCAAGAGAAAGAATAGAAAGGAACATAACCATGAGTCTTGAACATAAAATTGATTTTGCGGTAATTCTCAGTGTGAAAAATGCAAACCCCAACGGGGATCCTTTGAACGGTAACAGGCCAAGGGTTGACTATGAAGGCTTTGGGGAAATATCCGATGTCTGCTTGAAAAGGAAAATACGCAATCGATTGCTGGCAGATGACCAATCCATATTTGTTCAATCCGATGACAATAAAAAAGACGATTCCACAAGTTTAAGAAACCGGGCGGAATCAAAAGAGTTCGGCCTTGGCAAAGATGCGTTCAACAGTAAAAAGACAAAGCCGGAAGAAACGGCAAAGCTTGCTTGTCAAAAATGGCTTGATGTAAGAAGTTTTGGACAACTTTTCGCCTTCAGCGGATCCAAGAGTGATGGCGTTTCCATAGCAATTCGCGGACCTGTTACCCTTCATTCCGCTTTCAGTGTGGACCCTGTCAGTATAACAAGCACCCAAATCACTAAAAGTGTGAGTGGCGAAGGAGACGGAACCAAGAAAAGTTCTGACACCATGGGTATGAAGCACAGAGTGGACAAAGCCATTTATGTGACCTATGGTGCCATGAGCCCCCAACTTGCAGAAAGAACCGGATTCAATGATGCCGATGCCGAAACGATTAAAAATGTTTTACCCAGATTATTTGAAGGTGACGCATCTTCGGCACGCCCGGAAGGCAGCATGAGTGTTGAAAAGGTAATCTGGTGGAAACACAACAATAAATCAGGTCAATATTCTTCTGCAAAAGTTCATAGAACTTTACAGACGTTGCAGATCAATTCCGATGGTTCTTTTGATGAAAAGGGGCTAAAAAATGCCCTTGATGGTTTGACGCCTGAAATCATAAATGGATTTTAAATCGAGACTCAACCTTATGGATTTTTTAAAAAACCTGGACAAAGACCTCCAAAAAGCCCTGATAACCCAGCTGCGCAACCTGTGGACCCACACCTCCACAGCCATTGAGGGTAATACGCTGACCCTGGGGGAAACCGCTTTTGTTCTTGAAGAGGGGCTGACCGTTTCCGGAAAGCCCCTGAAAGACCATGAAGAGGTGGTGGGACACGCCAGGGCCATTGATCTGATTTATGATCTGCTGGCGCAGGGGACGCCTTTGAACGAGGAGGCGCTGTTCAACCTTCATAAAGCCGTTCAACACCATGTTGTGCTTGATGTCTACAAACCTGTGGGGGGCTGGAAAAAAGAGCCCAATTCGACGGTCGGGGTGGTTGATGAAAAACAGGTTGTTTTTGAATATGCGGCCCCCCGGGATGTTCCGTCATTGATGAAACAATGGTTTTCGCTCTACCATGAACTTATGGCCGTGGCTGTGCCTGGGGACAAAGAAAAGGCCTTGCAGGCATATGTTACGCTTCATGTTGCCTTTGTCCGCATCCACCCCTTTTTTGACGGAAACGGCAGAATGGCAAGGTTAATTGCCAACCTGCCTGTGTTAAAGGCAGGTCTGCCGCCGGTTATTGTGCCCAGGGAACAGCGCAAAGCGTATATTGACGCCCTGTCCCACTACCATTTTGCCGTGGGGCAAATTGAAAAGGGCGGCCAACTGCTGCCGGAACCGGACGCCTTAAAGCCCTTTGCAGCTTTCTGTGAACAGGCCTGGCGGGCATCCATGGAACTTGTGGATGATATTCATAAAAGACAGCAGATACGCACCGGGAAAAATCAATGACCGTCTATCAGGAAAAGGAATATCTGTCCCTATCCGCACTCCAGCATATTCTTTTTTGCCCGCGTCAGTGCGCCCTGATCCATCTTGAACAGCTATGGGAGGAAAATCTGTTCACGGCCCAGGGCCGTATCATGCACGAAAGGGTGGACAGGGGAGACCAGGCAGATAAGGGTAAAATCAAAATTGAATATGGGCTGCCCCTGAAATCCGCACGCTTAGGCATCACCGGCAAGGCCGATGTGGTTGAATTCCACCGGACGGATTCTTCCGTTCAAAAATGGGTTCCCTTCCCTGTGGAGTACAAGCGCGGAAAACCCAAAAAAGATCTGTCCGATAAGGTCCAGCTCTGTGCCCAGGCCATGTGTCTTGAGGAGATGCTTGATATCTCCATCTCCTCCGGCGCATTGTTTTACGGAAAGACAAGGCGCCGCCTGGAAGTGGCGTTTGATGAAGCGTTGCGGCAGAAGACCACTGCGGCGGCAGAACAGCTTCATGCCATGTTTGAGTCGGGAATCACCCCACCGCCTGAGTATGCTAAAAAGTGTGACACCTGCTCATTTCTTTCACAGTGCATGCCAAAGGCCATTGAAAAAAAACGGACCGTTGCTGCCTGGTTAAACCGAATGGTCCGGAAAGATATTGCCGAATGAAAAAACATCTGAACACATTGTTTGTCACCACCCAGGGGGCATATCTGGGCAAAGACGGAGAAACCGTTGCCGTTAAAATCGAACAAAAAACCGTGCTGCGGATTCCCATTCACACCCTTGACGGCATTGTCTGTTTCGGTTCCGTGGGGTGCAGTCCGTACCTGATGGGGTTTTGCGCCGAAAAAGACGTGACGATCAGTTTTTTAAGCGAATTTGGAAAATTTCTGGCCATGGTCAAAGGCCCGGTTTCGGGCAATGTTTTATTGCGCAGAAAGCAGTTCCGGATGGCGGATCTCCCGGATGTTTCGGCACAGGTGGCAGGTTTTGTCCTCACCGGAAAAATTGCCAACTGCCGGACTGTCCTTGAACGCAGCCTGCGGGATCATTCGGAAAAAATGGACCGGGACGCCGTCAAAAAAGTATCCAAACGGCTGTCAATGTACATTCAAAAAGAACTGCAGAAAGACAATATAGACAGTCTTCGGGGCATTGAAGGAGATGCCGCCCACCAGTATTTCAGCGTGTTTGATGAATTGATATTTCAGCAGCAGGAGGCGTTTGCCTTTTCAGGACGGAACCGAAGACCGCCGACCGACAGGATAAATTGTCTGCTCTCTTTTGTTTATACCCTGCTGGTTCATGATGTCAGGTCAGCCCTGGAGTCGGTGGGCCTGGACCCGGCAGTGGGATTTCTTCACCGGGACCGTCCGGGAAGGCCTGGTCTTGCCCTGGATATGATGGAGGAATTCAGGCCATTTCTTGCCGACAGGCTTGTATTGTCAATGATCAACAGGGGCCAGGTTAAGCCCGAAGGATTTACCATAAAAGAGTCCGGTGCCGTTCATATGGATGATGATACCCGGAAAACCGTGCTGACAACCTACCAGAAAAGAAAACAGGAAAGCCTGGTCCATCCGTTTATAAATGAAAAAATCCAGATCGGAACCTTATTTTTCATCCAGGCACTTCTTCTGGCAAGGTTTATCCGCGGGGATCTTGACGGCTACCCGCCGTTTATCTGGAAATAGGAAAAGGAGTTAAACGTGCTGGTATTGGTAAGCTATGACGTTTCCATAGAGGGAAAAGGCGCAAAGCGGTTACGCCGGGTTGCAAAGGCATGTCAAAACTACGGTCAACGGGTTCAGTACTCTGTGTTTGAGTGTGTGGTCGATCCTGCCCAATGGACGGTTCTGCGACAAAACCTGATTGATGAGATAAATCCTGACATAGACAGTTTAAGGTTTTATTTTCTCGGATCAAACTGGAAAAGGCGGGTTGAACATATCGGGGCCAAAGCCGCGATTGATTTTGATGCCCCCCTGATCTTGTGAAACTGCGAACCATGAGTTCGAATTTTATCAAAAAGGCAATCGGGTTTCGGGATACGGGTTTCACAAGATTGCATTTTCACAGGTTCGCAACTTTAAAACTATCTGAAATCACGGTATTTTTTCCTTCAATGGTTCATCCTCATTTAAAAATTCATATGTTTTCGGAAGGATCGCTCTTTGACAATCTGTTTTTATTAAATTATAGCAGGTTAACATAGTAACAGTCGCCCCCCATGCGGGGGCGTGGATTGAAACTCGCTCGCGCTCTCTCTCTCTCTCTCTTCCGGGGGTCGCCCCCCATGCGGGGGCGTGGATTGAAACAGTTTCATCTGGGAGCTGCTGAAGCGTATCCTTGTCGCCCCCCATGCGGGGGCGTGGATTGAAACTAACATAATTCCATCTGGTTATACCTATTATACATGTCGCCCCCCATGCGGGGGCGTGGATTGAAACAGCAGCTCCCAGATGAAACTGAAATCCCTGGTTAGTCGCCCCCCATGCGGGGGCGTGGATTGAAACGGGGGATGTGGTGTCAAGGGTAACACCAGTCAAAGTCGCCCCCCATGCGGGGGCGTGGATTGAAACTCTCTCTCGCGCTCTCTCTCTCTCTCTTCCGGGGGTCGCCCCCCATGCGGGGGCGTGGATTGAAACGAACTGCTCGCGAAGACCTATAAAATTTTGATGTCGCCCCCCATGCGGGGGCGTGGATTGAAACTTCATAACCGAAACCGAATAAATAATCGACATCGGTCGCCCCCCATGCGGGGGCGTGGATTGAAACTTGATAAGTATTTTTTTTGGCATAATAAAGATAGAGTCGCCCCCCATGCGGGGGCGTGGATTGAAACCAGTAAATGTGGGTACAATAGGCGTTGGGTTAGTCGCCCCCCATGCGGGGGCGTGGATTGAAACTTTCGCTACAGCGAAAAGGCCAGGGACATATAGTGTCGCCCCCCATGCGGGGGCGTGGATTGAAACCCCCTCTGATGTGTCGAAAGAGCCGGATCCAGTCTGTCGCCCCCCATGCGGGGGCGTGGATTGAAACTGGCATGGGCAGCCGGGACGCAATAAACAATAAGTCGCCCCCCATGCGGGGGCGTGGATTGAAACATTCTTGACGACATAGGCGATGATGAGCTTGGCGGTCGCCCCCCATGCGGGGGCGTGGATTGAAACTTTGTGTGCAGATTGAAGCTGTTTTTGCTGCTGGTCGCCCCCCATGCGGGGGCGTGGATTGAAACTGAGTTCGACGGATTCAAATCTTCTTATGCTGGGGTCGCCCCCCATGCGGGGGCGTGGATTGAAACCGCATCCTGGCCCTTGTCTGCATCGGCTACGTCAGGTCGCCCCCCATGCGGGGGCGTGGATTGAAACACTGGCCTGTTGCTGATCTTGTAGAGCCTTTTGAGTCGCCCCCCATGCGGGGGCGTGGATTGAAACCTCGTCGTCAAGGCCCTTAAATATTGCCTGATATGTCGCCCCCCATGCGGGGGCGTGGATTGAAACGTTTCGGTTTGTCATAGTGTTTGCACTGGCGTCAGTCGCCCCCCATGCGGGGGCGTGGATTGAAACTTGGTCGATTTAAGCAGGTTTAAACCAAGGTGGAGTCGCCCCCCATGCGGGGGCGTGGATTGAAACACACTCGAACAAAGAGATAGCATCCTTTTTGTCAGTCGCCCCCCATGCGGGGGCGTGGATTGAAACAAGCCAAGTTGGGATTACAGAATCATTCATATATGTCGCCCCCCATGCGGGGGCGTGGATTGAAACAAGTAGGGCTTGCTAAAAACCTTTCAGAGGCAAGTCGCCCCCCATGCGGGGGCGTGGATTGAAACAAAAGAACTCCTTCATGCTCCATGATCATGTTTTTGTCGCCCCCCATGCGGGGGCGTGGATTGAAACCGGTCGTTGTCGTACCGCTTACGCCCATCTTCGAGTCGCCCCCCATGCGGGGGCGTGGATTGAAACTGGCAAGTCTTTTTTTTTGGCACAGCGCCTCGTAGGTCGCCCCCCATGCGGGGGCGTGGATTGAAACTTGAAAAAGTGAACTTACTTGTTGATCCAAATTTTGTCGCCCCCCATGCGGGGGCGTGGATTGAAACGCCGTAGGGATAAATTTTAGCAGAAACATGGACAGTCGCCCCCCATGCGGGGGCGTGGATTGAAACCGGGTATGGCCTGGCAAAGCTAATTGAAAAGCCCGTCGCCCCCCATGCGGGGGCGTGGATTGAAACTCCCATGGCTTTGCGCCTCTTACGGTATCAGTCGTCGCCCCCCATGCGGGGGCGTGGATTGAAACCCGGCAAAGAGCCCTTTGATCAATCCGGATATGTACGTCGCCCCCCATGCGGGGGCGTGGATTGAAACCAAGCGAGGCAAATTGACAAATCTCTTCGCCAGGTCGCCCCCCATGCGGGGGCGTGGATTGAAACTTCATCGTCCAAGCCCTTGAATATCGCCTGGTATGTCGCCCCCCATGCGGGGGCGTGGATTGAAACCAGCGCTGCCAAACTGTCCGCATATGCCTGCTCGGTCGCCCCCCATGCGGGGGCGTGGATTGAAACTTAATCAATTTAATGGGCTGAAAAATGTACCAGGTCGCCCCCCATGCGGGGGCGTGGATTGAAACAAGTTCAGCCCTGGATATTTCCTTAATATCAACAGTCGCCCCCCATGCGGGGGCGTGGATTGAAACTCTGAGTATTCATGGAGAAACGTTTCAATGTCTTGTCGCCCCCCATGCGGGGGCGTGGATTGAAACATAGACACAGAAAACGTCAGCGACTATGGAGACAAGTCGCCCCCCATGCGGGGGCGTGGATTGAAACGCCGAAATGACAGAAGGTGCAGAAAAGCACAATGGGTCGCCCCCCATGCGGGGGCGTGGATTGAAACCCATACAGGAACCCATCTATCTCCTGTTTTACAGTCGCCCCCCATGCGGGGGCGTGGATTGAAACTCACTTGCAAAGATTCTTGAATCTACCCAGGTGGTCGCCCCCCATGCGGGGGCGTGGATTGAAACTGTTTCAGATCAAACTTGGATCGATTTTCTTGGGGTCGCCCCCCATGCGGGGGCGTGGATTGAAACCAGGCGAAAAACGGAGAATGGGTTTCGATGGTCGGGTCGCCCCCCATGCGGGGGCGTGGATTGAAACTATATGGTTCTCCATTGCTTAGACCGTATAATGTCGCCCCCCATGCGGGGGCGTGGATTGAAACGACGATGGAATGTCCAGAATATCCGATGTTAAAAGTCGCCCCCCATGCGGGGGCGTGGATTGAAACTCGTTCTCAAGCTCATAAATGTCATCTGCCTCAAGGTCGCCCCCCATGCGGGGGCGTGGATTGAAACCGAAGCGCACCCTCGATGCCGAGAATAATTACATGTCGCCCCCCATGCGGGGGCGTGGATTGAAACCCGTCAGTTGGAATTGAACTCGAGAATCAAAATAGGTCGCCCCCCATGCGGGGGCGTGGATTGAAACAGGTTTTTATATTATAATCGTTACTGCTTTAAAAGTCGCCCCCCATGCGGGGGCGTGGATTGAAACCACCCAGATATCGGTGATAACACCCTTCTCCGGGTCGCCCCCCATGCGGGGGCGTGGATTGAAACCTGGACCTCGACGACTGCCGGAATCCAGACGGATCGTCGCCCCCCATGGGGGCGTGGATTGAAACCTTGTCACTATCGTGTATTTTATCCCCGATCTTTGTCGCCCCCCATGCGGGGGCGTGGATTGAAACCGTACAGGCAAAAGGTCGGGACCAGGTAACCATAGGTCGCCCCCCATGCGGGGGCGTGGATTGAAACTCTTACTTCATCCATGATTTATTCTCCTTTATTCAGTCGCCCCCCATGCGGGGGCGTGGATTGAAACATACGGGCGGGGAAGTCAATAAGAGTACCCTCTTTAGTCGCCCCCCATGCGGGGGCGTGGATTGAAACCATTTGGTCTTCAAACTCTGTATTCAGCGTTGTTATGTCGCCCCCCATGCGGGGGCGTGGATTGAAACTTTTTCTTCCATGGTCTGGACCCTGGGCCGGTAAGTCGCCCCCCATGCGGGGGCGTGGATTGAAACCTTTCCGGCGCGTCCCGGTGAAAAGGGCAAACTGAGTCGCCCCCCATGCGGGGGCGTGGATTGAAACGTTAACAGCTAACTCTGCAGGCACATCGTATGAACTGTCGCCCCCCATGCGGGGGCGTGGATTGAAACTCTGACCTGTGTATCATGTGTCCGCTTCTGTTCGTGTCGCCCCCCATGCGGGGGCGTGGATTGAAACGTCTTGCCCTTCACATCTCATAAGCATAGCCCATTGTCGCCCCCCATGCGGGGGCGACTTGAAACGATATCTCATCCCATTATTGCTGGATTTTGACTCGCATTATTTAACCGAAAAAATTGTTTTTATTTATCGATTCATGTATCGTGAATAATATTCACAGATAAAAAAATTTCGATGGTCTCAGACACATATCTTCGAAGCACAACCTGATCTCAATGATGCCATCTGTATCGTTAAAGGGATTTGCATAAATAAAAATACCATGCATGTACGTTCTGCAAGAAATGAATCAACAGCAGCAGACACTAAACTCGTTTTTTAAAGCATGATAACCGATTTTCATATAGATCAACCGGGATTCGTTTATAAAAAAAATGACAATTTAATCACACGCTAAAAAGGAGAGATATCTTATGACTGAGCAGGGAATATTGCTTGAGTCAGGCACCAACGAACTGGAGCTGCTCGCCGTGCTGATAAATGACCAGCCATTCGGGATTAACGTTGCCAAGGTTCAATCTATCCAACAATATGATCAAAAATCACTGGCCATTTTGCCCCATGAGGTGCCGGGCGTTCTTGGCATGCTGCTTTACAGGGATAAGACAATTCCTGTAATGGATTTAGCACAGATACTTAATATTGAGGAGACCATTGAATATGAAAGAGAAATTGTTGTTGTCACTGAATTCAATAATTCTGTAAATGGTTTCAAAGTCAATGGTGTAAGACGGATATATCGGATATCCTGGAAAGACCTGGTACCGCTTGACCAGGCCATCGGAGATACAAACTATTTTACGGGTTCGGTAAGCATTGAAGGTGATCAGATACTGGTCATTGATCTTGAACATATCCTCTCAAATATTTTTCCGGATCTCATCATTGAAGATGTTAGTGAAGAAAATCTTCAAAAAAATGAAACAATTACAAGAGGCCAACTCCAAATTATTTTTACAGATGACTCATCTACAATACGAAAGGGCGTGTCACGTGCACTGAAATCAGCGGGATTCTCAAACATTACGGAATTTGAAAATGGCATTCAAACGCTTCAACATTTAGAAACTAATTTTGGAAACGGTGAACAGGACCTAAGTAAAGTTGTTCTTATCAGTGATATAGAGATGCCCCAAATGGATGGACTGACTTTATGCAAAAACGTGAAACATAATTCAAACCTCAAAAACATTTTTACCATCATGTTTTCAAGTTTAATTAACAAACAGATGATTGCAAAGTGTAATGCCGTAAAAGCCGACAATTATGTCACCAAACCGGAAACCAACCAACTGATTCAATTGCTGGATGAACTATGTATCGGTCCTGCAGATCAATAAATGCTGGGAAACACTTTTATCTAAATAAAACATTATCAGCAAGCCCCCTTTGACCAACATATCTTAATCAAAAGGAGAGTGCGATGGCGTGTCAATCTCGATCGGCTGAATTGCAAGGCCTGAATAAATGTCCAACCGGCATCTCTGGGTTGGAATTTAAACGAACTGAGCAATCAAAAAAAAATATGCCTTGATCATATTTTTATTGATCGCAGGGAGATCGAAGAGGCCGGATAATTCAACCTGGACGGTTTATTTATCCGCATTGAAGTGACCTGGAAAAATGGACACTTTTGTCATGTAGTTTGTAAAAAAGACCATCTCAGTCTTCAAACTACACCCTTTCCGTCACACGCTGCTCAATATCTTCAAACACCTCTCCCGGCTCAAGAGACATGCTGCATTCCTGTGCCACGAGATGCGAAGCGTATTGTTGTCCCCAAGCAAACAGTTTTTCGAGGATGGGGATCAAGGTGTTCCCCATAGGGGTGAGTGAATACTCCACCTTTGGGGGAACCTGTTTGTAAACTTCCCGATGAACCAGGCCATCGGCAATGAGTTCCTTGAGTTGCTGGATAAGCATTTTCTCTGAAATGCCATTGATGGAATCACGAAGCCGCCCAAAACGCAAAACCGGATTCTGCCCCAAATAAAACAGAATCTTTAGCTTCCATTTTCCTTCGATCACCTGCTGTGACAATTCAAAGAAGCAATTAAATTTTTTGTTACCGGCCCGCTTCGATGTGCACCGCTCGTTTACTTTCATAAAAATTTTCCTGTTCATTTTTCCAAAACTTACTTAAAGGTTAGTACATAACAAAAAAGTATGTACTTGACGAAAACTAAGCATGCACTATTTTTACGCACAGGTAAAGTAGAATAACAAATATTGGTTGGATTTCGAGTCGCATGAAGGAGCTGTCCAAAAGTCCTGCCGTCTCGACGGAAGCATTGTATGGGACCACATTGCACAATTTAAAACGCATGAGCATCACTGATGAGCGGCAATAATGAAGCAACTCATGATCGGCATCAATCAGGGCGTCGGCAGCCTAGGGAACGCCTTCTGGATCGAGGCCAAACAAAGCGAAGTCGGTTTCCACGGTTCGCCGGAAGGCCATCGTCTTTTTGCTCAAACGCGGGTAGTGAACAGTTAATATAATACGAGGATATATCAATGGTTAAGCATGTGAAAAAATATGTCGGGTTCGAGCAAGGCCCCATTCGGCCCCCCAGCGAGGCAGACAGCCTGCTGATTCGCATCACTCGCAATTGTCCCTGGAATCAGTGTACGTTCTGCGGTTTGTATAAAGGAGAAAAGTTTTCCCTGCGCCCGGTGGAAGATGTCCTGCGTGACATTGATCTTGTCCACAGGTACGTGGGCGAGTTGTTGGCCCTTAAAGAGAATGAGGGACGCATACGGCTCAGTAAATTTTACACCTCTGAACCCGAGCCGAGGGGCGACCATCAGGCACTCTACGCCGCATACAACTTCGTCAACAATGGCATGCGGGCCATTTTTCTGCAGGACGGCAACAGTTTTATTTTGAAACCGGATGATCTCATACGCATTCTTGAACACATCCGGACATGTTTTCCTGATGTGAACCGTATCACCTCATATGGCCGCTCAAAATCAATTGCCAAGGTCGATGACGTGGATATGCGTCGCATTGCCGATGCCGGGCTTAACCGTATTCACATCGGTATGGAGTCAGGATCGGACAAGGTTCTCAAACAGGTGAAGAAAGGGGTGGATAAAGCCACCCAGATCGTAGCGGGCCAGAAGGTTAAACGGGCGGGTATGGAGTTGTCGGAATACTGGATGCCTGGCCTTGGTGGGCGTTCCTTGTCGCGTGAAAATGCCATTGAAACGGCGGATGCCTTCAATCAGATCAACCCGGACTTCATCCGGCTGCGAACTCTGGGGCTACCAGACAGGGCACCTCTTGCCGCGCAATACAAGGCGGGAAAATTCGACAAGATGGGTGAAGTGGAGACCGTGCGCGAGTTGCGGCTCATGCTTCGATCCCTGGCCGAAGTGGATTCCACAGTGCGAAGCGATCACGTCCTCAATCTTTTTCCGGAGGTGGATGGAAAAATAAAGGAGAAGCGCGAGTCCATTATAAAACCTCTCGAGGATTTCCTTGCCCTCCCTCCCAAGGAGCAGATGCTGTTCTCCATTGGCCGCAGGACACATCGATTTGCCCGCTTTACGGATCTTCATGATCCTGAAAAACGGAAATACGCCAAAGCCATGTGCCGCGAATTCGGAGTTACCTTGGATAACTGGGACAATATAGTGGACGCCATACTGAAACAACTTATTTAAGGTGGATAGGCTCACGATTGCTTCGCTCCAACATGTTTAGGCAAAGAAACATAAGTGATCGTCAGCATTCAATTATTAAAAGAAGAACGAACAAATGAAAACGATTTTTGACACAACAGAACTTGGAAACCTTCGCATAAAAAACCGTCTGGTCAGAAGCGCAACCTGGGAAAATATGACGACGCCTGATGGTCATATGACCGAAAAATTATACGCCATTTACGAAGAACTAGCCCGGAACGAGGTGGGGCTGATCATCACAGGCTACGCAAACGTGGTTGCAGAGGAACGGCCGAATCCCGGTATGATGGGCATATATGACGATTCATTTATTGATGAATATCGAAAATTGACCCAAATCGTCCATGACCATGGTGCCAAGATCATATTGCAGATCGCCTATGGCGGAACAAAAACCACCTATCAGCTTGAGGAAAGGATCATTTTCGCCCCAAGCGATGTTCCGGAAAGAAGCACGGGAACCTATGGGAAACCCATGACCCATGAAGACATCAACTATATTATACGCGCATTTGCAGCGGCGGGAAAGCGGGCAAAAGACGCCGGGTTTGACGGGGTGGAAATCCATGGCGCTCACACCTATCTGATCAACCAATTTTTGAGCCCATACTACAACAGGCGTACTGACGAATACGGAGGGTCCCTTGAAAACCGCATGCGCTTTCTTGTTGAAATATACAATGAAATGCGCAAACTAACGGGCAAGCAATATCCCATTCTTGTTAAGCTGACGGCCAGTGAATTTTTTGACGGCGGCCTGACCTTTGACGATACAAGGAAGATTTGCGCTGAATTGGAAAAAATCGAGGTGGACGGGCTTGAAATCTCAGGCAATATCCATGGAAAGGCAAGGTCAATGGTCGGCCAGGTGTTTGATGAGTACGAACTAAAAAAGCAAGGCTATTTTTCAGAATACGGGAAGGTCATCAGCCGGGAAGTCAATATCCCGGTGATCACAGTGGGCGGTTTTTCCAGTCCAAGCCACATCGAAGCCATGCTTAATGAAACGAACATTGAATTCTTCGGTCTATCAAGACCCCTGCTTGCAGAACCAGATCTTTTTAACCGATGGAAAATGGGCAATAGAAAACCTGTCAAATGCGTTAGATGTTCAAGATGCAGAACTCCGGAAGGAAACTATTGCACGGTTTTCAGGAGCAGTTAGGCACAAGATCAAAAATAAATATTCCTCTTGGAGAAAAACAAGCATGACTGTACAAACCTCAGTGTAATATATATGGTCCCATGAAAAAATAACACTTAAATGGACTTTTCATGACAAACCATGTTGAATTCATAGAAGAGCAGTTATCTGAAATCACGCCGCGGTAATTTTGCGCCACTCAATCCATGGACGGTAAAGCAAAAAGGCTATGTGAGTTCTTTTGAAAGTGTTAACGAATTTAAGTATCACGACAACTGGCTTCATAGCCTTTTAATTTTGGGTTCTTTGGGAGGCTTACGGGCAGGTCCCAAAATCCGTTATAATCAGCCTTTATTTATAGGCTAAGCGTTATCCAGCACTTCCCGAATTTTTTTGGCAAGTTCATTTGTTGCAAAGGGTTTTTGCATAAAGGCCACGCCCTCATCAAGCACCCCCTGGTGGGTAATGACATCAGCGGCATAACCGGACATGAACAATAATTTGATATCCGGAAAAATCGCCGTCACTTTTTCGGCCAGATCCCGGCCGTTCATTTCAGGCATGACCACATCGGTCATCAGAAGATGTATTTTACCGGCATATGCATTGGCGATGCTCAGGGCATCCGCAGGGGTGGCGGCGGGCAGGACCGAGTAGCCCTTGCGCTCAAGCATCATCCGGGTCATTCTAAGAATGGCCGGTTCATCCTCCACCAGCAGAACCGTCTCATTTCCGGTCGGGACAGGTTTTTCCGGAAGGGTGTCGTCCTGAATCTGCTCATCGGCATGGTGCCGGGGCAGATAAATCTTAAAGCAGGTTCCCTGGCCAGGTTCGCTGTAGACATTAATAAACCCGTGATTCTGCTTAACGATACCGTAAATTATGGCCAGTCCGAGTCCGGTGCCCTCCCCCATATTCTTGGTGGTAAAAAACGGTTCAAATAAATTGTTCAATGTCTCTTTGTCCATGCCGCAGCCATTGTCCGTCACCGCCAGCATTACGTAATCTCCGGTGATAAATCCGGCATGCCCGGCACAATACGCCTGATCAAAACTTGTGGTTCGCGTTTCAATGGTGAGCTTACCGACCCCGGCAATGGCATCCCGGGCATTGACACACAGATTGGCCAGGATTTGATTGATCTGGCTGGGGTCTATTTTAACCGGCCACAACGTGTCACCCGGCAGCCATGACAGATCAATATCCTCACCAATCAGTCTGCGCAGCATTTTGAGCATGCTGTCCACAGCATCGTTCAAATCAAGCACTTCCGGGGCAATGATCTGTTTTCGGGCAAAAGTCAGCAATTGTTTTGTCAGATCCGCCGACCGTTCGGCAGCCTTTTGAATTTCTTCAAAATCGGCATACAGCTCCTGACTGCTGTCTATTTTTTCAAAGGCCAGTTCCACATATCCCAGTATCACCCCCAGCATATTATTAAAGTCATGGGCCACGCCCCCGGCCAGGCGCCCAACAGCTTCCATTTTCTGGGCCTGGTTAAGTTGCTTCTGTAGTTTTTCGCGTTCCGCATCGGCCTTTTTGCGTTCAGTGACATCTTCAATAATACTGATAATACCCGTAATCTCGTCGTTCTCATTGCGGATATAATCCCAGTTTACCTCGACATCTATTTCCCGGCCATCTTTCGTTTTTTCCCGCGTGGCATAAATGGATGGTTCGGGTTTGTTGGCAATTATATTCTGATAATATTCTCTGATTTGATCACGCTGTTCCTCATCCACCGTCAGGTCCCACAGCTTCATGCCTGTCATTTGATCCGGTTCATACCCTTGTATGTGATCATGGGCAGGATTGCTGTAAACAATTGTCCCGTCTAAATCCGTAAGCTGGATACCAAATGGGGCTGTGTTCACAAGGGTTCTGAACTTTTCTTCACTTTGCCGGAGTGTGGTTTCCGCCCGTTTTCGCTCGGAGATATCAATATCAAGACAAAAAAGTTCGCGTTCATACCCGGGAACCTCGACAATGACATGATGTGATATAACCGGTACCTGGGAACCGTCTTTATGCTTGAGCAACAACTCTCCAGAAGGGATGGGCCGACCGGACTCGGCCATTTTACGCATCTCTTCACGGACAACAGCTCTCATATCAAAAGGGATAATCAGGTCAAGAAGACTCTGTCCGATCGCCTCTTGCTGTGTATATCCATAGAGCCTCTCGGATGCTTTATTCCAATACTGGGTCGTTCCATCAAATCCATATCCCTGAACGGCTACGGCATCAACATTTTCCATCAGGTTGCGAAATCTTTTTTCACTTTCCTTCAAAAACTTCTCTGTTTTTTGACGTTCCGTGATGTCTTTTGCAACGGCATAATAACATGTTGAGTTCTCAAATTTAATTTTTTGAGCAGTCACTTCGACCGCGATTAAATCATTCTTTTGGGTTTTATGTGTGGTCTCAAATTTTTTAGGTGTATTAAACGGCGCATTCTCCCAAAAGGATAAAAACTGTCTGACTGAAAAATTGTGATCCACATCATTGATGTACAACCCTATCATTTCTTCTTTTTTACGGCCCAGGAGCGTACATGCCGCCTGGTTGACATCAATCACCCGGCCTTGTTCAGATATCAGATAAACGGCATCAGTAACAGTTTCAAACAATTGATGATATTTTTTTTCACGCTCTGTTAATTGCTTGATAAAAGTTGAATTTTCAATCAGTTTTGTGATTCTCTGCCCGATTATTTTAAACAGAGAGCGCTCATTATCGGTCCAGCGATGGTTGATCTTGCAGTGATGCAGACCAAACATCCAGGCTGCATCATTTTGGGGTTTCAATGCCATGAATATCAGGGATTTCACATCGAATTTAAGGGCGATATCATTGCGCATCTCTTGTCCTGGAGTCGGATCAATTTCCGGACACCCGTTACTTGCAAACGCACGGTTGCAGTAATCTGCCATATCAGAGGTCATCGGCACCGCTTCATTCGAGGCCTTGGCACCGGGAAACAAAGGCGAAGTTCTCTCGTATGTTACCTTAAAAGTCGGCAGATCGGTATGACAAGGAGAAAACAGCCAGGCCCGATCGCATGAAAAAAGCACAAGCAATTTTTTAAGAATTTGATCTAAAACGTCATCACCATTGGATTTAAAATTAATTATGGCCTCAATTTCTTCTATGGCAAATAATATATATTCCGGATCATTGAAATTCATAAAAACACTCCAGTACGATCTACTACCTGCTCAAATAATTTAGTCATAGGTTTTTCAATCCTGCTTGATCATAATTATTTTAGCCCAAAGACAAACACGAAGCATGAAACCTTAAATTACATCCGTGTGATCCAGAATAACATCAAAAAGTTATCGAAGCAGGCAGCAACATTGAGAGCAGAATATTTTCCCGACGATTTATCGCCGTACAGCGTTGAAACGCTTTTTTATGGCGTCGATCTTAACCCCATAATTTAGATAATCAAAGAATATCATTCCAACGAAATGAAGTAAATCAAAACCACAGAATAATCCGAGAAAAGATGTCCGGCCAGGTATTTTGACAAACAAAATTGATCCATGTATGGTTTGCCCCCAACCAAAAAAATGAAAGGATGAAATCAAAATGTCACAGGGGTTATATAAAAATTACGTTAACGGCAGGTTCATGGATAATAATACCGGAGAACGGTTTGCCGTTGTCAATCCCGCCACCGGAGAAGAGATTTACCAGATGGAAAAGGCAGATGAGTCCGTGCTCAATGCCGCGGTAGAAAGCGCCAAAAAGGGATTTCAAATCTGGTCGGCCATGGATGCGACCCAGCGCAGCCGGATTCTCATGAAAGCCGTATCCATTTTGCTGGAAAGAAATGACGAACTGGCGCGCATTGAAGTGCTGGATACCGGCAAACCCCTGCAGGAGGCCGCCGAGGTGGATGTCATCACAGGTGCCGAGGTGATTGAATTTTTTGCTGGCATTGCCCCGGGAATCGAAGGCTGCCAGCAGGATCTGGGCCGTGATTTTTACTATACCCGCCGGGAACCTTTAGGGGTGTGCGCCGGCATTGGGGCCTGGAATTATCCCATCCAGATTGCCTGCTGGAAATCCGGCCCAGCCCTTGCCTGCGGCAACAGTATGATTTTCAAACCATCGGAAGAGACGCCCAGGGGCGCGCTGGAACTAGCCCGGATTTACACCGAGGCCGGTGTGCCGGACGGGGTGTTCAACGTTGTCCAGGGTGCCGGGGATGTCGGGCAATGGCTGAGCCGGTGCCCGGCCATTGAGAAGGTTTCGTTTACCGGGGAAGTGGGAACGGGCAAAAAGGTGATGGCCGGCGCGGCCACAACCCTCAAGGATGTGACCATGGAGCTTGGGGGTAAATCCCCGCTAATCGTATTTGAGGATGCCGACATTGACGATGCGGTGAGTGCGGCGATGCTGGGTAATTTTTACACCCAGGGAGAAATCTGCACCAACTGCACCCGGGTCTTTGTTCATGAAAAAATCAAACCGTTGTTTCTGGAAACCCTTTTGTCGCGCATCCGGGACAACATCAAAATGGGCGACCCCATGGATCTTGCCACCAACTTTGGCGCCCTGATCTCCAAAGGCCACCGGGACAAGGTCCTTGATTACATTGAATCGGCGCGGCAGCAGGGTGCAACCCAGCTGTGCGGGCAGAGCCGGCCCGACCTGCCCGCCCCTTTCAGCAACGGTTATTTTGTACCCCCGGTGGTCTTTTCCGACTGCACCGATGAGATGACCATTGTCAAAGAAGAGATATTCGGCCCGGTTATGGCAGTTCTCGGGTTTAACGACGAAGAGACGGTGATCCGGCGGGCCAATGCCACCCATTACGGTCTGGCCGCCGGGGTATTCACCAAAGATATACAGCGGGCCCACCGGGTGATTCACCAGCTTGAAGCAGGCATCTGCTGGATCAATGCCTATGGCAACTCTCCGGCCCAGATGGCTGTGGGCGGCTACAAACATTCGGGCATCGGCCGGGAAAACGGCACCGAAACCATCCGCCACTACACCCAGGTCAAATCCGTGTACATGGGTATGGGTCCCATTGAATCGCCTTTTAATTTTTTTCACACAGCTTGCCCCAAGCAACCCAAGGCCCTGGTGCAAACAAAATGCGCCGGGGCTTTTTTTGATCTCAGGCCCAACGATGCCCCAGGCCTCTGCTCCGACCTTGTTTTTTCGCTTTCACACACGGCTTGAAAAAAAACTTGACTTCATCTTTTCACATCTATACCCTCGCTAAGGTCGAACCAAAAGAAAAACAATAGACACGTTAATTTTTAGAGTCAAAACACCGAGAAAACTTATTTTAAGACTAAAATATGCTTAGACAGCCATTTTAAACGAACAAACTATAAAACATAAAATCGCCATAATGGTAGGACTTTAATGAACACTGACCATCTCATCAATTTTACCCCTGTTACGGGCATCAAAAAAGCCGAAGCCATCCGGCTCCGGATCGAAGCGGCGATCCAGGACAACATCTTCATGCCCGGCGACCGGCTCCCCAGCGAACGGGAACTGCAGGACGCCTTTAAAACCAGCCGGGGATCTGTGCGGGAGGCATTGGGGGCGTTAAAACAAAAAGGACTTCTGGAGGCCAGAAAAGGGGCCAGAGGCGGTTACTACATCCGGGAGATTGACATCAACGACACCATTGACCAGCTGGCCGTGATGATCAAACAGCAGCAGATGCCCCTGGCAAAACTGCTGGAGTTCCAATATGCCATGGACCAGGCGGTTCTGGCCGCAGCCGTGGCTAACGGCAAGCCGTCGGACATTGACCAACTGGACGCGCTGGCCGATGAACTGGTCCTGCTGTGCGGTGCCCAGGACCCGGATTATGAACAGATTTCAGCCTTTGATAAAAAACTGAACCTGCTGATGGTGAAAATGACGAAAAACCCATTTTTTGAATGGATGATGCGATCTGTTCAGCTCACCTTCCGATCCTACGAGTTTGTCGTATACCAGACCCCGTCTGTGCGCAATGCCATTGCCCTGAACTGGAAAAATGTGGCCCAGGCCGTCAGACAGAGGGACTTTCAACGGGGCACCAGGCTGTACGGCCACTGGTATGTGTTACTGGAACAATGCCTTCGCAAGCAGTTCGGCGATGCGGTGTTCGAATGCACACCCGCCCAGGCGGACACAGCTGATCCGGAAAAATAAGATTTAAGAACGAACGTTGCGTCAAGCAGCATAAGGAGCAATTGATTTATGAAAAAAACGCAGTATGACTATATCATCATCGGCGGCGGATCAGCCGGGTGCGCACTGGCCAACAGACTGAGTGCATCTTCCGAAAACCGGGTGCTGGTGCTGGATGCCGGACGCCCCGATTATATCTGGGATCTGTTCATCCACATGCCCGCAGGGCTCACCGTCCCCCTGGGCAACAAATGGTATGACTGGTGCTACGAGTCCGATCCGGAACCGTTCATGAACAACCGGCGGATTTTTCACGGCCGGGGAAAGGTGCTTGGGGGATCAAGCTCCATCAACGGCATGATCTATATCCGGGGCAATGCCATGGATTACCAGCGGTGGTCCAAAGACCAAGGCATGGAGAAGTGGGGCTATGCCCATTGCCTGCCCTATTTCAAACGGCTGGAAGACAGAATGGCCAACCCGGACAAATACCACGGCAAAGAGGGGCCGTTGAATCTGGAAATCGGCCCGTGCACCAATCCTTTGTTCCAGGCCTTTTTCGAATCGGTTCAGGAGGCGGGATATCCCTTGACCGACGATGTCAACGGATTCTGCCAGGAGGGATTTGCCCCCTTTGACCGAAATATCAAAAAGGGCAAGCGCTGGAGTGCGGCCCGGGCCTACTACCACCCGGTCAAGCACCGCAAAAATCTTAAACTGATCACCCGGGCCATGGCCACCCGGATTCTGTTCAACGGCAAACGCGCCGAAGGGGTAACCTTTTCCCGGGGGAAAAATAGAAGCGAAACCGCACACGGCCGCCATATCATCTGCTGCGGCGGTGCCATCAACACGCCCCAGCTGCTTCAGCTTTCAGGTGTTGCTGATGCCGGTTTGCTCCAGGATTTGGATATTCCCGTGGTCCAGGACCTGCCCGGCGTGGGCAAAAACCTCCAGGATCACCTGGAAGTGTATGTGCAATATGGATGCAAACTACCCGTATCCATGGCCCCGGCCCTGAAATGGTACAACAAACCAGGGATTGGCCTTGACTGGCTGCTCCACAAAAAAGGGGCTGCCGCCACCAACCATTTCGAGGCTGGCGGATTTATCCGCAGTAACGACATTGTGGCCTACCCCAACATCCAGTTCCATTTTTTGCCCGTGGCCATCCGGTATGACGGTTCCTCGCCCAGCTCAGACCATGGATACCAGGTTCACATCGGCCCCATGTACTCCGATGCCAGGGGCGAAATTAATATCAAATCCAAGGACCCTTTTCAGCATCCGTCCATGCGGTTCAATTACCTGTCAACGGAGCAGGACCGCAAAGAGTGGGTGGAAGCTGTCAGAATCGCCCGCAAGATCATGAACCAGCCGGCATTTGAGGCGTTCAACAAGGGAGAATTGTCGCCGGGACCTTCGGTGGAGACCGATGAACAGATTCTTGACTGGGTGGCAGCCGACGGTGAAACCGCGCTTCACCCTTCATGCACCTGCAAGATGGGCAAAGATGACTTGTCCGTGGTTGACCCGGACACCATGCAGGTCCACGGCACCCAAGGCCTTTATGCCGTAGATGCCTCGGTCATGCCCTATATCACCAACGGCAATATCTATGCACCGGTCATGATGATCGCTGAAAAAGCCGCGGACCAGATCCTTGGCAACACCTTGCTGAAACCTGAATTTTCAGACTATTACCTGCACGGCGCAGGAGCAGTCAGCGCCGAAAAAAATAACGGCCATGGGCCGGATTCCAAAATGAGTCACGGCCCATATGTTTGTAACTCAACGGCTTAGGAAAGTTCCTATCAGCTATGAGCCAACAGCTACCAGCTAACTCAATATAAGGAGATTTTATGTTACGCACCGCAAGTCGAACCATAATCACCGTATTCATTGCCGCACTACTCACCTGGGGAACGGCCGTTGCCGCCACCCCGCCCAAAATAAAAATCGGGAGCGTGGGCTGGACCGGCGTGACCATTAAAACCGAGTTAGCGGTGGCCATTCTTGACAGCATCGGCTATGACGCACAAAACCTGACCATGTCCGTACCCATCACCTACATGGCGCTGTCCAAAGGGGATGTGGATTTTTTCCTGGGCAACTGGATGCCCACCATGGCCAACATCGCGGGCAAGTATTTTGAAAACGGCAGCGTGATTCAGTCTTCGGTTAATATGACCGGGGCCAAATACACGTTAGCCGTTCCGTCCTTCTGCGTGGACCAGGGACTTAAGGATTTCAAGGATATTGTAAAATTTGGAGATGCCCTGGACTGGAAGATTTACGGCATTGAAGCCGGCAACGACGGCAATATGGTGATCCAGAGTATGATCGATAAGAATATGTTCGGCCTGGGTAAGTTCAAGCTAGTGGCGTCCAGCGAAATGGCCATGCTGGCCGAAGTTCAGTCCTTTGCCCAGCAAAAGAAACCCATTGTATTCCTGGGATGGGCGCCCCACAGCATGAATGAACGCATTGACATGACCTACCTGACCGGCAGCACAGCAGAAACATTTGGCGGAGACGACGGGACCGCCACGGTCTGGACCAACACCCGCAAAGGTTTTGAGAAAGATATGCCCAATGTGGCGGCCTTTTTGAAAAACTTTACCTTTCCCGTTGCCATGATCAACCAGATCATGACCGCCATGCACAACCAGAAGGGCCTCTCCCCCCGGAATGCCGGGCTGATCTGGCTCAAACACCACCCGGAGACCTACCGGGCCTGGCTGAAAAACGTAACCACCACAGACGGCAAGCCTGCAGTCCCAGCTTTTGAGGCTGCCCTTAAAGACGTCAAAGAATAGGCTTTGATTGTGTTGCCACCACGAAGATCCAGAAGAACACGAAGGACAAATCTCTTCGTGCCCTTCGCGATCTTCGTGGTATTCAAAAAGTCATTAATTAGGCCTACAATGCTTGGCACACCAGCTCCAGAAGGTGAGCCACCCGGGCAGGCACATTCTGGCGGTTAAGGCTGTCCTGGAGCTGAATCATGCAGCCCGGGCAGGCTGTTGCCACAATTTTTGCGCCGGTTTGGGCAACATTGTACGCCTTTTTATTGCCGATCTCTTGACTGGTTTCGTAGTGGTGCACGGAAAACGTGCCGCCCAGACCGCAGCAGGTTGCCGCGTCGGCCATCTCAACATAATCGACCTGGGGCAGCGCCGAAAGCAGCTGTCTGGGGGCTTTGGTCAGGCCGGGGTTTCTCAGGTGGCAGGGATCGTGGTAGGTAACCTTAGTCCGTTCCTCTGATCGGGGCAACGCGGCCAGTCTGTCAACCAGCCCCATCTCCATCAAAAAATCCATCACGTCCCGGGTCTTTTCGGCAAACGGCTGATACTCCGCCCCCAGGGAGGGATACATCTCGGTCAGGGCCCCGTGACAGGAAGCACAGGCCGTGAGTACATGGTCAAAGGCATGAACCTTCAACGCCTTCAAATTTCTTTGGGCAAGGGTATCCACCGCATCCCCGGCACCGGAGGAAAGGGCCGGAAGCCCGCAGCACACCTGTTCATCGGTGAGGGTGACATGAACGCCCATAAAGTTGAGAATACGCACCAGGTATTCACCGATTTCAGGATAGAGGTAATTGATACCGCAGCCGGTGAAAAAAAGCACCTTGGGACCTGTGGAAGCTGCGACCGTCTGCCGGATGTCCCGTTTCAAAAAGGGCGTGAATGAGGGCTTGGGAAAGGTGCGCTCCCGGGGAATCCCCGGCACGGGAAACCGCAATTTCAAACCGCTGGTGTCGGGGATCTGCCGGCACACCAGCCGGGACGCCAGCTCTCCGCTTTTACTCGCCCAGTCCATGACCTTTTTATGGGTCAGCAAGGCGGCCACGCCTTTACCAAATCCGGACAACCCTTTTTCCTCGGCCACCTGCCGACGGGCCGCCGCCACAATCTCATGGGTGGGCACCTGGTTGGGGCACTGGTTGGCGCAACTGCCGCACAGCAGGCACTGGGACAGATCATGGACCAATTTATCTTCGGCAAAGACCTGGCCGTCCATCATGGCCTGGGCCAGGGTAATTTTACCCCGGGCCACACTACCTTCCTGGTTCTCGGCCTTGAACACAGGACATGTGGCTCGGCAGGCACCGCACTTGACACAGGCCTGGCTCCACTCTCGGTATTGTTCCAGATTTTTCATTTTACCGCTCCGGCATCGTCTGGAAAAATCTTACCCGGATTTAGAATATTATGAGGGTCCAACGCTTTTTTAAGGGTTTTCATGTACAAAATAGACTGGCTCGACAGCTCCAGGGAGAGATAAGGAGCTTTCATGATACCCACACCGTGTTCGCCGCTCATGGTCCCGCCCAGCTCCAGTGTAGCCCGGAACAGATCCTCAATGGCGTGTTCGGCATTGGCCATTTGTTCGGCATCGTCTTTGTCCGCCATGATATTGACGTGGATATTTCCGTCACCGGCATGCCCGAAGTTTACAATGGGCATGTGATACTGCTCGGAAATCTTGTCGATGCGACGGATCATCTCCGGCAGCTTCGACCTGGGCACACAGATATCTTCGTTGAATTTTTCAAGGCCCAGCTTTTTCAACGAGGGGGAGACCGACCTGCGGATGTTCCAGATCGCTTCGCTCTCCTCAAATGTATTGGCCACCCGGTTTTCCAAAACCCCTAAGGGTTCCACCACCTTCATAATCCTTTGAGCCTGCTTGTCCAGAAACTCCTGGTCTCCGTCCACCTCAATGATCAGAGCCGCACCGGCACCTTCGGGCATGGCCAATCCTGCGGTCTGGCGCAGGCAGTCCAGGGTCCGGCCGTCCATGAATTCCAGGGTGGCGGGAATGATCTTTTCCCGGACAATGGCGGAGACGGCCTTGGCCGCGCCGTCAATGGCATCGAACACCACCAGCATGGTCTTTTTGGCCTGGGGCTTGGGCAGCAATTTCAGAATGATTTTTGTGATTACCGCCAGGGTGCCTTCGGAACCGCAGAAGAGTTTGGTCAGATCGTAGCCCACCACCCCTTTCATGGTGGTTCCGCCGGTTTCAATCAGATCGCCTGTGGGCGTCACCACCTCCAGGCCGATGACATAGTCTTTGGTCACCCCGTACTTGACGCACCGGGGGCCGCCGGCACATTCGGCCACGTTGCCCCCCAGGCTGGAAACCTTCAGGGAGGCCGGGTCCGGAGGATAGAACAAGCCCAGCGCCTCAACGGCCTTTTGGAAATCTCCGGTCACCACACCGGGTTCCACCACGGCCACAAGATTTTCCTGGTCAATGTCCAGGATCCGGTTCATCCGGCTCATGCCCATGACCATTCCGCCCTGCACCGGCAGGGCACCGCCGGTGAACCCGGTACCGGCCCCCCGGGGATACACCGGGATACGGTGCTGGTGGGCAAGGGTCATGATCCGGGATACGGCCTGGGCATCGGCCGGGTGGACCACGACATCCGGAAGATATTGTTTACGCGTTGCATCATAGCTGTACAAAAGACGATCCGTCTTATCACAGCTGACAAATTTAGATCCGCAGATCTCTTTGAGCTCCTGGATCACGTTCTCAGATATCATAAATTAATCAGCTTTCTATTTAAATAGAGCCGGCAGCGTCAGGGTAATCTGGGGAATATAGGTCACCAGCATCAATCCAAACAGACACACCAGCAAAAAGGGCATCACCGACATACTCACCTGCCCCATTCCCCTTCCGGTAATGGTTTTGGTCACAAATAAATTATAACCAAACGGCGCGGTAATGTAGCCGATAACAAAATTTACCACAATCATGGCCCCCAGATGAATCGGATCAATGCCCAGATTCACGGCGATGGGCTCCAATATAGGAACAATAATAACAATGGCTGCAGGGGTGTCCAGTAATGATCCGATAAAAAGGAACAAAATGTTGACCAGCAGCAAAAAGACATATTTATTTGCCGAAAGCGTGGAGATGGCCTCGGCGGCAATGGCCGGGATCTGGGCCGAGGCCATGAGCCATGCAAACAGATTAGCGCTGGCAATAACGAACATGATCATGGCAGAACTTTTGGTGCCTTCGGCAAAACATTCAATAATTCCCTTCAGATCAAGGGTCTTTTGAAAAAACACGCCGACAATAATGGCGTAAATACATCCGATGCCCCCAGCTTCGGTGGGCGTAAATACTCCGGAGTAGATGCCCCCAAGGACAAGCACCGGGGCGCCTATGGCATACCGGGCCTGCCAGAGCAGCCGAACCACCCTAACGGGCGATGGACGGCGGCCGCTTCGGGGAATGCCTTCACGCACGGCCCTGAAAATCGAATAGGCCACCATGAGCAGGGTAAAAAGGATGCCTGCACCAAGTCCTGCCAGAAAGAGCTTGAGAATGGACTCTTCGGCCACTACCCCATAAATGATCAAAGGGATACTTGGCGGGATGATGGGTCCAAGGGCACCGGCAGCGGCCGCCACCCCCATGGAAAAAGAAGGCGGATAGCCCCGGTTCTCCATCTCTGGAATGGTGATGGACCCAATGGCCGCCACCGTGGCCGGACCCGACCCCGATGCTGTGGCAAAAAGCATGGACGATAAAACGGTGCCCACAGCAAGGCCGCCGGGCAGAAAACCGATCAGTTCATCGGCCAGTTCGATCAGCGACTGGGAAATCCGGCTTTTGGACAAAATTGACCCTAAAATCACAAAAAATGGAATGGCCAGGAGCGCAAAATTATCTATGCCCCCGATCAAGGTCTGGGCAAACATCAGAAAATTGACGTCCATCATGACAAGCCCAAGTACCCCGGAAAGCCCCAGGGCAAATCCAATGGGCACACCGATGACCACCAAAAGCAAAAAAGCGCCCAAAAGAGACAGGGCAATCAGTCCCGCACTCATGACCGGCCTCCTTTGGCCCCAGGAGCAGAAGCTGTGATCAGGTTAAAACAGACAAAAAAGATCAGGATGACACCGGCAACGGGCACGGAAATTTTCAGCCAGCACAGGTTAATTCCAGCGGCAGGAGAGACCTCATCGGGAAACATCATCATATATTGCCAGCCGTACACCACCATGACCCCGCCGTAAACAATCACCAGAAGCCGGGAAAAGATGCGGATCAGAAAACTGATCGCAGGCGGCGTGTTCTGTTCCATGAAATCAAAGGCAATGTGGGAATCCTCTCCCACCAGCACAACCACCCCCAGCAGGGTGTACCAGACAAAAATAATCTGGGCCACCTCTTCGGGCCAGGACAGGGCGGATCCCATGACATAGCGAAAAAAAACCGCGACCCCGATAATCAGAACCAGGCAGATACCCTGGGTGACCAGGACGGCCATTAAAAAACGGTCCAAAAAATCTTTCACTCGTTCCATTTACGAACTCCAGTAAAGGCAAGGAACGCCGTAACGCCCCCGTTCTCTTATCATTACAATTTCAGTTCGAATTTATTCAGCGGCCTTGTCCCTGGCCGCCAGAAATGTATTGAGTACATCTGTGCCGATTTTACTTTCAAACTCTTTATACATGGGCTTTACTCCCTCCTGAAACGGAGTCTTATCCGCGATCTGGTTCACGACCATCCCCTCTTTTTCCAGATTTTCCAGGTAATCCCGGATAATGCCTGCAATAACGGTGCGTTCATAGACGGCCGCTTCCTGGGCCGCTTTCTGAAACAGCTCCTGATCTTCGGGTGCAATCTTTTTCCAGGTCCGCTGGGAAGCCATCAACACCAGCGGCGAGTATGTGTGTCCGGTCAAGGAGAGATACTTGGTGACCTCGTAATACTTGTTGGCATAGATGACAGGTATCGGGATCTCCAGGCCGTCCACCACTTTCTGCTGGACTGCGGTAAACACCTCTCCCCATTGCATGGGAACGGCATTGGCACCCAGGCTTTTGAACATGCCGATGTAGACCGGGGTCTTCATGACCCTGTATTTAACACTTTTAAGGTCTGCCGGTGTATTTACCGGCCTGACGTTGTTGATCATGTGGCGAAACCCGCCCTCGGAAAAGGCCAGCCCTTTGATGGAAAGCGTGGAAAGTTTTTCAAGAAGCATCTTGCCTGCCGGTCCGTCCAGGACCTCATGGGCCACGGTGGCCGAAGGAAACATAAAGGGCAGATCCAGAACCATGAACGGATTGATAAACGAACCCACCGGGGCATTGGTCACCACACCGAAGTCAATGGTGCCCATACTCAGATTCTTGACAAGGGCGGAGTCATTGCCCAGCTGACTGCTGCCGAACAGCTTGATCTCGTATCTGTTCTGGGTGTATTCGCTGACCAGCTTTGAAAATTTATCGGCTGTGATAAAGTAAGGGTCCTTTTCATTGGCTGCCGTCACAAAACCTAACTTGAGCTGAACAGGCCCGGCAACTGCTGCGCTGATCCACAAGACGGCCATTGCAAGCCAACAGCTGATCCCCATCATTCCCACTTTGTACTTTGCGTTCATCATCATACTCCTTTTTTTAAAGTTCTAACGGTGAATTTCAATTATACAAGTGGCCCGAACTCATAGAGTCTGGCCGGATTTTCCACAAGGATCTTGTTTCGAACCTTCTCATCAGGTGCCCAGTCGGCCAGCAGATCCAGCAGCTCCGCGTCCTTGGGCATGGGTACGTTGATGCAGGGATGGGGCCAGTCGGTGGCCCAGACCACCCGGTCCGGATTGGTTTCTATAATTTTTTTTGCAAATGCGGCGGTATCTTCATAGGGAGGCGCGTTGCGGCCGGTAATCCGGTAAGCACCGGAAACCTTGACCCAAGCCCTGCCATTTTCCAGATTCCGCAGCATCTTTTTGAATCCCGGATGGTCCACGCCCAATGAGGCGGGCATATGTCCCATGTGGTCAAAGACGACATCCACGGGCAGATTGGCCAGGGTGTCCAGATCCGAAAACTCAGAGACATCCACCAGCATCTGCAGGTGCCAGCCAAAGGGGGCTATTTTTTCAGCCAGTTTTTTCACATCAGAGACCTCAATCCCGCTTTTAAACAGCAGGTTGATCCGGACGCCCCTGGCCCCCATCTCGTGCATACGTTCCATCTCTTTCACATCAATATTTTCATCCACCACCACCACAGCCCGAAAGTTTTCTCCCCCCTGACGTATGGCGTCCAAGGTGGCCCGGTTGTCCGTCCCGTAAACCGAAGGCTGGACAATGACGGCCCGTTCCAGCCCCAGGGCGGACAGCATCTCCTTGTAACTTGTCAACGGTGCATCCGGCGGGGTGTAGGACCTGTGCGGGGTATAGGGGTAACGACTCCGGGGCCCCAGAATATGGGCGTGGCAGTCACATGCCCCCCGGGGCACCACAAGTTTCGGGGTGCCGGGATTTGGATTGGCTTCGGCACAGGTGGGTATAAATGAATCCGAGATCAATGTCATTCTGCTTTCCTCCCATCCCTGCAGACCTCTGAGGCCAAGACGGCCGGCAGAACGCAGGACATGATACCAGGCCGCCCGCCGGGCTTTGTCTGGATCGCCCAGCCGGATGGCCTCATAAATTTCTTCATACTCCCTAAAAATTTTTCCGGCAATCCGGCGGTCCTTTGACATTTCAGGGGTTTCAAAGGCCATACTGGTCCGGATGCGGTGGGATAAAAACTGGATAAAGTCACAATAGTGTTTGTTATGGGTGGCCTGGGCCACCAATCGGTGAAACTTTTCTTCTTGATCGGAAAAATCGTTTCCGGCCTCCATGGATTGCTTCATTTTATTCAGGATGCCCGAAAGCTCACACAACTGTTCATGGGTGCGTCTGCGGGCTGCCATGTTTGCACCGCCCACCTCCATCTCAATTCTCAACTCCATGACCGAACGTAAATCTTCAAGGGTCGAAAGTTCATTTGAATCAATTTTAAACGCCTTAAATTCAAAATCCGGAGAGACAAAGGCGCCCTTGCCCTGCTGGGTATCCACATATCCGTCCTGGCGCAAGCTGGCAATGGCTTCGCGCACCGCAGTCCGGCTGACGCCGAACTCCCCGGCAATTTGGGCCTCGCTGGGCAGTTTGCTGCCCGGGGTAAAAACGCCGTCCCTGATTTTCTGGGAAATCTGTGCAGCTATCTGGGCAGGAAGTCGTCTGGGACGAGAAAGCGCACTAAAACTATTTTTTTCAACTTTTTTTTCGACCAAGGTAGATCCATCTCCTTTTACCCCAAAAATCATGTTAACCGATTATCACGTTGTATGTTGTCATACAAGTTATATTTTAAAAATCAGATTCACTTTATTTTTTGTCTTGGAATGGACCATCAGCTAAAAACTGACAATCGACCCTACAAAAAGTGAAAATTTCTATGCGATTAAAGAAGCACCATAACGATTGTCAATGAGATAAGACTGAGTAAGGTGGAAATACAGATCACGGAAGTTACAAAGCTTGGCGCTATATCATTTTCCATGGCAATAATTGCCGTAAGCACGGCGGACGGCATGGCCGATTGAAGAATGCCTGCAGAGGCTTCAATACCGGAAAGGCCAACCAGGGGAATAACGGCAAATGCGATGACAGGCCCCGCGATCAAGCGAATCAGGCTGACCAGAAAAACGTCCCTGCCAAATTTTAGTTTCCCCGCCTCTTTGAGCTGCAACCCCAGAGCCAATAGCAGCACTGGAATCATGGCATCACCAAGCAACCCCGCAATGCGCACCAGCATGATTGGCGGTTCAATTCCTGAAATTGGGAAAATCAGGGCCAACGGGACAATAGTGATCCCAGGTGTTTTAATGAGATCTTTTAACGCGCCTGTACCACCGCCTTTCAACCAACCGGCCGCCATCACACAACAGAAAAAAGAGAAGGTATTGGTGGTGAGCATATAGATGGTTGCGCTTTCCATGGATTCAGAACCAAGGCAGAATTTTGTCAGGGCCAGACCATAATTCCCCACATTGCCAAAAATACAGGTCATCAAAAAAGCTGTGGCAATCTCTTTACTTCGTCCCATACCCCTTGCCAGTGCCCAACCCAGGAGACCTGTAGTCATATAGACCAGTACAATACCGATCATCATTCTGAATGCGATGACAGGATCAATTTTGACTTGACTGAGTACGTTGAAAACAAAGGCCGGCACAAGCAGATAATAGCTTGTACGGGAAAGGGACCGGCTTTGAATGCCAAGTCTGCCCCCTATAAGATAGGCCGTCAATATCAGAGCAAACACCGGGGTGACAACGTTAAAAAAAATGGGTAAAATTTCAGAAACCATAGAAACTCCGATAAGTTATCGACGTAACCAGACGCCTGTGTTTCCGGCCACCGTTGTAAAAGGAGAGGGTTGTACTATAATTATTCCAACGGGTCAACCAGGCAGTTTCTGTGCATCGCTCTAATTGTTTTCCAATCTCTTTAACGATAGGGCATGGGGGCGGCGCGGTGAAAGTTCATTCATTACAACATCCGGGAAATTGGGTATACATCCTGTCGCAAGTCGGTTGACGAAAAGTAAGCGATTCTCCTACGAAACAGAAGTTTTAATCCTACGAAAACAAATTTTCACCCTACCCAAAACCCAATCGCTCCTAAGACTAAATAGGCCGAGCTTTATTCATGAAAGGCAGTTTCGAGCCGGCAGAAAAGTATCGCTCCAAACTTTGAAGATCCAATACAAACATGGGCAAACGCCTTACTTCTTTAAAAATATTTCGCAAAATACACCCGACACGCGAACCATTAAAAAATAAATAAATTCAGCACGATATTCAATACACTCCATTTGACGCCATGGGTTTTAATCTTGGGCGCAAATTTTAATGCTTGACATCAAGCCTGCTCATAAGATAGTAGGGAGTTATAGATTAGTTTTTATTATTTTATTTCTAGCTAAAATCGTGAAGTTTTTGTTATAAAGATCGTCAAACAAACGATTGATAAATCTTTATAACTGTACACATTCGGGATTGGGTACTTTTACGATTAATTCCGGATGTACGAATAAAAAGAAAAATAAGGCTCCTTTTTGCCGGAAAGGCAAAACGACATTTGGACTGAATCTGTTTAAATTGCTGTATACCGATGAGTTTTAGAACCCGGCCTTAGCGTTCGTATAAGATTTTCTCTGCTGTATAGTAAAATAATTATTTCACCGAAAAGCGGTGGGTATAAATATTGTTCAACGAAGAAAAAAAGCACGAGAGTCTAAACCCAAAAAAGGAGGGGAAATGAAAAGTACAATTCACGGTAGCTGTCGCTGTAATGACCTGATTAATTTCTTTAAATCTCAAACCGACTTTTCTCGCACACGACGTTATTCTCATTGTTATCAGCATTTCCCGCTGGGCTGAAGCTGTTCTCCTGTTGAAGTCGTTAAAAAAACTGCCGGAACCAGGATACCCTGTTTAAGTAACAGGACTATCCGAAAATAAATACAATTATTAAATAAGGAGAAAAACCTATGTCACACGGGCCTGCAACTGATTGGGGAGAGGACAAAGCGATTGGTTTCAAAACTAAACTTGGGTTGTGGTTGTTTCTTGTTTACGTATTGGTATATGTCGGATTTATCTGGATAAACGTTGCTAGTCCGAAAACAATGGCAACAATCGTATTTGCTGGTCAAAACCTGGCAGTTGTGTATGGTTTTGGCCTGATTATTCTGGCTTTCGTAATGGGAATCATTTACGACATTCTTTGCACTAATAAAGAAGATGAACTCAATGTGGAGGATACTGACCAATGATATATAATGCATCCCCGTTCGCAGTAGCAATCTTTGTCGCTTTTGTACTTGGTGTGCTATGGCTGTCATCTTATTTTGCAAAAAAAACAACAACATCATCAGGGTATTATGCTGCCGGTGGAGATATTCACTGGGGCGTAAACGGTATTGCATTCGCAGGCGATTATCTTTCAGCCGCATCCTTCCTTGGGATCTGCGGGATGATCGCATTCAGCGGCTACGACGGATTTTTATATTCCATCGGTTATCTTGCAGGATGGGTCGTTGCGCTGTTTATCGTGGCCGAGCCGATGAAACGTCTTGGAAAATACACGTTTACAGATGCGCTCAACAATAAATACAATTCCCGGGGCATTCACCTGACGGCGGCTATCAGTACCCTGATTGTCTCCATATGTTATCTTGTGCCTCAAATGGTAGGCGCAGGAAGTCTTGTTACACCATTGCTCGGTATGCCCCATTACGTCGGGGTTATCCTTGTGGGTGCCATCGTTATCTTCATCGTGGCAACGGCAGGGATGGCATCAACCACCTATGTTCAGTTCTTCAAAGGCGGCCTGCTGATCATTTTCTCCTCAATTCTTACAATTGCCATATTTATGCACGGCATAAAAACCCCGCCGTCCGAAGACTATCATAAGTTTCAAACCATCAATGCCACGGTAATGAACGGAGAGGTTACGGCAATCGACAACTATGAGTACCAGATTGCCGGGACGCATAGTGACGCCCAGGGAACTTATGTGAAATTAAACAAAGAGGGCATAAGTACATGGTGGCACCTGATTGAAGACGATGGGAATACCCACCTTGAAGAGGCGCTTACGGTGGTAAACACCAAAGACGGCCAAGTGCTTTACAATGGCGAGCCAAAGGAAGCTGAAAAATTTTTCCAGGTCGGCCACGCAAGCAAAATCATGGTTGATGGAGAAGAGGTTACGGAAACAGGGTCCGTCAGCCCATTTAAATTCCTGACAACCATAGAGGCAAGCACTATCGTCCGCTTTGGCAAAGTGGTTTTCATGGACCAGGGCGAAAAAGTACAACTCTGGTATCAGAATCCCACAGCGGGTGAGGCTATCATGAGACCTGGATTAAGGTTCAAGGTCGATAAGGGGTCAACCTTTATGTCCAAGCTTGACTTTGTCTCCCTTATGATCGCATTGTTCTTCGGCACCTCCGCCCTGCCTCATATTCTGAT
This sequence comes from uncultured Desulfobacter sp., assembly GCF_963666145.1. Classification (NCBI taxonomy): domain Bacteria; kingdom Pseudomonadati; phylum Thermodesulfobacteriota; class Desulfobacteria; order Desulfobacterales; family Desulfobacteraceae; genus Desulfobacter; species uncultured Desulfobacter sp. The sequence continues at coordinate 4,674,142 of NZ_OY762614.1, read as the reverse complement.
TAGGTATTATACGGTGCCCAGCCCAAAGGCCGCGCGTAAGTCAACGATCCTTGCCATCGCAGCCATCGGCTTCTTTTATGTCCTTACCCTTTTCATGGGACTTGGTGCAATGGTCAACGGCGTACTTGATGTGCAGAGCAGTAATATGGCCGGACCGCTGCTGGCTAAGTTCTTTGGTATAGCGATATTCTCCATAATATCCGCCATCGCCTTTGCCACAGTTCTCGGGACGGTTTCCGGGCTTATTGTGGCAGCATCCGGTGCGGTTGCCCATGACCTGATTGCCAATTATTTCGGAATTCCATTGACCGATAAAGGCCAGGTAAAAGCTGGTAAAATCGCAGCCGTCGTGGTGGGGGTATTCGCTATTCTGCTGGGAATCGCATTCAAAGGAATCAACGTATCGTTCCTTGTCGGGCTAGCGTTTGCGGTTGCCGCATCAGCAAACCTGCCCGCAATTTTAATGATGCTGTTCTGGAAGAAAACGACAGCAAAGGGTATTTCCGCATCCATCGTAGTGGGAATCATAAGCGCGATGACAATTATTTTACTGTCGCCCAAAACCTTTACAGTGTACGGGCTGCCCGCTGAAAGTGCTCCGATATCCATAAATAATCCAGGCATCATATCAATACCGTTAGCCTTTATAACACTGATTGTTGTCTCTTTAATGACAAAAAAAAACGAGGTCAGCACGGAGAAACAAGTAGCCTAAACCACCATTAAAATAGGAGGAGATTAAAATAAAAAAGGAGAGTGTTTTCACAAGCTCTCCTTTTTTAGTAACCACGTTTTAGTCTTGACAAATACTTTCGGATGTACAAATAATAAAATTACCTTAATAGATGTACTGCAAACAATTCGGGAGAACAGCGATTTATTTAAAAGCCCTTTCACGATTTTTAAATAAATAAACAGTGTTAGCGTAACTACTTCAACCTGTTTTGTCACTTTCCCCCCGGCCGGCTGGCTGAACTTGCAAGTTAAGTTCATGATGCTTAACTCAAATGTTCAACTTACAAAAGGAGGTCTTTCCAAATGTCTACTACCGCAAAAGTTAACAATCGTTGGTTTGTCATCGTTGCTGCAATTCTTATTCAGATAGCATTTGGTGTTGTCTGTGCATGGTCCGCGTTTACCAATGTTTTGTCTGATCCTGACGGTGCATACCAATCCACTGCGCCTTATACAACGTGGATTTTATCAGCACTTCTTTTCCTCTTTGCGCAGGTTTTGATCTGGGCCGGCATTTGTTCGCATTTCCTTTGGTGATATATGTTTCCTTAATTAAATAAAAAAACAATTATACTCACCGATTTTGCTTTTGCAGGTTCTGGTCCCATCGGTAGCGCGATCATGGACCTTCCCCTGAAAAGCATTAAAATAAGATTTCACCAGAGCACGTCTGCTTGAAGCAATTGTTGTTGAGGCAATTAGTGTAAGCACTTTGGTTTCGGGTCTCATTTCCATCGGGTCCGTATAATTATGGTTCTCAAGTGCCCCCTTTCTTCAGATATCTGGATAACATTCTGAAAAAGGGGGCTTTTTTTGTTAGGGTACGCCTATCGGAATAACAACTCTTTTATATTGTTCGTTGAGTACTTCGGCCATGGCAAGATAAATAGCGCTCAGTCCGCAGATGATTCCTTCAAATCCAGCAATGATGCCGATGAGATGGGAACCTGTCCAATCTTTGATTGCAAGCAGAAAGAACAGCACGGTCAGTGATGCAAAGACAAATTGGAGCCCTTTGTTGGATTTTAATGTCCCAAAAAACATGAACATGGTGAAGATACCCCACATGAACAGATAGCAGGCCATGAATTTTGCGGGAGTCGGATCGGCCCAGCCGAGTTTTGGCAATAAAATAAGCGCTACAAGAGTCAACCAAAAGTGGCCATAGGAGATGAATGCCGTAACGCCAAAGGTGTTGCCTTTTCTGAATTCAAGAATACCGGCGATAATCTGGGCCATTCCCCCGTAAAAAAGACCCATTGCCAGGATCATAGCGCTGATTTCAAAGAAACCTGCGTTATGAATGTTTAACAGCACAGTTGTCATTCCAAATCCCATCAATCCGAGTGGCCCCGGATTTGCCAACGTTTCGTCTCTCATCTTCTTCTCCCGTCTACAAATGATTAAAAATGATTAAAAAACTGCAAAAACACTTCTCTTAAAAACGTTCCTCTGTTCACCCGATCAAAACGCCCGCCTGTATCCAGGTAGGCCGAATCCGTCAGGTGCTTACAGAAGATTTATAAGCATCTGTAATTCTTGTTTAGTCTCTTTCACACAAAACCTTAAGCAGTCGCAGGCTGTAACAACAACATTCATCAGAATGAGCAAATATATTGTAGCAATCCTTGTGCCATGGTTCCCCAAAGGGATCCATCGAATCGATTCATTGCCCTATATCCCAACCTCATCTCCTCAAAATCATTACTAATAGTTCTAATATTATTGTTCACTAAAAAAAAGAAGACGGCAGATTCGGCTGTAAGCAGCAAAAAGATTTTTTTGGGCATATTTGGCCCAAAAAAATCTATAAAATTATTAACATACTGAAATTTAATTATATATAGTTACGGGCGACTTTGTCCCATTTTGAGTCATTATATATTTAGGGTTGCCCAATGACACGTATTTCTTAACACAACCGCCTTCAATCAGCCGGAATTATAATTATTTTGTGAGCGGATTGCGTATTGATGTTGATGGACATTACAGACTGACAGGTTCATCGCCGTTATTTAAGGAGGAGATAAAGCGTAAAGGCAGGACTTATATAGCACTGACAAGCCCGTGGGACAGCATTTTGCGATACAGTGTCCGGCGGGAAATGCCCAATTTTTCAGCAGCCTGTTCCCTGTGCCACCGACAGTTATTAAGGGCAGAAAGAATAAGCTGTTTCTCAAACTTGGCAGAAGCATCCGTCAGTGGAAGATCTGTGACGAAATCGGAAACGGCGGGAAACCCTGTGGGAGGTTGTGGATAAACAACAGGGGGATCAATGTCCGGGAGCGACATAAAATCCAGATTGTTGAAGGTAACATACCTGCGAAGCACATTCTGCAGCTCTCTAACATTTCCGGGCCAGTGATATTTATATAAGGACTTTATGTCTTTTCCGGGTAAAGAATCAAAATGATGGGGAGAATTCATCTGGCCAAAAAAATAATCGGCAAGCAGGGCAAGATCTTCCTTACGCTCCCTCAGGGGCGGAATATCCACCGGTATTACATATAAGCGGTAAAAAAAATCGCTGCGCAGGTTTCCCTTTTGAACTTCCTCCCACAGATTCTGGTTACTTGCGGCAACAATCCTGAAATCGGAATACAGCACCTCAGTGCTTCCCACCGGAGAATAGCCGCCGCCTTCGATTGCCCGCAACAGCTTGACCTGCATGTTCAAGGAGAGCTCCCCAACCTCATCAAGAAACAAGGTGCCGCCATCTACATTGGACAAAAATCCTTTTTTATCGCTATAGGCACCGGTAAAGGCGCCTTTTACATGACCAAAAAACTCATTTTCCAGAAGAGATTCGGAGATGGCGCCACAGTTCACAGGAATAAATGGTTCATTTTTTCTTTGGCTGATATCATGTATCGCCTTTGCCACCAACTCTTTTCCCACCCCGGATTCACCGTGAATCACGACACTGTCGGAACTGGCTGCGGCCCGGACAATGATATCATAGACCTCCTGCATTTTTTGGCTTTTGCCGACAATATTACAGAACTTGAAGCGTTCTCCCATTGAGGATTGCAGCAATGAGTACTGCTGCTGGAGCTCTTCGGACTCACGCTTCATGGCTTTTTCCTGCATTTTTCGAAGCGTTATATCCTGAAGCGTAGTGACGGCACCTGTGATGTTGCCTTCATCATCAAAAACAGGCGCGGCCATAAAATAAATATATCTTGATTTGCCGTTAAAATTTTCAAAATAATCCGTTGCTTCCCAGGCATTGGGTACAATGCGGGACTGGGCCGGATTTTTCGAACCGTATATTTCAAGGAATTTATCATAGTCCTGCTCGACGACAAGGTCGGCCAGGACAGGACGTTTTTTGGAATAAAAAATCTTCCACTGGTGGTCTGTTCCGATAATATCCTCGGCTAAAACGCCGGTGAGCACTTCACAGGCTTTGTTCCAGACTTTTACCTTGTGATCGACCCCTATGGCAAACTGAGCAATCGGCGTATATTCAAGCACAGCTTGATACGCCTCCGGCTATTTTACCGTCTAAAAATGAAATACGTTCATCTGAAAAAAAGGACTGTTCAGCGGTCAGGGTTTCCGGCAGACAGGGAATTATGGCCGGAACGGACAGGGTGCTCATATTTTTCTCCTTCATGCCATTCAAACACAGGTTTGCGGTTCAGGTACAAGCTACAATAACTGCCAAATATCTCGTCTATACCAATATCCATTGAAAATATTCTTGTCAACGACTATCGCAGTTCTATTTTTTGCACCTAAATACGGCAAGCATGCCGGCACCCGACATCAAGCATGCTAAATTAGCTAAGAATCAAAGTATTGCCTGCAACTCCTCCTGAAGTTTTTGCACCTCTCGAATTATATTTCTCAGCGTCTCCTGTTCTATTGCCGTAAGATTATTTAAAGAGATTGAATTAGACGGCCAGTCATTATCCAGGATAAGGCTAACTTGCCACTTTATCCGCAGATGCATCAAAAAATTATACATCTTTTCAATCTCCTGGGCTTTACTTTCGGAAATCAAATCGTATGCCATCAGATAGTCGAGGCGCAGCATACTATTGGTCTGTTTTATGGAATAATACAATGCCTTGGCCCTTAAATACCCGACAATGGGCAGCAAAAACTTTTTAATATCAACCCGTTTTCTATCAAATACCGGCTTGCTTGCGGCGACGGTTTTAGCCAGTTGACTGAAGAATTCATTTTTACCTTCCAATTCTTTATACACAAAATCTATCAATTCCGATGACAGCTGCTCACTGCCGAATATCAGACGCATATCAAAAAACAAAGAGCCATCAAGTACATTTAACGTCACAGGATTATTAATCCATTCCGCAAATATAGTTTTCCATTCATCAATGTGGTTGCACCACTCAGGATTACCTGCCATAAGATCACCTTCGCACCGCGCATAACCGATCTTATGAAGATTTTCATTGATCAGCATCGACAGCCGCAGAAAATAATTTTTATTATCATCGGACTGCTCTGCAAAAATGATGGCATTATCCTGGTCGGTTTTAAGTGTCTGCTCGCCCCGCCCTTCACTTCCCATGGCTATAAATGCGAACTGACACGGCGGTTGACCGATTTCGGCGATTGCCATTTCGATGACGCGCTTATTTATGGCATCGGCGATGGACGTAATAATGCGCGACACACTGTTAATATTATCCGTGCTGGTGAATATTGCCTGTATCAGTACAGGGACTTTATTATAAATGTTGCGCATATCACTGATCACATCACAATTTTGTATCTCCTGTAACAGGAATGTCAGTGAATTATTTTGCATTTCAAGGCATTTAAGATAACTGATGTTGCCATAGATTTTATTGTTATTGTTGGCAACCATAAGATGAGAAATCCCATGCTCCCGGAACAACAACACCGCTTCGTACAGCAACGCCCCCTGGTTGATGCTGATTACCGGCGATGTCATTAACTTTACAACCGGGCTGTCCATGGTAATCCCAGGGTTCATTAAACGATTTCGGATATCTTTATCGGTTACAATGCCGACGGTTTCCTCACGGCTCTGCACACTTATGATTTCGCTTCGCTTATTATTCATTCTCTCAATAACCTTACCAATCGGCATATTTATATCGCAATAGATATTTTCGTTTACCAGATTTTTAACCGGTTGGTTCATTAACTGAAGCGATAACTGGACATCCTCAGACAATTTCTGGGTATCAAGCCTGAGCCTGTACTTTTCGGTGATATTTTTTATGACAACAATGTATGCCGCACTATCAGAGTGTTCAACCTGCGTGACATACGCGACAATATGTTGGAAGCCTGCCTTACATTTCAAAAGCTCGGTTTCAAACGCATGGGTTTTATTGGGATTTTCAATTCCTGAAACCATCTCATCCCAACTCAATTTGAAAAGTTCGGAAAAATCGATGCCGACCAGCGACTCGGCATCACTATCGAGCAAGCTGATAAATTTACTATTGGCAAATACGACCTTACGGTCAATGACCATTAAGGTGCCTTCGGTTGATGCCCCCACAAGGCTTTTGTATCTTTGGTTGGACAACCTCAATTCATTGACGGCATGCCTTCGGTTCTCCTCAATTATTCGGGTTTGTTTTAATACATAAACAAGAATGACAACGATAATGCCGATGATAAGTATCGATATTCTCAGCAACTGATCCCGCAGCCTTTTTATCTCCTGCCTTACGTCATCAAGATATATACCGGTACCGATGATCCAGTTCCAACTCTGATAGGCTTTAACATATGACAATTTCGGCACTTCCCGGGAGGCATCCTCTTTGCGTTTCCAATAGTATTGAATGATGCCCTCGCCTTTTTCATTTACCAAATTAACGGCATCGGCAAATAACCGATTCCTATGTTTATCTGCAAAATCGCCAAGATCTTTCCCGTTTAAATCCGAACGATAGGGATGATGAATCATCACCGGCTCAGTGGTTGTAATCCAGAAATAATTTTTTTGTTCATTTCCATACCTCATCCTGCCGACTTCCTCGGCGGCCAGAACTTTCGCCTGGGCCAGCGTCATTCGACCGGCTTTGTACTCCGCATCATATTCGGCCAGAACACTCCAGGCCGTATTTGTCAATTCATGGATCATCTCTTTTTTTCGATCCATCACACTGCGTTCAAACATTGGGATGATAATGGCGTAAAAAGAGACAATAAACATGACTATACTGACTACAGCCAATACAGTTGATACGACGATACCCGATGTAAATTTTTCATTATTTTCTTCCATATTGTTGTATATCAATGTCTTCAGCTTGCTGCATATTAATGTCATTCGTTCAACTCCATCGTTGCAGACGTCATTTTAAGATTTGCGTTCAAGGCATCGGATTTTATTTCAGGCCCATGGACATATTAAAATCCTTTTGGACAAAGCGTTTGAATTTTTATTCGTTTTAAAAAGCGCATTAATGAAACTATGTTGTATATATGTACCATTACTGCAACGAACAAAGTCAAATACATCCTGACAATGTAACAGTTCATATGTTAAGGGTAAATATATTTTTCATGTAAATACGATCCTTCATTTCCCTTTAATCCGATGTCACGAACCGCATCTTCATTGTCCATGTCGTGCCAGTGGCCGGGCCAAGCCAAATCTTGAAGATCTGTTTATGTTTCGTCTTTTTTTCACAAAAATAACTATCTATTATTAAAGGAATAAGTTTTTACGTCTGTGATAAAAAAGCAAATCATAATAAATAGTGCTTGCATTCATTAAAATAAAGAGGTAGAGAGTTTCAATCTGGATATCGTTGAGGCAGTGAACCATTTTTCTAACCAGCACTTTAATTATACCTAAGCGCCGAAAGGTGCATGCACAAGATCCAGCAGATCGGCGGGGTAGCGAAGAAGAAGGAGATTAAAAGATGGTAGCGCACAGTGAGAAGTCGTACAGCGAACAACGTAAGAAAGCGAGCGAATTTAAAACCCGAGCTGAGTACCTAGACCATGAATTGACTATTATGAAATTTCGTCGCTGGCGGGTTAATCTCCCCTTCCGAGATTACAGCATCGAAATTGAGGATTTTGTGCCGGCCATTGCCGCCACCATTGGAAAGGTTGTAATGGTAACCGCCATGGTAGCCGCATTTGCAGACCAGTACAATCTTTCGCCTGCATTCGTTGCAGAAAACGTCCGGTATGAAATGCTGATCGCCGGAGCCGTCTTTGTCCTGCTTTTTTCAGCATTCCTTAATCCGAATTCGAACCTTGCAGGCACCCACGGTCCGATGATCCCCCTCATCCCAGTTGTCGCGGCGGCCGGCGGGCATCCGCTGGCTCTGGGCATCCTGATTGGCTTATTCGGCCTAATTCTCGCCATCACAAAGGGCGGTTCCAAGCTGATGAATCTGACCGGAATCGGGGTCCGGGGAGGGCTTTTGATCTATCTGGGGGCCGTCGGACTTATGGGGCAAATCGGCAAGCTTGGAAAATGGGCGATCGCAGGCGGCAACGGCGCGGTCTCCTTTGCGGTGATCGGCGTAACCGTGCTTGTCTACGCCTATCTGGCACGCGTACAAAAGCGCTGGCTGGCCATCCCGCTTTGTTCTGCCATCGCAGGCATTATCGCATTCACAATGGGCGCTGATTTCCACTTTTCCACCCCGCCGGGACTTCCCCACTTCGATCCAATGTGGTGGTGGGGTACAAACACTGGGTGGCACATGGGACTTCCGAACCTCGGCCATTTTGTCGCCGTTGTCCCCTTCGCCATTCTGGCTGTTGCCATGTGGTCGCCGGATTACCTTGGACACCGGGTTTTCCAGGAACTCAACTATCCCAAAGAGGCCAAGGCCGTTCTCATGGATGTTGACGATACCATGATGGTGGCATCTATTCGCCAGGCCATCGGTTCTTGCCTTGGCGGCGGAAATATCGCATCTTCCTGGGGAACCTACATGATTCCCGCAGCCATTGCCAAGCGCCCCATTCCCGGTGGCGCGATGCTCACCGGCATCTTCTGCGTGGTAGCCGGTGTACTGGGTTATCCCATGGACCTTGCCATGTGGGAACCTGTTCTGCGGGTGGCCCTTATTGTGGGCGTATTCCTGCCGTTGCTTGAAGCCGGCATGCAGATGGTCAGCAACCATAAGGATTCCCAGAGCGCAGGAACCTGTATTTTTGCCTGCGCCTTTGTAAATCCGGTATTCGGCTGGGCTGCAGCCATGCTCCTGGACAATCTGGGACTTATCGGCGATACCGAACGGGCCAAAGCCCTCACCTGGAATGAAAAACTGATCATCCCGGGCGCCATGTTTATCGTCTGTGTTGTTTCCCTTGGACTGGTGGGCCAGCTTCCCGGGATACCCGGCATATTCTAAAAAAAATTACTGCCGCACGATCTGATCTGCGGCAACCATTTAAAAAGCCCGTCGATGCCCGACATCTGCGGGCTTTAGTCATTTACAACAGCAGCAAACGCCTTTGTCATTTGTCATGGTTGATGACATAAACCTGTGTTATCGCTGTTTTGGCGCATTTTCACACTCCTTGCGATAGGGATTAATGGTCATCACCGGACAGCATGCCGTTTTGACAACCTTTTCCGCCACACTGCCGAACACGATTCTGTTAAAGCCCTTATATCCATGGGTCCCCATGATAATAAGCTGGGCGTCCGCCCAATCGGCATAGTTGATAATAGACTCGGCAATATCTCCGGAGATCACCTGCCCGTTTACAGAAGATACCCCCGAACTGTTAAATTCGTCCTCGTGCGTTTTTATAAAGGCATTCATCCTTTCTTTAGCGGCATTGAGCAAATCATCTCTCATGGCGGGCAGGCTCGTTGGGGGCGTAAAAAGGGGCGCATAATCCTCAAATTTTTCAACAACAAAAATCAAGTCAAGATGTGCCGAAAATTTTCCGGCAATACACACCGCCGTGCTGACAATCGTTTCTGTATTATCGCTAAAATCGATCGGGCAGACAACACGTTTGATATCTTGCATAAGCGCTCCTTGTCTTCAGTGATTAAGATCGGGGTGATCCATTCTCGCTTTTTATAATATCTAATCGTATTATAAACGGTTTGAGGCTGGCAATCCATAGCAGATATCCATTAGGCGTTTCCTCACTTATGATCAGATGAGGTTCAATAAAAAAGAGACATTTTTGGCGGAACACTTTGAAAAGCAATCTTTAATGTGCTAACTTTTCTGCGTTGAAAAAATAGCTCAAGGATACTGCGATGAAACTTGAAGAACATGTAAAGCGAACCGAAGAACTTTTTGGTGTACCCGGCAAAGATATACACCAATGGCTCGATGGTTTTTTTGATACAAGCTCATTCGAAAGATTACTTGCAGGACAAGGCCCGGCTGGTTATGACCCCTATTCCCATAGAAAATTTCGTCATTGCGTTGAGGGGTTGGAAGAAGCATATGAAAAATTTGAGGGCAAGTATTCCCGGGAAGAGATCAAAAATGTATTTGAAACACACGTAAAAGATGATTATCGGGGATACCTGCCTAAAAGAGAAGATTTTGAAAACGGTACGTTCACAGAGCAGTATCATGATTCCGCAGAAACAGAAGATAAAAAAATACTAAGTTTTCAGGAACTTACAGACTATTTTCAAGGCAAATCCTACACCTATCAAAAGGAAAAAAGCGAAAAATTTTTTGACAGCTTCGGCAGCCGAATCGTGCTGCCGACTATTTTGGCGATCATCCTGTTTATCAGCTATATATTCTTTTATGTAGTGCCGCTCTTTGAAAATAATATGCTGAACCAAAAAAAACTGATGGTAAAAGAACTGACAGCGACCGCCGCCAGCGTCATTACACACTTTCAGCAATTGGAAGAAAAGGGAGAACTGACACCTGAAGAGGCCAAACAGCGCACCATAGATGCCATAAAAACCATGCGCTATGATAACCAGAACAAAAATTACTTTTTTATCATTGATATGACCCCTAAAATGATACTGCACCCCTATCGTCCGGAATTGACGGGCAGGGATTTAAGCGACTATACGGATGAAGAGAATAAAAGCGGGAAAAAACTGTTCGTTGAGTTCGTTCGCATTGTCAAATCCAATGGTGAAGGGTATTTAAGGTATCATTGGCAATGGAAAGATGATCCAAGCAAAACCGCCGAAAAACTGTCGTATGTAAAAGGAATTCCCGAAAGAGGATGGATTGTCGGTACAGGTGTATATATTCATGATATTGCAGAAGAAAAAGAGGCGCTGCAGCTGCATATTTTCCAGATCGTCGGCGTTACGGTCGACGGACTGTTTATGCTCCTAGCCTATTTCCTCCTGCAAAGCAGACGCATTGAAAATGACCGGAAAAAAGCTGAAGCAGGCCTGAAAGAAGTTAAAGACCGCTATCGGGCTCTGGTCGAATCTTCAAACGAAGGTTATCTTTTGAGTATGGACGGCAGAATTGTCTATTCAAATTTTAAGCTCCAGCAAATATTAGGTTTTTCTGACACAGAGCTTCATCAAACCGATATATGGGACATTATATTTCCCGATGTGGAGAGCAACAGCAGATTAAGAGATCATTTGGTTAATGTATTTGAAAACGACGCCGGCGCCGGAGAGTTCGAGGCTATCGCGGCCGATTCTGTTGGAAACCATATTGATGTCATTGTAACGACATCCCGCATATTCCTATCGGAAAAACATGGACACGTGATCTCTTTGCGGCCCATTGTCCGCAAAAGCCATATTGGGATTGAGACCGCCACAAATATCCCGGCGGATTATAAACCGATTCATTCTGCTCTTATCAAGGAGATCAAGGAGAGTAACAGGATTGGTCATGTCGTCCAAAACATGAACAAGCTGCCTGGCATTATAAGGAACATGATTGATGCAGGTGCCAGGTCAAAGGCGTTGTGCATGGTGATTGGTACAACATACGATGAAGTTATCGTTCGGTGCATTGAGCTGTCAATAGATGAAATCGGTCAGCCGCCGGTGGCATTTGCATTCCTTTCCCTTGGCAGCAACGCAAGACATGAGATGACCATGTTCTCAGACCAGGATAATGCCATAATTTTTGAAGACATCGAACAAACCGCTTCGGACAAGATCAGGGCATATTTTTTAAAACTTGGCGACAAGGTGTGCAGCAAGCTCAATGCATCGGGTTATCATTTCTGTCCGGCGGGCATCATGGCGCTGCACCCCAAATGGTGCCTTTCTAAAACCGAATGGCAGAAAAAATTAAAAAATATAATGACTGCCCCGACAACTGACGGTTTTCTTGAGTTCAACGTTTTTTTCGATCTGAAATGCACTTATGGTGACGTTGATCTGGCAAGCTCAATCCATTCACAAATCCAACTGTTGCTCCAGCAGCATCCGTTGTTTATCAGTTACTACGCAAAAAATGCATTGACCCATAAAACGCCTGTTAATGTTTTTGGCGGATTAAAAACCGAACGGCAGGATGGAACAAAGACCTTAAATCTTAAAGAGGCGCTGCGGCCCATTGAAATTTTCTCAAGGATCTATGCCCTGAAGCATGGCATTAATGACGCAAATACAATTAAAAGGCTCAGTGAAATCAAAGCCAGAGAAGAGATCTCCGAAGATTTTTTTAAAGAGACCGTTTATATATTTAATCATCTTTGGCGGTTAAGGTTTTTCAATCAAATTTTTAAACATACCGATTTGGACAAAGTGGATGATGATATAGACATTGAAGAGCTCAATAATTTAGAGGGGCAACACCTCAAAGAAGTTATTTCAAGAATTTCCATGCTCAAAAGAAAAATCAGTCTGGATTTTATTGAAAGCGTGCCGACAGAGAAGATATAGGAGACCGAAATACTACCGGCCTTTAAAGTTTAAATTCAATTTTGTCTGCATGTCGGATATTAATGAAAACACCTTTTTTAAGGTCGATTTCTCAATTTCAGTCAAATTTTTAATATTGAGGGTATTATCAGGTTTTCTAAGTTCTTTTAGTGCATTGGTTTGGGTGCGAAACCGCAGTCCCATTAAAAAATTGTATGCCTGTTTTAATTCCTCATGCATGGGTTTTTGAACGACGTTCTGTTCCAATAAAAGTTCAAGCCTTCGTAACGTATTGGTTTCAGCAATTTTACGTTGCAGGGAAAAAACTTTGATAAATGTGATTACCGGGACAAGTATTTTTTTGATGTCAAAAATTTCATTATCATCACCGGCAATATTTCCAAAAATATTTAACGGAGATCTGTACTGAATAACAGTTTGGGCAAGGTGATAAACAAAAATGGCTTTTTTATCAATGAGCAGATTGATATGTTTTCTCAATTCGTCCGTGAAAAAATTATCACCATAAATACACCTGAAATCAAAAAAAACAGCGGTGTCTATAATATTTTGCGCTTCGGGGGTACTAATCCAGCCTGTAAACTGTTTTTTCCAATCCGATAGGCTTAACGTATATTTGGGATTTTTGGCCATTATTTCACCGATGCACAACTCATAGCCGACATGGGCCAGGTGGTTATTCACGGTTTCAGCAAAGTTGAGAAAGTAATTTTTAATTTTCGAAAGGTTTTCTTCCCCCACATCTTCAAAAATGATGGCATTATCCTGATCCGTGGCAATGGTTTGTTCTTTTCTTCCCTCACTGCCCAATGCCACAAACGCAAATCGGCATGGGGGGGCACCGTGATCTTCCAAAGCAAAAGTTATGACACGATTTGTCATTGCATCGGATACGGATGTAATAATGTGGGTGATCAATTCCGTTTTATTTCCGCTCTCCAATAATGCATTCACAAGAACCGGTATCTTGTCATATATCTTTTTAAGTTCATTCACATCCTGGGCATAATCAATTTCACTGAGAATATAACTTAATGAATTATGCTGAATTTCAAGTATATCTTTACGGCTGAGCACCCCGATGATTTCGTTTCTGTCATTTTTTACGGCCAGATGACTGATGTTTTGTTTTCTAAATTCCAAAACGACTTCGTAAAGCAAGGCTGTATTTGAAACACCGATGATGGGGGAGGTCATGACATCCACAAGCGGGCACCGGCCATCTTTGTTTTTGGCCAAAACGCGTTTTCGCAGATCACTGTCATCAACAATACCAAGCATTTTATCATTATTGGCAATAAAAATAATATTCATCTTTTTGCGGTCCATTAATGAGGCGGCTTCGGCGACTGTTGCGTCCAGGTTGGTTTTTACAATCGGCTTTACAAATTGTGAAATGGGCTGATTCATTAATATCAGCGAACTTTGAAGCTCGCTGCTTAAATTATGGACAATTTTCTCTGTCTGTTTTTTTCGTGATACATCCTTTGTAACCACGACATATGTTTCCTGTGCTTCAAAGAAAATCCTTGTTACCGAGATCACAACATCATGAAACAGATCTTCTCCTTGTTTGACCTGAGTTTCAATGGAGACGGATTTGTTGGTTTTTGCGATGGATTTGGCAACCTCTTCCCAGCTGATGCTGAAAATATCCTCAAATTTTGACCGGACAAGTTCTTCGTGGGCTTTTCCGGTAAGTTGTTCAAACATATGATTGGAAAAAATGATCCTGCTGTCCTTGATCATAATTGTTCCTTCGGATGACGCTTCCACCAGTGTTTTATATTTATGCTTGGATTTTAAAAGGTCATCTTCGGCTTTTTTCCGCCCGGCTTCAATCTTAAGGCTTTGCAGGATTATAAAAGAGAGAATCAATATAACGATTGCCGATATTAACAGTGACACCCTTGTTAACCGGCCTTTTAACGCACCGATTTCAGCTTGTACATCATCCAGATAAATCCCGGTGCCGATGATCCATCCCCAATTTTCAAACCCTTTTACGTAGGATAGCTTTGGGACAATTTGACTGGAATCATCTTTCCACTGCCACATGTAATTGATAAACCCTTCGTCCATTGTTTTTACAACCTTAACGGATTCGATAAACAATCTAACCCCGTTGGGGTCTTTATAGTTGTCCAGCTTTGAATTATTCAGTTCGGGACGATAGGGATGCATGATCATAACGGCATTCATGTCACTGATCCAGAAATAATCTTTTCCCTGGGCACCATATCGCATCTTTCCTATTTTTTTTGCAGCAAGGCGTTGTGCCTGCTCAAGGGTAATCAACGAATCCTTGTACTCATCGTCATACTCTTTTATCAGGCTCCAGGCCGTGTTGGTCAGTTCCCGGATCATGTCCTTTTTATTGTTCATCATGTTCTCTTCAAAAGAGGGGATAAGAACCAGGTACATTGAAGAGATAAATAGTAAAATGGTCAATATGGACGGGACGATAATAGAGAAAAAGAATTTTCGTATGACTTTGTTTGACATGGATAGTTTTCTTTATTTAAGTAACTTAAAAATATATTATTTTTTAAATTTCATTGAAACGCTTTAAAACTATGTATTTTACATACCATAGAGTTTTATTTAAGGAAAGCCTAGAAATTCCATTTTTTCAAGCAAGGCATCAGTATCATTAACTTAACCTGTCAAGCCGCTTTTTTTGACCGTCGGGGGCATGCCCGTCAACCCATCTGTTTTTACTGGCTCTTCACGAAATATTTTTTTGACGATTAATAGATCTTCATGTATACTTTTTCCCATCCTTGACTCTATTTATGAATCCTGTTTTGTTCACATGATCTGCCGACGATGTAAAGATATAATGACATCCCGGCGTTACATAATTTTTAACTGAATGAACGCGTTTGCGATAGCTTGCGACATTCAGCGCCGATGGTAACGGCGGAATTGGTTCTAACGTCGGCCATTGTTAGGGCAGGCCCCTGTGCCTGCCCTAACGGAAGCAACCATAGGGGGATTGCCCCGACATCAAGCCCGTAACGGCATAGCGAAAATCGCTCTTACCCAACAAAGGCTATCAGGCACTTTAAAAAATAACAGATCCACCGAAATCAACGGCTACTAACCGCTAAATTAACGGCAAAGGAGCAGGTATGAAAGAGCAGCAATCCCAGGTTTTTTTGCAGCGGGCTCGATTTTTCACCATGATGAGAAGACTCGCATTTTTACTGATCACCATCACCCTGATTTACTCTCTGGCTGCCGTGGTCTATTCCACCCAGGTGATTTACAAGGTTAAATTTAACTATGCTGTTATCCTCGAACAATTTGGGGGGAAACGACAGGCCGTCACGGACGTGGGCTGGCACTTCAGACTTCCGTTCTTTACCCGGCTGGAGCAGGAAGTCCCCTTAATGAACCAGAATATGTACATAGGGGGGGCCACGGAACCCATAAAAATTATTTCCCGGGAAAATGTCGCCCTGTGGACATCTGCCGTAATGACCTTCAGGATTAAGGATTTAAAAACCTGGGGGATTGAAAACCTCTCGCCCAAAACCCTGCTCCAGGGCGATTACGACGGTATTTCCAAGGATATTCTGCAGGGCAAAGAGGTGAACAGGTTGATCTCGGACAGGGAAACCATAAAAGAAGAGATCTTCCATGCCCTGAAAAACCGGCCCATCAATAAAAACGGCCCCACCCTTGAAGGTAAATACGGTATTGAGGTGGTCAGTTTTGTTCTCAACGAAACAAGATTCGGCGATAAACTGGTGGAGGCCACGGAAGAGAAGAAACGCCGTCAGCTCATCGCCGAGGCAGAGAACTATGCCGCAGATCAGGAAGCCCAGAGAATTCAAAAGCTTTATAAAGCCTATCTTGACGGCATTCAGTCCCTGCATCTTGCATTGGGCGGTCAGGCGGGCCAACAGGTCAACCCCAACCTGCTTGAATTCCTTTCCCAGCAAAAATGGGCCTCGGCCTATGAAAAGAACGAATCAAACCAGAAAACCTTTGTGCTTCACGACGGCGGAAAAGCGCCGGCAATCACCCTGCCCTTCCAGGCAGGTACCAAAGCGGCCAAATAGACCGGTGCCCTGCAAAGGGTAAACAAACACCTAACCCGACGTAAGGATGACCCCATGGCCAAACGACATACAAAGGAAAAAATATATATTGCCCTGCCCGAAGAGGCCATTCATAAAATTGAATCCATGGTGGAGACCTGGACATACGACACCAAAGCGTTTGTCAGATCCAGGCTCAACCAGTACAGACCGCCCAACCCCATGACCTCTCTGCTGAAAAACGTTTTCTTTCTCGTCTTTTTCATGAAAAAACAGCAAAAACGGATGAATGTCCTCAATAATCCCCAGATCCTCACGGACTGGAAAAAGCGGTTTCTATATTCAGGAGAGACCAACCCTGCGGCCTCCTGGAACAGGATTATTGAAAAAGAGCTGACAAAGGCGGAATACCATTACCTTATTGCAGTTCTGGACAGGGAGCTAACCGATCTGCATGTTCCCGTGGAATTGGAAAATATTTTTGAAAAGATTTACAGAGTTCACATCCGAAAGGAACATTTAGAAGACCCGGATGTCCCCAAAGCCCCCATCATGCTCATTGAAGGAACGTCGGGTTCGGGAAAAAGTGCCACGGCAAGAGAAGCCCTTGAAAAAGTGGTGTTTAGAAACCAGGTGATCCCCACGGTGGACTGGCGAAAAAAACGGGAGGAAATTCTCGGCACCTATAGTCTGTTCACCCAGCTTGAGGATGTGGACCCTGAATTTGCCATGCAGATTGCAAAAAAAAAGAGAACTGATTTTTACCTGCGTCTGGCAAAAATTCCCATTCTCAAACAAATTTTCAGAAAACGGATCATGCATAATCTGACGGATTTTGAAGATTTAGGTATTGTGGTGGACATGTCCGTCATCACACCCAACGATTACCAGACCGCCCTGTCCGGAGAGCCGGGTAACTATTTCAAGCGGGCCATGGGCCACCCCAAGGTCACGTCAATCCGGCACATCGAAGAGGCCCATTCGGCATTTGGAAAATCCGGTTCCGATTCCGGATCCGGAGGGGGGGGCGCGGAAAAACAGCAAAGAACCCTGATAGACACCTCCAACATTGTCCTGGATGAAATCATCGACGGGCGGCGGGACTGTTTTATCATTGCCACCACTGACCAGTCCCACCGGTTTGACGCGGCCATTTACCGCAGATTTATTGAAAAAGGCGTGATCATCGACATTTCAAAATACTGGATGAACCGGGAAAATTTAAAAAAGATCATCACCCTTGAGATCCGACGCTACCAGATCCCCACCCGATTCAATCCGGACTCAGAGCAACTGGACAATGCCGCAGATAAAATCTATACCATTTTCAGGGAAAGAAGCCTGAAAATCACCCCGGCCTATGTCAGAAAGCTCATTGAATCGATCACCTCCATACAGGGCGATTTTATTCTGGAATTTTTAGATGATGCCGTCTTGATCCGGAAGGCCTTTCAACTGGTAGCTAAAAATGTCTATGGCGAGCTTTACAGCAAGGTGGTTGACCGGATGGATCGAAACCTGAACTGGGAAAAATATGTGGGCGATATCAAGGATAAATTCTCTGAAATGGCCAACAATTGTTTCCACTACGGGGTCAGCGAAGACAAGGGCGTGGTGCTTACAGGCCCGCCGGGATCGGGCAAAACCTATCTGGTCAGGACCTGGCTCTCCTCCAATAGCAATGTCCATGATATTGCCACAAGCCCCTCGGCGCTCCAGGACCCGTCCAGCCCTGTCCACGGTGCCGTATCCAACCTTGAAAAGGTGTACGATATTGCAAAAATGATCGCGCCCACGGTGATATTTTTTGATGAGGGAGATGCCCTTGCCCCAAGACGAAGCGGTACCGGCGGTCACCCGTCGGATGCGTTGACCAACAAATTTTTAAATATCATTGACGGTGAAATTCCTTTAAATAAGGTATTTACCGTCTTAACCACCAATCGTCTGGATATACTGGACCCGGCCCTGATACGCTCAAAAAGGCTGAAGACCCTCGATATATCCGGTCACATGCGGCAAAAGGATGTATTTGAAATCATCAAAAAACAGTTTGAAAATGTTCCCCACCCACGCAAGTTCGGGGTGGAAAAAATCATCGAAACAGCCCAGGGGATCTGCAATACCCCGGCAGATTACACATCGTTTACGGAAAAAGCCATTGCCCTTTGCACCACCGAGTTTAAAGTGTTGCTCAAACTTAGGGATCTTAAATCCTCAACCCAGGATGAAAAATATAACTTTGTCAAACTCAATTTCAAAACCGTCATCGGGATTCTTGATGCACTTAAAGCCCCGCCCCTGATCAAATCCAAAATCAAAACCGACCTGAAAAATTTTGTGGAGCACTACGACAAAATCCTGGAAAATGTGGATCATATTACCCGGGAAGAGGATTATCCCATTGTTGTGGAACATCTGGAATCCGCCAGAAGGGAGATTTCCCAAAGCCCCGTACGCAAAGGCACCATCCAGCTCAACGAATTCTTAGAGACCGAACTGAGCCAGGAGCCCCAGGTTGGGTTTATCATCGGGGTGGGCGCCAATGACATGACCGGCATGCTGTTGCCCATTGCCACCAGTCTGACCGGCAGGGTTGAAAACGCCCCGATCATTGTCACCGGGGCCGTGGCAACGCCTTCGGCCGAGACCTCCCAGATGGATATGGCCGTCAAAATGACCAATCAGTCGGCCCAGGAGGCACTGACCATGGTGAAAAACTATATCCAGGGCCTGAGTCCGGATATCAGCATCCCCTGGCTGGTCGGTGATTTCCTCCAGCGATATTCCATCCACCATCAATTGCTATCGGCATCCTATAACGTCGGCGGACCGTCTGCAGGATATGCGTTGGCCCTGAACACCCTGTCTGTGTTGCTTCAGATCCCCCTTTGTATTGACTTCGGCATCACCGGCGCTCCCTGGACCAAAGGGGTTAAAAAAGACGAAATCGGCGGTTCGGTGATCATCGGCGGGCACCGTAAAAAAACGGAAAAAGTGCTGCTCTATCTGCGACGCATGTACATGCCGCTGCAAAACTACCAGGATCTTGAGCCTGAATTTCTCATCGGCTACTGGCAGCGGGACAAAGATATTATTGCCGTAACCCATTTTGCAGACCTCATGCCCGAGGTGCTCGTCTTAGATGAGGCGCATAATAAGATGCGCGAAAGTTTAATTGAAAAACGAATTAAATATAAGACGGAAAAATACTATGACGCTGAGCACACGGCCAATTTAGAAGAAGATATTGCCCAGGTCAAGAAAATCATGAGGAAACGGGCCGAAGACGAAATTCTTAAGCGGGTCAATGCCATCCGGTGCTACCTGCTGGACCCGGAGCGGGAAAAATATATTTCCCACGAAAAAATATTTCAAACTTACATTGAAACAGGTTGCGTCAAAGGGATCTACAGGCACACTTAAAATATTAACAAACGCCCCTGTCTTGTAAAACTTAAATTAATCCCAACGACACCGGTTTCGTTGGGAGGTAGCCGGCAGCCTCCCCCCAAAACCGTTATCTTTATAACATATGAATTACAGGTTGCCGGTCAATGACCTGGACAACACGTCCAGATAAAAGCGGGCGTGGCTGATAGGCGCGGCGATATTGGCCCGATGGTTGGCCAATATACCGTCCGGACTGCCCTCCAGCACGATCCATGGATCCATGCTCGAAGCATGATGAAGGGCGTCAACCGTATGATGGAGCACATCCATACCCTGATCCGATCCGATGGTGTCGTCAAAATCCAGGGCAACCGCCCCAAGAATCGTCCCCATGGCAATGGCTACGCCCTTTGCGTAGTAAAAAACATCATCGGCCTTAAATGTGCTGAGTTCTCCGGGTTTCTTGACCAGATTTTCATCGCAGCTGCCCAGGATACTTTCATAGGCCTTGAGCAACGGCACCAGGTTATCCACCCGCCGGTAAAACCGTGCCTCCCCTCTTTGCAGCATCTCCTGATAGTTTTTCCATCCGTCCAACGCATCCTGATATTTGCCTTCTGCCGATGGAAACATTAATTCGGTGGGCTTAATCATGAAAGAGTTCATGGCATATTCCAGGCTGGGCACATAGGCATCGGTACTTCCGGTCCGGGACAGATTCTCGGCCAGGGCCACAGCCGTTCTGCGGGTCACTTCCAAAATACCCAGCTGCAAATTTTTAATATTATCGGCAATCCTGATGATATCGTTGGGACGCCATCCCAAAAATCTTTGGTTTAATTCGTAATCAAGCGGCTGGATGCAAGCTTCCACAAAGGTCACGCCCCGGGGACCCTTGCGTACCGGCGCAGCATGCGTCGTCCCATGCCCGGTTGCCGATGCTGCAGGAGCTGCAGACGTATGTGAGGAAACGGTATTTTGACTGACACTCTTGTTTAACGTCGTGTTAGAGGCAGTCGTGTGCTGGGATTCGGTCACATGCAAACCGGTTCCGTGGGAATCCTGTTTTTGCGCAGCGGTCTGATGCGTGGTCTGAGCACCGTGCGTAAGATCCTCTGCCGCCTTGTAGGGATCATGGGTCAAGGCCTCCACGGCACTGTGGGTGTCACTGGTCGCGACTTGCGTCTGATGGGTTTCGTCCCCTGTTGCGGTCACCGCCATCCACCAGTCTGCGCCCCAGCCCCACCATGCGACATACCCGCAGATACAAAGAATCAGTACTGTGATGACCAGCCATTTGGATGGAAGTATTTTCGTTAAGAAACTCTTTTTTTTCACTGCATCTGCGCCGTTGGCATCCATATTCGCCTCTTCCATATTTTTCTCCTTGCCAATAAAAAAAGTTTATGAGTTAAGCCCTTTTGAGCTTACATATATCGCCACCCCGGATGGTCACATTCCGGGAATTCAGTCATTCGAGCAGGAGGAGTCAAACATCTCCACGACACCCCCGCAATCTTTGTACATTGTGGCGTTGACAAAGGATTAAGAACCTCCTTTTTCTTGTTTAGCAAGGTATAACAAAGAAAAAAAAGATTAGCAAGAGCTTGAAAAGCAGCTCTAACCTGGCGTTCCCAATGGGTTTTGTTCGGACCGCAGCCCTTAACCCTTAAACCTCCCTCCAATGATTCATACCGCCGGATTGCATGAATGAAACATCTTAACGATGGCTAATCCTTGTCATCGGCTTGACGGGACAGGCCACTATTTCCCCATTTTTCCAAATCATCGTCAGACATACTCCTGAATTTACTCAATGCCTCCCGAATATTCTGGGAGACCTCATCATTAATCTGCTGAACGTCAAACAGATCCAGTTTGAGTTCATACAGCGTATAGTCGTTTTTATCTTTTTTCAAATGCCGATACACCAAATCCCGGATAGCACTCCAACTGTCTCTGCGGGTTTGATCCGTCACGGGCGTAAGCGTATCAATATGTTCCAATCGGGTTTCCCGAAATTTTAATTCCAATTTTTTCTGGAGAAACGCCACCCATAAAGTCATAATGATGGCGGCACCGATACCGCCCACGGTCATCAGAACATTCGGCACTGCCACACCGATCCCCAGCATCGTAACAGCGGCAATCAAGCCGCCTCCCAGCAGGCTGATCAAAAATCCGATGGACAGTTTTTTTATGCGGAAACGCTGAAATTCCAGACCAAAGGCCTGAAGCGCCTCAACATAGTGGGCCAGACGCTCCCCGTGAATTTCCAGATACGATGCCAGATGATCCAGTCTGCGTAAAGGCGTCTGTAAAATGGTCTGTCTCAAATCTTCCCGCTGATTTTCAAGAAGAGGCAGAAACGGCGACTTAGTAGCAGAATTGCCGGCAGTGGCTGCCGCATTGGCCGAATAGGTCATCCGGATCATGGGGATATCCTTTCGCCCGGTAATCTGGGACAGGTTCCAGCACAGGGTGCCGTAAACCCGCAGTAGATCATTGAATGTGGTGCATTCATCAATTCGGTTGAGCACAAAAATGATCCGGTCTTCGGAGGTATGGGCAGTCAGGGTCTCCCGGATGCTCTTATATGCCTCGCGAACGGTTCCGGCCTTGTGGGCGTCGAACAAAACCAGCACGAGTCCCGCTTTTTGGGCCAGGTCCCCAAGGACCTCCTGGTAATCATATCCCCGATCCCGCTCGGAAATACTGTCCAGCATACCCGGGGTATCAATAATGGCCAGATTCTTTAAAAAAGGAGAGTTGATTCTTTTCAGCTGAAAATGGGCGGCAAACCGTTGGCCGTGTTTGCGAAGTGTGGAAAATGGATATTCAGGATCATTGAGCAGCGCCTTGCCGTCTTGATGTTCCACCACGCGTATCCCTTCGGTCTCCGGCACAGAATCATCGTAAGTCAGTACAGTGAAAGAATCATCTGTGGGGGCCTGGCCCGTATCCTGAATCTTTGCACCCAAAAATTCATTGATCAGGGAAGATTTACCTGAGGAATAATTGCCGATGACCAGCACCATGGGCCGCCATTTGACATTGGTCTCCAGAGGCATATCGCTGTAACCATACCGCTGGGCAACCGGAGTCAGGTGCTGGGTTATGGTATCAACGATATCTTCCCGAAGGGCATTCATATAATTTTCACGATGCATGGATTTCTCCAAAATAATGTTCAGATTAAAATATACCGCCCAAATGATATCAAGCGGTTGATCCTGTCATTAGTTGAGCGAGTATAGAAAAACAGCACAATTGTGTCAATTTGATTTATTGTCATGGCCTGCCGTGCCAATAAAAAACAACTTTTTTATTGAAATTGTTGAGAATTTGAACGCAATAGATGCTATATATAAGGTATCATACTATAATTGCGATAAAACAGCCATGGGATGGTCTGATCCATCAACACATGGGTTTCAGCCCACAACGAATAGTAAAAGATCTATACGCACGGCACAGACGTTCCTATAAAAATCACGATCTTTTTTCAGAGGATAAAATATGAGTCAGGACTATTTTTCATTTTTATCAAAAATCGAGCCTTTTTCCTTTTTACCTGAAAAAGAGATTAACCATATCGCAGATTCAATTCAAGTGGAGCACTTCAATAAGAAAAAAATACTATTTCGTCAGGGCATATCAAAAATAGATAGGGTATATATATTGAAAGAGGGTTCCGCAAAGCGTTGTTACGAAGATATATATCAAAAACCGGTAACCGTTGCCTTACATACAGGTGACGTTTTTGGCGGAATATCCATCCTCTTGAATGAATCTGTTGCCATCAGGTCTTTGGAAATAAATGACAACACCGCTTTCTATACGTTACCTGCAAACGTGTTCGTATCTTTATGTGACAAATATGAGAACTTTAAATATCATTTTACTAATACATTTGGAAAAAGAACCCATGCTAAAACAGAGACAAAACGCATTGAACAAGAAAAAACAGACAAAGAGCAGTCTTTACAGTTTTTCAGCAACTCCATATCAAGCGTGATAAGACGCAATGTACTTTTTTGCGGTGCAGCCAACACCATAAAAGATGCCGCTATTTTAATGAAACAGCACCGGTGCAGTTCCATTCTCATAAAACAGGACGGCAAATTCATAGGCATAGCCACGGATCAAGATTTTAGAAATAGAGTTGTGGCTGAAAATTTAGATATTTCAAATCCCATCTCAAAGATAATGTCTTATCCGCTCATCAGTATATCAGACCATGCAAGCGTATTTGAAGCGTTTATCAAGGTTATGAAATCAGACATAAAACATTTAGCCATAACAAATAATGAGAACACTGCAATCGGAGTTATTTCAAACAGCGATTTGATCAATGCCCTGGGAAAACTCCCATTTTTATTCATAAAAGATATAAATCAGGCGAGATCTTACAACGAGATATCACAAAAGCAAAAGCAGCTGCCCCAAAGCATCAACACCTTAATTAATGAGGGTGCCAAGGCGCAAAATATAAATAACTTTGTCACGGCAATAACGGACGCAATATTAGACAAGCTGATCAAGTTGGCAATACAGGAAATAGGAAAGCCCCCTGTACGGTTTGCGTTTATGGTGGTGGGCAGTGAAGGCAGAAAAGAACAGACGCTTAAAACAGACCAGGATAATGCGATTATTTATGAGGATGTAAATGAAACAGATAAGAATTCGGTAAATGGATATTTTCTAAAATTAGGCGAACACGTATGTAACATGCTTGATAAAACAGGATATGATTTTTGCAAAGGTAATATTATGGCAAAAAATCCGAAATGGTGTCAGCCGGTTTCTATGTGGAACAAATATTTTAAAGAATGGATTTATAACGCAAGTTCCGAAACACTTCTCAAGACAAGTATTTTCTTTGATTTTCGTTTGGGGTTTGGAGATATCGGCTTAGTAAACGGGCTGAGAGCCACACTTTTTGATTTTTTAGATAGTCGAAGTGTTTTCTTTCGATACATGGCTGAAAATACAAGTCAATTTAGAGTACCTATAGGTTTTTGGGGTAATTTTATTGTTGAATCCAAAGGTCAATTTAAAAATACATTTGATATTAAAAAGCCAATGATGATTGTGGTGGATTTTGCAAGAATATATGCGCTTCAACATAAAATATCGGCCACAAACACCATGGAACGATTGGAACTGCTGCATGAAAAAAACGTCATAAACGAATCCGATTACAACGATTTAAGCCATTGCTACAGCTATATGATGAATCTAAGATTTATCAATCAAATACGCGGCATCATCAATGAAGGCAAGGATCCTGATAATCATATCAATCCTAAAAAACTATCAAGAATAGAGCAGCAAACCTTAAAAGAAATATTCAAAAAAATCGAAAAAAGGGCAAAGCTTCAACAGGAATTTTTAACCGTAATGTGATTTAACAAAACGCCTATCACATCCCCTTATCTTCTCGGTTTTTACCCGTTGAATCTTCATCTTCGTCTGTCTGTTCAGGCTTATACTCTATGATATCCTGATCTGTATCGGATGGCTGCGGCCCTTCAAGCTGGAGCACCTGATCGTCTAAGGCATTATACTCAAGGCTGAGGCGATGCTTTTGGAGTTCCGTCCGGCTTTGAATACTCTTTTTAGCAAGCAGATACCGTAGATAAATCACCCAAAGGCATACACAGATAGCGATGCCGATCGCTGCAAAAAAGACCCATTCATGCCGAACAAAAAAATCATTCCCAATATGTCCCAGGTAGGTCAGGACATTGGGAATGATCCAGTAGGCGATCCCCCCAATGAAAACGATGAAACCGATGTTGAAAATATTCATCCGGCCAATGCGGTTCAGGGTTGACTCCAGCCGGGTTTCGTTGCCTGTGTCCTGCAAAGTTTCGGCAGAATCTGCATCAGGCACCTTATCGCCATGAAAGATAACCAGGTATGCCTTGACTATAAATGCAAACAGCATCATGGCACCAATGGGAATACAGATGGCCGCCACAAACCAGGCCCTGAATGGAAATGGTACGTCATGTTTATCCAGGCGCAACGTGTAATTATCAAGGGAACCAAAGACCTTCTCGAAACTGGCCCTATTAAAATCACTTAGATTATTTCCACTGGACTCGTGTATGAGAGTACCCTGCTTATCGAGCACCTGGAGAACGGACTGCTTGCCTGACTGCATGATGGCCAAGGCAAAAATTTCAAGTTCAAGTAAAAAAAGCCCCACAACAATAATAGTGAAAAGGGCTTTGTGTTCCTGCAATAGCTTTGTAACTGGAGATGGTTTCACGGCATTACTTCTTATTACTACCGGCAAAAGGCCGAATATTCATGGGGACTACTAAACATTGACTTACACCGACTTAAAAAACAGTCAGGGCCATTTGATTTTTAACCATCTTTGCCGTGTTCCGTTTTTTTCATCTTTTTTCATCTTTTATCAACGCATAACAGTTTAAATTTAAAAGGTGGGACAAAAGAGTCCCACCCTGTAATATTTTCTTACTTGGTCTTACATTGCTGTAGAACACACGCCTGCGGACAGGAATTCTCTGTTCAAACGAGCAATATTGGTAATTGAGATGTTTTTAGGACATGAGTTTTCGCATTCTCTCTCATTTGAGCAGTTACCAAAACCACATGCATCCATGGTTCTTACCATTGCCAGAGCGCGCTTGGCTGCTTCAGGTCTACCCTGGGGAAGCAGTGCAAGATGGGAAATCTTGGCGCTGACAAACAGCATAGCAGAGGCATTGGGGCATGCAGCAACACATGCGCCGCAACCAATACATTCTGCTGCATTCATGGCAAGCTCACATGTTTCATAGGTTACGGGAAAGATATTTGCGTCGGGAGCGCCACCGGCTTTGGCAGTAATGTAACCACCAGCCTGGATGATTTTATCAAAAGCGCTTCTATCAACAACAAGATCTTTTATGACCTTAAAGGCTTTTGCCCTGAACGGTTCAATAAAAATGGTGTCACCATCTTTGAACCGTCTCATGTGAAACTGGCAAAGGGTAGTACCTTTCTCTGATCCGTGGGCATATCCGTTTACAACCTGACCACACATACCGCAAATACCCTCGCGGCAATCATGATCAAAGGCGATGGGCTCTATGCCCTTAACTGTAAGATCATCATTTACAATATCAAGCATTTCCAGAAAGGAGGCGTCAGTGGATATATGTTTTGCCTGATAGGTCTCAATTTTACCTTTTTTCTCGCCCTGTTTCTGGCGCCACACCTTTAGTGTAACATTAATGAATTTTTCTTCCATCACTTGTAGCTCCTTTGCGTTAATTTCACATTCTCAAAAACAAGTGGCTCGGTGTTCCGGATCGGGTCTTTACCTTCACCCGCATATTCCCAGGCAGCTGCATGGCAGAAATTTTCATCATCTCTCTTGGCTTCGTTCTCTTCTGTCTGGGACTCTTCCCTGAAATGACCGCCACAAGATTCTGTACGCATCAGGGCATCGCGAGCCAGAAGCTCGCCGAATTCAAGGTAATCAGCAAGTCTGTAGCCTTTTTCCAGAGTCTGGTTAAAATCTTTGCTGCTTCCTGTAACGTCAACATTTTCCCAGAACTCTGCGCGAAGTGCTTGAATCTTGCTAATTGCTGTTTTCAAACCGGCGTCATTACGGGCCATACCACAGTAATCCCACATAATCAGGCCAAGCTCTTTATGAATATCATCAACAGTTCTCTTGCCTTTGATGTTCATCAGCTTGTTCATTCTTTCAGCCAGCTGTTTTTCGGCATCTTTAAAGGCCTGGTGAGACGTATTTACAGGAGCCAGAGACTGGGTTGCCAGGTATCCGCCTATAGTATAAGGCAGAACGAAGTAACCATCTGAAAGACCCTGCATCAATGCACTTGCACCAAGGCGGTTTGCGCCGTGGTCGGAGAAGTTGGCGCCGCCCAGACAGAAAAGTCCGTCACGGGTTGTCATCAGGTTATAGTCAACCCAGGTGCCGCCCATTACGTAATGAATGGCGGGATAGATTTTCATGGGCACTTTATACGGATCTTCATCCGTAATCTTGTGGTACATCTGGAAAAGGTTGCCGTATTTTGCTCTGATGACGTCTATACCGTCACGTTTGATGGCATCGGTAAAATCCAGATACACGGCAAGGCCGGTGTTGCCTACGCCACGGCCTTCATCGGATGCAATTTTTGCATTACGGGAAGCAACGTCACGGGGAACAAGGTTACCGAAACTTGGATATTTACGTTCCAGGTAGTAATCTCTTTCGTTTTCAGGAATCTGGTCCGGGCTGCGGTTATCACCTTTTTTGATTGGCGCCCAGACTCTACCGTCATTTCTAAGACTCTCACTCATCAGAGTCAGTTTGGACTGATAGGAACCATGTACGGTAATACATGTGGGATGGATCTGGGTGTAACAAGGGTTGGCAAATGCAGCGCCTTTTTTGTAAGCGGCCCAGCATGCGGAAACGTTGGAGTGCATACCGGAAGTGGACAGGAAGTATACGTTGTCGTATCCGCCTGTGGCCAGTACGACGGCATGGGCTGAATGGCTTTCGATTTCACCTGTTACCAGGTTACGGCAGATAACACCTCTGGCACAGCCGTCAACGATAACGATGTCAAGGATATCACGTCTGGAGTACATCTCCACACCGCCAAGCCCGATCTGACGGCTTAACTGGCCGTAAACGCCGAGCAGCAACTGCTGTCCCGTCTGTCCTCTGGCATAAAAGGTACGGGAAACCTGGGCACCACCGAATGACCGGTTGGCATGGAGTCCGCCGTATTCTCTTGCAAAGGGAACACCTGTGGCAACACAGTGGTCGATAATTTTATTGGCATTCTCGGCAAGACGGTAAACATTTGCTTCTCTTGCACGGTAGTCACCGCCCTTGATTGTATCATAGAAAAGGTTCCAGATACTGTCACCGTCACCAGGATAGTTTTTTGCTGCGTTGATACCGCCCTGGGCAGCAATACTATGTGCTCTACGCGGCGAGTCCTGGATGCAGAAATTTTTTACATGATACCCAAGATCGGCCAAAGTTGCCGCTGCAGAACCACCTGCAAGGCCTGTTCCCACAACGATGATTTCAAATTTTCTTTTATTTGCAGGATTGACTCGTTTTAAATCAAATTTATATCTTTCCCATTTGGTCTCGAGAGGACCTGACGGAACATTGGAATTTAATTGCATGTATCCCCCTGATTATTGATAATTATAGCTATGAGATCATATTTAAAGCAATTGGAATAAAACCAAAGCCCACGCCGACAACCAAACTGAAAAGAATGCCGAATCCTCTAACGATGGGCGTATATTTCGGATGGCTGGCACCAAAGGACTGGAAAGCACTCCAAAAACCATGATTTACATGAAATGCCACCACTACCATTGATACGATATAGAATACCAGTACCGCAGGCTGAGAAAGAACAGCAGCAGTGAGATCAAATGTTGTAGTAGTGGAATGATCGGCAAATTTAAGGCCAACAAGGTGTACCACTATAAAAACCAATATAAACAGACCTGTGTAAGGCATAGTGGCCGATGCCAGTGTCCGGCCGCCGGCGTTACTTTTTTTCTTGTATTTAACAGGTCTTGCAGCAAGGTTTTGAAAATAAAGAATAATTGCAGTGCCGATGTGAATCAGAGCAAAAACAATCAAACCTGCTTCAGCAACGTGGATAAGAACTCCAAGTGCATGCAGATGCTCAACGTAGGCATTAAAGGCATCTTTTCCGCCATAAACAAACAAATTGCCGATGAGGTGGGTTGTCAGAAAGAGGCAGAAAGCGAGACCGGTTACTGCCATAAACTGCTTCTTGGCTACAGAGCAGCTAAAAGTTCGTACCAGCCAGTTCATAATTTAATCCTTTCTAAATTCAGCAATACTACACAAACTTCATGCACTATTGCCTTTAATTTTAATGAAATTAAATACTAAATCGTACTCAGCGAAACAGTGCCACTATTTTTTTAAAAGCTCCCTCCTTTTATCCCTCCTTTTTTGTTTAATATTGTTAATATTTACCCATTGTAATACCCATCAAAAACCAAGCCCTGTCGAATGCATACGAACTAAAGAAGCTTAAAATGTATAAACAATACATATTGAATTGTCAATATAAAATTATTAATTAATTTTTTCACATTTTTACCAATATTTTCAAAGACTTCACTCCAAATATTGTGCGTTCAACACACTGTTTTTAATGCGTTTTCCTCATACAATTCTTACACCATTTTAGGGGGTCAGTTGAACGCGCCATGCCAGAAATCAGACCATGCTAACCCCATGACCATTTGACTGTCTCTTGACATCAGTCATATGAATCAATTCACTTGAAAGTCATCAGGATATCATGAATAAGTCGTTACAAATACAACCTATTTTCTTTACAAGCCGACGCTAAGCAGATCGTTGATTTACTCGTTTTTTATTGTGGAATAGGCAGGAGTAATGATAGGATAATCATTTTTGATATTAATAAACTAATTAACAAAAATTAACAAATAAAAAATGAAATTAAACGATGCATAACGAAAAAGCCGCAGGAGCGCTTTTCTGTTCTTTCAGCTCTCTTACGGCTTTTAATTTTAAAACTTTTTTTGGATAATGTACCCGAAAAGGATCTATCCTATCAATTCGTTCATCTGGGCAATTCGTTCATCTGGGCATCGTTAACAGCCACCGCGGCCATATTGACAATATCGGCAACATCATCTGCACGCTGCAGCACATGGATGGGTTTTTTCATCCCCATGAGGATGGGACCGACCGCTACAGCGTTCCCCAGCTTGGCCAGCATCTTGTAAGTTATATTACCCGAATTCAGATCAGGGAAAATAAAAATATTGGCATCTCCCTTTAGATCTGAGAAGGGATATTGATTTTTAACAATGTCTGGATCCAAGGCAACATTTGCCTGGATTTCACCATCCACCGTCAACCCCGGCGCCTTCTCCTTAACAAGGGCGGTTGCTTTTTTCACTTTAACGGTTAATGGATGATAGGTGCTCCCGAAGTTGGAAAATGAAAGCATGGCAACACGCGGTGTCACATCAAAATGCCGGGCATGCTCGGCAGCCAGAATAGCGGTTTCAGCCAGCTCTTCTACGGTAGGTTCTATGGTAACGGTCGTATCTGCGCAGAAAACAACCTTTTTCTTGAACACCATCATGTACAGACCGTGCACTTTGGACAAACCTTCTTTTTTTCCGATTACTTCTATGGCCGGCGAAATAACATCGGGATAGTGGGCATTGATACCCGAAAGCAGCGCATCCGCATCCCCCTGCTCCACCATAACGGCACCAAAATAATTTCTATTCTCCCGCAGACGGCGGCGGGCATCATAGCGCGTCAGCCCTTTGCGTTGGCGTTTATTAAAAAGAACGTCCGTGTATGTTTCAAGTTTTTCACTATTGCGGGGGTTAATGATTTCCGTGTCACGCAAATCAATATTCAGCTCTTTGGCTTTTTCGCGAATAACTTTTTCGTCGCCGATAAGGATGGGGATAGCAATTTTTTCGTCAAGCAGAATTTGTACCGAACGCAGAATCTTGTCTTCATTTCCTTCCGGAAAGACCACGCGCTTAGGCGCCGCTTTTGCCTTGTTGATCATGGCGCGCATAATCTCTTTTGACCGGCCCTGAAGCGCTTCCAAGGTTTCAACGTATTTGGCCATGTCCGGGATGGGTCTGCGTGCAACACCGGAATCCATGGCGGCCTGGGCCACGGCCGGCGCCATGTGCAGTAAAACCCGCGGATCAAAGGGTTTGGGCAGCAGATATTCCCGTCCAAATGCAATTTCCGTGTTGCCATAGGCCCGCCGCACCGAATCCGGGACATCTTCCTTGGCCAGTTGGGCAAGGGCATTAACCGCCGCAAGTTTCATCTCTTCATTAATGGCGCTGGCATGGGTATCAAGGGCACCGCGGAAGAGAAACGGGAAGCACAATACGTTATTTACCTGGTTATTATAGTCCGAGCGTCCGGTGCCGATGATGACATCGCCACGCACGGATTTTGCTTCGTCAGGGGTAATCTCCGGATCAGGATTGGCCATGGCAAAAACGATGGGATCTTTGGCCATGGTGCGCAGCATATCAGCGGTAAGCGCCCCTTTGACGGATACCCCGAAAAAGATATCAGCGCCTTTCATCGCATCCTCAAGGGAGCGGTCATCCGTTTGTGCCGCCAACCGCTCTTTGTACGGATTCATACCCTCGGTGCGACCTTTATATATGACACCCTTGGAGTCGCAGAGAATCAAGTTCTTCTTATTCACCCCCATGGAGACCAGAAGATTGGCACAGGCAATACCGGCAGCCCCGGCACCGTTAAAGACAACTTTGATCTCTTCAATCTTTTTGCCGACCAGCTCAAGGGCATTGACCATGCCGGCGGCGGCAATAATGGCCGTTCCATGCTGGTCATCATGAAACACCGGGATGTTCATGGTTTTTTGCAGCGCTTCTTCGATATAAAAGCACTCGGGCCCCTTGATATCTTCCAGATTGATACCGCCAAAGGTCGGTTCTAACAATTGTACAGTGCGAATCAATTCATCCGGATCTTTGGTGTTCAGCTCAATATCAAACACATCGACATCGGCAAAACTTTTGAACAAAACACCCTTCCCTTCCATAACCGGTTTACTGGCAAGGGCACCAATATTTCCAAGGCCCAGGACCGCCGTCCCGTTGGAAACAACGGCGACAAGATTTCCCTTTGCTGTATATTCATAAGCCATCCCCGGTTCATCTTCAATTGCCAGACAGGGCTCGGCAACCCCGGGGCTGTAGGCGAGAGACAAGTCTCTGCTTGTTGCACACGGTTTGGTGGTGATAACTTCAATTTTACCTTTGCGACCACTCCGGTGATACTCCAGAGCATCAGTGAATTGTGACATTATTCCTTCCTTTAATATATGATTCAGGCAGGTGAAGGGATTGAAAGGTGCTGTCCAAATGTAGCGGCGCACCTGGTTACATCTTTATCCAGGTACGATGGATGTCTTTAATTATCGTATGGATAAATATCTTTTCTTAAAACAAATAAATAGCTTTATTCTTAAGATATTGTCAAGAACCAAACGCCATTTGAAGACCAGCCCCGGCATAGATCCTGTATGCGCCAGCCCAACAAGACAGCGGTTCAATCCCATGACAAGACAACGCGCCGAATGCCGACCCGGGGTAATACGCGACCTTGTATATTTTTTATCTTAGGAGTTTTAATAAATTCTATTAATTTTTAATACGAAACAGACAGCTTTACAAAATTTTAATAAGCACTCCACACTCCGTGCAGATGAATTAGAAATTCACCAAAAAACAGGCAGTTTAAAAATGCTTGACACAAACGGCCCGCTTAATTAGGTATGTAGCCGATACCGGAACACAACGTAAAAAGGCATTGAGGAATTACCAGAAACCACCGTTTTTTATAGTTATATTTTTAGCCGCGTCTTTTTTGACCATCTGCACGGGGAGCCTTAATGTAGCACGATTAAGAGAGGATCACGGATCTTAAACCATTGGCGGACCAGCAACCGGAAAGCCCATGGTTTTTTTTTGGCCGAGTTTAACAACCACCATTTACTAAAGGAAGAGTTACCATGAAACAAAAACACCTTGTATTTTCAATGCTTGTCACTATTTTGTCGATGCTTCTGGTTTCAGGCGCCATGGCAGCGGACGTTTACAAGATCGGGGGCATTTTTTCGGTGACCGGAAGGGCCTCGTTTCTGGGAGATCCCGAAAAGAAAACCATGGAGATGCTGGTTGAGCAGATTAATGCCGCAGGCGGCATTGACGGACATATGCTTGAGGCCGTAATCTATGATTCCGAAGGGGACCCGGCCAAAGCCGTCTCCGCCGTAAACAAGCTGATTCATAAGGACAAGGTTATCGCCATCATCGGACCTTCCACCACGCCTACCACCCTTGCCATTGTCAATTTCACCAAGCGGGCCAAAGTGCCCTTGATCAGCTGTGCCGCCGGCATCAAGATCACCACCCCGGTGGACCCGTGGGTATTTAAAACCGCCCAGAGTGATTTGCTGGCCGTGGCCGCCGTCTATCAGCAGATGCAGGCGGCCGGTATTAAAACAATCGGTATTCTCTCTGTATCCAACGCCTATGGTGAAAGTGGTAAGAAACAGCTTTTGGACCAGGCCGAACAATTCGGCATTCAGGTCGTTGTCGATGAAAGCTTTGGCGCCAAAGACACCGACACCACACCCCAGCTGGCAAAAATCAAGGCAGCCGGTCCCGACGCCATCGTGTGCTGGGGCACCAATCCGGGGCCTGCCGTGGTGGCAAAAAATGCAAAACAGCTGAAAATCGATATCCCGCTGTACCAGAGCCATGGGGTTGGATCTCCCAAATTCATTGAATTGGCTGGCGATGCAGCCAACGGCAATATCCTGCCCACCGGAAAAATCCTGGTGACCAGCCTTCTGGATGACACCGATCCCCAGAAAAAAATACTTGAAGACTATCAAAACGCCTATGAAGCTAAATTTTCCACCAATGTATCCGGGTTTGGCGGCTATGCCTTTGATGCCGTCAATCTGCTGGCAGGAGCATTAAAAGGCAGTGGCGGCGACATGCAAAAAATCCGGGATAATCTGGAATCCACCAAAGGCTACGTGGGCGCCACAGGAGAGTTTAACTTCACCACCGAGGACCACAATGGCCTCTCCCCGGCCGCCTTTGTCATGGTTGATATCCAAAACGGCACCTGGACGCTGTTAAAATAAGGCCGGACGGTTTATTAGGAAACAGGATTCCTATACCATTTATAATAGCAAGAGGTTTTCATGCAGGAAATTGTCCAGTATCTGTTTTCGGGTATCACCACCGGTGCCGTTTATGCCGTTATCGCCGTGGGGCTGTCCATGCTGTACAGCTCCACGGAGCTGATCAACTTTGCCCACGGTGAGTTTGTCATGATCGGCGCCCTTGCCATGGTGACCCTGTGGGTCCGTTTGGGGATTCCGCTGCCTCTGGCCCTGGCCGGCGCGGTGGCAACAGGCTGCGTGCTGGGACTGATGTTCGAACGGCTTGCCATCCGCACAGCCCGAAATCCCGAGCCGATTACCCTGATCATCATTACAGTGGGGGCAGGCATTTTCCTGAAAGGCGCGGCCATGATTGTCTGGGGAAAAGACCCCTTCAGCATGCCCTCCTTTTCCAGCCATGAATCCATTGAAATTTTTGGCGCCGCCCTGCTCCCCCAGAGCATCTGGATTGTAACTGCCGCTCTGGTGTTGGCAGGCGGCATCCATCTGTTCTTGAAACAGACACTAACCGGCAAAGCCATGGTGGCCTGTGCCGTCAACAAAAAGGCGGCCTGGCTGTCGGGCATCCCGTCCGAAAGAATGGGGGTTATGGCCTTTGGCATCAGTACCGGCTGCGGGGCGGTGGCAGGGGTCTTCATTGCCCCCATCACCATGAGTTCCTATGACATGGGAACTATCCTGGGGCTTAAAGGGTTCTGTGCCGCCATGATCGGGGGACTTGGCAGTTTGTGGGGGGCCTTTGCCGGGGGACTGCTTTTGGGCATTCTTGAATCCCTGGGGGCGGGCCTTATCTCTTCAGGGTTAAAGGATGCCATCGCCTTTGTGCTCCTGCTGCTCATTCTTTACATGCGGCCGGGCGGATTATTTGCGGCCAAAGAGGCCAAACGGTTTTAAACGATGACAAAGAACAATAAATACGTCTGGATTGAATACATAGGATTCATCTGTGCGGTGTCGGCGTTCGGCCTTGTCACGGAAAACACCTATTATCTCCAGATCATGACCTTTATCGGGATCAATACCCTTTTGGGATTAGGCCTGAACATGCTGATGGGGTACACCGGCCAGGTCTCGTTGGGCCACGCCGCCTTCTACGGCATCGGGGCCTACACCACAGCCATTCTTTCGGGCACATACGGCATAAATCCCTGGCTGGCCCTGGTATGCGCCGTGGCTGCGGCCGTCTTCATTGCCTTTATTGTGGGGCTTCCCACGTTGCGGCTCTCGGGCTATTACCTGGCCATGGGAACCCTTGGGTTCGGCATGATTATCAACATTGTGATCCGGGAGTGGGCCGATGTCACCGGCGGGGCATCCGGCTTTGTGGGAATTCCCGTGCTGGAAGCAGGTTCCCTGGTCTTCATGTCCGGGGCCGGTTACTATTTCCTGGTCTGGGGCATTGTGCTGGTCGCCATGATTATTTGCCGCAGACTCCTTACATCCCGGACGGGACGTGCGCTTCGGGCCATCCATGACGGGGAAAAAGCAGCTGTGGCCATCGGCATCAACACCCATTTCCTCAAACTTGAAATATTTATGTTCTCAGCGGCCCTGGGCGCGGTAGCCGGTTTTTTGTACGCCCATTTTGTCCTGTTTATCAGCCCGGAATCCTTTGGTTTCATGTTTTCCATAAAAATTGTTACCATGGTGGTGATCGGCGGTATGGCCAGTGTCTGGGGGGCGCTGCTCGGTGCGGCTGTGTTAACCCTTCTGCCCGAAGTACTCCATGGATTTGCCGAATATGAAATGATCATTTTCGGACTTATATTAATGGTTGTCATGATATTCATGCCCCAGGGGTTGACCCGGGGAATCATGGACATGATCCGCACAGCCCGGAGGGTCAAAACATGACAAAACCAGACCAAACACCCGGATCAGAGGCCCGAAAAATTCTTGAAGTGCAGGACCTGACCAAAATGTTCGGCGGAGTCAAGGCCCAGGACAGCATCAATTTTTCCATCGAAGAAGGCATTGTATGCGGACTGATCGGTCCCAACGGAGCGGGCAAAACCACGTTGTTCAACATGATCACAGGCATCTACAAACCCGATGCCGGCAAGGTGATCTTCAATGGACGGGATATTAAAAACACACCGGTTCACAGACTGGTGAAATCAGGGGTTGCCAGAACGTTCCAGCATGTGGAACTGTTTTCATCCATGACCCTGCTGGAAAACATCATGGTGGGCATGCATGTGCGCACCAAAGCAGGCTTCTGGGCGGCCGTCACCCGGATTCCGGCCATGAAAAAAGAGGAGCGGCAGTGTCGCAGGCGGGCCGAAGAGCTGCTGGAGTTTACGGGCCTTGCAGCGGATACCCATAAAATGGCAGGCGACCTGCCTGCCGGTCGGCAAAAGACCGCACAGATCGCCCGGGCGCTGGCGTCAGATCCGCTGCTCTTACTACTCGACGAGCCGGCTGCCGGATTGAACCCGGTTGAAACCCACGCTTTAGGCAAACTGATCCAAAAAATAAAACAATCCGGGATCACCATGATGCTGGTGGAGCATGACATGAGTTTGGTGATGGGAATGTCTGACAAGGTGGTTGTTCTGGACCAGGGAAAAAAATTAGCCGAAGGCACTCCCCGACAGATCCAGAGCAATGAGGCGGTGATGTCAGCTTACCTGGGTAATGGATAAAATTTTATTATGCTGAAAATTAAAAACCTGAGATGCTGTTACGGCAATATAGCCGTGGTTCACACCGTTAGTCTTTCGGTGCAAAAAGGGGAGCTGATCTCCATCATCGGAGCCAACGGGGCAGGCAAAAGCACCTTGTTGGCCGCGGTGTGCGGCCTGCTGAAAAACTGGTCCGGGGAGATTGAGTTCAAGGGCCTGCCCCTTAACGGCATGTCAGCCCCGGCCATTGTTCGACAGGGGATCAGTATGGTGCCCGAAGGTCGGCAGATATTTTCCCCCTTGAGTGTGATGGACAACCTGAAAATGGGGGCATACACCCGGTTCAAAAAAGATGGGAAAAGCAGTGTTGCCAAAGATCTTGATATGATATTCCAAATGTTCCCTATCCTAAAGGAACGGGCAAACCAGCTGGCCGGAACGCTGTCCGGCGGCGAACAGCAAATGCTTGCCATCGGCAGGGCCTTGATGGCCCGCCCTGCCCTGCTCGTTCTGGACGAGCCCTCCATGGGTCTTGCCCCCAAAATTGTGGATATGATCTTTTCCACCATTCAGGATCTGTCACGCAGCGGGGTAACCATTCTTCTGGTGGAACAAAATGCCAGGGCAGCCCTGAAAATTTCCGACCGGGGGTATGTGCTTGAAACAGGTAAAATGGTGCTCCAGGGAAGCGCAGATGAACTGTTAGTGGATGATGATGTAAAGCGCGCCTACCTTGGCAAGGATTATGGTGACTTTTTGGACGAAAGGAATCAATGATGTCCGAACAGATAAACATGACGGCAGATATGGACGACGACAAAGCCCAGCGCCAGCTTGAGCGGCTGCAAAGCACATTAAACCGGGCATGTAAAAATGTCCCCTTCCACCGCAACCGCATCCAGGAAACGGGCCTTTCGGATATTACCAGACTTGAAGATATTGAAAAACTGCCCTTCATGGACAGAACCCACCTAGCCACCCATTACCCCTACGGACTGTTTGCCGTTCCGCTGCGGGATATTGTGCGCATCCACACTGCGCCCGGCTCCGGCATCAGCCCCTCCATCAGCGGATACACAAAGACAGACCTGATGATCTGGCAAAAAATGGTTGCACAGTCCTATGCCCAGGCCAATGTGACGGACAGGGATATTATCCTGGTCCATCTGCCGGCGGGCCTTGCCAACTGGGCCAGGGATTACAAAGACGGGGGCGAGGCCGTGGGCGCCGGCGTGATCCCCAATTCGCCTTTGTCCGTATCCAAAACCCTGATGGTCCTCAGGGACTACAAGGTCACCACCCTGGTAACCACCCCGGTCTTTGCCCGGCACCTGACAGCCCACATGTTTGACCGGGAATGCCACCCCAATGAACTAAACCTAAAACAGGTGATCCTTGTGGGGGAACCCGATGACGGGCACACGGTTTGCGAACTCAAAGACAGCCTCCATGTGGATGTCTGGCTCAACTACGGTCTGAGCGAAATCCCCGGACCTGCCATTGCGTATGAATGCCGGTATCATGACGGACTGCATATCAATGACGAACACCTCCTGCCCGAAATCATAAATCCTGCCACAGGCAGACCCGTGCCGGCAGGAGAAAAAGGGGAATTGGTCCTGACAACCCTTTCTGCCCGGGCATTCCCGCTGATCCGCTTTCGTACCGGTGACATGGCAAAATTTATATGCCGGAGTTGCCCCTGCGGGTCAACCGCCACCCGGATACAGTGGCTGGCTGAACAGGCCGACAATTATATGCTCATATCCGGCATCCGGGTATCCCAGACCCAGGTCAAAGAAAACCTAAAAACCGCATTAAAGATGCCGGACATCAGCTGCACCATGGAAAGATCCTGCCGATCCGGTGCAGATATACTATTGATATCTTTGCGCATGGACGAGAACCTGTTTTCAGACGAGATCAAAAATCTGCAAAAGCTGGTGACCCATGCCCAAGAGACCCTGACCGAACAAAACGGCATCAAGGTAAAAATCCGCCTGACACAACAACGGGTTTAATATCACCTATCCGTTTAATAGATCAAGCGGGGCAACCAAGGTAAGAGGGACACAGATCATTTAAAAAACAGCGTTCGCACCCAGGCTTTTTTGCATGGCATATCCGGCGGCCAAAATAGATAAACTGCAGCCCGATATCGTTCCACACACGCTTGGGTAACACATCCATCAGTTCAAACTCCACCTTGACCGGATCTTTTTCCCGGGCAAGTCCCAAACGCCTTGACACCCGCAGCACATGGGTATCCACCACAATGGTCGGGATATCAAAACAGACAGACCGAACCACATTGGCGGTTTTTCTTCCCACGCCGGGCAGACTGGTCAACGCTTTGATATTTTTGGGGACTTGTCCATTAAACTCTTTTTGAAGTTTATTGGCACAGGCCTTGATATTTTTTGCCTTATTATTGTAAAAGCCCGTGGAAAAAATTATTTTTTTTATATCATCAAGGTTTGCACCGGCAAGGGTGCCGGCATCAGGGTAGCGGGCAAACAATGCTTTTGTCACCTTGTTGACCTGATTATCCGTGCACTGGGCAGCCAAAATGGTTGCAATGAGCAGCTCAAAAGGATTGGTGTGGTCAAGCTGTGTATTGACAACCGGGTAGTGCACCCTTAGTCTTTCAATAATAACCGAAACACATTTAGATACTTCTTCCATAATTTAAAATTATATATATGAACATGATTAAAACCACAAGCCGGGTCAAAGCCCTGGGGCTTTGCTCGGGCGGGCTTGACAGCATGCTGGCTGCCCTCATACTCAAGGACCAGGACATTGATGTGACCTGGATTAGTTTTGAAACACCTTTTTTTGATGCCAAGGCAGCCCAAAAAGCCTCAAAGCAGATTGGGATACCTTTGATTGTACAAGACATCACAGACGACTACATGGAAATGATCAAGGCACCCAGAGCAGGTTTCGGCAAAAACATGAACCCCTGCATGGACTGCCATACCATGATGTTTGCCAAGGCCGGTGCAATGATGCAGGATTTATGGGCAGACTTTTTATTTTCAGGCGAGGTGGTCGGCCAACGGCCAAAATCCCAGACAAAAAACGCCATGCGCTATGTTGAAAAAAATTGCGGCTTTGATGGATTGATCCTTCGGCCCTTGAGTGCCGGGCTGCTTGCCGAAACAATAGCAGAACAAAAAGGTCTTGTGGACAGAAGTCGCCTATTGTCCATCAGCGGTCGAAGCAGAAAGCCCCAGGTCGCCCTGGCGGAAAAATACGGCATCACGGAATACCCGTCTCCTGCCGGCGGATGCCTGCTCACGGACAAAGGATATTCCCAGCGATTAAGAGACCTTTTATACGTCCAGAAAACCCAAGATAAAACCCAGTTGCATCTGCTTAACCATGGCAGGCACTTCCGCCTGGACGACAGGGCCAAACTTGTGGTGGGAAGAAACAAGGCGGAGAACAAACGGATCATGAAATTTTATGATCCCGACACCCATATCCGGCTTCGCTGCACCCACCTGGCCGGCCCGGACGCCCTGGTGTTCGGAGAAACAGACGAGACAACCCTGAAACTTGCCGCCACAATCACATCCGGATACACCAAGGCTACTGCCGGTGCATTGACCGCCATCAGCGTATTCGAAAAACAGGAAACCAGAGAAATAGAGGTGGTCACCCCTGAATCAGGCGCATTTCATGACCTGCTGATCCAAAAGCCCTAATCCTCAACGGTAGAAATTTTAGGTACTTTTAACGGAACCAGTGATTGGACGAAAAGTTGCCCAGATGCAAGGCGCAGAAAAATTTATAACCGGAGCAGACTCAAGTATGTGAGGCCCGATCGTATAATTTGGCATATTTTTCTGCAACGCCGCAGGTGGGTGATTTTTCGTTCAATCACTTTGTTTTGCCTTGAGCTGCCCGCAGGCTGCGGATATATCATCCCCCTTGCTTTTCCTGACAATGGCCGTCATATTCCGGTCTAAAAGAATAGTCAAGAACGCATCGATCCGATTGCGTGAGGGCCTCTTATATGGTGCCCGGGCATGCTCGTTAAAGGGAATCAGATTAACCTTTGCACGAATGGGGGCAAGCAGGCGGGCCAGGGCATAGGCATCTTCATCTCTGTCATTGACCCCGCTCATCAGAATATACTCAAAGGTAATCTTGTTTCTGGGCCTCATTTCAAATTTTTTGCAGGCCGCAAGCACATCTTCAATGGGCCAGGTACGGTTCACCGGCATTAACTTGGAACGAAGTTCATTGTCCGTGGCATTCAAAGAGACGGCAAGATTGACTTCAGTATCATGACCCAGCTGAATTATTTTCGGCGCAATGCCCGAGGTGGAAACCGTTACCTTGCGACGGGAAAACTTCATCCCGAAATCCGTATCAAAAATTACACCAAGGCTGCGCAACAGATTGTCATAATTGGCCAGAGGCTCTCCCATTCCCATGAACACAAGGTTGGACAAAGATAAAGGCTCCATGCCCTGTTGGGCAACGTAACGGCGCGCCCCCCATATCTGCCCAACAATCTCTCCCATGGTCAGGTTCCGTTTAAATCCGCCCTTTGCGGTCAGGCAGAACTTACAGTTCATGGCGCATCCGGCCTGGGTGGAGACACAAAGGGTAAAATGATCCTTTTCGGGTATAAGCACGCTTTCCACATACTCCCCGTCCAACATCCGGTGCAAAAACTTCTTTGTACCATCGGCAGAGGTTTCCATATTTGCCGGTTCCAGTGTTCCGATACAAAAATGTTCGGTTAACGCTTCGCGCAGATCCTTACCCAGATCGGTCATCTCTTCAAAACTGCCGGCAAGTTTCAGGTAAAGCCACTTGAACACCTGGTCCGCCCTGAAACGCCGTATCCCTTTATTTTCAAACCATTCACCCAGATCCTGGCGGGTAAAATCCAGCATATCCTTCATCGTTCACACCTGCATATTTTATATTATTTTCTTGACATTACACGGATTTTTTTTTAAATTCAATGATTTGATTTGACACTGACGAAAAGGTTATCTTGCACATGTTTGACAATTTGAGCGACCGGCTGGATTCTGTATTTAAAAAACTTAAAGGACACGGGACCCTTACCGAGAACAACATTGAAGACGGCTTAAAACAAGTCAGATTGGCACTTCTGGAAGCCGATGTCAATTATAAGGTTGCAAAAAATGTCATTTCAGATATAAAGGCGCGAGCCCTTGGCCAGGAGGTCATGCAAAGCCTGACGCCGGGCCAGCAGGTCATCAAGATTGTAAATGAAGAATTTACAAAGATGATGGGCTCCACCCACCAGGAACTGAACTTTGCCACCACCGGGGCAACGGCCATCATGCTGGTGGGATTGCAGGGTTCAGGCAAGACGACCACAGCGGGCAAGCTGGCTAATTTTCTGCGCAAAATGGGCAGGAAACCCTATCTTGTGCCTGTGGATGTGTACCGTCCGGCAGCCATTGACCAGCTGACCAAGCTGGGCAAACAGATGGATGTACCGGTCTTTGCATCCACAACCGACATGAAGCCGCTCAAGATCTGCCAGGATGCAAAACTTGCAGCCAGGGATCTTGGCTGTGACACCCTGCTCATTGACACTGCAGGGCGCTTGCACCTGGATGATGCGCTCATGGCCGAGCTTGAAGAGATCAAAAAAGGCATCAATCCGACAGAGACCCTGCTGGTGGCAGATGCCATGACCGGCCAGGATGCGGTGAACATTGCCGGTGAATTTGACAAACGGCTGGATATTTCAGGCTTTGTACTCACCAAGATGGACGGTGATGCCCGTGGCGGTGCGGCCCTGTCCATCAAAGCGGTGACAGGCAAGCCATTGAAATTCATCGGTGTGGGAGAAAAAAGCACAGCCCTTGAGCCTTTTCATCCGGATCGCATGTCTTCCAGGATTCTCGGCATGGGAGACACCCTCTCTTTTATTGAAAAGGCAGTGGAAGCGGTTGACCAGAAAGAGGCCGAGGCCCTTGAAAAGAAATTTAGAAAAAATCAGTTTACCCTGGAAGATTTTAAAAATCAGATGTACCAGGTTCGCAAAATGGGTTCCATAAAGGACCTTTTGGGCATGTTGCCCGGGGTAAATAAAAAGATGCTCAAAGATTTGAACATTGATGATAAAGAATTTGTAAAACTTGAAGCAATTATCAACTCCATGACACCGGATGAACGCGCCCAGCATGCAATCATCAAAGCGTCCCGCAAAAGACGGATTGCCCTGGGTTCGGGAACATCGGTGCAGGATGTGAATAAATTGCTCAAAGGCTACACCCAGTCTATGAAAATGATGAAAAAATTTAATAAAGGCGGCATGAAAAACCTTCGTGGCATGCTTCCATTCTAAGGAGAAACAAAAACTATGGCAGTAAAACTCAGACTCACCCGTAAAGGCACCAAAAAGAAACCCTTTTACAGAATCGTAGCCGCTGATATCCAGGCTCCCAGGGACGGCAAGTTCCTTGAAGCCGTAGGCACCTATGATCCCATGAAGGATCCGGCTGTTATTACCCTGAAACAAGATCGGGTGCAGTACTGGCTGGAACAGGGTGCAATTCCCTCTACAACCGTAAAAAGCATCCTTAAAAAACAGAGCCCTGAAAGCGTTTCTGCTTAAGGATATCTTAAAAAAACAGAACCGCTGGACACGCCTTGAAAAACAGCCGGCCCCCTTATGTCATTTATTAGGAGATGTTTTTATGAAAGAGCTGATTGAGTATTTAGCAAAGGCATTGGTAGACAATCCTGATGAGGTTCAGGTATCCGAAGTAACAGGTGACCAGACTTCCGTGCTTGAACTCAAAGTGGCAAAGGAAGACCTGGGCAAGGTTATCGGAAAACAGGGCAGATCAGCTAGGGCCATGCGAACAATCCTGAGTGCCGCGGCCACAAAAATGAAAAAACGCACGGTACTGGAAATCATCGAGTAGTTCCATGGAAGCTTCGGACACCTGGCTGACCATCGGTAAGGTCACGGGCGTTCACGGTCTTAAGGGGAATGTGAAGGTGTGGTCCTGGGCCCAGTCGCCCGACACCTTTACCCCTGGACTTGCCGTGACGCTCAAAAACGAGGAAGACCGCCATGGTGCCGGTCGCGAATATATCATCACGAAAACCGGCAGCTATAAAAAAGGGGTAATGCTAACCCTTGAAGGGGTCACAACCCGGGACGCCTCGGAAGCACTTGTGGGCAACATTGTCCTGGTGAACAAGGCCAACCTGCCGGACCTGGATGAAGACACCTGGTACTGGCAGGATTTGATTGGCTTGACGGTGGTGGATACCTGTGAGGGGAAACTTGGAAAAGTTGACCGG
This sequence comes from uncultured Desulfobacter sp., assembly GCF_963666145.1. Classification (NCBI taxonomy): domain Bacteria; kingdom Pseudomonadati; phylum Thermodesulfobacteriota; class Desulfobacteria; order Desulfobacterales; family Desulfobacteraceae; genus Desulfobacter; species uncultured Desulfobacter sp. The sequence continues at coordinate 4,629,420 of NZ_OY762614.1, read as the reverse complement.
CTTTTTCCCACGGGTGCAGATGATATCCTGGTGGTCACAGGAAAAACGCCCCAGGGGAAACAGGAAACCCTGATCCCCGTGAACGAAGCGTTCATCAAGGATATAAACCTTGAGACCGGCGTCATCACCACCCAGTTGCCCGAAGGATTTGCCACGGACTGATTTTGGTCATGAAGTTTACCGTATTAACATTGTTTCCGGAATTTCTGGATGCTTTTTTTGCCAACGGCATCATGGCCCGTGCCTTGACCCGTGGGGTAATCAGCGCAGACAGCATTAATATCCGGGATTTTGCCACAGATCGGCATAACACGGTGGATGACCGCCCCTACGGCGGCGGAAGCGGCATGGTAATGATGCCGGGGCCTTTGGAAAAGGCCATTGCGTCAGCCAGACATAATGCAGACAATCCCCGGGTGGTGTGCTTAAGTCCCCAGGGCAACCCCTTTACCCAGGCCCGGGCCTGTGAACTTGCAGAAGAATGCCGGGACTTGATTCTGATTTGCGGCCGGTACGAGGGTATTGACGAACGGGTCTACAGCCGCCAGGTGGATGAGGAGATCTGCGTTGGGGATTTTGTGATGACAGGCGGAGAAATTGGTGCCATGGCAGTGATTGATGCCGTGGCCAGAATGATTCCCGGGGTGCTTGGGAGCAATGAATCATCCCAATGCGAGTCATTTATGGACAACCGGTTGGAATATGCCCAGTACACCAGGCCTGAAACATACGAGGACGTAGCCGTCCCCGGGGTTCTTCTGTCCGGGAACCATGAAAAAATCCGGCAGTGGCGCAGGCGTTCGGCTTTGGAACGAACCTTTATCAAGCGCCCGGACCTGTTTGACACCCGGATGCCGGACAACGAAGAAAAAGAAATTTTGCGGCAGTGGTGCCGGGAACTTGAGGCATTAATCCATAAATGAGCACACCGATTTACCTGGCATTGATCCACTACCCGGTGGTCAATAAAAACGGACTGATCACAGGATCAGCCCTGACCAACATGGACCTGCACGACATTGCCAGAGCAGGCCGGACATTTGGGGTAAAGGCCTATTATGTGGTTACGCCCTATGAAGACCAAAAGACCTTGGCCGTCCAGATTATGGATCACTGGACCCATGGGCACGGGGGAAGGGTCAATCCGGCACGAAAGTCCGCCCTGGAGCGGGTCAGGGTGGCAGATAGTTTTGAAGCCGTTTGCACTGATATAGAACATGAACAGGGCGAAAAGGTTGTAAAGGTGGCTACCAGCGCCAACAGCCAATGCGCCACACGCAGTTGCAAAGCGCTTGGACAGGAATTAAAAGGGAACACCCCCCACGTGCTTGTATTTGGTACGGCTTGGGGACTGGCACCGGAAGTGATAGACCAGTGTGACCACATCCTGGAACCCATACGGGGTTCAGGATCATATAATCATCTGAGCGTCCGGTCCGCAGTGTCCATATATTTAGACAGATTAATAAACAGCTGAAAATAGAAGGAACAAAAAATGACAGCAAACCTAATCCAAAAAATTGAAAGAGAACAGATGCGCCTTGACATCCCGGAATTCGACTCCGGGGATACCATAAAGGTTCATGTAAAAATCAGGGAAGGTGAAAAAGAACGTATCCAGGTTTTCCAGGGCGTTGTTATCAAAAAAACCAAGGGTCTTTCCAGTGCCCGGTTCACCGTTAGAAAAATTTCAGGCGGCGTCGGCGTTGAAAGAATTTTCCCCCTGTATTCCCCTGCCATTGACCAAATTGAAGTGGTTACCCGGGGACGTGTAAGAAGATCCAAGCTTTACTATCTGAGAAATCTGCGCGGCAAAGCTGCAAGAATCAAAGAAAAACGCTTTGCCTAATATCCACGGCAACCTGCCCCCCGACATGCTGGCTTTTGAAAAACAGGCCAGATCGAGTGGATATAAAATGGTTGCGGGCGTTGATGAGGCCGGCAGGGGACCCCTTGCCGGCCCCGTCGTGTCTGCGGCGGTCGTTCTGCCCGAAACATTTAATGTCCCGGGCATCAATGATTCTAAAAAGCTTTCCGAAAAAAAAAGGGAAGCGCTTTTTCCTGTGATCCAAGCCCAGGCCGTTGCCTTTGGCATCGGCATAGCCGATCATGAGGAAATTGACCGGATTAATATCCTGCAGGCCTCACTGCTTTCCATGAAACGGGCTGTTGAAAAGCTTCAGATGACACCGGATTTTCTGTTGATTGACGGGAACTTCACCATCGACACCACCATAGATCAGCGCAGTGTTATTAAAGGGGATGCTTTGAGCCTCTCCATTGCCGCAGCCTCTATTTTAGCCAAGGTCACGCGGGACCGGATCATGGCAGACCTTGACTCGCTATACCCCCAGTACGGCCTTAAAGGCCACAAAGGCTATCCAACCAAAGCCCACAAAGAGGCAATCCTGACCCATGGTCCCTGCCCGATTCATCGTAAAAGCTTCAAGGGTGTAAAGGACATATGAGCCTTGGGGGAAAACAGCTTGGCAGAAAAGGAGAAGCCGCTGCCCGGAAATATCTTTTGTCCCGGGGCTACAAACTATTGGCCGCCAATTATTCGACCCCGCAGTTTGAAATCGATATTATTGCAAAGGATGGGCAAACACTGTGCTTTGTAGAAGTTAAGACCCGAACCGGCGTAAAAAAAGGGTTGCCCAGGGAAGCAGTCACTATAGCCAAGCAAAAAAAAATTATCACGGGTGCCCAATATTACTTGAGCCGAGAAAGAATTACCAATACCCGGTTGCGATTTGATGTGGTGGAAGTGTTATACAAGGACAGTTCACACACCGACTGTGACATCACCGTGATTCCCAACGCCTTCCAAGGATGCTGACAATGGCCGGCACACTTTATATTGTAGCAACCCCTTTAGGCAATCTTGAGGATATAACATTTCGAGCCGTACGTATTCTAAAGGAAGTGGATCTGATTGCCGCCGAAGATACCCGGCATTCAAAAAAACTACTCGTTCATTACGGCATCACAACACCCACAATTGCCTGCCACGAACACAATGAAATCGCAAAAGCCCAGGACCTGATCCAGCGCCTTGAAAACGGCACCAATATCGCCCTGATCAGCGATGCCGGCACCCCCTTGATCTCAGATCCCGGTTACCGTCTGGTCTCCTTGGCCCAGGAAAAAGAGATTCGCATTGTGCCTGTTCCCGGATGCAGTGCCGCCATCGCCGGATTGAGCGCCTCCGGACTGCCCACAGACACCTTTATGTTCCTGGGTTTTGCGCCCAGAAAACAGGGTAGACTGAACAGCTTTCTCAATGATGCCGCACATCACAAAGCCACACTGATATTTTATGAGTCCCCCCGGCGCGTTGTCCAGCTGATTTCTTCGGCCATAACAGCACTTGGCGATCGCCAGGCCTGCTTTGCCAGGGAATTGACAAAACAGTATGAGGAGTTTATTCGCGGCCCTCTTTCTTCTATTCTCCGCGCCCTTGAAAACAGGGAGAGCATCAAAGGCGAATGCGTTTTGTTTATTGCAGGCGCGGATGAACAGGGGGTAGAGTTATCTACGGAACAGATGGAAGCCATGATTATGGACGGTCTGACCCAGAATATGCGAACCGGTGATCTTGCAAAAAAAATAGCAGGACTTGCAAACTGCCCGAAGTCCGAGGCTTACGACATGATTTTGGCCATAAAAAAACAATCATAAACCATTGTATGCAACCCAGCTAAACATATAAGCTCCTTAAAAGGTTGATAAACTCCTTGCCAAATAAGGTTCAAAAACCTTATAAAGAAGCAAAATGTTAGCAAAGTATGAACATAATGTTAGGGTTACAATTCTAATAAAATGGTCTGGCCTACTCCGGCCCGTCTATATCCAACTTTCATAAAGGGAATTAAACTATCATGAGCATTGAAATGTGCTATGCCATTGTCGGAATGCTGATTCTGTTTGCAATTTTTGACCTGATTGTTGGGGTGACCAATGACGCGGTTAATTTTTTAAACTCCTCCATCGGGTCTAAGGCCGCCCCCTTTAAAATAATTATGCTGATTGCAAGTGTCGGTATTCTGACCGGTGTAACCTTTTCTGCAGGCATGATGGAAGTTGCCAGAAAAGGTATTTTTCATCCCGAACTTTTTACCATGCCCGAACTTCTGACCATATTTTTGGCGGTCATGATCACGGACATCCTGCTTTTAGATCTTTTCAACACATATGGCCTACCCACCTCCACGACGGTATCCATTGTATTTGAGCTGCTTGGCTCTGCCGTGGCTTTATCCATGATAAAACTTGCAGCCCAGGCAGATTCAGATTTGAGTCTTCTGGATTATATCAACTCCACCAAAGCCATCACCATTGTCTTTGGCATATTATTATCCATTCTTGTGGCATTTGTTTCAGGCGCAACGGTTCAGTTTATATCCAGACTCATTTTCACCTTTGATTATAAAAAACGACTGAAGCATTACGGGGCGCTATGGGGGGGTGTCGCGCTCACCGTTATCACCTTTTTCATCCTTGTAAAAGGAGCCAAAGGGGCAACGTTCATGGATGCACAAATGGTGGCATGGATAAAAAGCCACTCGTTTATTATCATGGGCGGCATATTCGTCATCTCGGCCATCATCCTTCAAATTCTCATCACAGTATTTGACATAAATATTTTAAAGCCCATTGTCCTTGTGGGCACGTTTGCTTTGGCCATGGCCTTTGCAGCCAACGATCTTGTCAATTTTATCGGTGTTCCCCTAGCAGGCATTCATGCCTTTAAAACGGCACTGGCCTCATCTGATCCCATGAACATCACCATGGGGGCACTTGGGGGAAAAGTCCATACCCAGACCTATATCATGCTCATTGCCGGTGCCATCATGGTAATAACCTTATGGGTATCACGCAGGGCAAGGACAGTGTCCGAGACAGAAATCAGCTTAGGCCAGCAGGATGAAGGCATGGAACGGTTCGAATCCGTCTGGCTGTCCAGGCGCATTGTCAACCTATTCCACAGCCTGTTTACCTCTGCCAAGGCCATTGTGCCGCCTGTCATCGGCAGGGTTGTGGCCAGAAGGATCAACCCGAATTCCGAAAATACCCGTAACGCAGAAAGAAAAAAACCATCCTTTGATCTGCTGCGTGCCTCTGTGAATCTGATGGTGGCATCTGCAGTTGTCTCCATGGCAACATCCTTAAAACTGCCTTTGTCTACCACCTACGTAACATTTATGGTCGCAATGGGATCATCCTTTTCCGACCAAGCCTGGGGCAGGGAAAGCGCCGTATACCGTGTCACCGGCGTTTTAACGGTAATTGGCGGCTGGTTTATGACAGCCATTATTGCCTTTGCGGTCTCTTTTATCAGCGGCAATATCATCTATTATCTTAAAATGCCCGGCGTGGTTGGCCTGATGGTCTTTGTCTTTTTTATGATCCGTAGAAATAAGAAATACCATGAAGACAGCGAAAAAGACAAAGAGGAGATCACCATTTACAACCTTGAAGAGGTGACCGATTTCCAGTCTTCGGTTTCCGCAACATTTGACCACATTGCCCTTCACCTCCAAGGTATAAGGCTCTCCTTAGGAGCGGCTTTTGATGCATTGTTCCAAGAGGATTTGGATGCCTTAAGAGGGCATCGCAAAAAGGTTAAGCAGTTCCAGGTGCGCAGCAACATCATCATTGCAAATATCTTTAAAGTGTTACGGCTTTTGCAGCGTGGGGACCACAAGGGATCGTTCAACTATTACCAGATTATCCGGCGCCTTCAAAAACTCAACGACGGATACCGGGACACGGTGATCAGGTCTACCAGACATGTAGCCAACCGGCATACGGGTCTTTTGCCCGCTCAGAGAGAGGAACTCAAGGAGATCAAAATAGAAATTCTTTACATTCTCGAACAGGCGGAAATTGCATTCAATAAAAAAGATATTGTTGACTGCCAACATATTGCTGCGCGGTTTCATTATCTCAGTGACCTCGTGGACGAATACAATGCCAATCAGATTGCAAGAATCAGGGAAGAATCGTCAAAAACACGTCTGAGTATCATGTACTACGCCATTTCCGGAAATTGCGTTATGATGGCCAAGCAAACCGTCAAACTGATTGAAATCTTTAACGAGGCCCTGCCCTCAAAAGACGGTGGCAATGCCTGCAGAAACCTGCGCTTGGACTGACACACCTCTTTTCAGATGTGAAAGAATATAACCATCAAGCCTATAAATCAAATTTTAAGCGTATTAAGGCCTCTGTTTTTTCACCGTCAGAACTAAACCCGATAGCCGCCTTCCCGCCTAAAAACTCGTTCACAGGGCGGCTTGAAATGTCACATTCCACTTCATGGTCTATCAGGTCAAACGCGGAAGAAAAATATACGATATTCAGCCGGGAGTTAAATTCAACCACCGGGGAGAGATTCGGACCCAGTTCTCCTGAAAAGGATACGGACTTTAGCGATTCTTTTTTATCGTTTTTCCTTTGAGCGATCTGGGGAATGGGTTTGCTGACATCGGGGGAGTTGGAGCCAATTGTTTTGCGGTATTCAAACCTAACGTTGCGAATCAAATGCCGTCGGTATTGATTCAGATTTTTACCGATCCGGGTATCTTTAAGCAGATGAGCGGCGCCGGACAGGGCAATTTTTTTAGCTGAAGAATCTTGTTGAGCGGTTTGACCCCTGGCCAGGGGTATCTGATCAGGTTCAGACCATGAAGAAGGGATAGGGTCTGTCCCGGTCGCATAACCGTTCAGAGCTATTGATAGAATAAAAACCATCGCCAAAATTTTAAAATTTTTGTTTAAGGAGTTCATAAATCCTCCTCTTGCCTGGTCGAACGGTTTTATGCATTTAATTCCGACGACCGTGTTTAATTTTCCATGAATCCTCACATAAACGGGTTCAAAATTGGATTCCCTGGTCCTGAAAGGGAGAGAAGAAGGGGCCGGACAACATTCATACCCTAATTATAGCGTTTTAAGGGTAAATTTCAAGGGTGTTAAAAAACGATAAACGCAAAAGCGGCCCCTTCCCGTAATCAGGAAGGGGCCGCTTTATATTACATCACAAAAGGGATGTTAATGAAGGAAAACCTTCAATTACATCTTGGTTCCTTCTGCATGGCTCTGCAGTTTTACTTCAACCTTTTCGGTCAGGCTGGCATAGTATTCTCTGAGGATAACCAGAACTTCTTCACGGCCAAAGTGATCAACAACAGGCTGGTTGTTGGAAAGGGCGTGACGCAGTTTGGTACCGGAGAGGATAACGCGGTCGTCTTTGCCATGGGGGCAGGTTCTCATTGAAGCCATGCCGTCGCATTTCTTGCAGTAGAAGGTCCAGTCAATCTTCAGCGGTTCGCACAGAAGTGCTTTGCCGGGTTCTGACGGAGTGGGGATGATGTCAAAAATTTCCTGTGCTTCGAACAGTGTGTAGAAGTCACCAACGCCGGCATGGTCACGACCGATGATCATTCTGTTAACACCGTAGTTCTGACGGAAGGTGGCATGCAGCAGGCCTTCACGGGGACCGGCATATCTCATGTCAAGGGGATATCCGCCGTTAATAACGTGCTCGGGTACGAAGTAATCCTGGATCAGACGATCAATGCATTTGATACGTACTTCTGCTGGGATGTCGCCGGGTTTCAGGTTACCGATCAGGGAGTGAATCAGAACGCCGTCACAAACGTCAAGGGCGATCTTGCAAAGATGCTCATGGGATCTGTGCATGGGGTTTCTAAGCTGCATGGAAGCAACGTTGGCCCAGCCTTTTTCGTCCATGATTGCACGGGTTTCTTTGGGGGTCAGGTAAACGCCTTTGAATTTTTCGGGGAATTCGCCTTCGGAGAGAACTTTTACAGGGCCAGCCAGGCAGAATTCTTTTCTGGCCATAACCATCTGAACGCCGGGATGATCTTCCATGGCAATTTTCCAGAAGCAATCATCAGCAGACTCTTCGCCATGACCTTTGTATACTTTCTCACATTCCCATTTTTTCTCGTCTTCGGACATTTCGAATTTTTCTTCGATCTTCATGGTGGCATAGATTTCACCATTTCTTTCCAGGGTGATTTCATCGCCAACATTGATTTCTGCAGCATCAGCAGCAGAAGCGTCGAGCATAACGGGAACCGGCCAAAAAGTACCGTCAGCCAGCAGGAAGTCTTCACAAACGCCTTTCCAGTCAGCCTTGGTCATGAAGCCGTTCAGCGGAGAGAAACCGCCGATACCCAGCATGATCAGGTCGCCTTTAACCTGGGAAGAAATTTCGATTTTTTTCAGACCAGCAGCTTTTTTCAGTTCAGCTTCCAGTTCTGCGCCTTCGAGCTTGCAACATACAAGACCTTTTCCGCCATGGGGTGCAACTAATTTAGACATATACTTCAGTCTCCTTATATAGTGGTTAACTTCCATTATAGGTGTCAGATACCTTGACCCGGCACCTGACTTCAATTTTATTTAAAAATCTCGTAAGATTTAATGATGATTCGATGATTTGTCAAGAATTATATTTGCTTAACTTTAGCAGTTCCCCCACCTCATCCATGGAGACTGCATGGGCATTGGCTTGCAGCTCGGGTTGCTTAAATGCAATGAACCAGGTTCCGGCCGCTTCAGCCGCCTGTTGATCAAAAATGGAATCTCCGATAAACACAATCTGACGGGGGAGCAGTGCAAAGGCGCCCATAATTTTTTCCAGCTGATCAGGACAGGGTTTGGGATTGGCCACATCAGATGCCGTAACAACAATATCAAATGATTTTTTAAGGTTATGTTCAATGAGCACACTTCCCATCGTGTTTGTCCGATTTGTGGCCACACCGCGCACTAAACCCGCCTGCTTAATGGCATCAAGCAACTCAAGCAGCCCTGGTTCCATCTGCATAAAAGGCACAACGCTGCCATAACCGACACGTTTAATCATCTCGTACACAGGCCGGTGCTCATCCATTTCCGGGAAAAGATATTCCACAGCAGCCTTTACCGTCATCATGTGAATATTTCTAAACTGCTCATCGTTCAGGGGCGCTTTGTTAAAACGATCCAGGATATCGTTATAAAATTTGCGGTTGGCCTGGGCCGTATCAAACATGACACCGTCACAGTCAAACACAACGGCCTTAATACCTGCTGTATCCATTCGGTTAGATTCCTTGGGACTGTTCATTATTTTCATCTTTAAAATCGATTGTTTCACCGGGCGCAGCCTTTTCAAAAATAGCATATACCCTGATTCTCACATGTGATTTATTGGGGTTGTCTGTTGTCAGTGTAATAAAATCATAAATATCTGCAGGAATGTCTGAATAGCAGGAAATTTTGACCTGCCAATTTTTTTCACCCTGGCCGGGTTTAATCAACTCAGCCTTTATCTGCTTATTAAACTTTAGCTTCACGTCAAGGATATTTAACGTATCCCCCTGAACAGGTTCAATGGTGACCATCGCACTTAAGGTGTTGCCGGGCACCCCGCTCATATTTACGGTACTGGGCGATATCTTGATAATATCTTTAACCTTACCCGAAATTTTCAAATAGAACTTTTTGTTTTCAGGATCATCCGTGGTTACTAAAATATTTTTATTCACCTCGCGCCCGCCATAGCCGTCGGTCTTAACGCCAATGGCTATTTTACCTTCCCCACCCGGGGGAATCTGCCTGTCATAGGCTTTTTTATCACAACCTCAGGGCGGCCGCACCCCGGTAATATTCAGGGGCGCATCCCCCTGGTTCTGTATTATAAAATCGTGGGTAACGTGCACGCCTTCAAGTACGGGCTCAAACTGAAAAACAGGAGCCACGGGCACGGCCCGGGGAGCAGCCTGGACATGCACAGGACAGGCAAAGATAACCAGAAATAGAGAAATGATGATAAAATTGATGGATTTCATTTTTTTATCCCGTCTATGTAAACAACAGGTAGAAAAAATAGCCTATTCAACTCTTAAATTCAAGGCTGCCCGTTAATAGAAGGTAAAAATAAAGATTACCAATTGATCAGATTCTAAACTTTAAAAAGGGAGGACGAGACTTTCAAGCGTTTCAACAGGCAGAAAAAAGGATTTCATTGACCTGACGGCAAAGCAGATGATCCATATTCAAAATCGTGTTGTCTATGCGCCGGACGGGCACCATTCCCATGAGTGCATTGGTCACAAATATGTTCGGCAGGGCACGCAAGGTTTCAGCGTCCACGGCGACACGGCTTGCCTTGAATCCTTTTTCTGCCAAGATCTGCTCGACGGACCCAAGCGTTATCCCTTTGAGCGCATGTCTTGATGCAGGCACGATCAACTCTTTTCCATCCAGAGCCAGAATGTTACAGGTATTGGTCTCGGATACCGTGCCGTCCGCATTCAAAATCAAGGCTTCATCCGCGCCATGATCAAGGGCAAAGGCACGGGCCCGGTCGTAGAACAGATAATTCATGGATTTATGGTCTGCCAGAAATGAGTGACGGGCATGGGGGAAGGTAACCAGGTCAAGGCCTTTTTTACCAAGCAGTTCAAGGCGATGCACATATGGGCGAATGAACGCGGCAGCAAACACATGGCGCCCGGGTCGATCATCTTTAACCGCCACAAGCTTGATCGCACAGGTGTTTTGTTCAAACCCGTTTTGTTTTATAAGCTCTCCGACAACCGATTGCCAGTTAATATCCGGCAAAGTTCCGCCAAACACAGAGACCCAGGAGTTCTCCAGGCGTCTGATATGTTTAGGCAGTCGGATAGGCATTCCCGCATCCACCCGGATGGTTTCAAATAGCCCGGCACCGTATAACAATCCAGGGATATCGGTCGGCATAAGGGCAAGTTTTTGGGAGACAAAGCGGCCGTTTACCCAGGCAATACGCTTATTTTCAATATCCGAACCCGCCCTATTTACCAGGGCATCCATCAATGTCTTTCCCTTGGCCAGGGTCTCTTCAAACTCTTGTTCTGGATCTGAATCATATACCACGCCGCCGCCCACCGAAAAATTCAGCCGCCCGTCATGGACCACCGCAGTGCGGATGGCAATGGAAAGATCCATGGTGGCATGGAAGCTTAAATATCCGATGGCTCCTGTGTACACATGGCGCTTTACGGGTTCTATCCGGTCGATAATTTCCATGGCGCGGATCTTGGGGCAGCCGGTAATAGATCCCCCGGGAAAGGCTGCACGGAGCACTTGGGCACACGACACATCCTTTTTCAAACGGCCTTGAACCACAGAGACCAGATGATACACATTGTCATAGGCTTCCAGACGCTTATGGGATGTGACCTGCACAGAATCATGCTCACAGACCCGGGCCAAATCATTGCGCATCAGGTCCACAATCATGGTCAGTTCGGCATCATCCTTGATGCTTTTAGACAAATTTTCAGCGTTTTGTCGGTCCTGTTCCGCTGCGTCAGCCCTTGCAATGGTTCCCTTGATCGGCCGTGTTTCAACCCATTGACCCTCAACGTTAATAAAGCGCTCGGGCGAAGAGGAGACCACTTGATGGTCCCCGGCCTGAACAAAGGCAAAGAACGGAGCAGGATTTTTTTCAAAAAGCGTTAAGAACAACGCATAGGTATCGCCCGTAAAATCAGTCCCAAAACGCTGGGACAAATTGGCCTGGTAGATATCCCCCTGCCCTAAATGCTCTATTATCCGGGATACGGCAGACAGATATTCCGGTTTCTCAAATGAAGAGACAATCCCTGTGTTGCCAGCGCAAAACATGCCGGGTTGCCGGGATTGTTCCAACTGCCGCACAAAGGCATCTTTTCTGGTCAGAGCATCCTGTTCGCCATTAACCTGGTCAAACACAGGCAGGCAAAGCCAATTGTCACATGTTTTTCGATCCTGAATCAAAATGACGGACGGGGCATACAGACAGATATCGGGCAAGCCCTCCCCCACACAGGTCTGGGAAAGATGTTCAATGGTATCTTTGAGATCATAGGCAAAATAGCCGAACAAGCCGGCCGTCACCGGCAGTTTGAACGTTTTGTCCAGAAAAGAATATTTTTCCACCAGGGCATCAACCAGCCCTAAAGGGTCCTGCTCGATTTCATGGCAGGCAACGTTCCCGGCTGAATCTTTGACCTTGACACAACTTCTATTTGCGTTCCCCTTCAGGCTCAACCAGGGGTCAACAGCCAGGATATGATACCGGGCACAATCCAAATCAGATCCGGACAAAAGCACCACCGTACCTTCCTGCTCGGAAAATCTGGCAGCGGCATGTTCAAACGGCAGATCCAAATAAAAACCCCGGATCACAACATCGGTAATCCGGGGTAAAATCAAACTTTCGAACATTATTTGAGAAAGGGATTCATCCGCTTTTCGTTGGCGATGGAGCTTTCAGGGCCATGTCCGGGATAGACAATGGTCTTTTCATCCAATTTCAGCAATTTGGTCTTAATGGAGGATATCAGGGTATCATAATTGCCGCCGGGAAGATCGGTGCGGCCAATGGAGCCCATAAACAGCGTATCTCCTGAAAACAGATGGCCGGGCGTATAAAGGCAGATGCCGCCGGGAGAATGCCCCGGGGTGTGGATGACTTCAAACGTAATATTCCCAAAGCTGATCGTGTCACCGTCCTTGAGCCGAATATCTGCCGGCGGAGAGTTCTCCGCGCCCAGACCGAACATGGCTGCATGGTTGGAGAGATCCAAAAGCATGGGTTCATCATCGGGATGGATGGCAATTTGAGCGGCAGTCGCGTCCTTCATCCTTTTGTTTGCCCCGACATGGTCAAAATGACCATGGGTGTTGATCAGATATACCACCTTCAGTTCAGCCTTGGCAAGGGCCATGAGAATCCGGTCTGCATCATCCCCCGGATCAATGACTGCGGCCTGTTTTGTATCTTCACACCCTACGATATAACAGTTGGCCATAATGGGGCCGACTTCAAGCTTATGTATAATCAAAACAACCTCCTTGTTCTTTGCGTGATCGCCTGTTACGTGATCAATCAGGGCTCATGCTGGACCCGAATCCGGTCAAGGACTCCGTTGATGAACGGCCCGGAATCCCGGGTGCCGAATTTTTTACCGATCTCAACCGCCTCGTTAATGGAGACCGATGGCGGTATATCCGGCAAATTAAGCATCTCAAACACGGCAATGCGCATGATATTTCGATCCACCGCCGGCATACGGGAAATTTTCCAGTTCTTGGCCCATTGATCTAAAAGCGCGTCTATCTTCTCTTGGTTCTCAACGACCCCATCCACAAGCATCTGGAAAAAACGCCGCGTGGGCTCACTTAACTCTTCCCCGTGCTGTTCAAGAAATTCATCAATTTGAGACTGGGAATCGGTTTTATTCAGATCCATGGCAAACAATGCCTGCAGGGCAAGTTCCCGGGATTTACGCCTGTCACCCATATTTATTCCATATTTTTACACAGATTTGCCATTTCAACGGCGCCCAAGGCCACATCAAACCCTTTGTTACCGGATTTTGTACCGGCACGTTCAATGGCCTGCTCAATGGTTTCCGTGGTAAGGATACCAAACATCACCGGCACTTTGGCCTCAAGGCTGACCGACGCAATACCCTTGGAGACTTCAGCACACACATAATCATAATGGGTGGTGGCCCCCCGGATCACAGCCCCTAAACAGATAATGGCGTCATATTTATTCAAGGCAGCCATTTTGGCAGCCGTCAAAGGAATTTCAAAGGCACCTGGCACCTTGACAATGGTAATATCCTTATCCTGTGCGCCGCTTCTGACCAAACAATCCAGAGCACCTGACACAAGCTTATCCACAATAAAATCATTGAACCGGGAGGCAATAATACCAAACTTTTTGCCTTTGGCATTTAAATTGGCTTCAATTATCTGAGGCATATTATTTTTCCTTATTTATATGTAGTAGATGACCCATCTTCGCCTGCTTACACGCCAGATATCCCTCGTTGAAGGGATTGGGCGGTACTTCAATGGGCACCTGTTCCACGACCTCCAGGCCGTAACCTTGAAGCCCAACCATTTTTTTAGGGTTATTGGTGAGCAAACGCATTTTACGTACGCCAATATCCACCAGCATCTGGGCACCCACACCATAATCACGCAAGTCAGCGGAAAAGCCCAATTTTTCATTGGCCTGGACCGTATCCAAGCCCTGGCGCTGGTACTCATACGCTTTTAATTTATTGACCAAGCCGATTCCCCGGCCCTCCTGGCGCAAATAGAGAATAACGCCGCAGCCTTCGTCATCTACCATTTTCATGGCCCGACGAAGCTGATCCTGGCAGTCACACCGCAGAGAAGAAAAAATATCACCGGTCATGCATTCAGAATGAACACGCACCAAAATTTCCTTTTCCGGATCAATCTCCCCTTTAACCAAGGCAATGTGGGTCAGATTATCCATATCATTTTCATAGGCAATGATTCTGAATTCACCGCCCACCCGGGTGGGAATAACGGTTTCGGCAGCCCGTTTTACAAAGCTCTCTGTTTTTAAACGATACTTAACAAGATCGGCCACCGTGCAGATGCCGATGCCGTGCTTTTCAGAAAATTTTTCAAGGGAGGGCATCCGGGCCATGGTTCCGTCATCATCCATGATTTCACAGATGACACCGGCGGGCTTGAGCCCTGCCAGGCGGGCCAGGTCCACAGAGCCTTCGGTCTGGCCGATGCGAACCATCACACCGCCGTCCCGGGCGCGTAAAGGGAAAATATGGCCAGGTCTTGCAATATCCTGGGGACCTGTTTCATCGGCTACGGCCGTCAAAATGGTGGTGGCTCGGTCTGCCGCTGAGATACCTGTGGTCACACCTTCTTTGGCCTCAATGGAAACGGTAAACCCCGTACCGTACTGGGAAGTATTATGGTCAACCATCATGGGAAGGTCGAGCTTATCTGCAATACCTGAATCAAGGGAAAGGCAAATAAGCCCACGGCCATAGGTTGCCATAAAGTTAATGGCTTCGGGGGTCACGGTCTCAGCCGCCATGGTTAGATCCCCTTCGTTCTCCCTGTCCTCGTCATCCACCAGGATGACCATTTTTCCCTTTTTTATATCTTCAATCGCCTGTTCAATTGTCAAATGCGGCATTTTGCTATCCTTTACAAGAATCCGTTCCGGGCAAGAAGCGACATACTGATGCCCGAGTCGGCATCAGCACCTGCGTCATTGGCACTTCGGGCGCTTTTCCCTTGCCCTGATAAAAATTTTCTCACATATTTTCCCAGCATATCGGTCTCAATATTGACCCGGTCCCCTACACTTTTATATCCGATGGTTGTAATCTTTGCGGTATGGGGGATGATGCTCACCGAAAAACCGTTCTCCCAACATTGGTTGATTGTCAGACTGATTCCGTCAATGGCCACCGAGCCTTTTTCAATCATTTCATCGGCAAGGTTTTCCGGCACCTGGATGTCATATATGATGGCATTGCTTCGGGTTTCAATTTTTGAAACCACGCCTGTTCCGTCTATGTGGCCTGATACCAAATGCCCGTCTATGCGGGCCGACAGCTTCAGGGCCCGTTCAATATTGACCCGGGCACCAGGACCGATGGAACCGAATGTGGTTCGATTTACGGTTTCCGGCGCCATATCCACCTTGAACTGGCTTTTACCCAGGCTTACAGCAGTCAGGCAGGCACCGTTCACGGCAATGGAATCCCCGATCCCTGTTTCCGAGAAATCCAGATCACAGGCAATCACCAGGACTTTACCCTCGCCATGGGTTTCAATGCGCCGAATGGTGCCCAGACTTTCTATGATCCCAGTAAACAAAAATTATTTCCCTTTAAATCATATCTCAATCGTTAACCGCCCTGTTCCGGGAATCAATATACCCTGTGAACAGCATATCTGAACCGAATTGCCGGGTGGAAACCCGGGTGAGTTCAAAAACATCTTTAATCCGTTCAGGGCCCATCCCGTTGAACACCGGGATACCGTCATTTCCACCCATCATTTTGGGGGCAACAAAATAACAGACCTTGTTAACAATCCCGGCTGCCAGGGCGGATGCTGCCACACGCCCCCCACCTTCAATCAGAAGGCTTGTTATGCAAAGATTTCTTAACTTAAGCATCAGGTCGTTTAAATCAAGAAAATTTTCAAAAACCCGGCATTCAATCACCTGCCCCCCCCTGTCTTGTAACCGCTGAATCTTGGTTGGGTCACAATCAGGACCTGTGACAATGATGGTGGGCGCACTTGATTTTTGGGTCACAACCTTGGCATCTTCGGGGATGGTCAAACGGGTATCCAGAATTATCCGGGCAGGATCACGGGTCTGTTTTCCCTCAATTCTGGCGGTCAGAGAGGGGTTATCTGCATGCAGGGTGCCCGATCCGATGAGGATGGCATCATTCTGGTGGCGTAATTCATGGCCGAAACTTCGTGACGCACCTGAGGTGATCCACTGGGAATCCCCGGTTCTTGTGGCGATAAATCCGTCCAGGGTGGCGGCACACTTTAAGGTGACAAAAGGCGTTTTATCGTTTTGAACATTCCAGACAAAGTCTTCGATCAAGGTTAACGCCTCACGCTGCATAACCCCCGACACCACCTCAATGCCTTTTTCCCTTAAAAATTCAACCCCGCCGCCTGCAACAGGATTGGGATCTTTGCAGGCAATCACAACCCGGCTGATACCTGCGTTAAGAATTTTATGGGTGCAAGGGGGGGTTTTGCCGAAATGGTTGCAGGGTTCCAGGGTGACGTAGATGGTGGAACCGGGTAATGCGTCAGGATGGCTGGCCGCGGCATCATCAATGGCCACGACCTCGGCATGGGGTCCGCCGGCTTTGGGGTGAAACCCCTGACCAATGATTTGGTCATCTTTTACAACGACCGCGCCCACACAGGGATTGGGAGAGGTAAACCCTTTACCCCGGGCTGCAAGGTCCAAGGCCCTTGCTATATAATCCAAATCATTCATCGGTCTTGACAGGGCCTTCCGTTACCGGCCCAGGCTCAGAGGATCGGTGCTCTTTATGAATCAAACTTTCAAGTTCCTGGATAAAATCGGTTACATCCTTGAATTCCCGGTATACGGAAGCAAACCGGACATAGGCCACATCATCCAGCGTCTTAAGGGCATTAATAATTTTTTCGCCCACCACTTTGGTAGACACTTCCCGTTCCCGGCCTTCCCGCAGATCCCGCTCAATATCATCGACAATCTGTTCGATTTGATTGACGCTGATGGCGCGTTTTTCACATGCCTTCTGAATGCCACGCATCACCTTTTCCCGGTCAAACTCCTCCCGGCGATTGTCCTTTTTAACAATCATGACAGGGACCTGTTCCACACGTTCATAGGTCGTAAAACGCCGGTCACACGTCTGGCACTCTCTTCTGCGCCGGACTTCAAACTCGATTTTGCCGGGCCGAGAATCCACCACTCTGGTATTTGGGTTTCCGCAATAGGGGCATTTCATACAAATACGCTCTTTAGGTCAGGCACCATCATAATATTATTCAAGCCGGATAAGTTCCACCCCAGCCTGGGCAAACATTTCCAGGGAGAGGGGATCGTCGTATCCCGCCTTGAAGTACACGATTTTAATCCCGGCATTAATGATCATCTTGGCACAGATGGAACAGGGCTGGGTGGTGCAGTAAAGCGAGGCACCGGCAACGGGTATGCCGTGGTACGCGGCCTGGATGATGACATTTTGTTCGGCATGAACCCCTCGGCAAAGCTCGTGTTTTTCCCCGGAAGGCACCTTGAGTTGTTCGCGCAGACAACCGGTCTGTCTGCAATGGGGCACCTGGGAAGGTGCGCCGTTATAGCCCGAGCATAAAATGCGTTTATCTTTGACCAGAACGGCGCCCACTTTTCGCCGAAGACATGTGGCCCTGGAGGCCACAAGGTCTGTGATGGCCATAAAATACTCATCCCAGGAGGGACGGCCTTCACCAGCGGCGGTTGGCAAATCAGGGGGAACAGGGTTCATCAGCCGGCTGCATTCTCATATAGCGGATGCTGGGTACACAGATCTTTAACTTTGGCGGCAACACCGGGGACATTGGCCTCATCATCCAGCACATCGCAGATAAATCCGGCGACAGCACCCACGGCATCTTCATTCATGCCCCGGGAAGTGATCAAAGGCACCCCGATACGCACACCAGACGTAACAAAGGGGCTGCGTTTTTCATTGGGTACGGTATTTTTATTCACCGTAATATTTGCCCTGCCCAGCCGTTCTTCGGCATCTTTTCCGGTGAGATCCCGTCCGGAGAAATCCACCAGAACCATGTGGTTGTCCGTACCGTTGGACACCAGTTTGTATCCCCTTTCCATGAGCACCTTGGCCAGAACAGCGGCATTTTTGACCACCTGTTTCTGATATTCGGTAAACTCGGGCAACAGCGCCTCTTTGAACGCGACGGCTTTGGCCGTAATAACATGCATCAAAGGACCACCCTGGATGCCTGGAAAAATCTGGGAATTGATTTTTTTACCCAGTTCGGCGTTGGAGAGGATCAGCCCGCCCCTGGGACCACGAAGGGTTTTATGGGTGGTGGAGGTGATAATATCTGCGTATCCCACAGGTGAGGGATGCACGCCGGCAGCCACAAGTCCTGCGATATGGGCCATGTCCACCAGAAAAAGGGCACCCACGGATTTGGCAATCTCAGAGAACCCTTTAAAATCGATGATTCTGGGATAGGCAGACGCCCCGGCCACAATCATTTTAGGCTTATTCGCCCGGGCAAGATCCTCCACCTGGTTCAAATCGATGGTTTCGGTTTCCGGGTTTAAGCCATAATGGGTAAAATTATACAGACGACCGGAAAAGCTGACCCCTGCACCGTGGGTTAAATGCCCGCCATGGGAAAGGTCCATGGCCAAAATTCCGTCCCCGGGAGAAAGGACTGCAAAGTAAGCGGCCATATTCGCCTGGGACCCGGAATGGGGCTGAACATTGGCATATTCCACGCCAAACAATTGTTTCACACGGTCAATGGCCAGATCCTCCGCCTGGTCCATATACTGGCAGCCGCCATAGTACCGCTTTCCCGGATACCCCTCAGCATATTTATTAGTCATGATAGAGCCCTGGGCTTGCATAACTGCCCGGCTCACGGTATTTTCCGAAGCGATGAGATTCAGCCCGTATTCCTGCCTGCTGTATTCACTTTCAATAACAGAGGCAATCTCAGGGTCACAAGATTTGATATATTGTATATTTTCCATAATTCAATCGCGCGTTGACATAAAACTGACAACACAGCCCTTTTATTTCTATTTCAAGTAATTTAGACTTTTTTCAAAGGGAGAATAACAAGTATGATGCAACCTGTTAAAATATGCCGGCTGACATTCTCATCTCTTTTTACCCGATTTTATTCAATTTCTTCAATAGAACGGATACGGTCCAGATGCCGACCGCCTTCAAAGGGGGTGTCAAGCCATTCCTTGACCAGTTCAAAGGCAAGAATATCACCGACCACACGGCCGCCCATGACCAGAACATTGGCATCATTGTGCTGCCGGCTCATTCTGACGGAAAAAATATCCGAACACAGCGCCGCGCGCACCCCCTTAAACCGGTTGGCCTGCATGGACATGCCAAGACCTGTACCGCATAAAAGAATACCCCGGGGGAATGTACCGTCGGAAACGGCCTTGGCCACTTTTTTACCGAAGTCGGCATAGTTTACCGATGCCGTACTGTAAGTACCGGCATCTTCAACTTCATAGCCCAGCTCAGCAAGCAGCCCCCTGATTTTTTCCTTTAATTCGAACGCGGCGTGGTCACTGCCGATGATGATTCGTTTATCCTTATCCATATATATCCGGACCTTTTATATTTGTTTATGATTTCGATGCAATGAAATCATAAATATCCTGAACAGTCGACAGTTGTTCGGCCTGATCATCGTCAATTTCAATTTCAAAAACTTCTTCCATTGACATGATAAGCTCCACGATGGTCAGAGAATCCGCGCCAAGGTCTTCGATCAAAGACGCCTGGGGAACCACGTCCTCAATATCAATGCCGGGAATCTTTTCAGCAATAATTTTTCTTACTTTGCTTTCAACGCCCATGTTCTGACTCCTTGAAGTGTTTTCCGGCAAAACTAATCTTCTACTTCCACATCCGGCTTTACGTCTCTGCCCTTGTAGGTACCGCATTCAGGACATGCAGTATGGGGCAGCTTGGGCTCCTGGCATTCAGGGCAAAGGGTTACAGTGGGGGCACTGGTTTTATAATGGGTACGTCTTTTTCTTCCTCTTGCTTTGGAACTTTTCTGCTTAGGTACGGCCATGACTATCTCCTAACTACATTATTTTATTTGGTTTTTAATTAATACCTGCCAAAATTTAAAACATATCTAATTACCCTATTTTTAATTTGAAGTCAACCAAAGAATCCTTTATAAAAACACACAAAAGCAATCAAATCAGATTTTGTGGGCCGGCCGTATTGCTTTAGACCCCGTAATTATGGTAGATAAATTGTCGATTTTATGTTGTTATTTATAAGAAAGCCTATCTGGCCTATACAGGTCTTTTCAGCTTTCGTTATGGGTGCGGCCTGGCAGGTGATATGACAGGTCAACCCACAGCTGTTATGCGAATCCGGGCGGTGCAGGCTAAAGCAACCTGTACCGCCTGTTGTTCGTGAAGTTTAACTTTTGGAGATCATAATGGATACAATAATTACACGCTTTCCGCCCTCCCCTACCGGTTACCTGCATATCGGAGGTGCCAGGACCGCTCTTTTCAACTGGCTGTGGGCCAGAAAGAACGCAGGGCAGTTTGTGCTACGTATAGAAGATACCGATGAAGCCCGGTCAACCAAGGAGTCTGTTGACGCTATTCTCGAATCCATGGAATGGCTGGGAATTGACTGGGATGACGGCCCTTATTTCCAGACCCAGCGCTATGATATTTATAATGAACACATTGATCGCCTGGTTGAGCAGGGTGACGCATATTATTGCGACTGCAGCCCCGAAGAGGTCAATGCCATGCGCGAAGAGGCCAAAGCCAAGGGGCTCAAGCCGATGTATAACGGCAAGTGCCGGAATCGCGGGCTTAAAAAAGGCAATAACACCGTAGTACGGTTAAAGACCCCGGACACAGGCGTCACCATTGTGGATGATATCGTCAAGGGCAGCACCGCCTTCCAGAATGCGGAAATTGATGACTTTATCATCCAGAGAAGCTCCGGTGTGGCCATGTACAATCTTGCGGTGGTGGTGGATGACATCACCATGGGCATCAACACCATTATCCGGGGGGATGACCATCTGGTAAATACCCCCAAACAGATTTTGATCTACCAAGCACTCGGTGCCAAACTGCCGGTGTTCGGTCATGTTCCCATGGTGCTGGGATCAGATAAGGCGCGACTGAGCAAACGCCATGGCGCCATGTCCGTGGGCGAATATAAAAAGATGGGATTTCTGGCCGATGCGCTGCTCAACTACCTGGTAAGACTGGGATGGTCCCATGGGGACCAGGAGTTTTTTGAACGCCAGGATCTCATTGAAAAATTTGATCTTGAACACCTTGGCCGGTCTGCGGGCATGTTTGACATGGACAAGCTCTATGCCCTGAATGCCAAACACATCCAGAAAAAGACACCTGCCGAATTAGGAAAAGACCTTGTGTCCCACTTGGCGGATCTCGGCATTGAGGCCCAAAATGATGCCTTTACCCAGGGGGTAATTGAAACCCTTCAGCCCAGAAGCAAAACCCTTGTGGAGATGGCCCAGGGTGCGGCATTTTATTACAAAGACGAGATTGAGTTTGAAGAGAAGGCGGCCAAAAAATTTCTGAAGCCTGAAACTGCGGATCTTCTAACCAAATGCGCCGACGCCTTTGAAGGCCTTGGGGACTTTAGCCAGGCATCCCAGGAAGAGGCATTTAAACAGATCATGGAAGAGACAGGCCTTGGATTCGGCAAGATTGCCCAACCCCTGCGGGTGGCAGTCACCGGTACAACGGTGAGCCCGGGCATATTTGAAATGTTTATCGCCCTTGGTAAAGACAAAACCATCCAGCGCATCAGAAAGGCGGCACAATTCTGTGCAGCCCAGGGTTAAAAAACTCACAACGCCGAAAACCAGATAATAGGCAACGGCCCGGAACAGGCCAACGCCAGTGGCGCAGTCAAGGCAGATACCATTGACTGCGCCTTTTTTTTGCACAAGAAACGCTGAACAAGCGCCCCAAATTTTCATCGCTTGACACCATGCCCCATACATGAAAGATAAACACAAACCACAGACTAACACCCCGGGCTGTTATTGAAAGGATGTATGTGTGCGCACGTTTGTATTATGCCAACGAATTTGGGTTCCCTTTTTATTTTTATGCGTGATTTTACTCTCGGCTTGCAACAAGCATCCCATTGACACCAAACAAGTCAATGTCATATTTCGGTTCGATGATTATTCGGCTGTCAGCAATACGAAAATGGAGCAAAAAATCATCGATGCCTTCCGGAAGCATAAAGCGGGCTTAACCATAGGGGTTATCCCCTATGCATGTGCAGAAGATATTCATGACCCCGCCGCACAAGAGACAATCCCCCTCCCATTGATCAAAGGAAATATTCTAAAAAAGGGGTTTTATGACGGGATAGTGGATGTCGCCTTGCATGGTTACTCTCACCAGACCATCAGCACAGCACAATGGACAGAATTCTCAGGCCTGGATTACAACAGTCAAATGAAGAGATTGGCCAAAGGCAAAAAATTCCTTGAGGGTATGATAGATGCACCTGTCAACACCTTTGTTCCACCTTGGAACAAATACGATGCAAACACATTACGTGCCCTTGAAACGCTTGGATTTACAACGCTGTCGGCAGACAACAAGAGGAGGGAGGTCACACCAGCGTGTAAGCTCAATTTCCTGCCATACTCATGCAACCTATTTAGACTTCGCGATGCCGTCAAAAAATCACGCATATCACCGGATCCTCAACCTGTCATTGTTGTTTTGTTTCATGAATATGATTTTAAGGAAATTAACGAGAAACGTGGCCGCATTACCTATCAAGACTTTTACGAGCTTTTGAACTGGGTCACATCTCAGGAGGATGTTCGTTTGCTTTCAATCAGTCAGGCAACCCAAAAACTTCATGACTTGAGCGCCAGGCGTTTTCTTATGAATGCATCGCCTGCAGGATAACGGCCTTCCTTTGCAATAGAACCGCCGGTTCAAATAAGGACAGACAAAACAGCCATGGAAAAAACAAACAACCAATGGTCCCAGGAAGCATACATAAAGGCTTACCGGTTTGCTGCAGAAAAGCATAAAGGACAGTTGGTCCCCGATACGGAATGGCCCTATTTAGCACACCTTAGCATGGTCAGCATGGAGGTCATGGCCGCTTTAGGTCATAAAACCGATATGGATGAAAATTTAGCCGTCCAAGTTGCAATCCTCCATGATACCATCGAAGATACAGATACCACCTATGAGGAAGTGCGATCAGAGTTCGAACAGCCTGTTGCAGATGGTGTTCTGGCCGTAACAAAAAACAAAGAAATTGAAAAACACCTTCAAATGCCGGACAGTCTAAAACGGATCAAGCGCCAACCCAAAGAGATATGGATGGTCAAACTGGCTGACAGAATAACCAACCTCCAGCCCCCACCATCCTACTGGACTGCAGAGAAGCGCAAAAAATATCTGGACGAGGCTAAATTGATCCTGGATGAATTAAAATCCGGCAATGGACTTCTATCGAAACGCTTAAATGAAAAAATTCAAGCATATCAGTTTTATATTTTGTAACACGTGGGTTGACAGGAAAAGCCTACCTCGCTTATTCGCATGAATAGCTGAGCGTCCCAGGCAAATAGTTCGCTTCAACAATTCGACATGGATGTAAGTATCTCTTTTTCAGAAATCCATCAGAGGAAGGACAATATATAAAATTTACTGGTGGCGTTTCCGGATAACACAATATCCGGTGGTTGGATAATTTCAGAAAAAGGATTTAATCATACCATTAGTGCTTGGTCAATTTCAGATCACAAAAAATCAATTTTTGTCCTTATAAAAAGAAGGCGTATGTTCTAAATAAATTGATTCCGGTAGATCTTCAAGCAGTAACGAAAATTAATTTATAAAATGTACTTTCAACTGCCAGCTGAGCCACGCCCGTCTTTTTGGGCGTCGGCTTCCGGGTAGAAGCACCGGTTACCCGGCGCTCCCACCACAGACCCGTACGTGAAGATTTCCCTCATACGGTTCCTCGGCTCCGATCCTTTTTACCGGATCTTCGGCCGGACAGGCTAAACACCGTCCGGCGTATAATATGCTACCCACTGGGTAACATTATCGAATTTCATCCTCTGTTCGGTTGAATCCCAACGATTCGGATTTATCTGGGCCCGACCAGCGAGTGTTAGCGCATCATGGTTTGCCACAACAGGAAACAGGCTCAAATGATGTTCCGTTCCTCTCTTCTACAACACAATGATTAGCTGTTAATCCAGGATTAAACAAGTTGCTCTGAAGCAACAAAGGCTTTGGTGCAGAATACGTAGTCGGCACAATAGTGTCTCTGTCTAATTCAGCGCTCCTGATTTTCTCCCAGAACTCCCCTATAGTTATCAGAGATTTTCTTTTCAAACTGTCCTCTTGTATTTTTAGAAAACGACGAGCGATGGGGCCAATGAAGAATTGAGTAATCTTCTCATCTTCACCATTTGGTGGGAAGGGGTGGCGTTCTGCTCGCGCTGTCTTTCCAGGCTCCGCTGCATAAAGCACAAGCCCACCATCTTCGATTTGTGGAATTGAGGAATTCATAGTCTGTCCAAGGTACCGCTTAAGGGAAGTAAAAACTTCCTTGAGTTCCTTGTTACTGCCACTCCGTGTAAGGTCTTCTTCAATTCCACCGTAACAATTATCAAACAAAACAATATATGGAACAGACGGTATCGGGCCTTGAGGGTATTTCCCGGTAGCACGGTTAAGTTCATCCTGCATGGTCATTCTAGCTACAGTTCTTCCAACGCGTGCCATATCCTCAAAAGAAGTCAGATCTGGCATTAGGTCAGACATATACACATCATCCCAGAACGACATGACACTTGGCTGTCTGAACATTACAAAGCTCATTATGATATCTTGTCCCCATGTACAAGTCTTTAACAAGCGAATAGTATTAGTCTGGTTTAAATCACCATTAGGGCAAAAATTACCTGGTACTAAATATAAGTAACGGTTTACAGAATCACCTATTCCATGGCCAATATAGTAGAATATTATGATTGGATTCTTAGGGTTATCATTGCGGATTCTCCTTTTTAAATCAATAATAGCTCTCTTTATATCTTCCTTACCAACATAGGCTCCACTCTTCTTGGACCTCAATAAAATCCCAAAGCTTGCGCCCATCTTTACGAAGGCTTGCTTCATCTCTTCTGCACTGAAAGCTGCGTCAGACGCATTATTAAAAGGCTTAAAGGCATATCGCCCAGTTCTGTTAAAGACGACTGAACTGTCGGATGCTATGTAAGCTTCAGAACCAACGCATATAAAGTAGATCTGATAACTATCTTTGTGACCGTTTGCGAATGTCGTTTCAAAATTTCCGACGATGAATAGGAGATAAAGGATTATGACTGTTCGACTCATGATTGTTATTCTCTTGATATATAATTCTGCAATTCATTCCGAAGTACTTTGGGGTTGATACACATTATTCTATTATGTGCATCCTTAGATACTCTTTGAGCATTATATAATTTCTTTTTTAAATCAACAGGATCTACGTCCCAAGTATCGTCAATATAGTCTGCAAGTGCATTTTTAGCGTATCTTACATATAATTCTGCAGTGCTGTCGTTTGGCAAATATTGCATGCTATAGTATTTTATGTTCAACTGTTTATTCAATCTTTCCATATTATCCATATTGCAACTGTTTGCCGTCTTGTTTGGGCATTCTTCTAATTCTGCAATAATTTCTCCCAAGAGTTCACATCTTTCCTTATAAGTTTGGATATATTCAGACCACCTAAGCATGTCTCGGTTAAGCCTACTCTGAGAGGTTTGACTAAAATAAGTTGAACTTATAGGAACTGCGGCACCGAGTATTGCAGTCAGAATGTGAGTACAGATAGCAGTACTCATCTTCTTGAAAGTTGATTTACTACGTTTCCGTCTTGATGCCATTAAAGATTCCTTCTCATCGCCTTACACGTCTGTAAACTACTTTATTCTGAGGTTGATCTTTAGAATATAGCATCTCATCCAGCCGCATCATCACATCTCCGTTCTTATCCTTACCAAGTATTAATATGTATTTCTTCGTCCCTATTATTAATATAGTGCTGACAATGGTATTGTCATTATCTACTTTCCATGGCTCGCTTTTCTCTATGTGCTTACCAGATTTGTCTTGGTAGCTGACTTTAGCAATATGATTATTGCCAAATTCTATACTGTCATACAGACAATGAACATTATCAGTAAATCCAAAGTCGCCGCAACGAGTACGCGCCTCATCATACACCCATTTACCATATTCATTTCCAACTAATTTTTTTTCTACCGTATTACTGTCCTGAAACGCCCAAGCATAATTAGCTCCAAGAGTTATGAGTATTAGAATTATTGAATAGAATAACTTCATTGTCACCTCCAAGAACTTTGTATTTTCAAAAGATGTCCACCATATTTTTTCAAAAAAGCTATGTGCTTCGGAGGGGCGCTCCCAGCAGTTCATAGCTACATCACGGGAAAACATGTAAAACTGAATATTATCCAACCATTTCGGAAACAGGTCTGCCGAAAGTCAAAATCAATATAATTGGAGATTAATCATTCCAGACAACGAAAAGCAAGAATAAATTTAATATATACTTCCGTCTTTGTATAAACCGCCAAAAAGCGAGCATTTTGTCTATAAGGGCTTGCTTTTTATGGAACGGTGCCAGATACAACATCTTGTGCCTCATCTCTTTCTTGTTCAGGAAGGATTATAGAACAAAAAATAAACTAAACACCAACATTATTTTTCCGGGGTTTTCGCGGTAAAATACCTTCAGGGTTAACAAATCTAAGTAACACCTTCAAAATCAATTTTTCTGGTTATAACGGATTTGGGGGACCCGTCCGTAAGCCTCCCAATGAAGCTGAAATCAAAAGGTTCTGAAGCCAATTCTCGTGGTATTGGAATCCGTTCACTCTTTCAAAAGAACTCACATGGCCCTTTTGCTTTACCGTCCACGGATTGAGTGGAGCAAAATTTTGGATAAGAGCCCAGGCACGTATACTGAGATTGGCCGATTTCATAGTGCCACGAAAATACTTGGTGCTGAATAAATGACGGTCCATCCGTTGCATCAGCCGGTCAACCATGTTGCTTGTTCTATGTGCACCAGGAAAATCATAAGCTTCGGAAAACTGTGGAAGATTATCCTTGAGCTTCTTGATCTTGGCTGAAATTACGTCTGGGATTTCGTTCTGCGTATTTTGACAATGTTCGGAAAGCCTCCGAACTCTCTGTGAGAATGCCCCCCTTAGACTCTGCCCGAAAGCAGTCCCATAACCTGGTCGCCATATCCAGGAAATGCTCCTTATATTTTTTGCGTGAGCGATCACGTATGCCAATATATATGTGTAAGAAGCAGGATAACACAGTTATCTTGGGGAACAATTTTCTCCAGGCTTTCTGCGTTGACCGCCATCCGTCGGTATTGACAGTTTCTGGCTGATATCCCGGATTAATACATTCAGCCTCCTCTTTAAATACCCCGTAAGCTTTTTGGAGGTCTTTGCCGGAGGCCGTTTCGGAAACACTGGCTCCTAAAATACAGTTTTTCCCAGCCGTCGTTGCAATATAGGTCTTTTCTCCCAAAAGACGAGTATGCTTTTCATCAGCAGAAACATGTTGGGGTAATGTATCTGGGGATTTAATCGTGGTTCCCACAAGACTATGTCGGCCAAGGGATGCTTCAAGGCGATACCAATACATGGAATTTTTACCGAAGCAGTAACTCAAAGCCCAAAACGGGACTGCAAACTTCCGCAAAAATAACGGTTTCTCAACATCTTTTACAAGACCACTCATATAGGGCATGGCAAACGAAGGTCGTATGGTATAACTGACACCTGCTATTACAATTCTCCTGATTTTCAATTTCAGTTTTTTGGAGAATCGGATCTCCTTCATTTTGTATCCGTTAGTGATTTCAACGGGGAAAAGCTCGGGATATGTCTTGATTACCACGTCTAATACCATCCGAAATTGGGCTGCCTGCTGGATTATGATGTAATATTGTGCTTGACAAACATTCATACAAATAGTTCGATTCAGTCGGGGAGCGGTGGTAGAGGAGGAACTCATCATTTTCCTTATTTGTTATCGTTGCTGTTGGCGCTTCAACCATAACTCAGGAAATGATTTTTTTCAGTCTATTTCATCGCTCTCCGGCTCTATCCCCCAAATCCGTTATAATCAGCAATTTTTAACTTGCCTTCCGGGTTCCGGCCAGGATATTCATCCCATGATCTTGATTTTTTGAACTTATCTTTGTATGAGTTCCTGGGGATTCAATCCGCATTACTTTGATCGGGCGCCTTTCCGTCCCGTTGAACAGGAAGATTCAAGACTTCTCTGGGGGTTACAATGAAAGAACTACTTCAAAAAAGCTGGTCAAATAAAACAACATTTCAGTTTACCGATGACAAACTTGAATACAGTATTAAAGACTCAAACGGGACGCATTCTTTCTCGATAGAGTATGGATCAATTTCCTTAGACGACAAAAGAGAATTAGAAGAAAAAAAATCATGGTTCAAAAATGTCGGAATTCTTTGGTTGTTAATTGGAGGACTTCAAACTTTTTTGAGGTTTTCCGATTCCGGGGACATCAAACTTTCAATCTGGTTAATTTTAGGCGTTATTTGTTTTGCGGCATTTATATTTGTCAAAACAAAATTCACCATCTTTAAAACGGAGTCCGGCAACATCCTTATAATTCAGAATAAACAGCATGATCAAATTTTGGATGAGATCAAAAAAAGAAGAAAAGAACAACTTTTGGCTTGGTATGGGGGGATCAATTACGACAATAACCCCAACGATGAAATGAACAAATTTATTTGGTTAAAAAATCAAAACCTGATATCAGAAGATGATCTCAAGGAAGTTGAGGCAAAACTAATTGCTTATCAGCAAAATGGAAAAACCGAACATCTTGACACCCAACATATGAAAAAAACAATGAACTAAGGGTCAGGACTCATCCAAAAATCATGCCGCAGTATCCCACAAAATCGCCAGCAGGTTGTAACGGGTCAAAACTTGAGCTGTAATCAAGGCAGACGCCTTTGGCCGCGCTCATTGTTTTGGCAGCAGCGGCAGCTGCACTGGCGGCACCGGCACAACACATATTATGATGTGTCAGGCCTTGGTGAATAATCTGCCGTTCATCCATGGCTGTTAACGCCTCAATGGCCGCTGCATCATTTTCCTTGGTAACCCAATCAAAGGCCTGCCGGCCTGAACCTGCCGGTTCAAAGCCAAATCGCGGACCGTAATGGGTCATGTCTGTGGAACCGACCGCAACCGTGGAACGACCCAGATCCTTTGCCGCCCCAACCGCGGCCACACCCAAGACCCGGGCCGTATCCGAAGGAGGCACGGCGCACACCACAATCCGGGCCTTAGGAAAAAAATGTTTGATAAATGGATATTGCAGTTCCAGGGTATTTTCTTCGGGGAAGCTGTTGGCCCTTAATAGTTCCAGATCAATACCTTTTGTTTCGGCCCGCCGGGCCAAAGCCGCTGTAAGGTCCCGGTCAATCTCAATGGTTCCCAAAGGAGTATCAACGGCTGTGCAATCCAAAACATAGGCAGGAGAGGCGGCATGCATGTGGACCCCGAAAATAAAAATCGCATCCACAACCCGGCCGCCATGGGCCAGTACCGAAAAAACCCGGCAGGCAAGTTTTCCGGAAAAGCTCCAGCCGGCATGGGGCACAATCCCCCCCACAGGATGATCCGGAATTCTTGGATCATCCCCAATGCGGATCTCTTTGCAAAACCGTTGAATGGCAGATCG
Organism: uncultured Desulfobacter sp.; assembly: GCF_963666145.1. Classification (NCBI taxonomy): domain Bacteria; kingdom Pseudomonadati; phylum Thermodesulfobacteriota; class Desulfobacteria; order Desulfobacterales; family Desulfobacteraceae; genus Desulfobacter; species uncultured Desulfobacter sp. Next base: position 4,599,421 of record NZ_OY762614.1, on the reverse strand, counting down.
ACACTGATCCGCCGATCCAGGGTACCATGATCCGGCAAAGGCCATTTTCTTTACACCCATGATTTGCCCCTCCCCCAAAAAAATTTAACCACAGAACCCACGGAAGTCACAGAATTCAATCTTCTGTGTATTCTGTGACTTCCGTGGTCTGACTTTTTTCATCTACAGCTTCGTGGTTTTAAGTCGTGATTATCCCAGTTTTTCCTTAACCTTGGTACGCAGCCATGCAATCCATGGTTCCATGCCTTCCTGGGTCTTGGCGGAGAGTTCAAACACCGGCATACCCGGATGCACCTTGCCCATATTTTCCACAGCCAGGGCCGCATCAAAATCCAGGTAGGGCAGCAGATCGATTTTATTTAAAATGGCTGCATCGGCCACCTGAAACATGAGCGGGTATTTCAAAGGCTTGTCCTCACCTTCGGTGACGCTTAAGACCACGGCCCTTGCATCCTCGCCGATATCAAATTCGGCAGGGCAAACCAAATTACCGATATTTTCCACGATGAGCAGATCCAGGTCATCGCACCCCAGGGACTTGGCCGAAGATTCAATGAGATGGGCGGCCAGATGACAGTCGCCGCCAAACTGGTCGGTGTTGATCTGGGTTACCTTGGCACCGGTTACCGAAAGCCGGTCTGCATCATTGGTGGTGCAGACATCGCCCACGATCACGCCAACCCGGACGTCGGGCATCAACATTTCCAGGCTCCGGCACAGGGTTTCGGTCTTGCCTGATCCCGGCGATGACATCATGTTCAGTACAAACACCTGTTTCTCTTTAAAAAAAGAGCGGTTTCGATCCGCATCGGATTCGTTTTTTGCCAATACCCGTTTTTGTATATTTATCTCCATACGCTATCCCTCAATCTTTACTACGTCTATATCGTCTAATCGTCTGCCAATTCGATGGATGAGATTTCAATCTCCCGTCCCGAAATCATTTTCACCTGCCCGTCCTTGCATGCCGGGCACCCAAAGGCCGGGACATCGGTCTGCCATTCATGGTTACAGCTTTCACAGCGCAAAGCCACCGGCACATCTTCAATGATGACTTCAACGCCTTCAAGGGGCGTATCCTTGGTGATGACCTCCAGGCAAAAGGTGAGGCTGTGCTCCACCACCGCCGCCAGTTTGCCGATTCTTAAATTTAATTTCTCCACCCTGGGATTTTCAATGTCATCGGGGATGGCATCCAGGGCGATGTTTACCAGTTGCTGGGCAATACCCATCTCATGCATACTTACTGATCCTGCCTTGCTTTAAAAAATTGTTGTTGAAATTCCGGGAAGTTGTCTTCCCTTATTGCATGACGCATTTTATCCATAAGGTCAAGATAATAATAGAGATTATGAATGGTGTTCAGACGATAGGACAACAGCTCCCGGGATTTATACAGATGACGCAGATAGGCCCGGGAATAGTTGCGGCAGGTGTAACACCCGCAGGTTTCGTCAATGGGCCGTTCGTCTGTTTTGTACTTTGCATTGGGGATATTCAGGGTGCCGGTACGGGTAAACAACTGGCCGTTTCTGGCATTTCTGGAGGGCATCACACAGTCAAACATGTCGCACCCCATCCCCACCAGGGTCACCAAATTTTCAGGCGTACCCACCCCCATAATGTACCGCGGTTTGTGGGACGGCAAAAGCGGCAGGGTGTGATCAGCCATTTCATACATCACATCGGTGGGCTCGCCCACGGACAGGCCGCCGATGGCAAACCCGGGGAAATCAATGGCTGTAATCTGCTCGGCGGATAAGGAGCGAAGCGCTTTGATCATGCCACCCTGGACGATGCCGAACAGGTTATTGACCGCGCCGTTTTCCTGCCAGAAATCAAAGCCCCTTTTCGCCCAGGCCGTGGTTTTATTCAAGGCATCCGCCACCTGCTGGTCCGTGGCCGGATGACCCTGGCACCAGTCCAGGGACATCATGATGTCCGAGCCTAAAATCATCTGGATCTCAACGGCCCGTTCCGGAGAAAAAAAGTGCCGGGAGCCGTCAATGTGGGATTGAAAATGTACCCCCTCATCGGTGAACTTGGCCAATTTTGCCAAAGAGAAAAACTGAAACCCGCCGGAGTCGGTGAGCATGGGCTTGTCCCAGGCCGTAAAACGATGAAGCCCGTTCATGGTTTCAATGACTTCGCAGCCGGGCCTCAGATACAAGTGGTAGGTATTGCCAAGAATAATCTGGGCCCCGCAATGATCGAGATCTTCTTTGGAAACCGCTTTGACCGACCCCACAGTCCCCACAGGCATGAAAATCGGGGTTTCAATCACCCCGTGGTCTGTTGTGATCCGTCCCAGACGGGAGCGGTCCCGACCATCATCTTTTTTACTGTTATCTTTTATCAGGTCAAATGTAAGCATTTTTGATATCTTTTATGAAAATTTGTGTAACCGTCACTCGATAAACATGGCATCACCATAACTGAAAAACCGGTATTTTTCAGCCACGGCGACATTATATGCATCCAAAATCCGCTCCCGGTCGTAAAAGGCGGAAATCAGCATGAGTAGGGTGGATTCAGGCAGATGAAAATTGGTAATCATGGCATCCACGCATTTGAAGCGATAGCCGGGATAAATAAAGAGATCGCACCGCCCTTGTCCGGCAGAAATGATTCCGTCATCATTGGTGCAAAACTCCAGGGTCCGCACGGAGGTCGTGCCCACCGCAACAACCCTGCGACCTTCGCCATGGGCCTGGTTAATCTTTTGGGCCGTCTGGTCATCCACAATAAAATATTCTGAGTGAATCTGATGATCCCGTATATCCTTGACCCGCACCGGAACAAAGGTGCCATACCCCACATGCAGGGTAATCCGGGCCACCTCCACACCTTTTTGCGCAAGCGTGGCAAGCAGTTCTTCTGTAAAATGGAGCCCGGCCGTGGGCGCGGCCACAGCGCCTTCGGCGTTTGCGTAAACCGTCTGGTAATCGTGCCGGTCCCGTTGCTCATCTGTTTGAGCCGGAGATCCTTTCTCGGGCCCCGGATCCTGATTACGTTTGATATAAGGCGGCAGGGGCATTTTACCGGCTTTTTTCAATTGGGATAAAAAGTTCTGACCGCCGTCAAAACAAACCACAGAGATCCGCTCCCGATGTTCCACAACCGTGGCCTTGATATCCTGACCGAGATTGAGCACCGTACCCGGTTCCGGCCTTCGCGAGGCCCGAATCAGACAATCGCACTGAAACTGCCCGGTCTCGGCCAAGTGCTTCATACCGGCAGCGTAATCAATAATAAGGACCTCTACGCGCCCCCCCGTGGGCTTATACCCCAAAAGCCGTGCCGGAACGACCCGGGTGTCATTGACCACCAGCAGATCGCCGGGGCGCAGCATATCAGCAACGTCAAAAAATCTGCGATGACCGATCGCGTGGGTTTTACGATCCAGATGCATGAGCCGGGACATACTTCTGTGTTCACAGGGAGCTTGGGCAATCAACGATTCGGGCAAATGATAACAATAATCAGACAAATTGTACATCAGTTCATCTCCATGGCAAGGTATACCACTGCAAGTCCCGCCAGCATCATAAAAAAGCCGAACCGCCTCAAAGCGTTTTCGGGCATTTGCAGGATCATCATTACCATCTCCCGCATTTTATGCGGCGAAATGAAATAGGGCAGCCCTTCCACAATCATGACCATGCCCATCACACAGAAAAAAAATTTCATTGAAAAAGTTCCTTATCATTCTCCCTGAAACGCCGCAAAAAGGTACCTGTTTTAACGGGTTAAACGCTGTTTTGCAAGTATTAAGCCCCTAAAATTAAGGGTTCAGGTAAAAGTTCCCTTTATATACAGCGTATCTCACCATTTTTTTCAGGCCAACAATTATTAGAGGTACCCTTGATTATTAAAAATATCAAGGTTATAAAGGAAGGCTGTTAAGAACTCAACCCCGGGCATGGGTGTCTTCATGCGCCGGGCACCCAAAGGAATCAAACATCACATGGCATTTGAACCTGTTATCGGATTAGAAGTCCACGCTCAGCTCAAAACTAAAACAAAAATATTCTGCAACTGTTCAACCGCGTTCGGCAAGGCCCCCAACGCCAATACCTGCCCGGTGTGCACAGGCATGCCCGGAGTTCTGCCGGTACTAAATAAAAAAGCCGTTACCTTCGCCATTAAGGCCGGTCTTGCCACCAACTGCACCATCAACCATGAAAGCCGGTTTGACAGAAAAAACTATTTCTACCCGGACCTACCCAAGGGTTACCAGATCTCCCAGTTTGCTAAACCCATTGCCGAACACGGCTTTTTGGATATTGACGTGGACGAACAGCAGACACGCATCGGCATCACCCGCATTCACATGGAAGAAGATGCCGGAAAACTAATCCATGATCCCCTGCGGGGTAAAAGCATGGTGGACCTGAACAGAACAGGGGTTCCCCTCATTGAAATTGTCAGTGAACCCGACCTTCGCACGGCAGCCCAGGCAGGGGCCTACCTGAGAAAACTGCACGCCATTTTAAGATATATTGATGTATGCGACGGCAACATGGAGCAGGGCTCATTCAGGTGTGACGCCAACATCTCTTTGCGGCCCGTTGGCCAGGAAGCGTTTGGTACCCGCACCGAGCTTAAAAACCTGAACTCCTTTAAAAATGTGGAAAAAGCCATCCTCTACGAAATCCAGCGCCAGACCTATGTCCTTGAAGAGGGAGGAGAGGTTATCCAGGAGACCCGCCTGTGGGATCCCAACAAAAACAGAACCGCATCCATGCGCAGCAAGGAAGAGGCCCACGATTACAGATACTTTCCTGATACCGACCTTGTGCCCCTGATCGTGGACGACGCCTGGATCCAGGACGTGCGCACCAGCATGCCCGAACTGCCCGATGAAAAAAAGCAACGGTTCATAGAGGAATACAGCCTGTCCGAATATGATGCCGGTGTGTTAACCGCCAGCCTGGACATGGCCAACTTTTTTGAAAAAACGATTAAGCCGCTGAAAAACATCAAGCAGGCCGCCAACTGGATCATGACCACGCTCATGGCCATGCTGAACGCCAAGGGCATTGAGATCAATGAATCACCTGTTGACGCCGATGGGTTTTCAAAACTGCTCGGCCTCTTAGAATCCTCCAGGATCAATGCCAATGCCGCCAAAACGGTCTTTGAACTAATGGTTGAAACCGGCAAAGACCCCGAATCCATCGTCAAGGAAAAGGGTCTTGAACAGGTATCGGACCAGGGCGAACTTGAAACCATGGTGGATGAAATCATCAAGGAAAACCCGGATGAGGTTCAAGCTTACAAAGATGGAAAAACCAAGCTGTTCAGCTTTTTCATGGGGCAGGTCATGAAAAAAACCCGGGGCAAGGCAGACCCCAAAGTGGTCACGCCCATGCTCAAATCAAAACTGTAAGGGGAAATCAAATGAAAAAAATACATTCTTTTTTTATTAAAGCGGTGATGTCCGTTTTTATTTTTAGCGGATTGGCCTTGCCATACACGGTCCTTGCCAATACCCCTGCAACCCTTGCCGTCCTTTCCTTTGACATCAACGCCGATCAGGAGAAGAATCTGGACTACCTTAAACAAGGTATCTCAACCATGTTCTATTCCCGGCTCACCGACCCTGAAAAAGTGGTTGTGATCCCGACCCAAAAGATGGCAGCCGTCGAGGCGGGATTAAAAGATTTTTCCGGCAGTGAACTGGTCCATGAAGCTGCCCGTAAAACCGGCTCCCGATATGTGCTTTACGGCACCATCACGAGTCTTGGCGGTTCTTTCAGCATTGATGCCAAGGTGTTTGACACCGCTGAAAAGCAATACATGGCTTTTTTTGAACAATCCAAAAACAGTGACGACCTGATCAAAAAGGTGGACCGTATTGCCGCGGCCATAAACCATAAAGTATTTGACCGCACCACCGTCACCTGGGAACAGATGGAACAGGAAAAGCAGAAAAAAATAAATGATTTGAAAAATCAGAACCCGGAAAACCTGATGCAGGCGCCCACCGGCTGGCAGCGTGAAGAAAAAGTCGGCTGGAAAGTCTGGAAATATTTATTCTAAACCACCGAAAGACACGGAAAGTATTGAAATTCGTTTCCGTGTCTTTCCGTGGTTTCCGTGGTTCACAAAAAAAGATTATCACAGATAATCCACCAGACTTACCCCCATTACCGAAGATGTCGAACTTAATGCCGCTTCATAAACAGTCTGGGACGATTTAAGCTTCATAATGGCCTCCACGGTATCCGCATCCCGAACCGTAGAGCGCTGGGTGATCAAAGTCAAATCCGAGTCCGAAATGGTGGTTTCGGTGGTGGTGGTGCTCTTGTAAATTGACCCCAATGCTGAAATGTGTGAGGTCAGACTGTTATAATGATTTTCCAGCCGGGTCATTGCCCGCTCAATACCGTTTACATCCTCATTCTCCAGTGCTTCTTTAAAATCAAACACCGTATTCCAGATACTCCAGGTGACCGTTTGGCCTTCCACAGACGCCGAGGAAACATCTATGTCGCCAAACCCAAGATTTGATGCGGCACTGGCGTCGGTGTGGGTGCCGGACGAGAAAAGCAATTCAAAGGATTCGAGCCGGCGGCCGGTATCAAGATCCTCACTAATGGTAATTCTTTTGCTGTCTTCATCGTATTCAACCAAGTAGTTCACCCGGTTGCCGTTTTCAGCAGAAGCTTTTTCAAGGGCCTCTTCCACGGCCTCGGCATAGGATTGGGCATCCGCGTAAGTACCGGCCTCTATGGTGGCTGTCAATTGTACACCGGTTTCGCCATCCATTGTGGTCTCCGTAAAATCAATGGCGTCGTTGCCACCGGCCACCACGGTAATTGTGTCGGCCATCGGCGCAATGCCGGTTACCGGGGCAATTGTTATGGTTTGCGCCTCAAACCCAAGATCCGTCAGGATACTTGTATTTTCATACCCCAGGGTAATGTCAAAGGAGATGGTGGTCCCCTCTTCGGGCGTCTTGTTCAAATCAATGACAAGATCAAACTCACCATCGTCATCCACATCAATTTCAATGGTATCGCCGGTTGCCCCTATTTCGGCATTAAGTCCGTAACCCGGGTCATTTGAGACCTGCCAGGTATCATTGGCAGTATAAGTCAAGGTAATGGGTTCCGAACCGTCATTCGGTGTATAATGGGTCAGTGCATCGTCGTTTATAATTTGAATTTCAAAGTTATCAAAATCCTGACCATCAGATTCAAAATTGGCAATGTCAGCTGTCTGGGTCTCAACGTTTTCAAAGGTTGCAGTCACGGAGGTATTACTGCCGTCCGTCCCCATGGAAAAGGTGTTGGCAGCCTCATCATACTCCACCTCATATACGACACCGTATCCATACTCCTGGGACGCCCTGCTCAATGTCCGGGCCACAACATCAGCAAGTTCCTCTTTACTGTAGGTACCGCTGGCGATTGTCGCCTCAATGGTTAGAATATTGTCCAGACCCATACCTGCGTCTTCACTGAAAACGATCCGGTTATTCGTGGTGTCTACTATTATCTCATCTTCATAAAACATATCACTGCCGCAGCAGTTCAGAGAGATGGTAGTATTTTCAGAAATGCCGATGTTTACACTGTCGGTGCTTCCGTTGTAAGTGACGCTGGTGGGATTATCATCATCGTCATAGGTAAACGGCGTTGTCTGGTTATCATCACCGGCGAACACATACCCGCCATAGGCGTTTGTATTGGCAAAGTCCATAAGGCCATCCAGGTAAACCAGCATACTTTCGGCAGCATTGGATCGCTGCTGTTCAGAGGCAGAGGCATTGGCCATGGATGAGGCCAAAAGCTTCATTTCAGCCAATTGATCCGCCATGGCGTCCAGGGCGGTTTCCGCTGTGGTAAGCACATTCTGGGCCTGGTCCACATTCACCTGATACTGGTCCAATGCCGCCAGCTCCGAGTTGATGGAGAGCACCTGGTTCATCCCAGTCGGATCATCAGATGCTGAACTGATTTTCAAATTGGTGGATACGGTTTCATTGGCCTCGTTTAAATCAGAGGTAAGGCGTCCAAGCTGGTATGTAGCTTGTTTGTAAATGCTTATGGTTGAAACTCTCATGGCAGACCTCCTGTAAGATCTGTTTTATCGATCAACGTGTTGCAAGCAGGGCATCAAACATTGCCTGCACCGTTGTCAGTAACTTGGTTGCGGCAAGATAGGCCTGCTGCTGGGCTGTCAGGTTAATCATTTCTTCATCCAGGGACACGGCGGACGTTGAGTCCCGCTGCTCGGTCAGCTGGTACACCAGGCTTTCGGAATATTCCAAAGCAGAATTAATACCGGCAGCCCGGGACCCGATGGTCGAGACCAAATAGGCCTGGTAATCATCCAAGGATGTAGCGGTAACCGTAACCGTCATCCCTTCTCCCCTGGTATAGGTATATGCCTTCATGTCAACACTGTCGTAGCGGGTGTCGGCCATGGCCAGGGCATTGCTGTTATCGCCGGCGGCAAGTTCAAAGGTTTCGGTATCCAGAAAACCGGATGCCAGCAAATCGCCGTCGGCCACCACATCATTAACACCGATGGTGGCGGCATCCGTTCCCGTAAAAAAGGTGTTCACGCCAAGGGCTGCGGCAACGCCGCTGTCCCCGTCTTCATTGCCGGCAAAGGCGTAGGAGAGATCATCCGCGTCCCTGGATTCCAAATCCATGCGAATATACCCGTCACCTGACACAGACTGGTCAAAGGTGATTTCAATATCCCCTACACCGTCTCCATCCAGATCAATCTGAAATCCGTCATCATCACCGTCTTCCGGAATAAGGGTAATGGTGCTGCCCGTAGGGTCATTGACAACAGACCAGGTGCCGTTTGAACGCTTAAATTCAAGGCCTTCGGCTTCAAACTCCAGGGCGCTGTAGTTTAACACCGTGATTTCAAAATTTTCTTCGTCAATGTTGTCATTGCCAGAACAGGTTACGTTTTCAATGGCGCAATAGTCATCATTGGTATCAAATTTAATGGTATTAGCCCGTGTGACCGAAGCCGTAACCCCGCCTGCGCTCCGGTTAAATTCATCGGCAAAGGAATCAAGGGTCCAGTGCCAGTCCGAAAGGGATTGCAGGGTATTTCCGGCGGCATCGGCCACGGCTTTCCCATTTTCATCCGTGGTGACATAGAAGACATCGCCGGTCACAAGCGTGCCGCTGTCAAATGCGATGGTCATGCCATCCACTTCCACAATGATTTGGGAATTTTCATCCTCGTTACCTTCCAGTTCAATGGTGCCTGAATCGGTTTCAGACTTCCATTCGATCACAACATTTTCTTCATTATCCGGCAACGTGCCGCCGGTAATCACCGTAAACTCATACGTATCATCGACACTTGCGGCTTTTCCTGTAACCGACCCCTCAAGTGTATCGGCATGGCCGTCGGCATCGGTGTTGATCCGAAGGGTATTTCCGGCCACAAGCGTGCCGTCGGATATGTCAAAACTTAAAGTTGTTTTTCCATCTTCAGTGATTTGAACCACGCCGGATTCATCAATTTCGACATATCCGTCTTCGCCGGTAGCATTTCCCCTGCTGTCCAAAATTTCCCAGTAGATAATTGCAGGATCACTGAACGTAACGGCTGTGGCCGAATCTTTTGTAGATAAACCGGAAAGCAGGAAAACCAGAGTGTCATTTTCAGGCTCCTCGCAGCCTTCACCTGTACCCGTGGAGACACTTAACATGGCATCATTGGTGTCATTGGTAAAACCGGTAATAATAACTGCGTCATCTTCTTCGTCAGCCGTCTTTAAGATGGTAACAGATGCACCATTTCGAATGACTTGGTAACCTTCTGCACCCAGTGCTGCTAAATCACTTTCTATTTCACTTGCAAAAAGGTCAGCCTGTTCAGTATCGGTTAACCCAACGCCGATGGGGCCATATTCTATGTAAAATTCGTCTATGAAAAAGGAGACGGTGCTTCCGGCATCAAAACCTTGATACCCACCGGCTCCGCCTAAGGTAATCATGCTGGATGCCGACCCAGAATTTCCAGTGAGGCCGAAAAGCCCGGCAGTAGATTTCTCATCCGAACTGATTTCCATACCCGGATCCATGATAATGGTCACGGAACCGGTTATAACCACGGCATCGCTTGTGGCAGGATTGTCAGTCAAAGATTGAGTTTCTGAACCACTGGAATCCATGGAAACGGAAAGTACGTCTCCTGTGTCGACAGTTGAATCTGCAACATTAAAATCATATACGCCGATGGTTGCACCGGACGCACTTTCAATGGACTTTCCGTCCACGACAGCCAGATCTGTGTCCTGGTTGGCTTCATTAATGGATTGCACCGCAGCTTTAAGTGCATCTTCAAACTGTTCGTTAATGTTTTCACTCACGTCTCGAATAAAACTGACATCCGCCATCACCCCGTCGGCAGACAGTGTAAATTCAACGATATCCCCGTCGGCCGGCGCAATACCGGAAATGTCAAAATAGGCTGAAGTTGTGGACGCATAGGCATCTATACCATCTATACGTGAAAGCGCATCGGCAATGTCCGCGGCCGACCGCACGACACCGGCCCCACTGTCTGAAATCTCCAGGGACTGGGTACTGGAACCATTGGTAATGGTAAGGGTCTGTTTAGCAAGTGCAGCATCTAACGCATCATCAATGCCGGAATTTTGGTATGAAACACCACCCAGAAGTGATCCGCTGGACTGCACCACAGTCTTTTCTCCCAGGGTTCCCTCATCAATAACGGTTAACTCATAAATGCTGTTATCCTCTCCGGACCCGGTAATGTTCGAAATGTCGGATGTGGAGATGGACATATCCACGGTCGCGGTCTGGTATTCTGAGGTGGTGTTCGTGGCATCCTGAATCACCATGGAAAAATCTTTGGTGTAGTCGATCTCATCTCCGTAGTACAAACTATCAAAGGTCCCGCTTTTCCCGGCCTCGTAGGTTCCCTCCAGTGCACCGGAAAAATAGGTCTGTCCTGCCCCCTGGGAATGCTGATAATTCAAAGTCCAGATTAGGTTGGCTGCAAGCTCATCAAATTCTGCCTGGGTCTGAGGAATAACAGCATCTCTGATTTCAAGCCATCCGGCAATGGCACCGCCGGATATATCATCGGTAATGTCATAGGTGTTTCCGGATTTTCCGGTCCAGTAGACGCTGCCCTGCTTGATGCTTAAATTATATGAAATACCGTCCTCCACCAGCGGCAGGCCATTGGAGAGGATCAGGTAGGACCCGTCCTCTTTAACGGTGATATCAATATCAATGCGTTCCCCAAGGTCGTCCACCAGGCCGTTGCGCCTATCCTCAAGATCATTGGCATTCCCGCCGGAGCTTTCAGCGGTGATGATGGCCAGGTTCAACTCGGCGATCTGTTCGGAGATGCTGTTCACTTCGGTAATGGCGGAAGATATTTCGCCGGTCAGGTCGTTGGTAAGGTCAGAGAGCCCATCTTCAATGGCATTTATGCGTTCTGTGAGATTGAGACCGGCATCATATACCGCGTTTTGTTCGGTTTCACCCGACGGATTGTTGCTCAAATCCTCCCAGGCTGACCAGTAGACATCCAAAAGGGTATTCAGGCTGTCATCCGTGTCTTCGGAAAACAGATCTTCAATGGAAGCGATATAAATCTGAGCCTCCTCCAGGGCGGCCTGGGTGCTCAATTCAGACGTCAGGGTATTTTCAAGCAGTTGATTTACCGAATTGGTAACCGAAGTAACCGTTGCCCCTGTGCCGTAAATGTGTCCCCTCACATTCACGGTGGATGTGGTGGACAACTCCACGGACTGGATACTGTAATCATCATTATCTGCGTTGGCGATATTCTGGCCGGTGACACTGATGGCGGCCTGATAGGCCGTGACGGCATTGGATGCAGTGTTTAGTATGGCATTAAGACTGCTCATGGCGTCCCCCATATCCTTTGTGGTCAACATACCTGGATGCGGCAGCCAGGCGGGCGATCACACGTTTAAACATCAAAGCGTTGCGGGCGGCGGCGGACATTAGTTCCTTGTGTCTTTGTTCCAGATCATTTGCAAGGCCCACCAACGTCTCTTGCTCATCCGGCGTTAATCCCTGAATCATTTTCACATGACCCGCAAGGGTGTCGGGCATGGCGGCAGGCATTTTTTGCCGGGTCATCCTGCCGATATGCGCGTTTGTGGAAGCAACAAGGGACTCAAACCGATTCGCACAATTACGTTTTCTCAGGATCAGCTTTTTCAAGGATTTAGAATCATAGGACGTACCCGCGACATATTCAGCCTCCAGGATGTGACGCAACGCCTTATGACACGCCCGCATCTTGACCATTTTTTGTTCAAGAACCGTCACAGAATCAATGATCATTTCTTGTTTATCCCGGAGATCTATCATGATGCCACCCTCATTCCTTTCTAACGCTTCATGCCGATGACCGTGCTCATCATCTCGTCCACGGTGCTGATGATTTTCGCATTGGCTTCATAGGCTGTCTGCAGTTCGATCATGTTGACAAATTCCTCGGAAATATCCACGTTGGACATCTCAAGGGCATAGGATGAGAGGGTGCCCAGCCCGTTATCACCGGGTTTATTGGTGATGGCGGCCCCGCTGTCCGTTGTTGCGGAATAAAGATTTCCACCCTCATTTTCAAGGCCGTTTGGATTGTTAAAGTCTGCAAGGGCGACCATAAACAAGGCAAGATCCTGACCATTTGAATAGGAGCCGGTAACAAGGCCCGAGGAGTCCACCCCAATACCGGTCAAATCCCCTGAGGCATAACCGTCGGCATCCTGGTATATGGTGGAGGAAGAGGTGGCGTACTGGGTTGAGGATAAGGAGGCATTAACCCAGTTGTTGCCGTCAAACTTCGATCCGATATTAAACGAAATGTCGGTTTCCGTCACACCGAACTGGCCCCCGAGAAAATCAGCCGTAAATTTGTAATAGCCGGTGTCCTTCGCCTCATCGGTTGCCACAGTGCGCCATGCAGTGGAGCCTGCAATGTCAAAAGTAATGACACTTCTATCCTCCAGAGGATCCGTGTCCGTACCGTTTTTCAAATCCGTTTCAAATGTGAAGACAATGTCCTGCTTGTCATCTTCATTGCCGGACCCGTCAAGGTCGATGGAACAATATGTGGCGTCACCTGAAATGGTGGCATTGCTGTATTCAGACGGCGGGGTATCAGGATCCACACTAAACGTGAAGTTTGTTTCAGCAGTTAAGCCGGTTATATTAAGATCATCAGTACCATCATTGTCAAAATCAATTTGCAACTCGTCGTGACTAACGGTGGATATTTGAGCCTGGGCATATTCTTCAGGGGGGGTAGATGCGATTGCAAAGGTAATAACCTTACCATCGTCATTCGTAGAGTCGAGGTCCGCATCAAGGGAAATTTCTATGGTGGAAGTATCGCCGGAAGCCGTATCGATTACCATCTCATAAGTGTCTCCACTGCCCGTAACAGTTATGGTAGCACCAATCGGGTTCGTTGTAATCCAGGCCCCGGAGGCATCATCCCATGTAAGGGTATAATTACCAGCCAGGATCGCAGCACCGTCTAAACTGGATGAGTCCACGACGGTTATGCCCACATCATTAAAATCAGTATTCGCTGTATCAACAGTGAGATCATCATTTTTTAATGATTCATTCCAAACCCATGAGGTTGTGCCGGCGTCCCAATACAAGCTAACATCAGCCACCATAGTCATGGTTGCCGCACTGTCAGCATCATTGATATAAGTATACGTGCCGATTCCCCCCACATCGCTTGCCAGGGTGGCGGCGTCATATGCACCGACCGGATTGCTCCAGGCCCAGGTTTCCGTGTACGGATTCCAAATAAGGGAAAGGTTTTGAGCATCTGTTGTCATTACACCGGGATCGTTAATGGAGATAGTCGTATTGTTGTATGCATCGCCATCGTAAACTGCATTTTTAATGTCCTGAACATGAAGTGCCGTGGGATCGTTAACATCAAAGGTGAGGGTATCCCCTGCCATGGCATATTCGTCCAGGGAAATCTTTACATCGGCCTCTTTGGTTCCGCCGCTGGAAGTGGGATCGAGCACAAGATAAACGGTTGTCGCATCGGAATAGATAATCTCTGCATCCTTATAGGAACTGGGCAGGTTTGTATCATCAAGAATCCATTTATCCCCATCAAAAGACATTGAAACGCCGTAACCATCCAGTTGAATGGCCTCGGAATCTTCGATTTCAAAGTGAACATTTTCTATGGAATTGTTGCCGGATACATCCACGTTACCGATGATACCGGTAAGTTCTTCCATGGTAATGGAAACGATTTCACCGGAGCTTTCTGAAAAGGCTATGGTGCCCCTTGCCAGAAGCCCTGCAGCGTCCGTACCTGCCACAAGGGATCGCTTGTCTTCGTTGGGATTACTGGTAATGACATATTCCCAGTCGGTATCGGATTTCTTATCATAATAAACCGTGACTTCATGGGAAGAGCCCAGAGAATCATAAACTGTGACCACAGTCTGGTATTCGTAGCCGCCGGAATTCATTGAAATGCCGGTGTCGGTATTATGTTCAAACAAATTGGATAAAACCGTGGAAAGAGACTCGGCACGCGAATCCAGATTGGTAATAACCGTGACTTCCTCCGTATCATCCGGCGGACTTGTAAACTCGGTCAATATCAGGTCGGTAATAGCACCGTATGATTCATCGGTATTGGCATCAACATACCAGCCCTGGAGGATATAGCCTCCTGAAGTGACAAGCGCGCCGCTTTCATTAAACGAGAAATTGCCGGCCCTTGTATAATAAGTTTCTTCAGATCCCAATTCGGAAACGATAAAAAACCCGTCTCCGCCAATGGCAAGATCCGTCGCATTACTTGTGGTTTCAAGGGAGCCGTCGGTGAACACCGCGGCCACATTGTCAACGTTCATGCCGAGCCCCACCTGGGAAGCACCTGCATTGGTGCCGATAGCCTGGTAAAGGGTATCGGCAAAGGTGGCGGTTCCCTTTTTAAACCCAAGTGTATTGATGTTTGATATATTATTACTTGTGACCTGAAGTGCGTTGCCTGTATTGCCCAGGCCGCTTGTGCCGGCATAAAGGGAACTGCTTAATGACATGGGTTCCTCCTTTACATGTGTAAAGTTCTATTGCTTGGGCAGATTCTGTAAATTTGCAGACCTGCCTGTTTTTTTATTTAACTGCAGTGATGCTTGATACAGATACCAGACGTCCGGTATCTCCAATTTCAAGATATTGGGTGCCGTCCACGGAAGTGATGGCGCTGACCTCTCCGGAAATAGCGGTGGAGGCCGTACCCGTATCTGCAGTTACCGTATAGTAATAAAGTCCGTCAGAACTGGCGTAGCCGTTGCTTGTAAGCCCGTCCCAGGTGACCTCATTGTCTCCGGTGGTTGTGTCATCCGCTGATATCTCAATGGTGTCAACTTTTTCATCATCCGAATTATAAATTGTCACGGTAACATCAGAAGACGCTGTCAAACTAAAGCTGAGAGGATCACCCAGAACCTTACCATCGTCCACCTGAACAATTGGATAACTGGAAGAGACTGTGGTGCCCAGATATTCAAGAATAGAAGTTGAATTACTGGAAGACGAGGACGAAGAAGCGGTTACGGTGGTGACATTATCCGGGTCGATCAAAACGCCGCTGATCACGAGGTATCCTTTACCATCCTGGTAGGAAACCGCATCCACGGTACCGGACAGATAGGATTCCACCTCCTGGTAACCGTCCCCGGAATTGGCCATGACCACATAGGAATATATACCGTCATCCAGACTGTTACCCGCATCATCCGTGCCATCCCAGGAGACCAGATAGGCTCCGGCCGTAACCTCACCCTGGGACAGTGTCGCAACCTTGGTTCCATCTGAATCATACACATAAACAAGGACTTCGGACGGTTCATCAACCTCATAAAATCCGGGTGTTACAGCACCGTCTTCTATGGTCATAGAAGTGACTTTTGCGGTTACGTTCTTTCCTACAAAGGAATTAACATCGGTATTGCTTCCGGAAGCCTGAGCACCAGCTACCATTTCATCAAGTTTATCGTTAACATTAATCAACTGTTCAACCTGAGAAAACTGGGCCAACTGGTCCGTGAACTGTTCCGTATCTGCGGGATCAAGAGGATTCTGATTTTCAAGCTGGGCCACAAGAAGCGTTAAGAACTCTTCGTTGCCCAATGAATTGTTTGTGTCCGAGTCACTTGTTGAGGTTTTCTTTGCATCATAAGCCTCATAGCCGCTGTTCAGTGACGATATTATCGAACTATCAGACATGCCTGCCTCCTCTGGTTGTTTTTATTTAATGGTGTCAATGATTGGTTTATTGTTTTAAAAAAACCAAAACCACTGATTCAAATCTTACTGGCGGTTTTATCTTGATCTTAATCAAAACCAAGAAAAGTGCCTAAATGATCTACCCAGAAGCATTACAGACCGGATGTATATATTTATATCAAATGTTTAGTTTTAAAAAAGTTCCGCGAAAAAAGCAAAAACCTTATAATCTATTTGATTATACAAAATAATAGCATCCAGACGATTAGCATTAATCTGATGATATAACTTTTTACACATATTTTTATTAACCAATAATAACCATCGCGGTTCTGTATTTTAAACCTGGAATTTTTTACCTATTCCAATGATTTAATTGAGGTGACAGATGGTCTCGGCCGGCACCAAGATAAAATTTAACAAAAAAATATCATATTTTTAGTTTATGATAACCAATTGTATATTCATCTAAAAAATCATATTTTAAAACCTAATTTATTGAAATATTTCATAAGGTCGATATTTTCCCATCTAAAGGATATACAAACCCAGGGCGATACCAGATTCATCACTCGGAAGAATTTGCCTGTCAAAAGCAGATACAACTTTAAGGAGAAATATCATGGCAACCGGCACCATCACCTCACTTGGACTTGGGTCCGACCTTGATCTTCAAAGTCTGTTAGACACCCAGCGGGAAGCCGATGAAACCATTGCAGGAATGGCGCTGGATGATATTGAAGAACTGCAGGCCAAAGAAGAAGCGCTCTCTTCGGTCCAAAGCCAGCTTTTGTCCATGAAATCCAGTGCGTTGAATCTCTCTTTATCTTCCACATACCTGTATCGAAACGTAACTTCATCCAATGAAGATGTAGCCACTGCAACAGTCCTTGACGGAACAGCCACCGGGAGCCACACCGTGACCACGACCCGGCTTGCGTCTGCCAGTTCATACAAGTCAGATGGCTTTGCTTCCGAATCAGCCACTGTCTATGTGCCTACCACCCAGCAATCCAGCGACACTTACATTGACGGGACGGATATGGTGCTTGAAGAGGGTCAGACACTGACGATCAATTACGGAAACGAAGATAGCCCGCAGACATTCACCATCACCGGCACCGCAGGCGGCATGAGCGTTGATGAACTGCTTTCCGCCATCAATGATGATGCAGACATAAGTCAATATGTAACCGCGTCTACCTACGCAGATGAAGACGGTATGCATATTCAAATAGAGTCCGCCACCGGTGAAACAGGAGAAGATGGCCGTGTGGATATAGTAGGTTCGGAAGGGGTTAGCTCGTTTACGGCACCCAAAGAAGAACTCTCTTTCACTGTGGGTGATGGTGAGGTTTTTACCCTCTCGGTACCGGCTGAAACCTCCCTCAAAAACTTAGCAACGCGCATTAATGATGCCGAAGATAATCCAGGTGTTACGGCAACGGTTATTTACACCGGCACAGGGGATAACCCATATCAGCTGGTTCTCAAAGCAGATACCACCGGAGAAGACAACAGAATTAACATCATCAGCCAGCCTGACGGGTTAGGGTTAAAAGAAGAAAATGGTAAAGGGTACACGATGACCGGGGAGAACGCCATCTCCTTTGAAACGGCGGTAACCATTGACGGTACAAACAATGCCATTGCATTCGAAGAGGTGAATGAAGACGGAGAAGCTGTGTCTTTAAGCGCAGAAATTAAAGCAGGCGATTACGGAACAGCTGAAGAGCTTGCCAAAGCAGTCGAAAAAGCATTGGAAAATGCATCCAAAGTGAACGGAAATGATTCGGATTACCAGGTAGAAATTGACCCAGATACAGGTTTAATGTCCGTTTCCCAGGCCGGGACCCTTGAAAGTGTGACCATAAACTGGGAAGATGCGGGCAGTACGGCAGCCGCCACTCTGGGATTCACCAACAATCAAACCATAACACCAATGGACGCCTCGCTCAATGCCATGCTTACTGTTGACGGCAACACCTACCAGCGCCAGGAAAACAAAGGTATTGATGACATTATAGAAGGTGTATCATTAAAACTCTATTCCACAGGCGCATCTACATTTACCGTAGAAAATGATACCGAAGACATTGTGGCGGAATTAACGTCACTTGTAGAGACCTACAATGCGCTTATGGCTGAAATTGATGAAAACGATGATTACAGCGAAGACGAAGAATCCTGGGGTCCCCTGGCCCAGAGCTCCACGGTTAGAACCTTGAAGCAGACCATGCAGGATCTGTTCACCACCACTGTGGATACAAACAGTGCCATCACCTCCCTGCTGGACCTGGGCATTGAAATCAATAGAGACGGCACCATGACCCTGGACGAAGATGCACTGAATGAAGTTTTAAGCAGCAGTTATGATGACATCGTTGCTCTGCTTAAGGGCACCGATGATGTTGAGGGATTAGGCGATACCCTCAACGACTCCTTTGGCAGCTATGCCTTGTCCGGCGGCTATCTTCAAGACGAAATTGATACCCTTGAAGATAAGGTGACCCGACTTGGAGATGATTATCAAGAGGATATGGTGCGCATTGAAAAAAAATACGAACGGATGGCAGCCGAATACACGGCACTGGACTCATATCTTTCAGAAATTGCCAATACACAAAGCTACATCGATACAATGATGTCGTCCACAAATAAAGACTAAAGACGTATTTTTATCATTTCACAGATATAAGTATAAAAAGGCGGAGTTTTAACTTTCAGGTTAAAACTCCGCCTTTTTTTAGGGTTCTACTTAATCAGCAATTTCTAATGATGGGAGCCGCCTTTATCGTTGACCGTGTCATAGGCTGCCTTAAGAATGCAGTAGGTCATGCCTGCCCCTAAAATGGAGATGGCATACCAGAATCCACCGAAGAAAATTGCATGGCCGATGTCCCAGGCCCATTCAAAACAAAAGGGAAACATGAAAACCTCCTTTATTAGTTTTGAGCTGCCGTATCGGCAGATTCATTAAGTTCCAGTTCCTGGGGAAATACCGGCAGATACCGATACGCAACGGCGATCAGGATAATTCCATAGGCAACAGGCAAAATGGTGGTCGCCACTTCCTGCCAGCTAGGGATATACAATGCCCAGGAGTCAAAAGACATCACAGGCACAGCCATGATCTGAAGTACCATAACCCACCGATTTAAACACACACCGATAACGCCCAGGATAATGGCTACGGTACGGGTGGTCGGATTTTCACGGGTGCTTTTATTCAGCAGGAGCAGCCCCGGTACAACACCGCACAGAACCACTTCAGTGATCAAAATCCAGTATCCGTAGAATCCGTTATTGCTGTAGAAATGGCTCAGTTTAAATCCCATGGAGGGGGCAGTAACAAATGCCCAGTAAACGGTATCAATAATCTTGGCGATGATATACGTGGTAATCATCCACCCGGAAATTTTTGCCAGCAGATTAACGGTCTTATCGCTAACCAGCTTTTTACCGGTGATCATTTCTGTAATCTTGGTCACCAGCAACGTAAAGCAGGGGCCGAAAGCGGCAGCAGACCAGGTAAACAGGAAAAAGGTCCAGGGCCAGATCAAAAGCCCTTCACGGTAGGCAAACGGACGGCCGAACATAACGCCGGCCACACCGCCCAAAGAGCCCTGGTGGAAAAAACTCAAGAAAGCACCGGTGGCAGCAAAAATGGCCATCACCTCGTGCATGTTATGGGCCAGATGGTGGAAAAACGGCACCTTGTAGGCCTGGCGGTTTTCCAGGATATTGGGAATAAATTCAATGGTCAGTACCGCAAAATAGCAGGACAGACAATAGGCCACCTCTGTGAGCATGGAATGCACATTGGCGTGCCAGAAAATAAACCAGCCGCGCAACGGCTGTCCAATATCAATGGCAAGGATCAACAGGGCTGAGCTGTAGCAGATAAACCCGATGATCACGGCAAAGTTGATGATATTTTTCAACTCATCAACCTTGAAAATGTATTTTAACAGACCGGTAAAAAACGCGCCGCCACCAACAGCAATGACTGCCAGGTCAGCCCAGATCCACAGGGCAAATCCGTAGTAGTCGTTCATGTTGGTCTGGTTCAGGCCTTTAAACCAGCACAGAAACATGGCATAAACGCCCCAGAGCAGAACAGCACCCACGATGAGGATCCCAATCATGAATACTGGGAATGGACACCGCTTGGCGCCTTCGGGTATTAATGCATCATCCATATCTAATTACTCCTAAATAGTTTTATGCAAGTTAACCATGGGATGAAGACGCCCCATGATGGGTTTTAACATTTTCCCACTCGCCTTTAAGGTAGTTGTCCCCGGCCTTTCTGACCCATTCCCGCTCAGACATGTAATATACCTTGGTGTTGGTGCCAAGACGCTCGAGCAGTCTGAAAACTTTCGGGTTCCTGGATTTATCCACAACCTTGTGATTCATGGGGTCTGGATGGGGATCGGGCTTAACAATCTGATGGACCTTGTGAGCAGGATTGTTCAGGTCACCAAACACAATGGCACCGGCCGGGCAAGCGGTGGTACATGCGGTCTGATATTCCATCTCTTCTATATCACGGTCTTCGACAATGGCCTTTTCCCGGGCCAGCTGATACCTGTGATAACAAAAGGAGCACTTTTCGACCACACCGCGCATACGCGGAGAGACATTGGGGCTCAGGTAATTTTCCATACCCTCGGGCCATTTGGGATCCCACCAGTTAAAGTATCTGGCATGGTACGGGCATGCTCCCATGCAGTACCGGCAGCCAAAGCAGCGGGTATAAATCTGGCTGACAATACCGGTATCGTAGCCGTAGTCGGTTGCGGTTGCCGGGCATACGGATACGCAGGGTGAATGACCATGGCCCCCAATGCCGGAGCAGTGCTGGCAGGGACGGGGCAGATAAGCGACTTCAGTTTCAGGAAAGGATTTACCATTGGTCAGTTTGTACACCCGCATCCAGGTGATACTGTCCTTTTTGTTGGTTTCATCCTCCTTAAACGGAACGTTATTCTCAGACATGCACGAGACCATACAGGCACCGCATCCCGTGCATTTGTCCAGATCGATAACCATTCCGAACTTATGGGCTTCTTTATTTTCTATCATCAGAACCTCTTAAAATGATTTCGTAAACAGTTTACGCCTTGGAAAGTTTAGCTTTAATTCCAAAAGCAGCATCCAGTCCTGAACCAGGCTCGATGACCGGGCCGATCAGATCATTGACATTGGCACCTTTACCGGCCACGTAAGGATTGTTGAAGGCATGTCCAAGCCCCCTTGGCATACCGATCACGCCGGGCATGATTCCTTCATTATAGCCGATTTTCACCTTTGCCGTCCCCGCGGCGGTTTTAAGAACGGCAATATCACCGTCTTTTAAGGCGCCTGCAGTGGCCGGATTAATTTCAACAACACTGTATTTTCCTGAAAGTACAGTGTCGGAAACAGTTTTGATGGCAAAGGGAGAAGAGATCATCGACCCCGCAGCAAGCCGCATCTTATCGACAGGAACCAGGGTTAAATCGCCTTCTTCCACCGGGGCCTCAACCTTAGGCGCAGAAGCAAGGAAGGTGAAATCCGTTGTCGGTGTTCCCACAGGCGGTTTGTCATCAATCAGGACATACCCATCCTCGGACAAGGACTCCCAAACTTTTTCCGCAACGGCTTCAAGGCAGGCATCATAGGAATCCCAAGCAAAACTTTCCGCCATGCTGTCACCCATGGCCTGGGCCAGCAGAATCAGTGCATCGCCGGGGTGCTTGGTGTCAAAGATGGGGGCAACCATCGGCCGGCACAGGCCGACGACTGTTTTGGCAAGCCCGGCACCGGAAACAACATCTTCAAGGCGTTCAAGAAAAATGGAGGCCGGCAGGATCACATCTGATCTGAGCGCCGTTTCATCCATGAAAGAACTAAAGTTGACTTTGAAATCAACTTTGTCCATGGCAGCCTTGACTTTTTCAGTGTCGTTCAGTGCGTAGCAGGGATTGGCATTGTAAATAAACAAGGCGGAAAGGCCGCCGTCTGCGCTAAGCTTATCAACCAGTTCATTCACGGAACCGGCAAGTTTTTCCTTGCCTGCGCCCTGTTCAGCGGCATCATCCATGACATTTTCAGGAAAGCTTAAATAACCTGCCGGCCACATGACAAAGGCACCGCCGACTTTATTCAGGCGGCCTGCCAATGCATTAAGAGCCTGGACAGCAGCAAATTCACGAAGACTTTGACCCACGTCGCCTCTGCCCTTTCCGGGCACGGCCACAGGTGCCTTGGCGTTAATAAAGGCCATGGCAAGGGCTTCAATATCCCCAGCCTTAACGCCGGTAATCGCCTCTACCTTGTCCAGCGTATACTCTTTTTTCAGCATCGCAGCGAAGGCCAGCTTGTTTACATCCCCCAGGAGGATTTTTTTGGCGACCTCGGTCTTTTCAAGCAGCACCCCACAAAGGCCCAGGGCCAGGTCTGCTTCAGTACCCGGTTTCACGGCGATGATCTTATCAGCAACACAGGCCGTATTGGACAGTCTGTAATCAACCTGTACAAGTTGGGCTTTACGTTCATGCCTTGAGGCGTTGGCCTGGATACAGGCCACAGGAGATCCCCAGCCCTCAATAATTGCCGCGCCGAAACTTAAGATAAAGTCGGAGTGGTCAAGATCGAAACCAAGGCTGCGGTCTGCACTGTGAAGTGCCTCTGCCGTCATTACCAGATTGGATTCAAGGCTCGGCATTTTATAGGTATTGGGCGTACCAAAGGCTTCCATAAAACGGTCAAAAAGTTTGGCCATGGAGCCATTCTCGGCACCGGTGATCAACCCAAGGGATTCAGGGGAACCCGCTTCACGGATTTCACCCAATTTTGCAGCCACAAGCGAGATGGCCTCATCCCAGGAGATCTTTTCAAATTTATCCCCGTTTTTCTTTAAGGGAGTCTGTACTCTGGCAGGATCATAAAGATACTGCAGTCCGGCAATACCGTGAAGGCAGGCACCGCCGTTATTGATCGGATAATCGTCAAGGCCTTCAATCTTAACAGGCCGTCCGTTTATTTTTCTGACGCTGATGCCGCAGGCACCTGGACACAGGCTGCATACGGAATGGTCATAGGTTATTTCGCCGTCTTTAGGAACAGGGGTCCAGGGCCAATTCTGGGTCCAGATGGAAGAATCATCTGTCAGCTTGACACCCACAGGGGAAAGCGCAATGCCGGCTGCCGCGCCAAGTCCCAATCCCAAGAAGCTTCGTCTGTCAATTTTCATAAGTCATCCTTTATAAACTTTGAAATTCTTGTCCTTGAGGTATCTTACTTGTGGCACTGGAAGCAGTAGCCCTTGTGACCCATCTCTTCCAGGTGGCATTCGGCACAATCATCCATCTTCATGCGATCCCAGGAATTCTTTTTGATCCCCCAGATATTTTTGCCCCAGATATCACGGCTGTAGCCGGTAATTCTATTTTCCTCATAGGGCCGCGAAGAGGTGGACTCACCAATGTGACCATGGCAAGTTTTACAATCCATGCCGCCAGCGACGGTATGGGCTGCATGGGAGAAATAGACGCAGTCAGGCTGCCTGGAATAAACCAGCCAGGGCACTTCTTTACCTTTAGCCACATACTCCTCTGCGAACACGGCTTCGTCATCGGTTTCACCCATGGGCTCATCCGTATGGCATTCCATACAGGCCGCCAACCCCGGGATTCCGGAAAACGTACCGTCTTCTCTGAGAAAATGGCAGGTTTCACAATCACCTGTCTCGCCAACATGAAGGCGGTGATCGAAATTAAACGGCTGTTCCTTTTTTGAATAAAGCAATTTTGGAAACAGCAGCCAGCCCGACAGGAAACACACCAGGAATGCCCCCATAAAAAAGATGACACCGAGGCCTAACCCCTTGTCATCTTTTGGACCGTTGTCGGTGCCGTGGTGCGCACCGCCCCCAGGACCATCGTTTGCTTTGTTTTCTAACTCACTCATGAAAACTCCATCAAAGTTAAAATGTTGATGTTACCATACCTTTGCGGCCACAGGATTAAGTCCCAGGCCAATATTTTTCGCAGAAACACATCTACCATGCCGATTTTCTGCAATACGTCCGGAAAATACAAATTCGGTCATTCTATATTAATATATATTTGCCTTGTCAAGTTTAATTGGGAAACGCCTTGATCCGGAACGGCCTGAACAGAATCGGATTAAAATTATTTTCCTTGGCTATTTTAAATTTTATACAATTATATAATAGCGTTAAAAAAAACGACCGTAAAAAATGTAATTTTTCGTAAAATATTGCGACAAAGCATAGAGCAATTTTCAAATCCAGCGTATTTAATGAAAAAGCCCAGGGCGCATATTGTGATATGCGCCCTGGGCTTTGCTTTAAACGATTATGAAAATTTTGCGCAAATCCGCCGGCAAAACCTTATTCAACAGCTTGTTGCCTTATCCGTAACTGTGAAGTCCGGATAAAAGAAAATTGACGCCGAAATACGTGAACAGAACCCCTAAAAATCCGATGATGGAGACAATGGCAAGATTTTTACCGTGCCACCCGCGCATCAAACGCAGATGCAGGAAAATGGCATATATAAACCAGGTGATTAAAGACCAGGTCTCTTTGGGGTCCCAGGACCAGTATTTGCCCCAGGCGGAATTGGCCCAGACCGAACCTGTGATAATACCGATGGTCAGAAACAAAAAACCGAAAACAATCATCTGGTAGGTCAGCTCATCAATGGTATCCCAGTCGGGCAGTTTGGCAAACAAGCGCTTTGCCGTAGGCGCTTTGGGTTTGATGAAATACATAAAGCTGAACCCAAAGGCCAGGGCAAAGCCCGCATACCCCAGAAAGCAGGTAATGACATGGGCAATAAGCCAGTTGGACTTGAGTGCAGGAATCAATGGCGAAATTTTTGACGTGAT
This sequence comes from uncultured Desulfobacter sp., assembly GCF_963666145.1. Lineage (NCBI taxonomy): Bacteria > Pseudomonadati > Thermodesulfobacteriota > Desulfobacteria > Desulfobacterales > Desulfobacteraceae > Desulfobacter > uncultured Desulfobacter sp. Next base: position 4,574,237 of record NZ_OY762614.1, on the reverse strand, counting down.
GGACGGATCAAAGCTGGCATAGGCAATGCCAAGAAAAATCAGAGGAGAGACAAATACCCCGATGATACTCTCCTTATACTTGCACTCCACAAATACATAGAGGGCCGCAGCCGTCCAGGAGAAAAAGACCAGGGACTCATACATATTTGAAAATGGCGCATGCCCGTATCCAATTTGGTAGGATTCGACCCAGCGCAATAGAATTCCGCCGGTGTTGGCCACAAGGCCGATAACAATCACCCAGAATCCTAACCGGGCAAAGCTCTGTTTTTTAAAAGAAAAAGATCCAATATAAAATATCGATGCCAAGGCATAGATAAATGTTGCAGCCGATAAAAGCAGGGATGAATTCATTTGCCTGACACTTCCTTTAATTCCTTTACAAGTTTTTTAACGGTCAAATTGGTACTCTGGGCATTGCGGTTTGCCCGACCGGCCACCCACACCCGGGTACTGCCGGACCCGGCCTGTTCCAGGCCAATGCACACAGACTGATGGGAGACAAAGAAGGTAACCCAGCAACCAATGATCATAAGCAAAAAGCCTGTGTACACAAATGGAACGCCCGGATCCTTTGTTACCTGAAGTCCGGTATAATAAGCCTGGTCCCAGGATTTAACCTCAACGGTGAACCTGCCCTTGCGCATTTTATCAAATGTGGGAAACTTGGTGGGCAGAACAATCTGGGCATTTTTGCCGTTGTTTGTTTCAAGGCGCCCGACAAACGCCTCTCCCAAGTCATGACCGTTGAACTCATAATGGGGTACAAACCCTTCAAATATAAATTTACCGGCATCAGCGGACAGCGGCACACTTTTACCGTTTTTTATGGTGTGCGTCTCAACTGTTCCGGTTTCACTGTCAGTGATTTCAAACAGGGCCTCATCAGGTGTGGTCGGACCATAGGACGCCTGGAAGATGTTAATCCCCTTGTACCGTAACGGATGGTTGACCAGAATCTCCCGGGTAAAACTTTCCGCGTTGTTTTCAAGGATGGTTAAGTTAGATTTATATTCATCCGGGGCACCTGTATCGTAAAACTTAACCTGAAAATCATTGCACCGGACCATGAACGGCAGTTTGATGGGCAATCGGGTATGGCTGTCAAACACCGTATCTGCGGTTTGTCCTTCATCCAGCCGCAAGTTTGCCTTAAATCCCAGGGCGGACCCGATCAAGGCACCGGCAAGCAGCATCAGTACACTGGCATGGACCACATAGACCCCAAGCCGGGACCACCGGCCTTTTTCGGCATATAAAAAGAGTCCTGTGTCGTCCGTCTTCTCAATCACTTTACCGCCCCGGCCGGCAAGCGCCTTTTTTGCCCGAAGCGTAATCTGCTCTATTGAAGCGTGGCAGTCAAACTGCTGCCTGTTTTTGGCATTTTCGAACCGCCGGGGATTGACTGAAATCTGTTTAGGAAAAATAATTTTCCAGGAGCCCGACAGCCTGTCAATGGAGCAGACAACAATATTGACGCACAATACCACCATGAGCAACAGATACCACCATGCCTGATACATCCTGTCCAGATCAAGCACCTGGATCATATTGTACAGCCCCGGACCGTAAAGCCGGATATACGCTTCGGGGCTTGCGTTCTGCAAAATCAACGTACCAATGATAGAGGTTACGGCCAAAAGCACCAGGGTATAAACAGTGAGTTTCACCGAGGCAAAAAACATCCAGATCTGATCGGCAAAGCTGTCTTTTTGTCTCAAAACAATTCTTTCACTAAAATTTGTACGAAAGCGTCCAGGCTGCTCATACAGCTTTCATCTCTTGTTGTATGTTAATTTCGACAACCAATCTTCGACTGCTAAGCCAACTATTCAGTCAAGACGAGCTGCCCGCCCTCATTCAAGGTCTATGTCCCATCCAGTTCGGCCCCCAGCTTGGACCTGGGGGTCAAGCGAAGTTCTGACGGCCTGGCGGTTCATGGGCATGCTGCCGAAATAATCACTTTTTTTCCGGGACCGCTTGATACCCGTATAAAGCAGCTGGCGGGTAAAAACCAGCGATTCCCTTCAATGATCACATACGTGTCACCGTCAAACAGCAACCGCTTGTAATCATTGCACCGAACTTTTAAAAGCATGTTAAAAATAGGCCGTTCTATACCATCTTTTCCATCGGATCGTAAAATCTTTTCGCATAGATGATTAATTTGTAATGTTCCGCTGCGTCCTCAATTGCGGACACACATCACCCGGGGAGTCGGCAGGTCAATACAGCGGAAAGGATCTCAAATAGGCGTGAATATTTATAATAACTAAGATCAGACTTAAATTATCAGGCAATGATATCATACCCCGAGCCGTTATCGTCATCGACTGGGACGGGCCGGATTGATGTCCTTAAACGACGGTCAGGCTTTTTCCTGCGGTCTTTTTTGAAAGATAGTGTAACAATCACACCGTCTCTGACGCTCTTGCGTCGGTCATACCGCCTTTTGCGTCTTTCTTTTCTGCGATTGGGCGCCTTGTGCTGATATCCACCGGCAAACCCCGCACCCCTGGTGCCGTTTCCCATAATCTTGTCGGCACCGGGTATTATCTCATAGTCAGCAATCATAATTTAAGTCTTTATATTTTTCTTTTTATCTTTATTCTGGAAATTGTTTTTAACTTCCAAATAAAGATATCGTCAACGACTAAATATTTCTTTAATTATGACCATGACCGCCCACAAAACCATGGGCGTTGTAGGGGCAGGCCCAGGAATCTGCCTTTGCCGCCGTGCCGGCCCCGACAAGGGCAAGCACAGGGGGCTGCCCCTACAAAAAACGGGAAACAAGCCAACTGCCCAATCCGGGCGAGATCCCTGGCTTATTTTTTCGTTTCACACTCATCCACATAATTGTGGATTCTTAAAAACGGAATAAACATCTTATCGGCTACTTCAAAATGCTTTATCAACAGGTCCCGCAATACCAAAATATCTTCAAGAGACAGATTATCAACGTCATCTGCTATCTCACGACGAAGGCCAATGGCTTTTTTGATAAACCGTCGATGGGACTTTGCATGGAGATCAAGATCCGGATATCCTTTTTGCCCAAGCACTTTTTCTTCCTGTGAAAAAAGAAGTTTACTGTAATCGTTGACATCCGTGACTAAATTAGACACGTCCTTGTTGCCGCCCTTCTTTGACTTCATGCCAATCAGGGTGTTAAACATCTCCATAAGCTGTTTGCGGCTTTCATCCAGTTCAGGCACATCCACACCGTATTTTTTATCCCATTCAATGATATTGGTCATGGGTTACTCTCCTTTGTTCTTTTTTTTATTTTTCCCCAACCGCAGTGTGGCCAGAATACCAATGGAAATCAGTACGGCAACAATAACGGCAAAGGTAATTCCATGCTGCCCGAACCGCGGGTAAATAACAAAAGGCACCAGATAACCGTATAAAAACGAATGCAGCAGTCCGATGCCGATAACTCTAATTACAATTCTTTTCACCCCAACCGCTCCAGAATACGCTGGTGAATATTTCCAAACCCGCCATTGGACATTACTAAAACCAGATCATGGGGTTTAAGTTCCAAAGCAAGAAAGTCAACCACCTGGCCGGGATCATTAAAATGGTGGGCCACCCGGCCCCGTTTACAAATATCCTGGGTCAATCGTTCAGGTGAAAAGCGTTCCGCTTCGGGAATATTCTTTTTTACCCCGGGCGAACAGATACACACCAGATCCGCCAAGTCAAAGCATGCCGGATAGGTCTCTTGAAAAATATTTCGCATGCTTGTATTGGTTCTGGGCTCAAACACGGCCACCAGCCGACCTTTGGGATAAAACGGTTTGACTGCGGCAATGGTCTCTTTCACCGCGGTGGGATGATGGGCAAAATCATCCATCACCGTAATGCCATTCACCTGTCCCCGGATCTCCTGGCGCCGTTTCACCCCGCTGAAGGTTGACAGCCCCCGGGCAATATCTGACTCAGCAATCCCCAGACTGCGGGCCGCGGCAACGCAGGCCGTTGCATTGAGAAGGTTATGCCGCCCGGGCAGATCCGTCTGGATGCTAAGGTCCGTGCCGGGACCGGTGATGCGGGCAAGGGTATGCAAACGGCCCGTAACGGAGTCCGGCTCACTGCTTAAGCGATGGTCGTTCACCTGCCACATGGCGTCTGGGCCGTAAGTCTGGCAATCAGCAGCACCGGCCTTTGCCAATACCTGCATCAAATTTTCGTTATCCTTGCAGGCAATGATCCGGCTTTGATCTTTGATCTTTGACACCAGGCCGGCAAATGCCCGGCAAATATGATCCAGGTCGTCAAAAATATCTGCATGGTCAAATTCAATACCAGTCATAATGGTTATATAGGGGTCATAATGCATGAATTTCGGCCCCTTATCAAAAAAGGCCGTATCATACTCATCCCCCTCTATCACCATGTGTTCCCCGTCACCTATTTTGAACGAGGAGTTAAAATCTTTTAAAATCCCCCCGATCATAAATGAGGGGCAAAGCCCTGCGGTTTCCAGTAAATGGGCCATGATGGCGGAGGTGGTTGTTTTACCATGGGTGCCGGTGACCAGAATGATCTTTTTGCCATGGGCAATAAACCGATTCACCGCCTGGGGCATGGACATGTAGTCAAGGCCCCGTTCCATCACGGCAACCGCTTCGGGGTTATCACGGGTCACGGCATTGCCGATAATCACAAGATCGGGAACCTGTCCCGGCGCCTCGCTGATATTGGCCGGATCAAAGCCGCTAAATAGTGTAATCCCGTTATCTTCAAGAAAGTCACTCATGGGCGGATACACATTCTGGTCTGATCCCGTGACAACATAACCCATTTTTTTAAGGATACAAGCCAGTGTGCCCATGCCGGTGCCACAGGCTGCCACCAGATGAATCCGCTTGATTGAATCAGCCATTAAATTTCCGCCATGACCTGCCGTGCGGCATCCAGGGTCATCTCAATATCCTCATCCGTATGGGCGGCAGAGACAAAACAGGCCTCAAATTGTGACGGCGCAAGATAAATACCCCTGGCCAGCATGCCCCGGTAAAATTTAGCGAACCGGGCCAGGTCACAGGTTTTGGCATCATCAAAATTGCGCACCGGCCGACCTGTAAAAAAGAACCCGGCCATGGAGCCGAAATGACCTGCGCAAAAAGGAATGCCTGCGTCATCGGCCGCAGTTTTAAGCCCCTTGACCAGCATCTCAGCCCGCCGGTCCATATCTGCGTAGAGTTGATCATCTTCAAGAGCCTTTAACGTGGCAACCCCCGCGGCCATGGCCAAAGGATTGCCCGACAACGTTCCGGCCTGGTAAATCGCACCCACAGGGGCAATCTGCGACATGATTTCGCGTTTTCCGCCATAGGCGCCCACGGGCAACCCGCCGCCGATCACCTTACCAAAGCAGGTCAAATCCGGATCAATATTAAAATGCCCTTGAGCACACTTTCGCTCCCCGACCCGGAACCCGGTCATAACTTCATCAAAAATCAGCAACGCACCATGGGCGGCCGTCTGACTACGCAGTGTCTTTAAAAACTGCGGATCAGGCGCGACCATGCCCATATTACCGGCCACAGGCTCAACGATCACGCAGGCAATATCCTTGCCCTTTTCAGCCATAAGCTGTTCAAATCCCTCAATGTCATTGTACGGCAGGGACAAGGTATTGCGGATCACGTCGGCAGGAACGCCCGGGCTTCCCGGAATACCCAGGGTGGCCACCCCGGAGCCTGCCGCCACAAGCAAGGTATCCGCATGGCCATGGTAACATCCATCAAATTTAACGATAAGATCCCGGCCCGTCACCCCCCTTGCCAAACGGATGGCACTCATGGTCGCCTCGGTGCCGGAGTTCACCATTCTGACCATATCCACGGAAGCCACGGCATCCACAACGAGCTGGGCCAGGTCATTTTCAAGGGCGGTGGGCGCACCAAAGCTTGTGCCGGAATCCAGTACCTTTTTTAAACTCTCAACCACACTTTTTGGACGATGGCCGAGAATAAGCGGTCCCCAGGACAGGACATAATCGATATATGCGTTGCCGTCGGCATCAAACAACCTTGCCCCCTCTCCTTTTTCAATGAAAACGGGTTCTCCGCCCACTGAACCGCAGGCCCTCACCGGCGAATTCACCCCGCCCGGTATCAAATTCATGGCAGATGAAAACAACGCAGCTGATTTAGTACGTTCCATATTTAATCCTCGATAATTGTATATTTACAGGAAGTGTCACAGTTACAATAATTAGTCTTGAAAGATGGAATATACCAAACTGAGCTGAAGGGGGTCAACCGCTTTGATTTTGACCGGCATATAAATTAATGTTCTTTGTGCGGACTGTCCGCCCTCTGATATTCGGAAAAACAAATACCGATATTATAAAATAGTGCCCATAAATATTTGACCTAATGGAAAAAGGCTTATATAAATTAGGGTTGGATTATGGATGATGAATATTACATGATGCTTGCCTTGGATCAGGCAAAAAAAGCCGAAACACATGACGAGGTTCCCGTTGGGGCCATTGTGGTGGACCCGGGCGGAACGGTAATCGGACAGGGATATAACTGCCCGATATCGGAAAACGATCCCACAAGCCATGCTGAAATCAAGGCCATTCGCTCGGCCTGCAGATTCATGAATAATTATCGCCTGCCCAAGACAACACTTTATGTAACCATAGAACCATGCATCATGTGCATGGGGGCCATCATCCATGCCAGAATCCAGCGCATCGTTTTTGGCGCACAGGATCCCAAATGGGGGGCTGCAACCTCCCTTTATCAGATGGGATCGGATTCACGATTAAACCACCACCCTGAAATTATTCAGGGCATATGTGAAAAACAGACAAGACGGATTATTAAAAGCTTTTTTGAGGCAAAAAGGAGAAACCGTGACAAACACAGTTGTTGTGGGAACCCAGTGGGGTGATGAAGGAAAAGGAAAAATTGTTGATCTGCTCAGCGAACACGCTGATTATGTGGTCAGGTTCCAGGGTGGAAACAATGCAGGGCACACCATGGTGGTCGATGGAAAAGAAATTATCAGCCATCTGATCCCCTCAGGGATTATTCAGCAAAAAAAATGTTTTATCGGCAACGGTGTGGTGGTTGACCCTTTTGTGCTGCTTGATGAAATTGATTATCTGGTGGATAACAACATTGACGTGTCACCCAACATGCTCAAAATCAGTAATCGTGCCCATCTGATCATGCCCTACCACCAGGAGATCGACAAAGCCCGGGAAACAAAAAAAGGCAAAGATAAAATCGGCACCACCGGCCGCGGTATCGGTCCCTGCTATGAAGATAAGGCCAGCCGTGTGGGCATCCGGTTCTGTGACCTTCTTGATTTTGACCTGTTCAAGGAAAAAGTTGAGACCGTCATGGCCGAAAAGAATTTTTACCTGGAGCACTATTTTAAAGCCGAACCCTTGGATCCGGCGCTTGTGATTGATCAGTTTAAAACAATCCGCGACCGGCTTCTTCCCTATATTTGTGACGTCTCCGTATCCCTGGACCAGGGTCTGCGCCAGGGGATGCAGGTTTTATTTGAAGGCGCCCAGGGCACCCACCTTGATATCGAACACGGCACCTACCCCTTTGTCACCTCTTCCACAACGGTTTCAGCCAATGCTGCAAGCGGAAGCGGTGTGGGCCCCGGACAGCTCAATGAGATCATCGGCATTGTCAAGGCCTACACCACCCGTGTGGGCGCAGGTCCCTTCCCAACAGAACTGTTTGATGAGATCGGTGATAAAATCCAGAAAACCGGTGCAGAATTCGGCGCCACCACCGGACGCAAGCGGCGTTGCGGCTGGCTGGACATGGTGGTATTAAAAAATGCCGCCCGGCTGAACAGCCTGACCGGGCTTGCCATTACCAAACTGGATGTCCTTGATGATCTGGATGAAATTAAAATCTGCACAGGATATGAATATGCGGGCAATGTCATGGCCGATTTCCCGGCACAGATTGATGTTCTGGCACAATGCAAACCGGTTTATGAAACACATCCCGGCTGGAAAGTGCAGACATCAAAGATAACCAATTTTGAAGACCTGCCCGAAAAAGCAAAGGCTTATCTTGCACGGATCGAAGAATTGTCCGAAGTCAAAATCAAAATTGTATCCGTGGGACCGGGACGAGAGGCCACAATTATCAAAGAAAATATTTTCTAAATTGACATTCTCTTTATTTTAATATATTAAGTAGCGGTTTACGCGTCGGGATGTGGCTCAGCCTGGTAGAGCACCTCGTTCGGGACGAGGGGGTCGGAGGTTCAAATCCTCTCATCCCGACCACCAAAAAAAACAAGGGTTTTCAGCTTTATTTAAAAGTTGAAGACCTTTTTTATTCCCACATTCAATGTGGGAATTTCTATTTGATTTTTTTCTAAAATTTCGATCAAAAAATAAAAAAAGGGGATACCTTTTTCGTTCCGGCCCCCCCGTCTCTCAGAGTCCTGAATGCAATCTGCCGGAACGAAACGCTCCAAGCCAAAGGATACGACCAAGAAGAACATAAAACGCTCTACAAAGAGTCGGATGGTGGCAATACCGGCTCAGAAATATATGGGACTTATGCCCGGATAAGGTCTAAAAAAGCTCTAACTTCGGTACGGGAATATGACAATTCCACCAACCATTCTTTACACCTGACCGGTATTTTAGATGCCGGGGACACAATAGAAAATTGAAAAAAGAGGATATCAGCAAAAGGCACTAAATAAAGGAGAATAATGTTTAACCCAGAATTTTTAATCACATCATTGGTCGTAGTTCTGATACCAGGTACAGGAGTTATCTATACAATATCAACAGGGCTTTTTTTGGGGTGGAGAGCAAGCATTGCTGCTGCTTTTGGTTGCACAGCAGGCATTATACCGCACTTGTCCGCAAGCATATTGGGGCTGTCTGCGATACTTCATATGAGCGCCGTTGCGTTCCAGGCAATTAAATATGTTGGAGCTGTTTATTTGCTCTATCTTGCATGGTCCATGTGGAGGGAAACGGGTGTGCTTAGATTTAATTCACCTGCCCGCAAAAACAGTTTTCGACAAATTGCAACAAGGGGTTTCTTGATTAATATTCTGAATCCTAAATTATCAATTTTCTTTTTGGCGTTTCTGCCACTTTTTGTGTCGCCAAACAGTTCAGCGCCTATGTTTGAGATGTTCATGCTGAGTGTTGTGTTCATGGCTATGACGTTAATTATTTTTATAATGTATGGCATCTCAGCCAATGGTGTTAGAAGGTACGTCATCAATTCACCGAGAGTAATTACCCGGCTACAGCGGTCATTTGCCGCCATTTTTGCCATTCTTGGTGTTAAGCTTGCGATGACAAACCAATAATGAAAGCGGCTAAATAATTCCAGGGGCCCGTGACATGATACCGAATTTAAATGAATGGAGAATTAAATGGACCCATGCTTACTATTAGTTGACCTTCAAAATGACTATTTTATTGGCGGCAATATGGAGCTTGTCAATATTGTGCAAGCGGCTGAAAATGCTCAACGGCTATTAGAAAAATTTCGAGGCAAGAATTTACCGATAATCCATATTCAACATATATCTGCACGCCCCGAGGCGACTTTCTTTCTGCCAAATACAAAAGGGGGCGAGATCAATGGCATGGTGTCACCTTTGGGGGATGAACGCATCGTGAAAAAAAATCACCCAAACAGTTTTCGTGGAACAGATCTTTTAGAAATATTAAAAGAGACTGAAAAAAATACGGTTGTCATTTGTGGTGCCATGAGCCATATGTGCATCGATGCGACAACCCGCGCCGCATTTGATTACGGATTTAACTGTGTTGTCGTTGAAGATGCTTGTGCGACAAGGGACTTGGTATTTAAAGACAAAACAGTAAAAGCATCAGATGTCCATGCATCATTTATGGCCGCATTGACCATGCCCTACGCCCAGGTTCTCGATACAAACGAAACATTAAACAATATGGCATAAACCGGTCATTGTGCTTAATAAACAAAACCGGAAGGTATCTCCTGTGACCGATCCTTTTTATAATATAGAAATTATTGAATCCTTCTTTGTATTCGAATGCTGTTTCAGAAGAAGGACGAAGTTGCCTGGAAAGATTGAATTTCACCCCGATTCAATCCTTTGGAGAAGAAGTCGAACTGTATAACAGCCATGGGCTGACCCGGGTTTTCACCGTGGTTCAGCCCACAACGAAAGTTGAAAGATCTGTGCAGGTTACACAGACTTTCTTATAAAGGGTGATAAGAAAAGTATTGTTAGCGCTATCACCAGAAAAGTGATCATCGACAATGAAAATAACAAACATTGACCACATAGTATTGACGGTAAGAGACATTGAGCAAACAGTGCAATTTTATGAATCCGTTTTAGGTATGACGACAGAAACTTTTGGAGAAGGAAGGATTGCCTTAAAATTCGGTGACCAGAAAATTAATCTTCACAAACAAGGCCTTGAGTTTGAACCTAAAGCCAACACCCCATTGCCCGGTTCTGAGGATTTGTGCTTTATCACGGCAACAGACCTTGCAGAAGCAATGGAGCATGTACGAAGTAACGGCATAGAAATAATTGACGGCCCAGTTGAAAGGACGGGTGCAAATGGCCCTATTCTTTCATTTTATTTCCGTGATCCAGATCAAAACTTAATCGAAGTTGCGAACACTAAAATCACATAATCCAGAGAGGATTCCGAGGGAACAATATCGATTTAACAAGATAAACAAGAGTGGCTAAATACAAACGGGAGAGAAAGATAGTTCCATGAATCATACGCGCTGTCACATTTCGGAAATATCCTTCTCCCAATAACAATTCGTTAACTATTTTTAATATCAGACGGCATTCCAGTTGCCATTACACAACGGTTGTTGATAATACGTTAGCGATAATGGAAAAAAATCATGTCTGTATACTTTCTTGCACAAATTTCCGAAATAACGAATAAAGAAATGTATCTTTCTTATATTCAACAAGCATCACCTATCATACAAAAATACGGGGGTGAATACATTTTCAAATCGGACAAATCAACACCTATATCAGGTAGCTGCGACATAACTCGCGCAGTCCTTATCAAATTTGAAAATGCTGAAATATTAAAAAAATGTTTCACATCTGAAGAATACTGCAGAATAAAACATTTAAGGGAAAATTCTATAATATCAAAAGCCATGGTAATTGAATAATTTCGCTAATCGGGTTAGGACTCCCTATTAGTGAAGAGCACTTCGGAATACGGACCCGGACCCAAAAGGGCAGAACCATAAATGGCAGCAGGACAAAAAAAGACGGTCGTTTTTTTTGCTATTACACGCTGGACGGCAAAAGGAAGGAAGAATACTTTGGCCGGGGCCTGGATGCCCAGCAGCGGGCAGAAGAGCGGGACGCAGAGCTCAAAGACTCCGGTGTTATACGGGGATATAAAAAAGACAAGGTACCGGTCCACCATGGTGTGACATTTGGAGAATTAGCCGCCGAATATATCCAGATCAAAGACCTGATTAACCTGGAAGAAACATCCAAAAAGAACCTCTACTATTCACTGACCAGAACCTTTCTTCCGGAAATCGGCCATCTGCAGGCAGCCGGCCTGACCTACAAACGACTGGATGCGTATGTGAAAAAACGACCATCCTCCCAGCAAACAGTGCTCCGGGGATCCGGGAAAAGAAAAAAACGGCACCTGTCTTCCTGCCTGACGGCCAACCCAAGATGGTATCCAGATCATCAGTGAACCGGGAACTTTGCGACATCCAGGCCATAATGAACTGGACCGTAGAAAAATAATTTCTCCTGACAAATGCGGTGATAGGCCATAACAAGCCCCAAAAGCATGATAAGCGAAGTAAGCCGCCAACTCCCGGGGAAGTAAAAGCCATACTCGCCCATTCTGTTTCTCATTTGATCCGGGCACTTAAAATCTCTTATTTCACCGGACTGCGCCCAGGGGCAAAGGAACTATTTCGATTGACCTGGGATGATGTAGATTTCCAGGGCAAATCAATTTATATCGTGTCAGCAAAAAAGCACGGGATTCCCTTCCGGTACGTCCCCCTGCATCCGGACCTTGAAAAAAATTTAAGACGCTGGCAAAAAGAGGATGAGGACAAAACAGCCCCGGAAATCATCACGTTCAATGATAAGCCGCTCAGCTCGGTAAAAACAGCCTTTAGAAATGCAAAACGCCGGGCAGGTATCACCCGGCGGATTCGTCTATATGATTTCCGACATGCTGCCGTTACAATGATGCTGGCCAGTGGTGGGGACCTTAAATCCGTTTCCCCAATTGCCGGACACTCCAGGACAGATACCACTACCAGGATATATCAGCACACCTCAATTGAGTTGCTCAGAGAACAAATCAATGTAATCCCATCCCTGGAAAATAAACCGGCAGGAAACGACAATGTGATCGAGATCGTTGAGGACTTAAAGAATAAGACCCGAAAAACCAAATAACCGTGAAAACGAGCCTAATATTTCAGACCGGCTTTATACTCCTCGTATTAAGTGATGGTTGGGCGGGGAATCCGCCCAACCATTTGAAGCCTTTTTTTACGCTTTTTCCAACGTAAACTTGGAAATTAACTGGTTAAGGTTCTCGGCAAGTTTAGACAATGCGCCTGCACTGTCATTGACCTGGAGGCTGCCCGTCTTGATTTCGGCAGACGCCTGGCTGACCTGATGAATATTTTGGCTGACTTCACGAGTCACTGCGGAAGCCTGGTTAACATTATCGTTCACCTCCTGAACCCCGAGCCCAGCCTGGCTCACATTATTGGAAATTTCTTGGGTGGTGGCGGTCTGCTCTTCAATGGCCGCAGCTACAGATGTCACGATGGTGTTAATCTCATTGATAACTTCAACAATTTCATTAATGGCGGTCACGGAGTCTCCGGTACTCATCTGCACCTCCCTAATCCGCTGACCGATTTCTTTAGTAGCTTCGGCTGTTTGATGGGCAAGTGCCTTGATTTCTGCAGCCACTACGGCAAATCCTTTTCCTGCCTCCCCTGCCCTGGCAGCTTCAATGGTTGCGTTAAGAGCCAAAAGATTGGTTTGTTCAGAGATATCGGCGATGGTTTCGGTTACTCTGCTGATCTGGGATGCAGCTTCTCCTAGTTGATTGACTTTTGTTGAAACCTCTTCTGCCTTTTTCACGGCATTAATGGTTGTCTGACTGCCTTTGGATGTATTGGCTGCAATTTCAGAAATGGTGGAAGACATCTCTTCGGTAGCGGCAACAACGGTTTGGAGATTGGCGGCGGCTTGTTCGGTTGCAGCAGCCACACCATTCATATTCGCAGTCATTTCTTCTGAAGCAGCGGCCACGCTGTTCGCCTTTTCCGAGGTATCCTCTGAATTAGAGGCCATCTGTTCTGAAATGGCAGAAAGTTCTGTAGATGATGAAGTCAAAGTATAAACACCGCCAGTGATTTCTTTAAGCATATTCGTCAGATTCTGGGTCATTTTTTTCATGCTTGCATATACGCCGGTCAGCTTTTCAGCATCACCCGTAAATTCGATGGTTAAATCCCCTTCTGAAATGCTATCGGCAATACGCGCAATCTCCAATGGTTCTCCACCCAGTTGAACCATAAGGTCTTTTACAAACCAGAGAACCCCAGCCAACACAAGTATGAAGGCAATTACACCCACGATAAATATCAGATTCCTAATATGTTTGGATGTTTCCAAAAATTCGTCCCGATTTTGGGTAACGCAGACACGCCACCCTGTGGATTTGACCAAAGCGAATCCGGCGATTTTATCCACGCTGTCAAAAGTATAGTCAAGCACACCAATTTCATTAGCCAGTATGTACCTGGCAGCCTCCTTCATTCCGTTGGTTTGAGTCATATTAGTCTTAAAAATAAGATCGGGATTGGGATGGGCGATAAAAATGCCTTTCTGATCAGTTACAAAAGGATACCCGGTTTTCCCCAATTTGGCCTGGGTGATATGGTTGCTTAACTCATCCAGTTTGATTCCGGACACAAAGGCCCCTGTAAATGTCCCCCCTGCCGTTTTCAAAGGAATGGCTATTATGACAATTGGAAGGCCAGAAAATGATGATAAAATAGGCTCACTTATGCTGATATTTCCTTTTTTAGCGTCGATAAAATATTGCCGTTCCGCCAAAGAGCGAGTTTTAGCTTTCCCTTCATAGCTGTCCGCAATGATATTGCCGTCTTTATCTGAAACCCTAAGGCTTTCATATTTGATTCCGACGTCGGCATAAACGTCAGCAAGAAAGTGTTCTAAGGAATTCAGCTCCGATTCCGCAGAATCCATTCCTGAATCAAACACTTTTAAGGCGGCCTGCATTACCACAGGCGTTTTGGCCAAGGACAAAGCAAAATATTTTTCTTGGCTAACCACCTCTTCTGCCAGCATGGCCAAGTCTTTGGCGACTTGAATGGATTGGGATTTAAATATTTCAGTGATGGCATTTGAGGATTTATTTATCGAAAAATACCCAGAAATAACCAAGGGGAGCATGGCGGATAGAATACTTCCAATTAGGAGTTTGGACTTGAACGTCATTCTCACAATTCCTTTCGCTTATAGATTTAATGAATCAACTTTATCAAGAAACCATAACTAAAAAGCAAAAAATATACCTTTGCCAATTAAAAATCAGATATTCAATCTGATTTTAGGGTTTTACGGTTTAAAACACTTGTGGCAATTTATTCACAAATTTCCTGGATTTGAGTCAAATATCGACCATCCAGTTCCTTAAAAGCAAAATGATTCTCAAAATCGCATCTTTATGGTCGCACAAATGCTCATTTTTAATTTTAATATTTCGCATAACCCGTCTCGTACTTGCCGGAAAGGAAATCTTTATGATATCGTATTAACGAATTCACCACTACCGTCTGTAGCTCTGTGTTATGCTTCTGTTGCCATTCCCTATACGGATGCCAGATTCTCTTCCTGAGTAGAAGGAACACTTCAAAGCTGAAAAACTGAAAAAAATATTTCCCGGTTCTCGATTCGTGGACTTTAAAAAAAGGAGAATCAGCCATGATATATAAACCAGTTAAACAATTCAGTCTTATTTTTACCACTTCAATTCTGGTTGTTCTTCTCTTGTCCGGATTTGCCTACTACTTTCATTACATTAAAACCCGTCATAAAATTCTATTTCACAGAGAAGTTAACAAGGTGGAGTTTCAAAAAACGCTCCTCCAGCACATGATTAAATCAATTATTTCTGACATTAATATCATCGCCGCAGACCTGGATCACAAACTGAATACTCTGGTTGGACAGTCAGACCGAAACGAAGCCACAGAAAGTATTCTGTCTCTTAGCCGGTATAAAGGAATTTATGATCAAATCCGGATACTCGATAAAACGGGAATGGAGGTTCTTAGGGTCAATTTAGAAAATGAAAGCCCTATTCTGGTTCCCAATGATCAGCTCCAATTCAAGGGAGACCGCTACTATTTTAAGGATGTAATCAAATTGAACCGCGGGGAAGTGTTCATATCCCCATTTGACCTGAATATTGAACATGGTGTCATTGAACGGCCCTTAAAGCCAACTATAAGACTTGCAATTCCATTATGGGACAGACAAGGGGAAAAAAAAGGTGTATTGGTCTTGAATTATTTGGGAAACAATCTCATTCACACGTTAGAACAGACTTTTTCTCAATCCTCTGGTGTTTTTTTAATGACCAATTCTCATGGATTCTGGATCAAGGCAGAGAACCCATCTGACGAATGGGGTTTTATGTTCGAAGATGGAAAAACGAAAAAAATTCAGAATAGATACCCCCAGGTATGGAGCCATATAAATCAGGCCAATTCCGGTCAAGTCATCAATTCTTATGGACTCTTTACCTATACTAAGGTGTTTCCTCTTGTTACCAGCATCCATTCCAGCACAGGCTCCCCAGAGGCCCATGGAGATAGTCTATCAGAAATTCCGAGTGTAAATTATTTCTGGGTTATCTTATCACATATTCCTCGTAAAATCCTGCAAGAAAAAGATAACCGATTCATTCTAAATCTGGCTTTAGGAGATCTTTCGTTTTTATTGGTATTTGGCTTCCTTTTATGGGGCATAGTTTCTGCGAACGCTCAAAAAAAAGCAGCCGAAAAGGCCTTAAGACTCTCCCATCAGCAGTTAGAACAGACCGTAAGACTTCGAACTAAAGAACTATCTGAAACTAACCTGACTTTGGAAAATAAAATACAGGAAAATGAAAAGATTGAAGCTCAGAGGAAAAAATTGGAAAGACAACTCAGGCGATCTCAAAAAATGGAAGCGTTAGGTACTCTTGCCGGTGGAATTGCCCATGATTTTAATAATATTTTGACCCCGATTATTGGATATTCAGAAATTATTCATGATAAGCTCGATCCAAACGATCCCATCCAAGCCGATGTTAATCAAATATTCATTGCCGGCACCAGGGCGAAAGACCTCATTCAGCAAATTTTACTGTTCAGCCGACGGAACCAAGAAAGTGCTGAACCTCAACCCCTTAAAATACAAAAAATACTCGAAGAATGCATCAAGCTACTTAGGGCCAGCCTCCCTCCGAATGTAGAAATCCAGCAAGATATTTCTCCTGAGTGTTCTGAAATTATGGCAGATCCTGTTCAAATTCATCAAATAGTTATGAATCTTTGCACAAATGCCTACCATGCAATGGAAGAAACTGGAGGCTTTTTGAGAATTCAGCTTTCTCAAGTCGATATTCTGCCGGAAGATATTCATTTTAAACTTCAGTCTGGAAATTATGCCCGGCTAATTATCAGCGACTCCGGTTCTGGCATGACCCTGGAAGTCCAGGATAAAATATTTGAGCCATATTTTACAACAAAACCGGAAGGTAAAGGGACGGGACTTGGATTATCAATTATTCACAGAATCATTCAATCATTAAATGGTCAAATTACAGTATACAGCGAACCAGGAAAAGGAACTAGTTTTAATATTTATTTACCGTTACTGTCAGAAAAAGAAACGGCAAAGGTTGACACCAAAATAGAATTGCATCTCTTTACTGGCAATGAGAGAATTCTCATTGTGGATGATGAACCTTCTATTCTGCAGCTTGAAAAACGATTTCTCCAAAATTTAGGATATCGGGTAACCGATACAACCGAAAGCAGGAAAGCCTATGAAATTTTTAAAAAGAATCCAGATTCATACGATCTAATCATCACAGATATGGCCATGCCGCAAATGAACGGAAAGGAATTGATCCAAAAAGTCCGGACTATCAGACCTGAAATAAAAACTATATTATGCACGGGGTACAGTGATATTTCAACTTCGGATACCTCTAAACAAATTCCAGCTACGGGCTTTTTTTCTAAACCGTTATCAATGAAAAATTTTTCGATGCTTGTTCGGGACGTTCTTGACCAGACACGTACATAGAAAGACCTCTTGTTATGCTTTGCTTTTATTTTTTACGTCCCAATGGTTGCACTACGACACCACCAAATGCAACTCTGCCCACAAATTTTTTGTGGGCAGAGTTGCATATCATAAAAACAATAAAAACAAGACTTAAGCAATAGCATCTCCCTTCGGGACGAGGGGGTCGGAGGTTCAAATCCTCTCATCCCGACCAACGGATAATAAGGGTTTCGGAAGTTTTCCGAGACCTTTTTTATTTTCTGGCTTTACCCACCTTGCTATCCCCAAAAAGACACCGCAACAATAATTTTTACACACCCCCACTTTTTAAAAAATCGCTTCATTTCCTTTCAACGTATTTAAAATTTTTCGTAAAGTGTCTATAATCATTCTTTCGGCAGAATAAGCGTATTCAAACTTTTCAAAAACATTGAGATATTACCATGAAAATACGTCTTCATAAAAATGCCACAACAACCCCTGCCCAGCGGGCATATATTCAAAACAACCCCCATCTGTCCGTTGACAGCCTGGCTAAAAAAATCGGCGTCAGCAAAACAACCATACGCAGATGGCAAAACCGCATGGATGTATATGACCGGCCGCATACGCCCAAGCACATAAAAACCGCCCTATCCCCCATTGAAGAGATTAAAATTATTATCTGCCGCATGGCATTCAGGGCAGGCCTCGACGACCTGCTTCAAATTGCCGACCTGTTTTTTAACATCAATTGTTCCAGAGCCGGTCTCAACAGATGCCTCAAACGGTATAAGATATCCAAACTGACAAAACTTAAGCAACTGGTTCCATTCAACCTTAAAGAATATACAGGCACATATCTATACTATTATTGTTTTCATCTGCCCACTTTTCAGGAAAATGAACCGCCGGTTGTACTGCAAACCCTTCTTGACTGTTC
This sequence comes from uncultured Desulfobacter sp., assembly GCF_963666145.1. Taxonomy (NCBI): domain Bacteria; kingdom Pseudomonadati; phylum Thermodesulfobacteriota; class Desulfobacteria; order Desulfobacterales; family Desulfobacteraceae; genus Desulfobacter; species uncultured Desulfobacter sp. Next base: position 4,555,924 of record NZ_OY762614.1, on the reverse strand, counting down.
GTTTAGAACTTTTCATGCCCAATATACCACCACGCCGCACTCATTTATTTCAGATCATATCCGGGACTTTCCTTTAAAAGTCCTGGGTGTTCTTTACAATGATCCGGTAAGGCTTTGCCACGAACAGCCCAATATAAAAGGGGATGAAGTTGTAGGGGACATGCCGAAAAACGATATTAAACACCTATGCAAAACAGCAAATCTTTCATTCTTCCACATGGAGAATCTGCATATGCCAGCCATCAGTGCATTAGATCTGCAGATGAAAAAAGTTTCAAACACAGCTGAACTTAAAAAAGATACAATAACTTGGGGAACAAACGATCTTTTGGCAAAACAGATACCCCATTACAACTTTGAATTGCCCTTAAGTTTTTTAAAGCAAAAAACACCTTACAAGGCCATGGAAACGCATTACACCCAGTTTCCCAATAGTTTTAGACACAAACCCTCCCGCCTTTGAACGCCCGGAGATTGATCAGTCGCCTATTGTAGGCGACTCTATGATCAAACCCAAACTTTCTTACAATAAAATATCACTTTATTAGTTCTAAGATAACAACAAAATTCCATTAAAATTCGGCCATATACCAACAACACCTACAAGATACAGCTATCGTTTTGCACCGTCAAAAAAAGTTATGGACTAAAGGTTGCCTTTTCTTATCACGATAAGATAGCAGAACAACGGATTAATCCAGGCGGTCGGCCCCCGCTTAAGAAAAATATAAACCCCAAACCATTCATCAGACGGATCTGACGAATGCCCAAAGTGTCCGGCAATGACGCCGGCACTTAGACACCCAAATTCACGGAGGAAATCACATGAGTTTAAGTATTAATACCAACGTTGCCGCACTCACCGCCCATAGAAATATGGTTGCAAACGACAACAATATGACAACATCGCTGACCCGTCTCTCCACGGGTTTGAGAATCAACTCTGCTGCGGATGATGCATCCGGTCTGACCATTGCCGATTCATTGGCGGCACAGGCCGACGGTCTTGGCCAGGGCATCCAGAACGCCAACGACGGTGTTTCCATTGTTCAGACCGCAGACGGCGCTCTGGAAGAGTCCGTCAGCATTGTTAACACCATTAAAACCAAAGCCATTCAGGCTGCATCAGATACCCAGACCACGGCAACCCGGTCTGCCATTCAGCAGGACATTGACAAACTGATGGAAGAGCTGGACAACATTGCCACCACCACATCATACAACGGCTTGCAGCTTCTCAACGGCACCTACACCAACAAGGTGATCCACACCGGCGCATCTGCCAACGAGACATCTTCTATCAGCATAGGAGACACTGAGTCTGATTCCATCGGCCATATTTCAACGGCCACAATGGAACTTGACGGCGAAGTAGGCAGCACTGTTCAGTTGACCATCACGTCAGCCATCACCGGCGAAGATGTCAATTTGGAATCCATTACCATTGAAGCCAATAACAAAGAGGAAAACGGACTCGGTGCCCTGGCAGATGAAATCAACTCGGTTTCTTCCCTTACAGGCGTCTCTGCAATGGCGATCGTTGAGACCACCACAGATGGCGCTATTCAGGAAGGCACCACCGGTGCCGATTTTGCCATCAACGGCGTCAACATCGGTGCCATTAATGTTCAAGACAACGACTCCGATGCCTCACTTGTCACCGCCATCAATGATAAGACAAATGAAACAGGTATTTCTGCGGCCATTAATGATGCCGGCAGCATCACCCTGACGTCTCAGGATGGACGGGTTCTAAGCGTAACCGGAGATACAGGCGGCGTTTTCGGTGATACTGTCTCAGCAGCAGACCTCACCACTGTCGGACACATAACACTGACCCAGGAAGGCTCCAGCCAATTCAATATTAACGGAATCGCAGCCGGCGGCACGGATGATAAAATCACGCTCAGCGGAGACTATACATCCACCGGTACCACCATCGTTGCTGATAAGTCGGTCATCAACTCAGGTTCGGTGTTGACGGCAGGAACGGTTATTGGCGGCAGCGCCACGATTCAAGGAGAAACCACCATTGTGTCCGACTTTCAGCTCGAAGCTGGCTCCAAGCTGCTAAGCGGATCAGTAATCGCACAAGGAACGAACATCACTGGAGGCATCACTCTCTCAGGAAATGCTACGCTACAAGAAGATATGACCATCACAGCCGGATCAACCATTGCAAGCAGTTCAGTGCTTGGCGCAGGCACAGTGGTTAACCAGTCATTTACCAATGGCGGCCAGACATATGCGGCCGGAAGCACTTTAACCGCTGATGTTACGCTCAGCTCCTCCTTGATTGTCACCGAGGATATGGAACTTGCAGACGATTCAATTATTAATTCAGGCAGTACTATGACTGCAGGAACAGTATTAGGCGCGAAAGTAACCATCAGCGGAGACACGACATTAGCTGCGGATATGACACTTGAATCGGGTTCAGATATTGCATCTGGATCCGTCATCACCGCCGGCTCTGTTATAGGTGATTCTGTGACACTCAGCAGCTCCATGACGACTTCTGACGATATGGATGTGGCGGCAGGATCTCAAATAGCATCAGGTTCGGTAATAGAGAAGGGTTCATTGGTTGGCGGTCCCGTGACTGTGAATCAAACTGTTTTAACAGAAGATATGACCCTGTCGGCAGGTTCGACCCTTGCCAGTACGTCGATCATTGCAACCGGAACAACGATTAACCAGGATATCACCGTTGGCGGCACCACATATAAAGCCGGAACAACTCTTAGCACCAATCTCACTTTGGATTCTGAAGTCGTCCTGTCCGAAGAAATGACATTGGAAACCGGAAGCACCATTGCAAGCGGTTCGACCCTTGAAATAACCGCAGCCAGTGAAGATGTGACTATTTCCAACCAGAAGGGGATGACTCTGGCCGATATCAATGTTTTGACACAGGAGGATGCTGAAATTGCCATTGCCATTGCGGAAGCTGCACTGGCGGACCTGGATGCCACACGAAGCGGCCTGGGTTCGGTGCAGAATCAGCTGACATCCACCATCTCCAACCTTTCGGTGACCAAAACCAACGTGACGGCCTCCGAATCCACCATCAGAGACGTTGACTTTGCTGCGGAAACAGCCAACTTTGCCAAGCTGTCCCTGCTGGCCCAGACCGGCTCCTATGCCCTGAGCCAGGCAAACGCCGCATCTTCAAACCTGACCAGCCTGCTCCAGTAATTCTGGACGCCGCATAACCTAACCAACCAACCTGCCGGCAAGGGAAACTCCCTTGCCGGCACTTTTTTATCGTCGCCCCACCCACCTTTCACACAACAGTGTCTTAACGTTTTTTCCTGCGCTATTAAAATCCGGAGCTTGATTCTTATTGTCAGCCATTTTTGTAGGGGCAACCCCCTGTGGTTGCCCCCACAGCAGCGACTGGCGTTAGAACCAAGTTCGAAATCTGCTTCACTTATCCTGAACAGTCAGCGGCGGAAATGGACTGACAAAGTGGGAATATTAGATCTGTGATTTGATGCAACGCCAAGCTGCCGTTAATTCGAACAATCGATTTCACTTTCATCCCATGCCTATTCAATATCATAAAGTTAAGAGGAGAGTTGGAGATTAAAAGCCCCATATTAGGTAAGAACAGGAAGGATAGGACACGAATTTTCGTGGTAAAACAATCAATGCTCACGGTTACGGCATTGATCTTTTATCACCAATAGAAAACGGGCTGCAGATTTTAAATCTACAGCCCGTTATAGTTCAGGCAGTATTAAATTTATTTTTTTTTATTAACTTAGAAAGCGATTTCCCAAGCAGCGCCAAAGTAAATGGTTTCATCCGAACCAGTTTCTCTTTGGTCAATCATACCAACTTCAGGGGTAACCGTAACACCCGGGGCCAAAGTAATAGCAGCCTGCAGGTAGTAGGTCTGAGCGATAGAAGTTGTGTTGGCGTCATCCATTTCATCATGGATATAACCATAACCGGCTTCAAGGGTCAGCATCTCACTGACAGCGAAATTCACGCCGATATAGCCACCAAGGGATACACAATCGTCAGTGTCAACACCATCATATACGGCTTCACCGCCAAATCCAGTTGCAGTATCAGAACCCAGACCAGCCACATTTTCGCCCCAAATAAAGGAAGCAAACATGCCAAATGCACCGAAGTGCAGGTCAGTTCCAAGGCCAATGGCATAAGAATCAACGTCGTCGTCATTATTCACTTCAAAAGTGTTATAACCACCTGCAATCTGAACTTCACCCATATCAAACTGATATTTATAGTTCATTGCGATCATGGGGATTAAAGACTGGGTGGCGTAACCAAGAGTATCAGAATCAGCATAGCTTTCATCAGTATCAATGAAAGCAATGGAGAATCCGCCAAAGGTCAGCATGATCTCAGGATTACGGCTGTTGTCCAAATTGCCGAATCCACCCATTGCGAGGTCAGCAGTGTTGTCGTCCGCAAAAGCGTTGTTCGCCATGTTGGTTGGAACCTTCTGACCAGAATAATCAATATTAAGAGGAGTATCGGTCTGCCCGATTGTCAGAGTACCGGAGCCAAAATTCCAAACGCCATAAAGATGACGAATATTGGCACCACCATCAGTACCATACTCAAAACGTGCGGACAATTCATCGGAAACTGTGATATTAGCGCCAATTCTTGCATTATTATAAAGGTTCTCGCCATACTGGGTATCGCCGTCAGCACCGTTGATAACATCTGTATCGGACCAACCTGTCCAAAGGAAGGCTTTTCCGTAGAAATTCCAATCTGCTGCATAAGCAGAACCGGCCATCAGAACGAGGGCTGTAACAGCCACAATAATTTTTTTCATCTTTTTCTCCTTTTAGGATTTATAACTGCCTGAACGCAGGCATCCCGCCTTCCTTTTAAAAACAGGATGCCCAATTAGCTCTTCTTTTAATGCTATTTTAACAAGATTGTCAATGTTTTTTTAAATTTCGCAGTTTATTTCAATTTATAGGAAATAATGTTCGAGGTTTGATCTTTGGCCAGAATGGCTACTTTTGACCGGGTCACAACGGAAATTACCAGTTCATCCACCCCGTCATTATCTATATCGGCAATATCAAAATCAGATACCCAGCCCTGCAGGGGAACGGTCTGAAATACCGGCGCAAGGGCAATACCATTCCAGGACATGATTTCAACACGTCCATCTTTGAACCGTTTAATCCGACCGAAGGCACCGCCGCCAAGCTCATTATTCGTAATCAGGAAAACTTTCTCTTTCTGATCCTCTCCCACGGGATGAAATTTAATTCTGGGATTCAAGTACTCCCGCTCCTGGTAAGTGGCATCCCCCCCCACTGCACCGGTAAACCAATAGTTATTGTTTTTTCCGTATTTTTCCGTACTTTCCCAGTCATTTGACCCCGCATCATTGATGAGTACGAGCCGATGATGCTTGTTAATGCTTACAAACTCAATGCCGTTGTCCTCCCGGACCGGTCCCCTGTTCAGGGAAAGCACAGAGGTTCCTTTGGGCATACGGATCGCTTTTTCCTCCTGGTAGGTGTCATTGGCCGGGGTCATGATGTAAATTTTGCCATCATATGGCCCCCGGCCTTTTTCCTGGGCGTAGAGCACGGGATTGCCATCCAGGGAATCAATCACACGGAAATAATAAGACATCCCGTCCTGGACTGTGGTATAGGCGGACCCATTGTATTCCACCACAAAGGAAGAAAGGGTTTCTCTGTTCACAGTCATGGCGGTGACAAAAATTTCCGGATACCCGTTGCCGTTGATGTCCGCCACATCCAGCCCGACAATTCTTAAATAAGATGCGTAATCCAGATGGGTCTCTTCGGCAAGCATCGTTCCTTCAAGATGGGAGATGTGAAGCGAGGAATCCGTTGCCGTAACGACCTGGATACGGCCGTCTTTGTTCAAATCGCCGGTGGCCATGGCCCGGATCACCTCTTTCACCTTTGCGTGGGTGGTAAATCCCTGGCTTGCCTGCATGGCCGTCATGCCGCCGCCGTAAAGATTGGGAGCGCCTGCATACTGCAGCCCCCCAAGGGTCGGATTGGGTTCCTGGGGCCGGGCATAGAGTTTGTTATCAATATTGCGGTTGAACACTGTCATGTTAATATCACCGGCAAAGGAGTTCACCAGGGGGATCACATCGCCCATGGCGTTGCTCTGCTCAAAAAAGGCAAGGGTTTTCTTCTGGCCGGTTACATCCACCATGGAAGCATCCAAACTCAGACTTTCACCGAAATGGGTAAGACTGCCGAAAAGAATGTAATCCACCCCCATCGCAGCACCTAAATTCCGGGCAGAGCCCTCATTCAGGCTGCCCGTCACTATTCCGTCGTCCTTTGCCTTGGCCAGGGCTTTATCCACGGTTTCCCGATCCAGCACATCCACCTTCCCGGCATCGGAAAGCCGTGAGGAAAGCATTGAGAACAATCCGTTCTGCAGAAAACCTAAGTCCTGGGAGGAATTCATTTCAAAGGGGATGACAGCCACGGTTTTTGCGTCACCGCACAATCCCGTACCGGTTGCTGCACCGACAACAAAAAAGGCCAACACAGCAATTGCCGTCTTGCAAGCAAAAAAAGTTTGCATGAATTTTCGCATGTTTTTTTTATAATACTCCTGTCAGATTAAACATAAGACCGGGCCCAGGATTCGAAATATCAGGAAAAAGCGGCGTTTGCCGTTATCATTTTCCCCCTGCCGCACCCGCATTGAATCAAACCTAAAGATTCTCGAAGTTTATATCCCATCCCCCGGCCTCACACAAGTCTTTTAAACAGCTTTTCAAGACTTCGGGCATCAAAGGAGACAAAGACGGGACGGCCATGGGGGCAGTGCATGGGGTTTTCACACGCAAACAACTGTTCCACAAGCGCCGTCATTTCCCGGAGAGACATGGACTGCCCGCCCCGCACGGATCGGTGGCAGGCCATGGTGGCCAGGGCGTCATCAAGCCAGTCATCTTTCAGGCCCGTGCCGTTGGCATGGCTGATTTGTTCAACCATCTCCACCACCATGGACCCTACATTTTTTTCCTCCACCAGCACGGGCACCGCTTTTATCACAAAGGATGTCCCGCCAAAGGGTTCCACCCGGATGCCCAGGTCGGCCAAGTCAGCCATAATGGATTCAAGCACCACGGCCTCTTTGTGGCTCAGCTCCAGAATCTCGGGAACAGCCAGGGACTGGCTTTGGACATCCATATGTTTGTAGCGTTTTAACAGCTGCTCAAAGACTATGCGCTCATGGGCCGCATGTTGATCAACCAGTATCAGATGGCCCTCTTTCTCCACCACAATATAGATGTTGAGCACCTGGCCGACCACCCGAACCTCGGACTGTGTACGTTGAAACGGTTCCGGTTTGGAAAAAGTAATTGAAACCGCCGGGTCTAAACCTTTATCCCCCTGATCCGGCAAAATAGATTTGGCGGATATCTCTGGCTCCGGTTCAGGAACCCAGGACTCATCCCGGGGTTCAGCAGCCTGAAAGGCCTCAGGAGTCGAATCAGGCGTATTATACACAGGCCGTTGTTGCTGACCTTCAAACAAATCGGACGTAACTTTTTTTTCCGGCAGGGATGCAGATTTCAGTGACTCCTGAACCGGGGTCAAAGCCTCTTTTTTTTGCGGTATAATTGCCCTGGCATAGGAAAACTTATCGTCCTGGCCCCGGCCCAAGGCGTCTGCCACAGCAACGCTTAAAGCCTGGTAGACGGGGCCGGGTGTAATGAATTTAATTTCACGCTTAGCCGGGTGCACGTTAACGTCCACTTGATCGTAGGGCAATGTCACACACACCGCCCCCACAGGATACCGCCCTTTCATGATCCTGCCCCGATACCCCTGAAACATGGCTGAAATCAACCCCCGGTCATACACAAGACGCTGGTTGACGAACAGATAAATTCGATTGGCCGTACTGCGGGTGACGCCGGGATTGGCGCAGACACCACGGATATCCAGGCTCAACAAGCCTTTATCTTCGCCATCATCGCCCTTTGGCCACTGGATTTCGTACAGCTGGTCAGCCACCTCTTTACCCAGCACCATCTGGGCCCGCTGAAAAAGGGTCTGGCCCGGGGGATAGCTCTTAACGGCTCTGCCGTTGACCACAAGACGGAATCCCACCGTGGGATTTCCCATGGCAAGGCCGGCCAATGCATCGGCAATGTGGCCGGACTCGGTATTTTCACTTTTTAAAAATTTTCTGCGGGCCGGGGTATTAAAGAAGAGACGCTTGACTTCCACCATGGTGCCCACAGGGGCACCTGTATCTGTCACACCGGCAAGTTTTCCGCCATCCAGATCCACCCGGGTGCCGGTGGCATTATCTGCCGTCCGGGACACAAGGCTGAATTTTGATACGGACGCAATGGCCGGGAGGGCCTCACCCCTGAACCCGAATGTGGAGATGGAAAACAGGTCATCTTTGGTGTAAATTTTGGATGTGGCATACCGCTCCACGGCCAGCACCGCCTCATCCCGGTAGAGCCCGCACCCGTTGTCGGACACCCGGATCAAGGATTTCCCGCCGTTTTCAATTTCCACGATAATCCTGTCGGCGCCTGCATCCATGGCATTTTCAACCAGCTCCTTTACTGCGGAAACCGGCCGTTGGACCACTTCGCCTGCCGCGATCTGGTTGGACAGGATATCAGGAAGAATACGGATTCGGCTCATACAGGCGTATCCGGAAGTTCCTTTACAAAACGCAGCAGAAATTCACTGTCTTTGGGACTTAAATCAAACTGCAGACATGCTTCATCAACCAATTTATTCACATTCAGATCCGGCTGGGCGCCTCGTTTTTCCGCGACCCATGCAACGGCTTTTTTCAGAGCATCCCCCTGGGGCATGACAGTGGACATGTTCACGTTCCTTTCATAATACGTGGTTACAATTCGGGCAATGCAACGCCGTGGTTTACAGCCTGTTCAAAGCCATACCCTGCCCGGATCAAAGACATTTCATCAAAATGCCGGGCCATCATCTGAAGCCCCATGGGAAGTCCGGTATCGGAAATACCCGCGGGCACCGAAATCCCGGGAACACCGGCCATATTGCAGGAGAGGGTAAAGATATCGCTTAAATACATACTCAAAGGATCTGCCACGTTTTCACCGATTTTAAAGGCAGGGGTCGGTGCCACAGGAGACAGAATAATGTCGCATTCTTCAAAGGCCCGTTTAAAATCATCCATGATCAAGGCCCGGACCTGGGAGGCCCGGCCGTAATAGGCATCATAGTACCCCGAAGACAACGAATAGGTCCCGATAATGATCCGGCGCTGGACTTCCGCCCCAAATCCTTTGGACTTGGTTTTCTTGTACATCTCAATGAGATCGTCGGAATCCATGTCCCGGACTCCATATCTCACCCCGTCAAACCGGGCCAGGTTGGCACTGGCCTCACAGGGGGCAATGATGTAGTAGGCCGCCACCACATAATTGGTATGGGGCAAAGAGATCTCTTTAATGGTAACGCCCAAGCTCTCCAGGGTCTTTTGGGCCTTTTCAAACATGGCCGCTACCTGGGAGTCGATGCCCTTCAGCGTTGAAAATTCCTTGGGAATACCTGCGGTCATTCCGGCCAGCCCTTTATCCTTGAACATCTCAATGCCCTTTAAAAAATCGGACATCGGTTCAGGCGCACTGGTGGAATCTTTGGGGTCATGACCGCCCATGAGATTGAGCATCATGGCCGTATCCGTCACATCCCGGGTAATGGGTCCCACCTGATCCAGGGACGAGGCATAGGCCACCACACCAAACCGTGACACCCGGCCATAGGTTGGCTTGAGACCGACCACACCGCAATGGGAAGCGGGCTGACGGATAGAACCGCCGGTGTCCGTGCCCACGGCCCCGGCACAAAACTGCGCCGCCACGGCTGCAGCGGATCCGCCGGAGGATCCACCGGGCACATGGTCTGTGTTCCAGGGATTGCGGGTGGCAAAAAAGGCGGAATTTTCGGTGGAAGAGCCCATGGCAAATTCATCCATATTGGCTTTACCAATGAGCACGGCATTCTGGGCTTTAAACTTTTCCACCACCGTGGCGTCGTACTGGGGCACAAAGTTTTCAAGAATTTTAGAGGCACAGGTGGTTCTTACGCCCTTTGTGCACAAAACGTCTTTCAGGGCAACCGGGATTCCGGTAAAAGCCAGGTTTTCTCCTTTGGCAATCACCCGGTCCGCCTGTTCGGCCTGTTCCAGGGCAAGGCCCGGGTCAACAGTGATAAACGCAGAAATGGTGCTGTCATATTTATCAATACGGTCAAGAAATGCCCGCGTCAGTTCAACGGAAGATATTTCCTTTTTGGCCAGAAGTTCCTGGGCCTGGGCAATGGTCAGGGTATGCAGGTTCATTTTATTTCCTTATGCTCTCGTCTGATTCAAGCTACTTCACGACTCTTGGTACTACGTAGAAGTCCTGGTCACGTTCCGGCGCATTGGCCAGGGTCACATCCGGACCCGGCGACGGCTTTTCCTCATCTTCTCTGAGCACATTATTCATAAATGCAGCGCCGGATGCCGGTGTCACCCCCTCAACATCCACGTCCTTGAGGGCGTCAATATAATCCAGGATATCACTGAGCTGTTCTGCCAGGGCTTCCTTGAGTTCATCATCCACATCCAGCCGGGCCAGATGGGCCATTTTTTCCACTTCCTGCTGTGATATTTTCATTTTTATTCCTTTTTGACGACCATGCCGCCGACACCGGCCCCGGCAAGTTTTGCCAGACCGGACTGGGCGGATTCATAATCGGAAAAAGCACCGGTCCGGACCCGGTACCAGGTTTTTCCGTTGATCTTTACACTGGCCCGGTAGGAGGAAATTCCCTTTTTATTTAAACGAACCATATGGGCCAGGGCATCATTTAAATTTTTATATGATGCAACCTGAATCGTATATTCATCATGGGCCGATGCCGGTGTTTTGGCAGTATCAGGCTTGGTATCTCCGGGCGCTGCATCTGTTTTTTCTTCAATTTGGTTCTTGGATTTTAAAACCTTTGGGGCAATCCGGGCCACGGTCTGCTTTTCCTCGGTTTTTTTATCTGTTTCTGCCGGGGCCGGCTTTGGGGGAGGTGACGGGGCCGGCACCGGCATATTTTCATAGCCCGGCTCGGCCTTGTGCCAGGTGGCAAGTTTTCTGCTGTACTTAACGGGGATATCTTCGGTTTGGGAATGATTCTCCGGCGGCGTCACGGAAGCTGCGATCCCGGCTTCCGGTCCCGGGGTGATCTCCCCGGAATCGCCGGTTTTTCCTTTCACCGGATAGGAGACCGGCTCGTCAAGGACATCATAAAATTTGAGATCTATTTTTCCCTTTTCCGGAAGTTTGGCCGAAAGTTCACTGATCTTTCGACCCAGATATACCTGGAAAGGCCGGGTTTCAAACAGGACAGGCGTTGTGCTTCTGCCCACAAACACCCCAAGGCCAAACATCCAGATTCCGATTAAAAAATACTTGCCATATGTCCCGACGCCAGGAATCTTAAATCCCCCTACATTCTTTCAGGGGCAGACACCCCTAAAAGCATCAAGCCGTTACGGATCACTTTTTTAACGGCAAGCACCAAAGAGAGCCGGGCCAGGGACAGCGGTTTATCGTCCATGATCACCTTGTGCTGATTATAATAGGCATGAAAGGCTGCAGCCAAAGTCATCAGATAGGTAAAAATCACATGGGGGTGAAGACTTGCCGCACTTTTTTCCACCTGCTCCTGGAAACCTGCAATCTGCTTGATCAGCTTAAGCTCTTCTTCGGTCACAAGTTTCTCAAGATTCATACCAACGTCAAATTCTGTGCGGTCAATGATGCCTTCATCCTTGGCCTTGGTTAAAATGCCGGTAATCCGGGCATGAACATACTGCACATAATAGACAGGATTATCAGCGCTCTTCTTTTTGGCCAGCTCAAGATCAAACTCAAGGCCTGACTCATAACTGCGGCTGAGGAACATGAACCGGGCGGCATCTTTACCCACCTCGTCCACAATATCCTTAAGCGTCACAAACTCGCCGGCCCGGGTGGACATCTGCACGGGTGTACCGTCCCGGAGCAAATTGACCAGCTGAACCAGGATCACGTCAAATTGTTCGCTCTTTCGTCCCGTGGCCAACACGGCCGCATCAATACGCTTGATATATCCGTGGTGGTCTGCCCCCCACACATCAATGACACGGTCAAACCCGCGTTCATATTTTTCATCGTGATAGGCAATGTCCGAGGCGTAATAGGTGGTCAATCCGTTGTTGCGAACCACCACCCGGTCCTTTTCATCCCCAAATTTTTCGGTTCGGAACCAGAGCGCCCCGTCTTTTTCGTAAATCAGGTCTTTTTCTTTGAAGTTTTCAATGGTGCTCTGGACCCGGCCGGAATCATAGAGGCTTTGCTCGCTGAACCAGTTGTCAAAACTGACGCCAAAATCATCTAAATCAGACCGGATACCGGCTAAAATTTCACCGGCTGCAAATCGTGCACAGATCTCAACACCTTGTTTTTCATCGGCATCCGCAAGATCTTTTCCCTGGACATCAAAAACTTCTTTGGCAAGATCCTTGATATAATCGCCCTGGTAGCAGTCATCGGGGAAATCCACTGTTTTGCCCTGCATCTGCTGCAGACGCAGCCACACCGAGGTACCAAGCGTTCTGATCTGACGGCCGGAGTCGTTGATGTAATATTCTTTTTGCACGTTGTAACCGGCAAAGGAAAGAATATTGCCCATGGCATCACCCACGGCGGCTCCCCTGCCGTGCCCCACATGAAGCGGCCCCGTGGGGTTGGCCGAAACAAATTCAACCTGGACCCGCGCCCCTTGGCCCATATCCGATGCACCATAGCCGGCATCCTGGCTCAGCACCTGGTCCACCACCGGGTGCCAGGCCCCGGGAGACAAAAAGAAATTAATAAACCCGGGGCCAGCCACCTCTATTTTTTCCAGCGCCGGACCCAGGGAGGCATCGGCGATGTCGGACATGGATTCAACAAGAGTTTTGGCAATCTTTGCCGGAGCCATCTTCTGCAATTTTGCCGACACCATGGCAAAATTGGTTGAGAAATCGCCCTGGCCTTCATGTTTAGGGGTTTCCACCTCAAATTCCGGTGTCTGGTCCGAAGGCAGTACCCCTTTTTCAAAGGCAGCACGGGCCGCATCCAGGACCATGGTTCTGATTTTTGTTTTCATAAAGGATTAATTCTCGTGTTCAGAAGTATCTTCGGGGGTGAATCTGGGGGTATCATCTTCGGAATCAATTTCTTTCATCTCATCCTCCTTGGTGTCCCCATCTTCATCCAGCAATTCATCCAGTTCCACATCATCGTCTTCAAGGGAGAACTCCTCTTCCCCGGGCAATGTGTCGATATCGTTATAATCAATCACCAATTTGTCCGCTTCAGGATCGGCTAAAAATTCAACGGCACTTTCAAACAATTTTTCAGATAATTCCCTGGTGGGAAAGAAACTGCGGCGGCGAAAGGCGATGAGAAAGGCATTAAACCCCTCTTTGCACGCTGCACGGATGGCATCAAGTTCATAATCTTCTTCGTGTAAAGGCAAGATCACACCGGGATCCACCTCGGCAGATTCAAGGACAGTCAGTATATTGTCCTTTATATTCTTTTCAAACCTGATTTTCTGTTTCATTTGGATTCTCCTGTTATCATCCATTAACTTCAAAACTTCTTAATATAGCCCAACCAATTACTGTGTCAATATATTAAATTTAACCCAAGATTAAATCCATTTTTTTAATTGACCCGCCGTCAATGGGGTGTTATATTGCTCGGGTTGATTTTTGGAGGAGTGGCCGAGCGGCTGAAGGCGGCGGTCTTGAAAACCGTTAGGTGTCAAAGCCTCGTGGGTTCGAATCCTACCTCCTCCGCCAAAAAAGACTATCTGGAGAAGTGCATGAGTGGCTGAAATGGACCGCCTGCTAAGCGGTTGTACTGGGAAACTGGTACCGAGAGTTCGAATCTCTCCTTCTCCGCCAATAGCATACGATACGGGCTGGAACTTAAACAGGGTTTCAGCCCGTATTTTTTTTAACGCCATGAATTTTGTCTGCACCTTTCCATCCACGGTATACGCCCCATTTAATTTTTATATGACTTTTTAATGGAAAAAACCCGAATCTATCTGATATACTTTCTATATCAAAAATCTTATTTGCCTGTCAAAAAAGGCGAAAATATTCTTAATATAATATGTCAAAGGAGATAAACCATGCGATGTCATGAAGTGGATTATGAAATTTTTGGGGATGATATGCAGGCCGTTGAGGTGGAACTTGATCCGGGCGAAACCGTCATCGCCGAGGCCGGTGCCATGAACTGGATGGAACAGGGCATCTCATTTGAGGCTAAAATGGGGGACGGGTCCGAAGGCAATCAAGGGCTTATGGGCAAACTCTTCAGTGCCGGCAAGCGCGCGCTCACCGGAGAAAGCTTGTTTATCACCCATTTTACCAATCAGGCACCCGACAAAAGAAGAGTTGCCTTTTCCGCGCCCTACCCCGGAAAAATTATCCCCGTTGACATGGCTGCCGTCGGGGGACAGCTGATCTGCCAGAAAGATGCTTTTTTGTGCGCAGCCCTTGGCACAAAAATTTCCATTACCTTTAACCAGAAACTTGGAGCCGGTTTTTTCGGTGGAGAAGGGTTTATTCTCCAGCGACTGGAAGGTGACGGCATGGCGTTTGTTCACGCCGGCGGCACCATCGTTAAAAAAGAACTGAAAGGCGAAAAGCTGTTGGTGGATACCGGTTGTATTGTGGCATTTTCCCAAGGCATTCAATATGACATCCAGCGGGCCGGCGGACTTAAATCCATGTTTTTCGGCGGCGAAGGCTTGTTTCTGGCAACATTGGAAGGGCATGGCAGCGTCTATCTGCAAAGCCTGCCGTTTTCGCGCCTGGCAGACCGCATCATCAGCCATGCGCCGAGTGCCGGGGGATCTGACAAAGGCGAAGGCTCTGTTTTAGGTGGACTTGGACGCCTGCTGGATGGGGATTAATGCAACGGTTAATTTATTTTTCAATGGGGTGCATTCTTTGCCTATTTTACGGTTGCGCCACAACGCAAAAAGTTATCATGCGCGATGATCCTCTAATCGGAACCGTGGTCAAAGCAAAAACAGGACAACCTGTCCGCTTTGACGAACTGATGGATACGCTCATCCACAGCGATATCGTCTATCTGTCGGAAAAGCACGACAATCCCATGCACCATGCCATTCAGCACCGGGTGATCCAGGCCCTCATTGACCGGGGGCATGCACCGATCATTGGATTTGAATTTTTTTCATACCAGGACACCCCGTTGCTGCTCAACCTGGTGGACGCCGAAAAAAAAGCGCATTCACCCAAGATGGAAAAGGCCGTTGAACAGCAGATCAGAAAAAAACTGGGGTGGGACAAACAATCGGACACCATGTGGCGTTATTACTGGGATCTGAGCAGGCTTGGGGTGGAGAACGATCTGCCCGTCGCAGGCCTGGATCTGTCCGCCACCCAGAAGCGCCGGATTACCCGCAAGGGACTTGATGGTCTCTCCCCCATTGAATTGCAGCAGCTGTTTTCCACAAAGCTTTCAAATACGGCCTATGAGTCGTACATGAAATCGGTTTTTGTGTCGGTTCATTGCGGCATGGATCATGGCCGGATGACCGAGCGGTTGTACGACACATGGGTTGCACGCAATGACCGTATGGCCCTGTCCGTGGTTGAACTGTTCAATGCCGTACAGGCAAAAGACCGCGACACGGAAGGACGGCAGACAGGACCAGTTGTGATCATCATTGGGGGCGGGCATACGGAATATGGTTTAGGTGTCATGGACCGGGTGCATCACCTGAACCCCGATATGAACCAGACCAATCTTGCAATGACGGAAATTGAAAGGGAACCTGCGGACCTGGCAGAGTATTTAGCCCCTTTGTCCCTCGAAGGATTTGAACCGGTGCCGCCGGCAGACTTCATTTGGTTCACCCAGCGGGTCTCCTATGAAGATCCGTGTCAAAAATTTAAAGCGTCGTTGGAAAAAATGAAAAAACATAAAAAATAATCTATTTGCTCGTGAGCCGGTTAACCACCGGCAAACGCGCCCGGCGTTCAGCCCCGTCCCAGTCCTGGGGAACAGAGCCTTGCAGATAGCCTTTGATACGATCCAGATAAGAGAGATAAAGCTGACAGGGATTGGCCTGGTCCAATTGAGAAAATATCATTTTTGCCCGTTGAAACTCAGCCTGCTGAAAGGCCTCAACCCCTTGTTCAAACATCTGGATCTCGTTTAAGAATTCTTTGGACGGCAGACCTTTGCACACGGGTTCATACAGATCTTCGGGCTGCTGCCTGCCCTTTACTTGCACTTTATCAACAAATCGGCAGAAAAATTTATCTTTGACCAGTTCCCGGGTGGATTTGGAAATCAGAATGGCTGTACCGTAGTTTTTATTTGCCCCTTCCAGACGGGAGGCCAGGTTTACATTGTCCCCCATGACCGTATAGTCAAAGCGCTGCAGGCTACCGAAATTACCGACAATCACAGCCCCCGTGTTAATGCCCACGCCAATGGATATGCCAGAAAGCCCATTTTCCTGCCATGTCAATGCTAAATGTTCCAGAACACCTTTGAATTTAAGTGCTGTTTGAACGGCATGTTCAGCATGATCGGGATCAGATTTGGGAGCGCCCCAAAAGGCCATCACCGCATCTCCGATGAACTTGTCCACCGTGCCGCCGTTTTCCATAATTTTTTCACTCATGGCGGTGAGAAATTCATTCATGAAACGCCCCAACTGCTGGGGGTTCATTGTTTCTGAAAGTGTTGTAAATCCTCTGATATCTAGGAACATCACCGTTAATATTTTTTCCTGTCCGCTCAGAGAAAGTGCTTTGGGGGTTTTGATCAGATGGTTCACCACATCCGGTGCCACATACCGGGAAAAGGCCCCCTGGATAAACCGCTTGGACCTACCCTCCCGGAACGCCTTAAAAATACTCATGACGAGCAATATGGCTGTGGACGAGATCAGCGGCAGGCTGATGCCCACATGCTGATGATTCAAGAAAAAATAGAAATAATTTCCCAGCATGGTACATATTAAAAGACTTGCTGTCACAATGCTGCCCGCCACAGGCCCCAGGATGCACAACACCAGGGTCACGGCCAGCCCGATGAAGACAATCAGGGTATAATTGAGCCCGATCTCCGTCATCCGGTCATAGGTAAACGGATCGGATTGGATCAGATTATCCACGATGGATGCATTCACCTCTACCCCAGGAACAGCAGAGCCGAACGGGGTAGCCTTGAGATCCAGAAGCCCTGTGGCCGAGGCCCCAATAAAAACAAATTTACCTCTAAGCTCAGACATCGGCCCTTTTTCCAGCACATCAGCGGCACTGATATAATCAAATGTTTTCGCAGGGCCCCGATAGTTTACAAAAATTTGCCCGAAACTGTCCGTGGGGATAAACCTGTCCCCCAGGGTCAGTCCAAGAACCGGTTGCCGGGTAGCTTTAATCCGGTTTGATGCATGGATGGTCATGTCAGAAATACCCATGCCCACCCGGAACACTTCCAATGCCAGGGATGGATAGGGAATGTTGTCCATAATCATAACCAGGGGCACCTGGCGGGCGATGCCGGAATCATCCGTGAGCATGTTGAAGAACCCTTCACTTTGGGCGGCTGCCACCGCTGGATGATTGAGCACAGCCCTGAATGCCGGGATCAAGGAGATTCGGTCAAATTGCTGGGTGGGGGGATCCAGGCGGATGATGCCCGAAGAAAAAGGCTGGCCATCTTTGCTTTTCAAGCCATCATCCTCAAACTGAAACCCGTACCCCAGGATCGTGGGTCCTTGGGAGAGTGCACTGGCAAACACCTGGTCATAATTGAGATCAGGATCATTGCCCAAGGTTTGTATCAGGGTCTTGGGAATTTTCAGGGCTGTTCTTTTATCCAGATGGGAAAAAAAATAGGCAGGCGAGGTGCGATCCTGTTCGGCAAATAAAATATCATACCCGATGGCGCGCACACCGCTTTGGGTCATATTTTCTGTAATTTGGGCCATGATATCCCTGGACCAGGGCCATTGTCCTAAGCGTGAAAGACTTTTTTCATCAATGTCCACAATGACGACCTGCCCGGAATCCGCAGATGTCCCCCTGATCCGGAACATGATATCCATGGTCCGGTTGTCAATGGCTGCGATCAAAGAGAGTTTTTGTGTGCCGTCGATGTTAAGTATTGCGCAGGTTGCGGCAATCAGGCTGCAGCCGAGAAAAAAAGCGGGCCAGGAAAAAAAAGAATTTTTTAACATAACGATTAAATAGGAGCCTACCGGTCCCCGGCAAAAATGCCAAGGTAATGGGTACCGCTGAATGTGCCTGAAAAATTCCCGCCGACGCCCTCTGCGTTAGGACCGTAAAAGGCACCTGACACCTGGCTTGGACTCCCCCCAACAATTTGGCCGGAAAACCCTTGGTTAGTAAGCGAATTTATTTCAAGATTAAGGTAAACACCACCATCAAACTCGATTTTTCCGTATGATGTCGAGGCTGCGAAGTCAATGGTCAAATTGCTTGTTCCACCAGTCAGTCCGGTAAGGCTCATGGTGTCGGAGAACATTACCCCCTGGGCCTTACCCGTGTAAGTGGCGGTGAAGCTGGTCCCAATCAAAGTATCCAGCACACCGGAAGGCGTAGCCACACCGGCGATCCAGAAAGATCCCGGAACATGGATGTGATAATCCTTGGACGAGGCTGGGTCAACATACGCGGCTTCCCAGTACCCCCAGGTGGTATACGACGACAGCGCAGCTTCTCTGGCTGTGACCATATAATTACCATAGGATTTCAAAGAGGCCGTGCTGCTGCCGTTAGAAATGACATTGGTGCCGCTTAAGGTTGCAGCCAGAATGCTGTCCGTCAGATAAGCTGAATTTGACGTGTTCCCGCCAATGACCATATTACTTATCTGGGTATACATGTTTATGTCGTATCCGGACATGGCACCCTGGAAGGTGCCGTTGTCCTTATCAATGACAAAGGAAAATTTAGCTTTATCATCATTAAAAAACACATGACGGTTGGTTGAGGGGGCACTCATATTCTCCCCCACACCGGTAAAAAAACCAGACCAGGTTTCTATCCCGGAAAATGTATTTGCGGTCTTACCTGAAAGAGTACCGGCCAATGTATCGGACCAGGGTGATGTGTCGATCTGATTCTGGATATTCACATCCTCCCCTTCCATGGCAAGACCCACAGCCTCCTGGGAAGTGCCATAAAACCAGCCAAAGGTTTGCGTGCCGTCCAAGGCAAAGACAGAATCAGAATCATCTGAGTTAGCATCAGACCCCAACACCACCACATTATAAATTTCTCCGGAACTTGCCACTTCACCAAAACCAAACCCTATGCCCTGGTTGGATGAACCGGCATTAAATTTTTCAAACACCATAATGCGGCTGTTGTCCCAGTTCACAACAAAGGTCATGTCATCGTCGGTATCCTTTGAATCCAGTAAACTTTTCATGGTGCCGGTGTATTTCCACAGCCCGGTTGTCGGCACACTTGTGGATTGGGTCCCTGTAAAACCAAGGGCTTTGAGATGGTCAATAACATCCGGGTTTTCCACTGAGGTCTGGGCGTCTTCCTCCAGAGATGTCTGCCCGGAGTCTGTTGTCGTATCCGAGATCACCGAGGTGGTGTCTGAACCTGCATCCGAGTCAAAGGCGGTGTCAAAGGAATCTGAATCGTCAACCAGCGTGGAAGACGCCTCACTATCCAATGCCGAAGTGTCTGATTCTGAATCCGAAGCGCTTGCCGTCTCCTGGGTCCCATCCGTTGACTGGTCCTGGGAATTTTCCGCCACTCCCGTACCGTCCTCGGACTGTTCATTTTGCTCCCCCTCCCCTGCCTGATCCGACGACAACAGGGTTTCAAGTTCCATCAAATCGGAAGTTGACATTCGTGTCGGTGCTGCCGGGGCCTTATCCGCATGCTCCACCAACGTGGCAAATCCCGGACGGCGAATATTGACCCGCCCGGCCCGGTTTTGGACGTAAATACCTTTGCCGCCGTGGAACATGACCGTCAATCGGGTGCCCCGAAGATTTCCGGCATACATGGACCCTCGGATGCCGATTGTCCCGGACACGGATGTTGTTTTGAATTTTTCAGGGGCCATCCGGGTGATGGCGCCCCCCATAATCCTAAAACTGCCTTCCCGGATCTGGGTCTCCATCTCTGCTTTCTTATTTTCCGGATCCCATGCATAGGTGGCAAGGGCCATTTTTGTATTACGGCCCAGGGTGATCAGGGTATTGTCCTTGAACATAAGCTGAACACGCCCGATGCCGGTTTCAATAACGTCCCGGGCAAACACCTGCGCATTCATGCCCAGATCTCTTTTCTGCCCGTCTTCCGCCACAGCCACCACCGCACCCCTTAGCGCCACAACTTTTCCAATAGATTCATCCTGGCCCCCGATACACAATACAGGATAGGCCATCACTAATACGATTATCCATCCAGTAATTTTATGCTTTATCATCAGCCTTTCCTTTTAAAAGTTATAGACAAGGCAGGTCTGAACGAGATCCTGAGTATACTCATAAAGATCCTGGTTTGAAAATGCCCAGATACGCTGGTATTTTAACCGCAGATCAACGTACTGATCCGGACGACCGGAACGCTGCCACAATTTCCTGGACAGACCCAGGGAAAGGGTATGCTGGGTATCCTTTCGTCGATCGACAAACAGAAAGCCCGGTTCGTCATAATTGGTCATCCGAAATTCATAATTGAAAAAGCCGTTCACCTTGTTGACCAAAAAACGGGAGGCGGAAAACTTCAAGCGCACTCTTTTGTATCCATATTCATCGTCATTTGCATCTTCTCGCTCCAGGCCCACGCCCATGTCAAACCATGTATTGAATTTCAAAAGAACCAGGTCTGCGTCAAGGGCAAGGTTGTTACTGTCCATGGCCGAAAAATCAGGATATTTTTTTTGCTCAGCGGTCACGGCGGTACGCACCATGATCGAGGGAGAAAACACGTAATCCATGGTTGCCCGGGCTCCCATACTGTCCATGTACCGCTCATCGTCAAGACCAATCTGACGGGTCAACAATTTGAATCCAAGCTTGCGCGGCCCTGAAATATGCTGGGGGCCGGTTAAGATTTCCGCATAGCGGATATCAAGCTCATGGGTCCTATCGTACCATCCGGAAAAAAAAGAGCCGTCGGTTTTCCAGGCCCATGGGGTAGCAAGAAACCGGTAGGTGTGATCAAGGCTCAAGGCGGTGTAAAAGAACCAGTCTTCGGTCTCCTGGGCCGAAGGTCCGGTCAGGGTCACATCACCTATCGCGGTATCAATGTTCTGACTGGATGGAGAGGACCAGACGTTATTATTCCAGTCCAATCCGGCGGTAACACTGCCGTGAAAAAAATGGGTCTGCTCGGATTTATCAATCCTGGCCATAAAGGCCTTGATGTTTTCCTTGACGGTTTCTGGCGGATCTGCTGCAAGCACTTCCCTACAATATCGCCGGGCTGAATTATTATCGCCGATGGCATAAAACGCCCGGGCCAGTTCAAGTTTGATCCTGTCATGGCCCGGAGAAAAAATCAAAATGCGTTCAAACACCATGATGGCCATCTCAAAATGACCGGATTCAAAGGCAGCGCGGCCCAAATAGAAATTGAGTTCAGGGTCATCCGGATACCGATCCGACAGATCAAACAGCATCTGGTATGCCTGCTCAAACTGCCCGGTTTTAAACAATGAGATCCCCTGGGCAACACTGCCCGGACCATCCTGCCCAAACGCCGCCGCCTGCCAAACGAGAAAGACCACCGTCACAAGATACAGCTTTTTCATGAATAGACTCTTTTTCGGGGAAAAATTTAACGAACTGAATTATTTAATAGAAATAGCAATAATAAAAACCAAAGTCAACGCGAAGGTTTCCCCGGATACGACCTTGTTTCTTACTTTTTTACCCTCAGTACGCCCAGGGTCTTCGTCATATCAAGCACATCATAGCTTTGTGTGGCCAGTGCCAGCTCATACACTTGACGCGGGGGCTGCCCCCCCTCCTGGGGATTGAAAAAGATATCGTGAATGACCAGAAAGCCCCCGGGGATAATATGGGGTGCCCAGGTTAAAAAATCGGTATGCACCGCGTCAAAGGAGTGTCCTCCGTCGATGAACACCATGGCCAGCGGCGTTTTCCACATTTGGCCCGCTGTTTTTGAGGCAGAGACAATGGGCACCACCGTCTCTTCCAATCCGGCCCGGGAAAGTGTTAGGCGAAACAACGGGAAGGTATTGACCATTGACGTTTTTTCATCGTAAAGATCCGGATCAAAGTATTCTTCCCCCGGCTGCTGTTCTTCGGAGCCGGTATGATGATCTATGGAAAATAAAATGCTCTGGTTCTGTTTGCAGGCAGGACCGATAATGGCGGCTGACCGCCCGCAGTAGGAGCCTATTTCCAGCACCGGCCCCATCCTGGATGCCGTCAATGAAAGATCGTATAAACGCAGGGCTTCATCATCATCCATGAACCCCTTGATCGTATTTAAAAAGTCAAAATCAAGGGGCCGGATCATGAGATCTTTTCCTCATCATAACTTTTTACAAGTATTTCCCGGGGTTTGGAGCCTATCTGGGGACCGACAATACCTTCATGCTCCATCATCTCAATGAGCCGGGCTGCCCGGTTATACCCGATGCGTAACCGACGCTGAACATAGGAGATGGATGCCTGGCGGTCCTTGGTAATAAGGGCCACAGCCTCGTCATATTTTTCATCATATTCGGATTCGTCGAACACCTTTTCCTGACCGTCGTCGTCACCCTGGACTACCTCTTCGTTGTAGTCGGGTTGACGCTGATCTTTGAGAAATGAGGTGATTCGAGAGATCTCTTTTTCGGAAATATAGGCGCCCTGGATGCGCATGAGCTTTCCAGTGCCGGGGGGGCAGAACAGCATGTCTCCATTGCCGAGCAGGCTTTCTGGGCCGCCCTGATCAATGATGATCCTGCCGTCAATTTTTGAAGAGGTCTGAAAAGAGAGCCGGGTGGGAAAGTTTGCCTTGATCGTACCGGTGAGCACGTCAGCCGACGGACGCTGGGTGGCGATGATCAGATGAATACCTGCAGCCCGGGCCATCTGGGCCAGGCGTGTCAAAGCATACTCAACGTCCTTGGACGCCACCATCATCAGATCCCCAAGTTCGTCCACGATTACCACAATAAACGGCAGGCGTTCCAGGGGCAGTCCGCCGGGAAGTTCGACATCCTCGGGCGAGATGTTAGGCGGGAGATCCCGGAGCCGTTCGTCAACCATTGAATTAAACTGTGTGATATTTCTAAGACCTGACAATTCCAACAACTCGTACCGGCGCTCCATCTCCCGGACCGCCCAGAACAACGCATTGGTGGCTTTTTTCATGTCCGTTACCACAGGGGTGATCAAATGCGGAATATCGTTATACACCGACAGTTCAATGCGCTTGGGGTCAATCATGATCAGTTTGACCTCATCGGGGGTGGCCTTGTACAGCAAACTGATGATCATGGCATTGAGCCCCACACTTTTACCAGTACCTGTGGCCCCGGCAATGAGCAGATGGGGCATTTTATCCATTTTGGTTGCCACGGGCTGCCCCTGAAGATCTTTACCAAGCCCCAGGGTCAATAAAGATTTGGACTGAACAAACTCTTTGGATGAAATCATCTCCCGTAAATTGACAAGCTCCCGCTCGTCATTGGGAATCTCGATGCCCACCACATCCCGGCCGGGAATGGGAGCCACAATGCGGATGGAGATGGCGGACAGGGCAAGGGCAAGGTCATCGGAGAGCCCGACGATCTTTGACAATTTGATTCCGGGGGCCGGGCGATATTCAAAGGTGGTGATCACAGGCCCGGGAAGAATTTCCACCACCTCTCCCTTGACGTTGAAATCCTCCAGCTTTTTTTTCAGGATACTTGCCTTGTTCTGGAGTTCATCGGTATCGATCTGTCTGCGGATTTTTTGTTTTTCATCTAAAAACGACAAACCGGGCAGCTCAAAGTCATGGGTTTCCCGGATATCTTTTAAGCGGCAATCGGCCACATACTCTTTGTCATCGGTCTCCATCGCCACAATGGTCGGCCCTAAGGCGTGTTCGGGCTTGGATTTTTTCCTGGGTGAAGAGACTTTGCCGGCACGGGGTTCAGGCGCATCAAAGTCGTCGTGAATTACATCAACCTTTGGTTCCTGGGCAAAAGAAGAATGATTGTTCCCCCTATCAGGCACAACGTCATCCTGCCCGCTTTTTCCCCTGAACAGTGGAATGACGGTCAAGGCTTTCAGTTTTTCAGCCCGGGCAAGTCTTTCTGCTTTTCTCTCCTGTTTTCTGTTTTCCAGCATCTGTTTTAAATGGCCAACCCCTTCGGACATGTCCTGGGCCATGGTCCGGGCGAACCTGCGGACCCAATCCCAGACCAGATTAAGCACCGATTTCAAAGAGATGCCGGTAATCAGCACAACCCCAAGCAACACAAAAAAACATAATAGGATCGCACAACCCGTGATATTGGCATATTTAAGCAGAAACGCCGCAAGCCAGCTGCCCACTTCTCCGCCGGCGGAAATCGTGGTGTCGGAAAAAGCATAGGTCTCATTGAACAGAAAAAAAATACTGCCTGTGGTGATCATGAGGATCATAGCCCCTGCCAGGGTCACCCAAAGGACTTTTCGGGATTTTTTTTTGATGAGACAAAACCCCGCAAGGCAAAGAATCAAAGGCACCCACAGGGCACCGATGCCGAACAAAAAAACAAAGAATCCGGCAATATGTGCGCCAATCAGGCCGAACAGATTGTGTATATGGTCAGGAAAAGAAAAAAAATGATTGCCCACGCACGGGTCGGCCGCATGATATGAAAACAGGCTTACCGATGTCAGGATGATGAGGAATATTAAGAGGATGCCGAGCAGTTCTTTTTTCATACTTCAATAATAATGGGAACGATCAAAGGCCTTCGGTTTATGGCAAAGGTAAAATACTGTTTAAGCGCCCGCTGCAGTTTTTTTCGAATCAGTTCCACCCGGGAATCAATCCCGGCTTCGATCTCTTCAACAATCTCAAGGATCACGCACTGGGCATCGTCCACAAGGTAGCCAGTGGCCGAATCAAACACAAACCCTTTGGAAATCAGTTCAGGGCCGTAGAGCACCACGCCGGTCTCCTCGTCAATGATCATGGTCACCACCACTAGCCCGCCTTCGGACAGTTCCCGGCGTTCTTTGAGTACGGAGCGGCCCACATCGCCAATCCCTTTTCCGTCCACAAGAATCCGGCCGGTCTGAACACGTTCCTCAAGTCGGCCCCCGTGTTCTCCGTCAAAGGCAATGACCTGGCCGTTTTCAGCCACAATTACGTTGCTACGGGGCATACCCAGTTTTTCGGCAAGCCTTGCATGCACCACAAGATGCCGGTATTCACCGTGTATGGGGATAAAATATCTGGGTCTTGTCAGGTTGATCATCATCTTGAGCTCTTCCTGGTGGGCATGGCCGGAAGCGTGAATCCGGGCGATCTTGGAATAGACCACTTCGGCACCCCTTCGGTAAAGCTTGTTGATAATGCCGGCAATGGCTTTTTCATTCCCCGGGATATGCTTGCTTGATAAAAGTACGGTATCCCCTTTGCGGACATTGATATGCTTGTGGACACCCGAGGCCATGCGAGCCAGCGCAGACATGGGCTCGCCCTGGCTGCCCGTGGTGATAATCACCACTTCATGGTCTTCTAACTTGTGAATCTGTTTGATATCCACCACAAGCCCCGGGGGGCACTTAAGATAGCCTAGACGCATGGCCACATCCGTAATCTGCTCCATGCTGCGGCCATTGAAGATCACCCGGCGATTATTATGCATCGCAATATCGATCACCTGCTGGATCCGGAACACATTGGAAGCAAAAAGCGCAACAATCACCCTGCCTGGAGATGCTTCGACCAGCTCTCCGAGATTTTTTGCAACCTCCTGTTCCGACATGGCATAGCCCTCCACTTCCACATTGGTGGAATCGGAAAGCAGCGCCATCACTCCTTTTTGACCAAATCTGGCGAAGCTTGAGATATCGGTATTTTTCATGACGTCGGCCGAGTGGCTGATGCGGAAATCTCCGGTGTGAACCACCACGCCTTCGGGGGTTGTGATGGCCATTCCCACACCGTCAATGGTGGAGTGGCTGACCCGGATAAATTCAATCTCAAAGGGCTCAATGGTCAGCACCTCGCCCGGGTTGACCAGGTTAAGGTCCACATGGGTATTCAGGTCAAACTCAATGAGCTTGTTGCGCACAATCTCCAGGGTAAACGCCGTGCCGTAGACCGGCAGCCGGATTTCGCGCAACAGGTAGGGTAAGGCGCCGATGTGGTCCTCATGGGCATGGGTCAGGATAATGCCTTCGATTTTAGCCATATTGTCCCGAAGATAATCCATGGCCGGGATGACAATATCCACCCCCAGCATATGGTCTTCAGGGAACATGATACCGGCATCAATGATGAAGATGACGTCATCATACTCCACCACCATCATATTCAGGCCAATTTCGCCGAGCCCCCCTAAGGGTATGAGTTTAAGCATTTAAATTATTTCCGTACTGATATCAAATACAAATGGACAGCTTTTCGAGAACGGCGTCTGCCCAGTCGATGAGCCAGTTACGCTGCTCAATCGTGGCATAGCCCATGCAATCACACCGAATATTGGTTTTAATTCTCACCAGCAGCTCACAGGACAAGGAGGTCTCTTCCAGCATCAGGGCAAACACGTGGGGCCCGCAGCCTTTGTGAGAAATCTGGGTTTGTGTCAAAATATCAGTATCCAGTTCAAGCCAGTAAATCCCGCCCACAGTGGCAGCCTGAAGATACGTATCAAAATACTCTTTTAAAGCGGCATAATCCTTAAGCGTAAAGCCGTCTATCACATACTGTTTCATGGTCAATAAATTAACACAGAAGCCTTGGAGTATGCAACCGGAACTTGGGTCCTATAAAATGGTTGCACATTAACTATTGAATAGTTTAAAAATAGAATAAAAAAACAGATACAGAATAAACTTATTCCATACATAACAGATACACGGTAAACCCATGCAAACAAATCCCATCCCCCATGGCAATTTCAGGTACGCTGCCCTGGCAGACGACATCCAGGATAAAATTCTTTCGGGCCAGTACCGCGCCGGAGAAAAACTGCCCTCCTTGAGAAAACTGCATAACCGGCTGGGTCTTAGCATCAGCACCATTCACCAGGCCTATATTGAGCTTGAAAAACGCGGGCGTGTGGAGGCAAGGCAAAAATCAGGATTTTTTGTTAAACCCTTGGAAAAGAGCCCCTTGCCCCTGCCGGTGAAGGCCGTGACATCCGAACCGCCCAGCCGTGTAAAAATTAATGATCTGGCCGAAACCATCGTATCGGATCTGCAGCGCCCGGATATGATCCGGTTAGGGGCTGCTGTGGCGGACCAGGAGCTGATGCCCCTAAAACAGCTGTCCAGGATAACCAAATCGATGTCAGCAGCGGAGATTTCTGCGGGTATGGCACTGTATGATGACTGTGCAGGGGCCTTGGAATTGCGCAGCGCATTAGCCAAAATGATGATGGGCTATGCCGGGCCTGTAGCCGTGGATGAAATTATCACCACCAACGGATGCCTGGAGGCGGTCAGTCTTTGTTTGAGGGCAGTGGCAGACCCAGGCGATGTTATTTTGGTAGAATCACCTGTATTCCACTGTTTTCTCCAGCTCATCGAAGATTTGGGCATGTATGTGGTTGAGCTGCCCGGCTGTCCTGAAAAGGGCATGGACCCAAAGACCTTTGAATCCATGATCGCACAAAACCACGTCAAAGCATGCCTGCTCAATCCCAATTTCCAGAACCCCCTTGGCTCGGTCATGTCTACAGCCCTAAAAAAGAAGTTGCTTAACATTGCCAAGCATCACGGCACGCCCATTATTGAAGATGATATTTACGGGGATATCTTTTTTGGTACAAGACGCCCTTCAACGTTTAAGGGACTGGATACAACCGGAAACGTGCTCTACTGCTCTTCATTTTCAAAAACCATTGCACCCGGGCTCCGGGCCGGGTGGACCCTGCCGGGCAGATTCTATAAACGCGTCATGCGGCTCAAACTCAATTCCCAGCTGGCAAGTCCGAATACAGGACACGTTGTGGCGGCCCGGTTCATTGAAAGCGGGGCGTATGAACGCCACCTGCGGCGGCTCAGAAACCAGATAAAAAACCAGGTATCAGCTATTTCCATTGCTGTAGCCAAGCACTTTCCCCAGGACACCAGGATCACATTCCCCCAGGGTGGGATGTTTTTGTGGATCGAATTAAACAAAAAGATTGATGCCATGGATGTGTTCCACAAAGCCCGGCAAAAGGCCATCTCGTTTATGCCCGGGGTGATCTGTTCCAACACGGACAGATACCGGCACTGCCTGCGTCTGAACTGCGGTCTCGCCTGGTCGGAAAGGCTTGAAAACAGCATTGCGCAGTTGGGCCATATTGTATGCACGATGAATAAGCGTTAAAGCGAACATAGTTTAAAGAAAATCTTGACAACCTGCCCAAATAATAACATAGTCCAGTTAAAGTTAAATGGTTTAACCATTAGTAAAAATAACAGGAGAACAAGATGTTACATAAAATAATCAGTCAGGCGCTGCCCTATTTTCCGCCTAAGTTAATCTGGCAGTTTTCAAAAAGCTATATCGCAGGCGAGACCACCCAGGATGCCATCAACGCCTCAAAAGCCCTGAACCAGGAAAATGTTATGGTCACCCTGGACATTCTTGGTGAATTTATCAAGACTATGTCCCAGGCAGAAAAAAATCGGGATGATTACCTGTCTCTGATCCGCACCATTGAAGCGGCAGGCATTGACGCCAACTACTCGTTGAAACCCACAATGTTCGGTCTGTTGATCGATAAAGAGACCTGTTTTAAATATATACGCGAACTGACGGCCGAGGCAGCATCCCATGGCAATTTTATCCGCATCGATATGGAAGACTCTGCCTGCGTGGATGATTCCATTGATATGTTCCGCAGACTTAAACAGGAATTTCCCCAGAACATCGGCCTGGTGCTCCAGGCTTACCTGAAACGAACCCACCACGACATTGAAGGGATGCTGGATTTGCGTCGTGACGATGCGGCGTTGAACTTCAGACTGGTCAAGGGAATCTACGTGGAACCGGCTGCCATTGCTTATAAAGAGTACCACGAAATTAATGCCCATTTTCTTGAAGACCTTGAATTTATGTTTCAAAACAATGTCTATGCAGCCATTGCCACCCATGACACGCCCCTGATCCAGGGAGCGCTTGAGCTCATTGACAAATACCGGGTCCCAAAAGAAAATTATGAGTTTCAGATGCTCTATGGCGTAACCCCCAAAAAACGCCGGGAACTTGTGCAAAATGGTCATAGAATGCGGGTTTATGTTCCTTTTGGAGAGCAGTGGTTTGGCTATTCCACCCGCCGCCTTAAAGAGAACCCGGGCATGGTCAAACATATTTTGAAAGCGTTGGTGGTTAAGGGCTAATTACGAATTTTGTTTTCAACCTCTAACTTTTTTAGATTATACCCTTGCCAACAAAAAAAGACTGTTTACATTCTTTCATATAAACGCTGCCTTTACTGGAACTTAAAAAGGCGGTGTTGAGGTTAACTTAACACCTTAACTATTATATGAAAGGATTCTGATATGAGAGACAGGGCAGTCAGACGGCACCAGGAATTTAAAGTTAAAAGGAAACTGCGCAGACAATATAATAGTTGCATTGAAAATTTTTCAGATACAATGGGACCCGGTTTTGAAGAGAACGCTGAAAAGCTTAAAAAAGTCTGTACTTTACCCTGCTCTGCGGACCGGGATAGAAGACTTGGAAACAGAACGGTCCAGGAACGCCGACACGATATAACCATGAAAGAACAAGTTGTATAACGGCCATGGTTCGATCTGGTGTATCAACACTCAAGATTAACCCCAAATAAAATACCAACGCCCCGGACAGGTTTCCCTGACCGGGGCGTTTTATTTGCCTTTCGGCGGCTTTGCCGGTTTCACCCCTTTTTGGGGGCAATATGCTTCAAGCACGCAACGGTAGCAGTGGGGCCCCACCGGCCGGCAGGTGCCTTGTCCAAAGGTGACCAGAATTCGATTGACCTCTTTCCAGAATTTCTTCGGCAATTTTTTTCGTAATGCTTTTTCCGTATCCAGGGGGGTTTTGGTTCTCACATACCCCCAGATATTCATGATTCTATGCACATGGGTGTCCACACAGATGGCATCTTTGTCAAAAGCCACAGTCCTGACCAGATTGGCTGTCTTACGCCCGACCCCGGGAAGTGTCACCAAATCGTCAATATCATCGGGGACCTGCCCCTGGAAAGCGTCCAGGGCCTGGGGCAGTTTTGATAAATACTGGGCTTTGGATTTGTAAAACCCAACCGGAAAAATAAGTTCCTGGATCCGGGCGGTGGAAAGGGCCTGCAAGGCCTCAGGATCAGGGGCCTGTTCCAGCAATCGCTGGGCTGCAACCGCGGTCACTTCATCTTTGGTTCTCGCGGACAGGATGGTGGCCACAAGCACCTTAAAGGCAGATTTGCTCTGGACGGCAATCAAGTCCACCACCGGCACCTGGTAGTCCTCAACCTCATGCCTTAACGTCCCGAGAAAAAATGCAATATCAATGGCCATGGCATTAATTGAATAGGGTTGTGGCAAAGTAGTATATCAAGGGCAGAAATATGGCTGGCAGCATGTTACCCACGGCAATCTTTTTTTCCCGGAGCATGTTCAATCCGATGGCGGCGATGAGCAGGCCGCCTGCCCCGGACATCTGGCTGACGACTGCAGGCACCAGATAGGGTTTTATAAATCCCGCCGCCAAGGTTATGGCACCCTGGTAAACCAGAACCGCCCCGGCGGAAAGCCCCACTCCGACGCCTAAAGATGCAGTCAGGATGATGGATGTCACACCGTCTAAAAAGGATTTGGCAAACAAGGTATCATGATTACCGGAAAGGCCGCTTTCAAGGGAGCCCACAATGGCCATGGACCCCACGCAGAATAAAAGGGATGCCGTAACAAAGGCTGTTGATATGGAAGGCCTTGAGGCATCCGGGGCCGCAAACCTTGTTTCCAGAAAATCACCAAGGGTTTTAAGGTGCGCCTCAATGGCTAAAAATTCACCCATAATGGCACCGACGGCAAGACTGATGATAATCACCAAAATATCCGGGCAGGCCAAAGCACTTTTCAGCCCGATAAGGATAACGGACAGGGCAATGGCCTGGAGCACCGTGACATTGTACTTTTCAGGAATACCATTTCGAAACAGCATGCCAATGGTTGTACCCGTCAAAATAGCAAGGGTGTTTACAATGGTTCCCAGCATGATAAAGATGTCAACTCAACAGTAAAGGCAAAAACCTTACAGGCCTTGGATATACTTCACACCGTTCTCAAACAGCTTGATTCCGGTTGTGATGGTCTCTTTAATGGATTTTCCCTGGCGCTTTGCTTTTGCTTTCTGCCTGGGCCAGTCCGGATGGTTGCCAAAATGATTGTAGGCTTCGGGATGGGGCATCAAACCAAATATCCGGCCTGTGGGATCACAGATCCCTGCGATATCATCCACGGCACCATTGGGATTGGCCGGAAACGCACCCTTTGCAGGGGAACCATCGGCATCCGCATACCGGAACACCACCTGGCGGTTGGCAACAAGCCGTTCTATCACGTCAGGGTCGGCAACAAACTTTCCTTCACCGTGGCGTATCGGATAGTCAGATACGCCCAATCCCTTTGTGAACACACAGGGACTGTTGGCATCGGGCACAAGCCGGACCCATTGATCCCTGAAATTGCCGCAGTCATTGTATGTAATGGCTACGGTTCTGCGTGTATAATCCTGGTCCAGGCCGGGCAAAAGGCCAAGGTTCACAAGGGCTTGAAACCCGTTGCAGATACCGATCACCAACTTGCCTGCAGCCACAAAATCCAGTAAATCCTTACCAATATTGTTTTTCAGCTTCAGGGCCTGGATCACCCCGGCCCCATGGTCGTCTCCCCAGGAAAAACCACCGCCGAAGGCAATAATCTGAAAATCAGCCAACCGGACATCGCCACGGATCAATGTATTAATATGCACCCTGTGGGCACTGCCCCCAGCCTGCTCAAAGGCAAAGGCGGTTTCATTATCACAGTTCAGGCCAAAGCCCGTCAGTATCAGCGCCTTTACAGCGCTTGCGCCGCTCATATTTTATCTCCAAAGGTCTTGTTGAAAGCTGAATCAAGGGTTGCCACCGGCAGGTCTATCACGAGATTACCGTCTGCCAAAATTTGGAGCCGGTCATGACTGTCTGTTACCTTACCCAGACAGGCACAGGGCAGTCCCTTGCACAATTTTTCAAAGGTTTGTTTTTGATCCGGTGCCACAGTGACGATGAACCGCCCGGCAGACTCGGAAAATAAAGCTTTATCATTTGAAAGTGGCAGATCATCGGTTAAAGACAACCCGGTCAGATCAATGTCAAGGCCCAGCCCGCCGGCCATTGCCACAAGGCTGAAATGAATGCCCAGTCCGCCGCGGCCCACGGCATGGCATGAAGCGACCAGGTCCGTGCCGATTGCTTTTTCGATGGCCTTGTACAAGGTTTTAAGTTTTGCAAAGTTCACCTGGGGAACATTAAGCCCGACTTTGTCGTACATTTCGTAATATTCTGATGCGCCCAGTTCATCCCCGGTGTTACCCACCACATAAACAAGATCGCCTGCCATTTTAGGCTCCAGGGTCACACAACGACTGACATCGGAAACCAGGGAGACAGCAGAAAACTGAACCGTTTCCAGGGCTGAGACTTTGATGCGCTCACCAAAGGCCCCTTCAAGATGGCCGTCCACATACATGGAGTCCTTGCCCGAAAGCAATGGAATCCCATAGGCCTCGCAGGCATCTTTAAGCGCCCGACAGGCCCGGACAAGCTGGGCGGCCTTGAATTTGCCGTCCGGATTTGAAACGGCGTCATAGCCGATATCCGGCCAGCAGAAATTGTCCACACCGCCGATGTGATCCAGGGAACCGCCCACGGCAATGAGCCGGCGAACCGCCTCATCAATGGTACAGGCCATCATATGATACGCATCAATTTTTGAATACCAGGGGAAAATACTCTGGGAAAAGGCAAGCCCGCGTTCACTGGTCAGCACAGGCCGGGTCACCGACGCATCCGTGGGGATGTTCCGGTTGACGCCCACCAGGGGCTTGATCACGGAACCGCCCTGGACCTCGTGGTCGTACTGGCGAATGATCCACTCTTTGCTGCAGACGTTGGGCCTGGCCAGCATCTGTTCGAGCACACCATTTAAATTTGTGGGCGTGGAAATCACCGGCTCGGTCAATCCGCGCCCGGCAGGAGATGTCCAGACCGCGTCGAATTCCCAGGCCGGGAACCCTTTGTCCAGCAGATCCATGTCCACATATGCACAGGTCTGGTCTTTATATTTGATATGCAGTTTGCCTGAATCCGTATATTTACCGATGACCGTGGATTCGACCTCATGAAGATCAGACAAGGCCATGAACCGGTCCAGATTTTCAGGTTTGATGGCAATGGTCATGCGTTCCTGGGATTCTGAAATCCAGATTTCCCACATATCCAGGCCTTCGTATTTTAAAGGCACCTTATCCAGCCACACCTCACACCCGTTGGAGAGCATCGCCGATTCGCCCACCGAAGAGGACAACCCGCCGCCGCCGTTGTCGGTGATGAAGGTGATCAGTCCTTCATCACGACACACCAGCAGAAAATCATGCATTTTTTTCTGGGTATAGGGGTCGCCGATCTGGACGTGGCCGGCCGGAGTGTTCTCGGAAAAACTTTTGGACGAGGCGGTTACCCCGTGGATACCGTCTTTGCCAACACGGCCGCCGCTCATGATGATCAACTCGCCGGGCGCGGTGGTCTTCTCATGGCTTGGTTTGCCATTCACGGTTTTGGGCATGATGCCCAAAGCGGTGACAAACACCAGGGCCTTGCCCATGTAACCGGGGTCGAACAGGGTCTGTCCAAAGGTTGTGGGGACCCCGCTTTTATTCCCGCCGTCCTTAACCCCTTCAATCACCCCGTCAAGCAGACGCCGGGGGTGAAGGGGGGGGGTTAACGGACCATTATAATTGATATCGCCCACGCAGAATCCGAAACTGCCCATGAACAGCTTGGAGCCCAGGCCCGTGCCCATGGGATCGCGGTAGACCCCCACAATGCCTGTGATGGCACCACCGTATGCCTCCATGTTGGAAGGCGAGTTGTGGGTTTCGCCGGTGATGACATAGTTGTTGTCGTCATCAAAGGATCCCACACCGGCATTATCCCACAAGACTGAAACCACCCACGCTTTGGCATCTTTCAAGGCCAGAGTAGGCTCTTTGATATAGGTTTTAAACAACGAATTTTCTAACGTTGTTTCACCGGTCTCCGTGTCCCTATACCTGAAAATACCGTTAAAGGTGTTGTGGCAGCAATGATCTGACCGGGACTGGGAAATATATTCGAGTTCCACATCCGTAGGCTTTGACAGGCCCACCGTTGCACGGTCTGCCAGGACCTTTTCCTCGAGAAAATAGCCCCTGATAACCGGAATATCCCTGGGATTCAAGGAGAGGCTGCGTTCATGGGAAATCCGGGCAAGAATCTCATCGGTGTCAATGTCCATGGTGTCAAAACCGGGGGTATGATCTAAAATCACCTTGGCCGGTTTTACATCCGCCCCGATATTTATGTCCCATTCATCTTTACCAAAGACTTTATACTGTTGAATAATCCCGTTTGACAAAATCTGGGCGGCGATGGTTTCAGCGTCCTCCCGGGTTAATTCCGCACCGGTCAGACAATACCGTTTGGAGGTATAAATGTTCTCATGGGCCGAAAAATCTTTTTTCAAAAGATCGCTGACCGCTTCCACGGCGGTTGCCCCGGCATTATCCCGGACCCCCGGCCGAAACCCCACCCAGATGCAGAAATGAAAATCAAGATCGATAGGCGAAAGGCTGGATTCCTGAGTAACCGGATTGGTAAACACCTCCCGACGTATGGTTTCCAGTTCGTTTTGATCCAGATCGGACTCCACGGTCACGATATTGATGCAGCGGGCATCATCCATTTTAATACCGAAATAGGCATTCGCCTTTTTAACCAGAGACTGGCCTTCGGCATCCCTTAAATCCTGCTTTAACGTGATTTCGATGTTGGAAATCATTGTAATCCACCGTTGAATAGTTTGACAATGTCATTATAAAAGACAAAAATCATTAAAGTCATCAGCACAGCTGCCCCGAACTGAACCATTTTCTCGCGCACCCGGGTACTGACAGGGCTGCCTTTAATCGCCTCAATAGATAAAAATAAAAGATGCCCCCCATCCAATACCGGAATGGGAAACAAGTTGATAATGCCAAGATTGACAGAGATAAGCGCGATAAACCATACAAAATTTTCAAATCCGGCTTTGGCCTGATCCCCGGCCATTTTGGCAATCATAATCGGACCGCCCAAATTATCGGCGGACACAGCCCCGGTGAACATTTTCACCACGGACAAAATCGTCAGCTTCACCATTCCGTAGGTATCGGATACGGCACGAACCGCTGCTTCAACAGGGTTCAAGGGGTGATGAAAGGTTTCGCCGGTACCGATGATTCCAATCACATACCGGTTCACGTTTTCTCCAAACAGGTTTTTTTCTTCCCGGGTCCGGGGGGTAATCGTATAGGAATGCACTTCCCCTTCCCGTTCCACAAGAAATGCCAGGGCTTTTCCTTCACTTTTTGAGACAATGCCGGAAATATCTTCAAAGGATTGCACGGGGACCTGGTCAATTTCCTTGATCACATCCCCTGTTTCAATGCCTGCCGCCTTGGCTGCAGAATCATCCACCACCTGGCCGACCTGGGGCAGCCCCATGTAGACTCCACTGGTTTGATATAAAA
Organism: uncultured Desulfobacter sp.; assembly: GCF_963666145.1. Classification (NCBI taxonomy): domain Bacteria; kingdom Pseudomonadati; phylum Thermodesulfobacteriota; class Desulfobacteria; order Desulfobacterales; family Desulfobacteraceae; genus Desulfobacter; species uncultured Desulfobacter sp. Next base: position 4,519,828 of record NZ_OY762614.1, on the reverse strand, counting down.
GGTAAAAAATAACGACGGCCAACAAAAAATTAAAAGCCGGACCGGCAGCCGCGATCAACGCCCGTTGCCCCACCGTTTTATGGGTAAAAGAGAGATGACGCCTCTCTTCATCCAGGGCCTGGGCTGCGCCGGGTTCTTCTCCGGTCATTTTAACATATCCGCCCAAAGGAATGGCTGATATGCAATAGTCGGTCATTCCCCGTTTAATTTTAACAATTTTAGGCCCAAACCCAAGAGAAAACACCTCAACCCCGACGCCGCAGGCACGTGCAACAAGGAAGTGGCCTAACTCATGGACAAAAACCAATACGCCGATAACAATGATAAATGCAAAAAGGGAGTACCCCATATTGAAGTTCCTAAAGTTTGTTACACAAGACTTTGGATCAGGGAAAGTGCTTTCTCCCTGCCCCAGCGATCAGCCTCAATAATACCTGAAAGCTCGGGATTGTCAATGCAGGTATGGGCACCCATGACCTCATCAACTATTCTGAAAATATAAGGAAAGCCGATACGTTCTTTAAGAAAAGCGTCCACGGCGACTTCGTTGGCCGCGTTCATAACAGCCGGTAAAGTCCCGCCCCTGCGACAGGCTTCGTAGGCAAAATTAAGGGATGGAAATCGTTTTACATCAGGGACATCAAAGGTTAATCCATTCATCCCCGCAAAATCAGGGAATTTCAGGTTTAGATTCATGCGGTTTGGATAGGAGAAGGCATAGGCAATGGCATGCATCATATCCGGTTCCCCAAGCTGGGCCATAACACCGCCATCTTCGAACCCCACCATGGAGTGAACAATACTCTGGGGATGAATTAACACCTGAATCTTATCCACACTGACATCAAACAGCCGGACCGCCTCAATCACCTCCAACGCCTTGTTCATAAGGGTCGCCGAATCAATGGTTATTTTAGCGCCCATGTTCCAGGTCGGGTGATCCAGGGCCTGGGCCGGTGTAATCTGTTTAAATTGGTCGTGGGGCAAATCCCTGAAAGGACCGCCTGATGCTGTGAGAAAAATTTTTTTAAGATCGTGTCTCCGGTTCCCCTGCAGGCATTGAAAAATGGCGCAGTGCTCGGAATCCACAGGCAGGATATCCACCCCTTTTTCACGCGCCCGGGCCATAACAATCTCTCCGGCCATCACCAGGGTTTCCTTGTTGGCAAGGGCCAGTTGCTTGCCGGCATCAATGGCGGCAAGGGCCGGTGCAAGGCCTGCAGCCCCAACCATGGCGGCAAGTACCATATTTGAATCCGCCCATTGAGCTGCGGCAATAAAACCGGACTCGCCCCACAAGATTTCAGGACAAGGCTTGCCTGAAAGTTTCTTTGCAAGACGGTCTGCCGACATTTCGTCGATCACGGCAACCATCGCCGGCTTAAACTGTTCTATTTGGGCGAATAGAAGGTCAATATTGGTGGCACAGGTTAAACAATTGATGGAGAACTTGTCCGGGTGCATGGCAACCACCTTAAGGGCGGACGTGCCGATGGACCCTGTGGAACCCAGTATCGTTAACGACTTCACAGAACAAACACCGTAAAAAAATAAAATACCGGAATGGCCAGAAGCAACCCGTCAATGCGATCAAGCATACCGCCATGACCCGGCAGGATTTTTCCCGAATCTTTGATGTGCCCGACCCGTTTCATGGCAGACTCAAACAGGTCTCCGATCTGACCCGCAACCGCAATACACAAAGCGCAGGGAATACTCATCAAGGCAAGCGCAACATCCTGGAAGAAAATCAGATTAAATACAAATCCCGCCGTTACCGCGACGGCCAGCCCCCCCACTGCCCCTTCAATGGTTTTATTGGGACTAATGTTCGGAGAAAGCTTACGCTCGCCTTTGAACGTCCCAACATACAAGGCACCTGTATCATTGGCAAAACAGACCATGAGCACCCAGATCACCCACAATGCCCCGGCATCCGAATTCCGGACAAAAACCAAAAGAGCCAGGGATAAAGGGATATAGACGACACCGAGCACCTGCCGGGCCACCAGATCAAAAATATGGGGCAAACTGGAAAAACGCGCCAGAACAAACACGCACAGCGCCAGCATATTCAAAGCAAGAATGAAAAACAGAATCGGCCAGGACCCAAAACATGCCCCCATGACCAATGCCGCACAAGCCCCATAGGAGATCGACCGAGTCGTTAGAGTAACAGGTTCGCTATCATTGGCACAGATGATATCAAAATATTCATGGATCGCAAAAATTGAAACCACGGATACCAAGGCGCCAAACAACAATAGAGACCCTTTGAGAATGGCCCAAAGCACAAGGGGGGTGAGAATTAACGCCGTAAGCCATCGTTTGCAGTGCTGCATCATACCTTTCCGAAGCGTCTGTCCCGCTGCTGGTAATCAATTAAAATCTGATGGAATTCCTGCTTGGAAAAATCGGGCCAAAGCGTCGGGGTAAAAACCAGTTCGGAATATGCGGCCTGCCACATCAGAAAATTGGAAAGTCTGACTTCGCCGGACGTACGGACAATAAGGTCCGGATCAGGCATGCCGGCCGTATAAAGGTGATCGGATACCGTTTTATCCGTAATATCTTCGGGGGTCAGGGCGCCGGATTTGATTTTTGCCGCGATTCGCTGAACCCCGATGGTGATTTCTTCCCGGGCCCCGTAGCTCAATGCCAGATTCAAAATCATGGCGGAGTTATGTTGTGTGTCGGCCATGGCCTGCTCAGCCTGTTTTCGCACATCGTCGGGAAGCCGTTCAACCTGACCTAAAATATTTAAGCGGATGTTTTTGGCTTTAAGATCTTGGATTTTATTCTTGAGAAACCGTTTCAGCAGATGCATCAGGGCCTTGACCTCTTCCTTGGGTCGCGCCCAGTTTTCCGTTGAAAATGCATACAAGGTAAGCACGTCAATGCCCAGTTCTCTGGCCGTCATAACAACGTCTTCAACGGTTTTGGCACCCTGCTCATGGCCTTTCACACGGTTCATCAGCCGTTTTTTTGCCCAGCGCCCGTTCCCGTCCATGATAAAAGCAACATGGGCGGGAAGCCGGTCTAAGTTCAGTCCGTCAGGCACCTGAATATTTGGATCATACTTCAAGGATCTCTTTTTCCTTGACGGCAAAAATATCATCCAGTTTCTTGATGGAAGCGTCGGTGAGATCCTGGACCAGCTTCTGGGCTTTGAAGCTTTCGTCTTCGGAAATTTCAGCCTCTTTTTGTAGATCCTTTAGCATCTCGTTGGCGTCCCGGCGGATATTTCTGACAGCCACCTTGAACTCCTCACAGGTTTTGCCCACGCTTTTTACAATCTCTTTTCTGCGCTCTTCGGTCAAAGGCGGAATGGAGATGCGAATCAATTTACCGTCATTGGAAGGCGTAAGACCGATATTTGCCTTTAATATCGCTTTTTCCACCTCATTGATCACCGAAGCGTCCCACGGCTTTACGGTGAGCAGACGACTTTCGGGCACGGATACGGTAGCCATCTGGGGAAGTGGAGTCTGCGTGCCATAGTAATCGACCCTGACGTTGTCCAGCATGGACTGGGAAGCTCTGCCGGTGCGTACTTTGCCAAGTTCGGCTTCAAAGGCTTTCTCGGATTTACCCATACGGTCTTTGGTTTCTTCAAGCACCTCATTAATCATATTCACACGTCCTTTATTTATTATAAATCCTTGTACCGATTCCTCCGCCTGTGACCGCTTTGTAGATATTGTCGGCCTTGTGCAGGTTGAGCACCTGTAAAGGAAGATCGTGTTCCATGGCAAGGGATATCGCTGTCATATCCATAACATGAAGCTGTTTTTCGATGACCTTCATATAGGATAGTTTATCAAACATCACAGCATCATCATGGATCTGGGGATCTTTGTCATACACCCCGTCCACCTGGGTGGCCTTAAAAAGGATCTGGGCACGGACCTCGTTGGCGCGAAGAACAGCAGCCGTGTCCGTTGTAAAGTAAGGGTTGCCTGTACCGGCGGCAAATATAACCACCCGGCCCTTTTCCAGATGACGAATGGCACGTCTGCGGATAAAAGGTTCCGCCACCCTGTCCATACGGATGGCAGACTGGACCCTTGTGGGGATATCATGTTTTTCCAGGGCATCGCACAGCGCCAGACTGTTAATCACAGTGGCCAGCATGCCCATATTGTCGGCAGAGGTCCGGTCCATACCGGCCGAAGATCCTGCCACCCCGCGAAAGATGTTGCCGCCTCCGACAACAATTGAAATTTCCAAGCCCAGCTGAAAGACCTTGGCCACTTCACCGGCCACATAGTTTATCATCTCAGGCGTAATGCCGAAGCCCTGATTACCCATCAGAGCTTCGCCACTTAACTTGATCAGAACCCGTTGAAATTCAGGTTTCGTATCCAAGCGATTATTCTCCTATCTGAAAGCGTGAAAATCTTTTAATCTGGATATTTTCGCCGATCTTTCCGATGGTTTCCTTGAGTACATCTTCAACAGTTTTCTGGGGATCTTTAATATACTGCTGGCTTAGCAGGCAGACTTCTTTATAGAATTTTTCCACCTTGCCATCCACAATTTTATCAATGATATTTGCGGGCTTTCCTTCTTCCAGCATCTGGGCGCGGTAAATCTCACGCTCTTTTTCAATGACGGATTGGTCCACGTCTTCAGGAACCAGACCGGCAGGATTGGCGGCCGCAATGTGCATGGCAATATCTTTGGCAAAAGTTTCGAAATCTTCGGTTTTTGCCACAAAATCAGATTCGCAGTTCACTTCAACGAGCACGCCCAGTTTTGCACCGGTATGAATGTAGGAATAAATAATGCCTTCGCTGGTGGACCGCCCTGCGCGTTTGGCTGCTTTGGCCAGGCCTTTTTTACGCAGAAGCTCAATTGCCTTATCCATATCCCCTTCCGCCTCGGCCAGGACTTTTTTGCAGTCCATAATTCCCGAACCGGTGGCTTCACGAAGCTCCTTTACCATTTGTGCAGTAATTTCAGCCATTTTGTAAGCTCCTTTTATATCAAATATTAGAATCTCTATTTTTCATATTTTAAAATAACAATTAAGTTATTGAATTACTTTCACGCCATATTTTGTGGGGCAGGCCGTGCCCGTGCCCCACAGTTCAAACAAACGATATCAGTCGTTACCTGCTATTCAGCAGCTGCAGCTTCCTGGGTCTCTGAAGTTTCCGCAGTGGTTTTTCTTTTGATTTTTTCAATCACAGGCCCGTCGGTACCGTCAGAAACGACCTCAACACCGATTTGTTCGCCTGAAGTCTCAGCAGGTTTACCGCCACCGTCTTCCTTATCGGAGTGAGCACGCTGGCGTTCTTCCCAGATCTGGCGACCTTCGATCACGGCATCGGCAACCCGGGAAGCGAACAGACGAATGGAACGGATAGCATCATCGTTACCGGGAATAACATAATCGATATCATCGGGATCACAATTGGTATCGACTACGGCAACGATTGGAATCCCCAGACGTTTTGCTTCTTTTACGGCAATGGTTTCATTTTTAGAGTCAATGATAAACAGGGCTGCCGGCAGTTTTTTCATATTGGAAATACCGCCGATGGCAAATTCCAGCTTTGCCTTGTCTTTGAGCATTTTTGCCTGCTCTTTTTTGGGATAATTTTCCAATGTGCCGTCATTTTCAATGGAATTTAGAAAATGGAAGCGGGAAATATTGTTTTTGATGGTCTGGAAGTTGGTCAGCATACCGCCCAACCAGCGATTTTCAACATAATAGCTTTCGGCTCTGTTGGCTTCTTCGTAGATGGCCTCGGAAGCTTGCTTTTTGGTCCCAACGAACATTACATCGCCACCGTTTGCGGCAATATTTTTTATAAAATCGTGGGCCTGTCTGTACAGCTTAACGGTCTGCTGAAGGTCGATAATGTAAATACCGTTTCTGGCACCAAAAATGTAACGCTTCATTTTAGGGTTCCAACGTTTGGTCTGATGCCCGAAATGTACACCTGCTTCAAGTAATTCTTTAATCGTAATGTAAGCCATTTTCACTCCAATTTTTCAATGGTTTTAAAGTTCATCCGCCTGCCTCATCCCTGGAATCGACTTTTAAAAAGCACCGGATCACAGGTCCACAAGCGTGTGTTATTATTTTTGCAAAAGCAAAATCCCAACTTCTATATCAAAAGATAAGAAAACTTTCAATTTATTTTTTAAAAACAGCGAGCCGATGGTGCCCGGCAAGATCTTTAACAAAATCCAACTCCGCCACCCAGGCAAAGCTTTTGACAAGACTTTTGATTAATGGTTTTTGATCATATCCGATCTCAAGAATGAGACGACCGGAGGGCAAAAGCCTGTCTCCGGCCTGGGCCAGAATCGCCCGAACGGCATCAAGACCGTCGACACCCCCATCCAACGCCCCGCGAGGCTCATGGTCTTTCACCTCAGGCTCTAACAACTCAATATCGGCACTAGGAATATAGGGAGGGTTGGATAAAATTAAATCAAACAACGGCTGCGGGACCACGGCAGAAAGCCAATCGCCTTTAAATAACGATATCAGAGTCTGGGCAAACGCATTAACATTGGCGCAGGCAACATCAAGAGCATCCCCAGAGAGATCACTGCCAAAGTAGCAATGCCCCTGACAGGCATTGGCAATGGAAATAATCACCGCACCGGACCCGACACCAAGCTCTATCACCCGACCCCGTTTGCCGCACGCTTCCATTTCCGACAACACCCCCACAGCCGTCTCCACAAGGGTTTCCGTATCCGGCCTGGGAATAAGCACACCCGGTGCAACCCTAAACTGATCTTTAAAAAACCCCTTGCGACCCGTAATGTAAGCCACAGGCTCCCGTGTAATCCGCCGCCGGATCAGAGCTTTAAATTCTGTAAGCTCCTGTTTTTCCAGAGGCCGGTCATGCTGCAGATAAAGATCAAGACGCCGCAGCCCCAGGACCTGAGCTAATAGAATTTCAGCTGTGAGCCGGGGGCTGTCAATATTGTGCTGAGAGAAATAGCCGTCTGTCCAGGAAAGAATGGATTTTATGGTCCAGACATCCACAGAGTCAGTTCCCCACAATCAATGATCTTTTAATGCCAGGGCTTGGTTGTGCGCCCTCAAGGCATCAATAATTTCCTGGATATCACCCTCCATCACACTGTCCAGCCGATACAGGGTCAAGCCGATGCGATGATCGGTCATCCGTCCCTGGGGGAAGTTATAGGTACGAATGCGGCCGGACCTGTCACCTGAACCGACCTGCCCTTTCCGATCCGCAGCCCGTTTAGCCTCTTCTTCCCGGATCTTGGCGTCCAGAATACGGGACTTAAGAACATTTAAAGCCTTGGCCTTGTTTTTATGCTGGGATTTTTCATCCTGGCAGGTGGCCACAACACCGGTGGGGATATGGGTAATACGAACAGCGGAATCCGTTGTATTTACGGACTGACCGCCAGGTCCGGAAGAACGAAACACGTCTACTTTCAGGTCCGCAGGATTAATGTCAATATCCACATCCTCGGCTTCGGGCAGCACAGCCACTGTCACCGCCGAGGTGTGAACACGCCCCTGGGTTTCAGTATCGGGGACCCGCTGTACCCGATGAATGCCACTTTCATATTTAAACTGGGAATAAGCACCTTTACCCTGAACCATGGAAACCACTTCCTTGAACCCCCCGGCAGCCGAGTCGTTCTTCTCAATGATTTCAATCTTCCAGCGCTTGGACTCCGCATACCTTGAATACATACGGAAAAGATCTCCGGCAAAAATACCAGCCTCTTCTCCACCGGTACCAGCCCGGATTTCCAGAATAACGTTTTTATCATCCCTATGATCTTTGGGCATCAAAAGGACATTTAATTGCTCATGCAGCCGTGCAATTCTGGTTTCAAGCACAGGAATCTCTTCTTTGGCCATGGAGCGGATATCAGGGTCACTATCCTTAAGAAGCTCCTTTGCTTCCTTCAGTTCGCCCCCTGCGCTCTCATAGTCCCGAAACACCGGCACGATCTTATTCAATTCACCGTGTTCCTTGAGATATTCCTGGTACTTTTTTTGATCCGCCATAACATCCGGATCACTGAGCAGATGCTCAATTTTTATATATCGTTCTTCAATGCCTTTTAATTTTTCAATCATGGTCAAATTGTCCCGGATGAAAATTCAAAAAGGGGTCTTTGTTCAAGACCCCTTTTACATACTTGCCGATCAAACAGCTAAACCAGTTTGCTTGCGTCGAACCCTGCGTATTTTTTCTTAAAGCGGTCAATACGACCGGCAGAGTCAACCAGTTTCTGCTTACCGGTGAAAAAGGGATGGCACTGGGAGCAAATTTCCACCTTGATGTTCTCTTTTGTGGAACTGATGTCAAATGTTGCACCGCAGGCACAAGTTGCCGTTGTTTTTGTGTAGTTCGGATGGATGTCTTTTTTCATCTTACACGTCACTCCTTGCAGTCTTCGATATAAAAGACCGTAATTGTTAAATATTAAAAAAGTTTCTTGCTATGAATTCATCATTTCAAGAAACTCTTTATTATCCTTTGTTCCATTCATTTTTTCAAGCAAAAACTGCATTGCATCCACAGAATTTAAACTTGAAAGCAATTTTCTTAAAATCCAGACGCGATTCAACACCTCAGGATCAAGGAGCAACTCCTCTTTTCGGGTACCCGAACGATTCATATCAATGGCAGGAAATACACGCTTGTCCGCAAGTTTTCGATCAAGCACAAGCTCCATGTTACCCGTACCCTTAAACTCTTCGAAAATAACCTCGTCCATTCTGGAGCCTGTATCTACAAGCGCGGTGGCTATAATTGTCAAACTACCGCCCTCTTCTATGTTTCGCGCCGCCCCAAAAAAACGCTTTGGACGATCAAGGGCATTGGAATCCACACCACCGGACAGAATTTTCCCGGAAGGCGGCATTACTGCGTTGTAAGCCCTTGCAAGGCGCGTAATACTATCCAAAAGGATCACCACATCATGCCCCTGCTCCACAATTCTTTTGGCTTTTTCAATCACCATCTCAGCCACCTGCACATGACGCTCAGCAGGCTCATCAAAGGTCGAGGATATCACTTCGGCATTTACGGAGCGCGCCATATCCGTCACCTCTTCAGGACGTTCATCTATGAGCAGAATCATGGGGACAATATTTTTGTGGGCCTGGATCATGGAATTGGCAATATTCTGGAGCAGCATGGTTTTACCGGCCTTAGGCGGCGACACGATAAGGCCGCGCTGGCCGAATCCAATGGGAGACATCAGATCAATAACCCGCATGGAATAGTTATCAGGCTCGGCCTCAAGGTTCATCTTACGGTCCGGATATAACGGCAGAAGGTTGTCAAACAAAATGGTTTCAGCCGCCATTTCAGGATTCATGAAATTCACGGCTTCCACTTTCAGCAATGCAAAATACCGTTCTGAATCCTTTGGCTGACGGACCTGCCCGGAAATAGTATCTCCGGTACGCAGGTTAAACCGTCGGATCTGGGAAGGGGAGACATAAATATCGTCGGGACCAGGCAGATAGTTGTACCCAGGCGCTCTTAGAAAACCAAATCCATCTGGAAGGATTTCCAAGGTACCCTCGCCGTAAATTTGTCCGCTTTCTTCGATATTAGCCTGGAGCAAGGCAAAAATCAGTTCCTGCTTCTTAAGGCCGCCAATACCCTGAATATTGTATTTCTTGGCAAGCTTGGTCAGCTCACTGATTTTCATCTTATTGAGTTCTACAAGATTCATGCAATCTCCTGGTCTGATCCATCCGTTTGGTTAATAGTGTATGAATTCACACTGCAAATTTTTTGGGGATGTCTTTTTGACTATCTGGAGGCCAATTCAGGCCTTGCGGAAAAAAAAGACAAGATAATGTGAAACGTAAGTAATTAAAAAAATTTATTAAGATATTATCATTTTTTTGTCAAGCGCTGATTGACAAGTTTTCGATACAAAACTTCCACTGATCTAAAAACAGCTCCAGGCTCGCCCCTGTTTTCAATAACACAATCAGCCCGCTTGACCTTTTCGGACTGGGGCATCTGAATAGCCAAAAGCTTTTGGGCGCTTTCTCGATCCACTCCATCCCGGCAGGAAATCCGTTCAACAAGGGCGTCATCTGCAGCCGTCACCACAACAACCACATCAAAGAGATGTTCCATGCCAAGCTCAAACAAAAGCGGCACCTCAACAACACACGATACCTTCTTTGAACAAAGGGCATCATCCATCAGCCGAACTGTCTCCTTAATAATTATAGGATGCAAAATCGCTTCAAGCTTTTCCCTACTCCCTTTTGTGGTGACGATCATACGTCGCAACCCCGTGCGATCCAACGTGCCGTCCGGGTTTATAATTTTATCACCGAACGCGTTGACCACCTGATCATAAGCCGCCCGCCCCGGCTCCACCACCTGCTTTGCAATTTCATCACAATCCAGCGTAACCAACCCGATGCGCCGAAACCCTTCACACACAAGACTCTTTCCCGACCCCGCAGACCCAGTCACACCTATTTTAAGCATTATGCCCATCATTGATTTTAGATTGTCTTTGCTCATCAATTCCCAACATTTATCGATATTTGACTTATAATACGTTCCTGTGATATTTATCAAGCCCGTTAAATCAACCATTGGCTTTATTATTATTTACTATAGAAGGGGAACATACGTGGAGAGAACCTTATCCATCATCAAGCCTGACGGTGTAGCAAAAAACGTCATTGGCGAAGTTATCAAACGTTTTGAAACCAACGGCATTAAAATTGCGGCAATGAAAATGATCCACCTGAGCAAAACCCAGGCCCAGGGATTTTATGCTGTTCACAAAGAACGTCCTTTTTTCGGCAGCCTGACCGATTTCATGACATCAGGCCCCATCGTTGTCATGGTACTTGAAGGCGAGGATGTTATCGCAAAAAATAGAAAATTAATGGGTGCCACAAATTTCAAAGAAGCAGAAGAAGGCACCATCCGGAAGGACTACGCCACGGACATTGAAAAAAACGTTGTCCACGGCTCTGACGCCCCGGAAACCGCTGCATTTGAAATAGGTTATTTCTTCAACAACCTGGAACTGCACGCCCGTTAGTACCGCTAAAAAAACGTCATCCCCGGCCGATTTCAACGCCGGGGGTGATTCGATTTATTCCTACTCATTTGGACGCCGGCGCATAACCTTCCAGATCAAGAGATACGAAACGAAATCCCGCGCGTTTAACCCCCTGCACCATTTTTCCCCTTAAATTCGGATCCACAAAACGCTGCAACTCACCGGGATTCGCTTCAATTCGAGCCAAATCTCCATGATATCGAACCCGCACCTGGTCGATCCCCAATCCATGGAGACAGGCCTCTGCCAGTTCAACCCTTTTTAATTTTTCTTTGGTGATGACATCACCCTGGGGGATACGGGTTGCCAAACAGGACTGAGCAGGCAAATTCCAAGTTTCAAGCCCCAGCATCTTTGAGCATGCCCGGATTTGCTTCTTTGAAAACCTGACATCCACCAAAGGCGATCTAAAACCCAATTCCCGGGCCGCCTCCATGCCGGGCCGAATTTCCTGCAAATCGTCCATATTTGCACCGTGCAGCAAAACATTCACCCCTCGCTCTTTTGCCACCGCCGCAACCTTGGAAAATAAAAAAAGTTTGCAGAAATAACAGCGCCGGTCTGTATTCCGGGCCACCTTGTCATCATCCAGAATATCTGCAGGGATAAAAATGGAAGAAGCACCTAAATACGCCCCCAAACGAACAGCCCGCTCCTCTTCATTCGCCGTAAAAAAATCAGAGACAACAGTGACAGGCATTATTCGCTTTACCCCAGCAATACGCGCAGCTGCAAGCAGAAATGCCGAATCCGCACCACCGGAAAAGGCAATGGCGATACCCGAAGAATCATTTAACAGATCAAGAAGACGAGAAAATTTTTCATTTTTGGCCCGCAACAGCCTGCCGGCTTCCCTCCAGTCACCCATATTATTGCTCATAGTCTTTATCGTTATTGATTATAAAATTTGGTTTTTTATTCATACGTTAAAGCCAGACAACTTTCCATTATTTTTAATGATATCGGCCAAAATTGGAATAATAACCCAATTCAATCTTAACTTTCAACGAATATCTTCTTGACTTCAGTCATATCTTTAGTGTATATACCCTGACGTTGTTCATCTGCTGGCTGATCGTCCAACGGCAGGACTACGGACTCTGACTCCGTCAATCTAGGTTCGAATCCTAGTCAGCCAGCCACCTAAAAGATAAGGCTCTTGAGTAGAAAATCACTCAAGAGCTTTTTTTATGCAAATTACGCTGTTCAATGCACTTTCGACCCTGGACAAACATACCTGATTTTGATACTTTTTTTGCTTTAAAAGCTGCTGTCTTTCAACAGGGAACAACGTCACAACCATGAGTATAATAGCTTTAGAAGACAACCCTTCCGCACGGATCCTTTTCCGGGCCGCCAACTGGGTCGGAGACGCCATTATGACGACACCGGTGTTGCGAGCGGTGAAAAAAAACTATCCCAAAGCACAAATTACAGTACTGGCCAAGCCATGGGTAATTCCTGTCTATGAACACAACCCCAATGTCGACCACATTATGGTGTATGACAATAACGGAAGGCATAAAAGAGGGATAGGCACCCTTTCCTTGGCCGCAGATATTCGGCAGCATCAGTTTGACCTGGCCGTTTTGATGCAAAACGCATTCGAGGCGGCCTTGATTACATGGTTGGGAGGTGTGAAGGAACGACTTGGATTTAACACAGATGGCAGGGGTATTCTTCTCAACCGAGCTGTAAAGATGGACCCAAAGCTCAAACAACGTCACCTTATTGATTATTACATTGCTATTCTCAAAGGAGCAGGACTTCTCACAGACGGACGCAAACTGGATCTTTATCTGTCCAAGGAAGACCGCCAAACAGCTGAAAATATACTAAAGCAAACCGGACTTGATCAATCAGCTCCCATTATCGGTATCAACCCTGGTGCAACGGGAGGGACAGCCAAAAGATGGTTTCCGGAACGTTTTGCAAAAGCCGCCGAAAAACTTTCAAAAAAATTTAACACTAAAATTCTGATTTTTGGAGGATCGGCAGATCGCACATTAGGAGATGAGATCAGTCAGGCGGCCCCCGATTGCTGCATTAACCTCGCAGGAAAGACCTCCTTGGGCCAGGCCTTTGCCCTGATTGAAACCTGCCGGCTATTCATCACCAACGATTCCGGGCTGATGCACGCTGCTGCCGCCCTCAATATCAACCAAGTGGCGGTAATCGGTTCCACAAATTTCAAAGCCACCTGCCCTGCCAACGAAAACAGCGTCGTCATCCGGGTCCCGGTCCCCTGCAGCCCATGCATGAAGCCGGAATGCCCCATTGATCACAAGTGTATGGATTTGATCTCTGTGGACATGGTATACGAAAAGGCAATAGAAATACTCAATGGCTAAACGGGCCCCAAGACAGAGAAAATATTTGTTGACAAGCTGATATAAAATCAAAGGCAAGCCGGCATTGGACAGGCATACGCTTAATTGGACCACAATACATAAACCACAAAAGGATAGTGACGTGTCAAGGCGCAAACCTTTCCGGGGAAGACATCCCAAAATTTTGATTATAAAAATGAGCGCCATAGGCGATGTGATCCACACACTTCCCGCGCTAAATGCGCTGCGCGCCCACTACCCCAATGCCCATATCACTTGGCTCGTTGAAGAGGCTGCTGCAGATATCGTCATGGGGCACCCCGCCCTGGACCGAGTCATCCTGTCCAAACGCAAACAATGGGTAAAACAGCTGAAATCTCAACACTGGAAAGCAGGCATTAAGGGCATGTATTTTTTTATTAAAACCCTTCGCGACACCCGCTATGATATGGTTATAGATTTCCAGGCCCTCCTCAAAAGCGCCGCCATGGTTTTTTTATCAAGGGGAAAAAGAAAGATCGGTTTTGACAGGGGTATGCAGCATGCGGAAGGCAGCTTTCTTTTCTATAACGAAAAGATTCCGGCCATAGACATGGAAATCCACGCCCTTAAACGCGGCCTGTTATTTATAGAAGCAATGGGGATTCCCGCACCTGAGGTTGTTTACCATTTACCTATACAGAACAAGGAGCGGGCTCTGATTCGTACTATCCTGGCTCAAAACGGCATCACCGGTTCCCGGAAACTGTTCTGCATCAATCCCCAGGCAACCTGGGAGACCAAACTGTGGGACAATACCAAATTTGCAAAACTGGCAGACGAACTGTCAAGAACTTTCAGTGCGGACATCATTTTCACCGGAGGCCCGGAAGACACCAAAGCTATTGAGATAATCCGCTTGCAAATGACCGCTAAAAGTGTAAATCTCGCAGGCAAAACCACCCTCAAAACCCTGGCTGCGTTATATGATTACGCTGACTTTTTGATCACCACAGATACTGGCCCCATGCATCTGGCAGCGGCATTGGGCACAAAGGTTGTTGCCATTTTCGGCTCAACAGCGCCCTGGCGAACCGGCCCATGGGGTGATACCTGCACAGTGGTCAGATCAGGAGTTGCGTGCAGCCCCTGCTTTAAACGTCAATGTCCTAAACAAGTTGATTATATGGAATGCATGAACGCAATTTTGGTTTCAGATATTAATAAAGCTATTATTAAACGGTCACCACTCTGAGATACAGACCCCTTCACATCTGCGGAATCGTTTATCAGGAAATATGTAGTCCATAAATTTTGCCATAGACCATGTCCAGAAGACGTTCTTTCCCTTCAATGTCGCTTTTATTTTCCTCGATAATACGAGCAAGTACTGTTAGGAAATGGATAAATTCTTTTTTCCGATCTATCTCATCCCTTATTTTTCGTGCCGTTCGCTCATTAAAATGGAATAAATTATAAATTTCACGCTTAATATTCCTTTTAACTTGGATTTCGCTCTTTAAAAATGTGCGTTTTTCGTTTTTCACCCTTCATTGTCATTGATTACTCCACCATTAATTCAGCTTGAGTTGCCCAAGTATTGGTAATCATAGTAATGAAGTGGAACGTCCAGAATGAAAAGAATATCTTTTTGAAGATCATTTAGCTCGGATACAAAGCCATAGTTATTTCCGTCCGGCAACTGCATTTGTCCCAATACAATGTCTTCGAATTCTTTCAGCATAAATTCGCTACGCGGGTTGCGGACATCCTTTCTGTTTGGCATGAATCCGTCCAGCCCCCGTTCCCGCTCGTCGATATTATTCCTGGCTGTTCTTTCGATGAGCACAAGGATCTGCAAGGCGATTTTGAAGAGAAATAAAAATGCTTCGATACGCTCAGGAGTATGCAGGTAAATAGGCTCAACGTTGTATGGCCCCTTTGCTCTGCGGAAGGTGTGTTCGCATTTGTATTGATTCTTGTGGGCCTGCATAGCATCCGCAATACTCAGCTGATCCAGAGGTTTGTTGGTCAAAAGCGGATAGTAGCCGCACTGGGCAAGGGCTTTTTCAAAAGCATCTTTATTGAATTCATAGTGGACGGTAAAATGATCATGAACTTCAGCTATCTTCTCTGAGTTTGCCGATGGTTTGCCGCGTCTGCTATTTTTATAGGTGGTGACCGGACTGTTGACCACAGTATAGGAGAAAAATGATTCTGTTTTGTTTTTTTCAAGATAGCTGCACATGCCGCCGTTATCTGTTCCCGGGTTTTTAGCTTGTAGCGGTTGAGCTTTCCGGAAAGTTCTTCGAAACCATTGAGTGTTTTCTGAATGCGGTTTTGCAGTGCTTTTTGTTTGAGAGCGCGAAGAGCATGGTCATATAGAATGATCATCCGCAGCTGGTAGGTTTTGCCTTCATGGGAAAATTCCATGGGGACTTCAAAGCCTCGGTTAAAGCGTTCTTTATAACCCCCATGTCCTAGCGGACACAACGAAGCATGAAACACTTGCAAATTTTGAAAAATGGTCATAGCTATCAAATTTTTTTTCGACCAAGAAAAATATAAGGAGATAGCCATGACCAAGAGATCAAAAAATAGCACATTAATCCAAATCGTTCACCCAATTTGTTGTGGTTTGGATGTTCACAAAGACAAAATTTCGGCCTGTTTAATCACTGTTGATGCTAATGGGAAAGAACAGCATGAGATTCGAGAGTTTTCATCATTTACTCAAGATTTGCAAAAAATGAAAACGTGGTTGATTAAAAATTGCTGTCCTGTAGTGGCAATGGAAAGTACCGGGGTATATTGGCATCCGGTTTATAACACCATCGAAGCTACGATGGAGGTCGTTTTGGTTAATCCCAAAACAAGCGTGTTTTCCCAAATACAACACTCATGAGCAATCGGTCGTTTGAGCTATGATTTTTATCGCCAATTGTCATCAGGCAGACGAACTGCTCCCCATATTTTTGAGTCATACCGATTGTGTTGTGGTTCATTTTTTTTAAATCCTTTTAAAAGCTGCCGGTTTAGGACTCGCCATTGCAAACCATTTGCAATAACTATCCGGTGGGAGAAAGATCACGTAACCCGGACGGTCTTCATGAAGTCAAAGTACTTGAACATGCTTGTAAGACGATCATTATAACCAATGATTCGATATTTTATGGCCCTGCCGGATCGCAAGATTAAACAGGGGATGTTTATAAATGTCTGGATGAACCGCTTGAATTCCATGCGGATTATTGAAAGACCTAATGCCCGATATGGCATCAGCAGCCCATACCAGGCTTTCAGATCCCATGCCAAAGAGGCGATAACCATATAGGCCCAGTTGGCATTTAGAGAATCCGACGGGTTCTCCATAGCACGTACACCATGTTTCAACTGGTCAATATCATTCTCGTGATCAGCCCGTTTTCGGTAAAAATCCACCAACTGCTCGGCCGATTTTTTCCAATCGTTGGTGATATAAAAAAAGTAACGAACATCATCAAACAGCAGACGTTCACCTTTATACTCGTTGATCGTTTTGCGCAGAACGATCATCCGGTAGGGCTTCCGACATTTACCCGGCTTATATTTAAATTCGGCTATATGTTCACATGCGGTCTCCAAGCGTTTAAATTTGCGTTTTTTAACCACTTCACGTTTAACATTTTCCGGGCGTTGTCTGGGAACTGTTTTAATCGACCGAGGCGGTTTTTCAAATACAATCCAGTCAGACTCCGAGAGATTATTGGCCTGTTTGACCAAATTTGATCTGGCATCCATGCCAAATATAAAGGAACAGCGCTGATCCCATTTATCAAAGTTAGTGGTAAGACTAAAATCAGTATCACCCCGAACGTATAATTTTTTGAAAGTACCTTCCAGCAAATCAAGTGCCTTATCCACCCACTGCGCAGAACCAAGGTGGGACGGAGCATTACCTGACCGGTTGATAATGTATAGAGGCTCCCTTGTTTTTTCCAAAGAGACGACCAATGGAGCATATCCCCACGTCCCTTTGTAAGAGATATCCATGCCCTGTTTGCACTCGCCGGTTGTCCCACTGATAGTACCGTCGATATTAATAATGGCTGCTTTCTTGAAATTTTGTGGCTGCTTTTCCCATATCTTTTTTCGGATGGTATTTTTTATATCCATCAGAGTCACAATATCTTCCGGGGAAAACCGGCGTAAAAAATCTCCTGCCGTAGTGGGATCAGGGATAAGTTTTGCATCCAGCGCATTAAGCCAGGCTTCATTATTTCTGAGTAGTTCAATATCCTGGAGGCAAGTACCGCCGGCAAGAATATTATATGCCATATTGGCGATATGATCTGATTCGTGATATGGCAGATGGCGTTTTAGCAACTCGAGCTCTTTATCTATCTCTTTCAGGAGGCCAGTCCTTTTTGCAAGCATATGAATCAGGCCTATGCCGCCGTGAGCAACCCCTTGGAGACGACCGTCAATCTCGTATTGAATGTTGGACGCCTTTAACATAGGAGTCGGCTGTTCCGTCCAATTTCTTTTGTTAAGTTTTTTGCTGATTTTTTTCTTGCGTTTTGCCAATTTTTTGCTGATATTCTTATTCACTCGAAACGTCCTTTCAACTTTGTATAGTTTGTTGTGGAAAACTCATTATACTCTTTATTGTTAGGCGTTTCGAGACTTTATCTTCTTTTTTATTACTTATTTCACGCTTGTTTTGGGTCTAAGCCTCCATGGATATTTTAAAGATCATCATCGATTCCAACTGATTGGCATGATGGAGGCCATTGAGATGTTTCAAAGACAGATTGAACAGATTAATGCCAGATTGGAAATACTTACCCGTGACCATGAAAATTTACTGGAAAGATTAGATGAAATTCCCGGGATCGATAAGAAGTCAGCACAATCTGTTCTTGGAGAAGTCGGGGTTACACTGGATGAGTTTAAAAGCATGGTCGCTTTTGTTGCATGGGCCGGATTGTGCCCTGGAAATAATGAAAGCGCAGGTAAAAGGAAAAGTGGCCGGAATGCGGTTCGAAATCATCCATTCAAAACGATTTTAGTCCAGATCGCTTGGGCCGCAATCAAGACGAAGGGTTCATATTACAAAGCCAAGTATTATAAACTCAAAGCCAGACGAGGTGCCAAAAAAGCGATTGTCGCCATAGCCCATAGAATTGCAAAAGCCATTTACAACATCATCAAAAATGGAGACAGATATAAAGACCTCGGAGAAGAATACTTGAGCAAACCGAACAAACAAAGGACGTTGAAAAATTTGGCAAAAAAGGCTGATGAGTTAGGGATGAAACTTATTCCTTGTGAAGGTTAATTGATCTATCAAAAATATTTTGTGCAGATATTGATTAAAGGGGTACAACAGACAATAGAATTTTTAATTCAGCAATAAAAAGTCGGATTTTGAAATGAAGCCTTAGAGCGCGAATATAACATGACTGGTCGGTTTTTTGCACAACGAACTGTTGGACTTCCATGAAGAGGTACCACGTATATAAAACTTTTATAGTATAAACCGACCGCCGCTGATGATTTAAAAAGTTGTCTTCTGTGCTTGAATTGTTATCTGAAAGAGATAGCTTTATTGATTTGATACCTTCAATTTGTAACGGTAATGAAAGTGTTGTGGAACAAAAAGCCATAAAACCAACGGGACACTATTCCCCTTTTATGGGAGAGTGTTTCATATAAAGGGATAAGTAGCTCATGATCGTGTTTGTTGAGAGCCTCTTCAAAAACATTCTTGTAGGATTCGTACATCGGTGCCGGAGCGATGAAAAAACCATCATTGTCGGTAATATGGGCCATGTTCTCATGAGTGATCAATTTCGAATCGGCCACGTAAAGGAAATCATGGTCTTCGAGCAGATCAATCAGTTTGTGCCATTGCTCGACGTAGGTGTTAACATCAGCAGTATTGCCACTATAAGCCTTTTGGAATAAAGGGAAGGCATGATCGGAACTCACTGACATCGACCAGACAAGTTGCTTGAGGTCCTTGCGATGCTTTTTGCTATGTCCAAATGTTACCCGGATGCTGTGGTCGGTCTTATTGTTGTCGGCATTCCCATAAACAGACGCCGAGGTTGTATCATTATGGCAGACTGAAGTTTGGATTCGAAATACCTCAATCATATTTCGGGTGATAGCTAATTCAAGGTCTCCGATACCATAAGAAAATATGGCATCCAGAGTGTCGGATAGTCGGTCGTCGAAGAACTCTTCGGGCGCAATATGGGGCAGCATTGTATTAAGCACGTTTTTTTTCGTGGCAAATTTACAGACTCGATATAGCTGCATAACCTGAAACAACATACTGGTAATCATGGCCACGGCAGCTTCACCATGGGTGAGGATCTTCCGTCTCGGATCCAGCTCAACATGATTATCTATGATACGCTGTATTCCACATTGATCAAAATAATGTTTCAAGATTGGTGCAAATCCAACAGGTTGCGTTTGAACATTTTTTATAACCGGCAGTCGCAATGATAGAGCCCTCCTTAACTTACTGGAAAGACTCTACTTTTTTGTGAAAAAATCTAGTTTAATTTCAAATGGTTACGATGGATTATGGTGAATTATATTAAAAAATTGGGTGTATGCTCTAAAAATTAGACTTTTTCGACCGATTTTATTGATTTTTAAATTTATAAAATTCAAAATGGGAACAAGCGAAATCCAAGCTTTATAGCCTTTTGCTTCATAAAAAAAATGGAGCGATAATTATCAGACATTTTCTGTGCCAGCGCGTCCCAAAAATAATCGCTTGCCTTTTTAACAGCATTCTGTCCCAATTCGCTCCTGATATCAATCCGCTGCAGTTGATCAAAAATATCGGCAACCAGTTCAGGGCAGGATGTATCCGGCAGCACAAAACCACAAGTCTCATCTACAAGATCCTTTGCGCCGACAGTGGAAGAAATAACTGGTGGGAGCCCTGCAAGCATTGCCTCCAGTACAACCATACCAAAGGTATCGTAAAATGAAGGCATGATAAAGAAGTCCGATGCCAGATAAAAGGGCTGCACGATTTCTGCCGGACCACAGAATCTGACAAGGTTCTCAATGCCCAGGCCTTTGGCAATCCCGAGGTATTTTTTCTCATTACCTTTTCCAACAACCAGAAGTTTTAAATTCCTGCCGCCCCGATTTGAATACACTGCCAGGCTTTCAAATACCAGGTCCAAATTTTTAATTTCAAAGTTCATCCCTACAAAAATGGCTACGGTTTCGGTAGGCAGTAAATCATATTGTTGCCGGATGTTTTGTCGCTCTTTTTGTCTGGCATAGGCCTGAAAATAATCACGGGCAATACCAGGCGGCATGATGTCAATCTTGGTTTCAGAATTGGGGTAGTACCGTTTAAGCGCTTGAGCTGCAATAGTTGAAACCGGCAGTATCTTTTTCAAGCGGTTTCGGACAATACCTTTCCTTTCAATCCAGGCAATCATGAAATCGACCAACCTTGGAACGCGTCTTTGCTGTACATCATTGATCCAGATTTTGTGAGGTATCCCGTGAAAGGTAAAAATATCCATGGCAAAAATTCTGTCGTGGCTATGGATAAGATCAAATTTCATAGTCTGGAAATAAGCACCTATTGCAAAACTTAAAGGCTCAAGGAATCGAGGAAAGGGTATTGTCCAAATTTTATGAAACTGTATTGGCGCATCCCCTTCTATCCATTTATTGGCAAAAACATGAATGATTATATCTCCACCCAATGAAGCCACTCGTTCCGTCAGCTGAAACACAAAATTTTCAGCTCCCCCTATCAACCCGTATTTAGGCACCACCACTGCCACTGTGATCGATTTTTTATTTCCTGATGATTTCCCTTTCTGATCTACACCCATTTAAAGTTCCAATCAAAGCGACTTATAAAGTGATAAAATACTTTTATATTCTGAAATTTTTTGTTGCCTAATCAAGTCAGAAGGGAAAAGCAACAGTTCGAGGCGTAACGAAAGAATTCGCCAGATCGCTTGAAGGCTTTGAATTTTTCTTATTCTCTTTCGACTTTTTTCCGAATAATGCTTTTTGAAAAACAAGATCGCCGCTGACATTTTTTTTTCAAACACATGAAGTGGCAGGCTGTCTCTTTCACTCTGTCCTTCATGGTGAATGATCACGGCATCTGAAATGTAACCCACCGTAAAACCTTTTTTTCTTATGGAAAGACACAGGTCAACGTCCTCACCATAAAGGAAAAACCGTTCGTCAAATCCGCCTATTTTTTTAATTAAATCGGCACGGGCAATCATGCCTGCCCCCATAACCCAGGCAATATCACCCGGCAGATTCTGCAGGTCGTCTTTTGCATGACGGGCACCAGGGTAAGCCATTTCTACCGAGGGTTGGGGTGAACCATCTGGAAAAATAAGAGAAGTTCCGGCAAGGCCCACATTGGGATTTTTTTCCATAAAATCGACCATAATCCCAATAGCGTCCCGGCACACTTCAGTATCAGGGTTCAGAAAAAAAAGATATTTACCTTTTGCCCATTCTATTGCTCGATTGTTAGCTTTGCCAAAGCCTAAATTCTCACGATTCTGAATAAGGCAGACCTCTGGGAATTCAACTTTTACCATATCGCCACTGCCGTCTTTAGAATTATTGTCCACAACAAATATTTCAGCCTGTCCTGTGAACCCCGAATTGACCAATTCCTTTTCTACGGATTCAAGACAGGTGGACAAGAGATCTGACGTATTGTAACTGACAATAATAATTGATATTAAAAATTGAAAGCTGGCATGCCAATCTGTTAATCTTATATCTTCCACGATTAACGCCTAACTTTCAACGGGCAGCAGTTTAATCAGATAGGTGACGCTCCCATCAGCTTCCGGCCAGGAAGCAATGGTTTCATTATTTTTCAACAATTTCACCTCGTTTGATTTAAAGGGTTTTATCTTAGGAATAGTCATCAGGTAATAATCTACATTGATAGTTTTCAGCCTGGATATAAACTCCTGGTATTTTTTATATTTTGACATTTCAATGATCCGGCAACTGCCACGTTCCACAACCGGATGGTATCCTTTATAGTTCACATTGGCATAAAAAACGAGAAAACTTTTGGGATCATTCATGCGATTCGTTGCAAAAATAATGGGGGCGTCATTTCCCTCTCTAAGGGCTATCTGCTGACCCAGTTTCTTATACAAGCAAAATTCATGCCGTCGAGGTTTTAAATCTTTGACAATAGTAATGGAAAGTGTCATGCAAACAAAAACAGCCATGGCCTTACCAGGAGTAATATGGCATTTCTCAGCCACTCGATTTGATAACCAGTTCAGCCCAAGCCCCATGGAGACAGCGGCGGGAATAGTAAAAAGGGCAATATAACGATAGCTTAGCGTCCAGGACATCATGGCCCACAGATAAAGAAATCCCACGCTTGATACCAGTAGGCTAAAACAGAATAAAAGTTTAGGCTCCCTAAATTTTCGGAAAAGGGGGATAAATCCGGTAAAGATAAACAGACCGGACATATATGCAACCCCTTCTAAAAAACCATTTATAAAAGTTTCAAATGCAATCAGCCAGGTAGCCCGACGCGCATGAAGCAAAAAATTTTGCGTAAAGCCTACGCTGTGCCGGGATGCAATCACCTTTACTTGTTCCCTGATGTCACTGTATGTCAAGTAACAGCCTGTGATACTAGAAGCAATTTCATCCAAACGAAAAATATGCCTGAATGAAACATAACCCAAAGAGGCATCAAAAATAGCAAGCAGCAAAAAAACGGAAAGCGGCAGGCCAATGAAAACAAGTTTTACTTTTAATTTGCCGCTGATAAAAATAAGAAACAAAAGACAAACAACCGAAAAAAGGACGGCTTCCACCCTGACCATTGCAGCAATCGCCAACAAAAATAGTGAAAACATACCGTACAGATAATTGCGTGTGGAAAGCTGCCGAGAAAACAGGAAAAGACCGACGGTCAGGAAGAACCAATAAAGCGGATCTTTAAAAATATCTACACTTCGGCTGACAAAAACCGGGATCGTGGCATAAATCAATGCAACGATCAATGCCACGCGCCTATCCAAAACATCTTTTACAAACAGATAAAGAGGTATTAAAAAAACCGTTCCGAAAAACAATGAGATGGAAGTGGCGCAAACGATCCAATTTTTAAAAATCGGATAACACCAAGCGACGAGCAAGGAATATATGGATAAATAGGGTAACCCCGAGAGTACATGTTCACGGCTGTTATAAAAAAGAGCCTTAGCCTGCGCAATATATACAATCGCATCTGAATTTATGATACAGGTGTTATACCAAGAAATTACCCTAAGCAATAATCCAAACAAAAGAATGGGTATTAATGGGTGTTTTATATATTTTTCAAAAAATTTTATCATAAACAATGGACGACGGTTGATGCCAAAATATTTTGCATGTGAACATCTATTTCGTTACAAATCAATTCCGGTGCAAGCTCGTGAAGACAGGGCACTTGTCCAGTATCGTCACAGCCCTTGTTTCTGCAGGGAACGCACGACATAGAATGGGTTACAATTCTGTGGAGGTTCCCACCAGGCGCCCAGTTCCGTGTTGAGGATGGTCCGAAAACACTTACGGTAGCGGTTCCAACGGCTGTTGCAATGTGCACTGCCGATGTATCAATGCTGATGACCATGACGGCAAGTTTAAGCAGAGCGGCCATTTCCATAATGGAAGTTTCGCCTGCCATGTTGACAATCGGCAAACCGCTTGAATCGATAAGGGCCTGAGCACGGGGCCGTTCATCAGGAGAACCTGTGATCACAAGATTCACATCATAAGTGGCGGCAAGATGCGATAGAATATGGTGGTACTGCTGTACGGTCAACTCCTTGTACTGCCAGATGGAAAAAGGGTGGACAACCAGAATCGGTTTTTGGGGGGCCGGCAACAAATTTTTTATTTTCCCAGTCAGGGCAGAAATCCGTTCTTTTGGCATTAAAAGAAGCGGGGGCACCGGAGATACGAAATTAAGGCTCAGAGGCTCAAGAATATTCAAGTTATGCTGGGACGCATATTGTTCTCTCTCGTTGGCTGGTTCAACAATATGAGTAAAACACAAATCCCTTAGTCGCCCATCGCTCGCGTGGCGACCTATGCGTATTCCGGCCGTAGACGCCGCCGACAGGACCGCACCTCGAGTCCCGGTACGCAGTTCAATGGACAGATCGAACCGTCTAATAATCAAAGAGGCCAAAAGCTTAAACTGATGCCGAACGCCCTTTATCCCATGCTTGTGCCTGTCCACCGAGAGAATCTCGTCCACGGCATGATGATCCTGAAGCAGGGCTGCGGCCTTCTCACGCACAGCCACCGCAAGGTGGGCGTTGGGGAAATTGGCGCGCAGGGTCTCAATCGTGGGCAGGGTCAGAACAAGGTCACCGATATCACCCAGCTGAATCAGTAAAATTGATTTTATATCTTCTTTGTTAAGGTTGAGTGAAGTGCCTTTGACAATCATCGTATTTCAGGACATCCTTTTATATGCCAGATTAATAATTTGCAGTATAAAGCGACTTTATTTTTCTTGGAATCAGAGCGCAGACAAGACAGCCCCCACAATATAGAGTTTAGCAGGAAATCCACGGCAAGACGGCACAGGATCAGCGGCATATAAAAAACCGAAAACTGTGAAAAATGTTTATTATAATAAATCTGCCGGGATTGGTAAAAAAGCTGTCTGGATTTAAAGCTGTGGCCGACACTTTGCCCCTGGAAATGATAAATCCTGGCCTGGGGAACCATATAGGAAAACCACCCTTTTTGTCTCATGGTCAGGGCCAGGTCGGTCTCTTCAAAGAAAAAAAAGAAGGCTTCATCTAAAAAACCTGCGGCCTCAACGGCCGACATCCTCAAAAGAATGCAGGCACCGATACAGGACTCAACCCTTAACGGCGCATTGATCGCCGACCGTTTACTTTTCCGGAAAGGCGACAGGGTATTAATCAGGCTTTCATTGACCAGCAGGGAGCCAAAGCCTGGAAAATAGGCAAAAGAGTTCTGTCTCGACCCATCTTCGTTGAGCAGTTGCCCGCAGGCAACGCCGGCATCGGCCTGTTGTTCCATGAAATCATAAAGGGATTTCACTGCCCCCGGGGTCAATCGGGTATCGGAGTTCAACAACAGGGCATATTTTCCCGTGACCTGGCGCAGGGCTATATTATTGGCTTTGGCAAAGCCTAAATTCCGGTTGTTTTCAATCAGGCGCACTTTGGGAAACTGTATTTTTACGGCATCCGGGCTTCCGTCACTGGAGGCGTTATCCACAACCACAACATCAACAAGCAATGCTTTGGTAGTGTCAAAAACACTTTCAAGGCAATTGACCAACAAAGTTTTGGTGTTGTAACTGAGAATAATAATGGTGATATCAGCCATGCTGTCTGTCTTTCTCCCAGATCTTTGCATGCTTCAAAAAGGTGTACCAGGTTGAGTTTACGGCAATTACAAGGCCTGCCGATCCATCCAAAAGCCCACGTTTCCAGATATAACACTCAAAAAATTTGCCGACCATATGAAACAGCCCCCATATTAAATAGAAAACGCCCCTTTTCCCTGCATGGTTTGCATGGGTAGTGGAATAACTGTCAATGGTCTTTATCTGGTGGGAGATGTCTTTATATACCCAGTGAAGAATATCGTTTGAAAGGGGCTTTACCTCTCCTTCAACCACCAGTTTTTCATGAAGCCCATCCCCCTGCCATCTGCCCTTTGACCGTCTTACAAGTCTGATTTTCCGGTCCGGGTACCAGCCGCCGTGGTGAATCCATTGACCAAGATAAAAGGAGAGTCTCGGCATTGAAAAGGCACAAACAGTGTCATTGCACAACGCGACAGCCTGTTGAATTTCCGCACCCAGTGCCGGAGACAGGGCTTCGTCACCATCCAGACTGAGAATCCAGTCCGATGTGCACTGCTCAAAAGCAAACTGCTTTTGATCGGCAAAGCCGAGCCATTCCTGCTCGATAACCACAGCCCCCATCTCCCGGCATAACTGCTGTGTGTTGTCGGTACTGCCCGAATCCACCACAACAATCTCGTCAACGAACGAGGCACTGGAAATCATTCTTTCAATATTTTCTGCCTCATTTTTTGTAATTACGGCAAGAGAAATGGTTGGTGCGTTCATAAATTCTTCAGTAAGACAATTGTAAATGTTATTTTTCCAACTACGATTAACGGCTATCTATCACAGCTTCAAGTTATTTGACAAGCCTCGTCTCAGAGGCCAGCATCACTATTTCACGCGCAGTTATCCCGGGGCCAGGGGCAATAATTTTTGGTTTTCCAGCGCCTGTGAACCCAAAAATACTGATCCGGGTGTTTCCTGACCAGGTCTTCGATAACCGCCGTATAGTTCTGTGTGTTGGTTTCAATATCCTTGATGGGATCGCCTGTTTCCACCAACGGAATTTCCGGCAGTATTTCAATGGTAAAATGCCGGTTTTTCCTGACCGTATAAATGGGTATCACCGGCGAACCGGTCTTAAGTGCCAGTTGGGCAAAGCCTCTATGGGTGCATGCCGGATGCCCGAAAAAATCCACAAAAGGCCCCTGCCCCCAATCCACATTCTGATCCAGGAGCGACCCCACAATACCGCCTTGTTCCAAAATACGTTCCGCCCGTTTAAACGCACCTCTCAACGGAATTACTTTGACGTTGAAACGCTTGCGTCCCTCCTTGATCAATCGATCAAGGGGTTTAAAGTCCAGCGTGCGGTATATGGCATAGCCCTTGATGTCGGCAGGCTCGATGGAGGCAATCAACATTTCAAAATTTCCCAGATGGCATAACAACACCAGGACCCCTTTACCCCGGGCATGGACCGCTTTAAAGTGATCTAATCCGTTGATGGTAAAATGTTTCAAAAACGTCTGCCGGTCAAACTTCAGGGTCCAGGCGACCTCAAACAAGATGTTCACAATATTCTTAAACACGGTTTTGGCTAAAATCTCAATCTGTACCGCACTTTTCCGGTCACCAAAAGCCAGGGTAAGATTGTCCAGGGTAATGTTACGGTGCCGAACATCAATTTTATACCAAAGCAGCCCCAAAAAATGGGCACAAAAATCAGCCACGCACATGGGAAGCCGACCTAAAGCCTGAACCAACAGCCGCAACAAACAATATATATGATCGTCATTCATTTAAACGAAAATACCTTTTCTAAAACAAAACGTTCAACAGCCCCGGAATTCGCAAACGTGAGTCGAATACCAATAACAGCAACATTAACCTTTGCGAAAAGCTTTGGATCCGCCTTAACCCAGTCCTTCTGGGTCGTCAGAACAATATCAGCATTCAAGTCGATTGCCCGGGCCTGAATTGAAATAAAATCCGCCTTTTTATACCTGTGATGGTCCTTAAATTCAAGGTGATCGACAATATCTACCCCTAAACGATCAACGGTTTGCCGGAAGTTTTGGTTACCGGCAAGGCCGGAAAAAAGCAGCGCCTTTTTTCCGGTTAAACCGCTTAAATCCCCAATTTCCTGCCCTTGGACGGCCGGATGAAATTTTGCCCAAAAGGGGTCATGTTCGCAGTAAAATGCCGGGATAGCGCCAAGCCTTGCCATGACAACCTGGGAACCAGACTCTTTTCCAGATCTCTTTTTTTTCAGTCTCCCCTCACCCGGTTCCTCTTTTTCCGACAACGGAGAGCGGGTAAACACGACGGCGTCCATCCTATTCATAGCCATGGCAAGGGTTTCACGAAGTCGTCCTGCAGGCAGCATCCGCCCGTTTCCCAAAGGGAGGTCATAATCCATGAGTACCAGGTTTAGATCCCTGGAAAGTTTTAAATGCTGGAATCCGTCATCAAGAATAATCACATCGGGTGCAAAGGTTTCTATCGCCATAAGGCCCGCTTTATAACGGTCTTTTCCCACCACCACCGGAAAGGCTTTTTCCATGGCCATCATATAAGGCTCATCACCGCAGATGCTTGCATCCAGAAACACCTGCCGGCCATCCGATACCACGGCAGCCTCTTTTTCAAGTGTCCCCCTGTACCCCCGGCTGATCACTACAGGCCGCAATCCTTTTTTCACAAGCATTTTTGCCAGCCAGATCGTCATAGGTGTTTTACCGGCCCCGCCCACCGCGATATTGCCAATGGAAATCACAGGGCAATCAAGGCCCTGGGATTTTAGAAGACCGGATTTATACATGGCATAACGCAGTCTGACGCCCGTCTTATAAATGCTTGCACATCCCGCCAGCAATTGATCAAAGGACAACAGCGCAAAAGGCCCATGGGTTTCCATAGTCCCCAGCACACGTTTTTCTATACGCTCCAGCCAGGAGTTAAACAAGAAACGTCTCCATCCGGCCTATACACTTTTCAAGCGCCCCGGCATTGTCTTTAAATATCTGGCCGGCATTTTGTCCTATACGCCTGCAATACTCCGGATTTCCGAGAATTCGTTCCAGCGCATTGGCCAGGGCTTTTTCGTCTTCAACCTGGATGCCGCCTTTCCCTTGGACAAACAATCGCGCCATTTCATGAAAATCCGTCATATGCGGCCCAAAAAGCACGGGTTTGCCAAACATGGCCGGTTCCAGAAGGTTATGCCCGCCCCGGTCCACCAAAGAGCCGCCCACAAAGGCAAACGCACAAACTGCATAGGCCTTAGCCAGAACGCCGATGGTGTTAAGAAACAAAATATCCGCCCCTCTTTTATCTGCCGGCGGGTCCAGGTAACATGCGACCTTAAATCCAGCCAGGGGCAATTCTCTGAGCAAGACGGTGCAGCGGTACGGATCCCGGGGCGCAATAACAAGTTTGAGTGCAGGATCCGTCTGTCTTGCCTGCACAAATGCCCGGATCACCATGGCTTCTTCACCGGAATGGGTCGAGCCGGCTATCATGATCCGATAACCGGTATGAAATCCCAAATCCTGGGCAAGGTGTGAAATATCTTCCTGGGACAATGCAGGACAAGGCTGGTCAAATTTGATGTTTCCGGTGACCTGAATGTCGTTTTCAGGCACACCAAGCTGTTCAAACCCCAAGGCATCCTGCCGGGTTTGGGCCATCACACAGGAGAGCCTTGAAAAAAACAAGTTTGCCAACGGTCCCAGGCATCGGTACCCTAATAAGGATTTCGGTGACAACCGGGCATTCACAAGGACCACAGGTATCCCGCGTCGATGCATGGCAGACAAAAATCCCGGCCATAAATCCGTTTCCACCAGACAGACAATATCCGGTGAAATACGCGAAGAAACCCGCCATACGGCAAACCAGATATCAAAGGGGAAATAGCCCACCGCCGAGACCAGGGAATCGACTTGACCCGGCGGCATCAAATCCCGGGCCCGTTCAAATCCGGTTTTGGTGGATGCCGTAAAAATAATGTCGTGGGCCGGATACTTTTTTTTCAAAGCACTGACCAGGGGCAGACTTGAATTCACTTCACCCACGGACAAAGCATGAACCCATATTCTACGGGCATTGCCTTCTTTCTTAGGCAGCCGGGTAAACAGGCCCAGGCGCTGCAATAGATTGGCCCGCCGTTTGGCCGAAACCATCCACACCACAGGCAAAAAAGGCAGGCAGAAAAAAAACACCGCCATCGTAATCATATGATAAAAAAAAATCATGAACCCCACATTATTCCGTCTGAATCAAATAAATACACCCCAGGCACAGAAAAATCAGATTCCCAACCCAGGCCGCCACCACCGGCGGCAGAATCTTCGCGTACCCCAAAGAGGCCGTAAACCCGAAGACAAACCAGTATAAAAAACAAAACCCCACGCCCACGGCAATACCCACGGGCAGATTGGTCTTCACAAAATTTCTCATACCCGTGGCAGCCCCTGTCAACGACATAATCACACAAATAAAGGGGAAAGATAGTTTCCCGTACATATCCACCTTATACGTCGTGGCATCATACCCTTCGGCGGTGACTTTTTTCACGTACCGCCTAAGCTCGGTATAACTCATCTCATTGGTCTTTTTGGCTATGCGGCTAAGATCGTCCGGGTTCAGGTCAAGATCCACAACTTTTCTGGGCCTTATGTTCACATGATAGTCATCAATGCCGGGGTCATACACCTGTTCGGCGACATCTTCAAGAATCCAACGGCCGTTGTCATAGACGCCTGTTGCCGCATCAATACGCAAGGCAATCTTGAATCCACTTCCCATGGTGGTGCATGTAACGCCAGCCACCGTCTTTTGAACCGGGTCAAAAAAATTAATGTGCACCAGGGTTTTATCCGAACGAATCCAGATGTCTTTTTGACTGTGTACAATACCTTTGTTTCCGGACATCTCATGGTAACGAATATAGTTAGAACGCGCCATGGACAAGGGGATCAGGGTTTCACCCAAAAGCAGCATCAACAACGCCAGAAAACATCCCACCCAAATGGCCGGTTTGACCAGAAAATAAACCGAGACGCCCGAAGATTTTAAAGCGGTAATCTCCTGATTGCGGTTCATGAGGCCAAACACGGTAATAACGGCAAGCAGCAGTCCTGCCGGGGTAAACTGAACAAACATATACGGCAGCTTGAGCAGCACATACCATAGTCCCCGGGCAAAGGTTACATCAGACTCAAGAATTTTGTCCATATGGGACAGATAATCAATAAAAACGAACAATATCAAGATCAATGCCTGAATAATCATAAAAACCCTGGCAAACTCTTTCAGCCAGTACTTGTGGAGGCACTTAATCACGGTTTCATCCTTTTCCTGAAACAAGCCGTAAGCATTGCCGGAATATGTTGAATCCAAAGCGGCAGATGTACGGGCCGCTCCTTGGCATTACGAATTAAAAGGAAAATACCGGCAATTCCCATGACCACATTGGGCAGCCACATGGCAATGAACGGCGGATAACGACCCGCCTCTCCGCCGGACCAGCCAAAGGCCAGCAACAGATAATAGAGCAGAAAAAAACCGACCCCCATTCCAAAGCCGTTTGATTTTCTCAAAGATGAGGATTGAACGCCAAGGGGGAATGCCAGCATCCCCAAAGCGAGGCAGGCAAAGGGGATGGAAAATTTTTCGTGCAGCACCAGGCGCGCCTCGCTCTCCCTTTCCGGCGTTTCAAAACCATTTTTGATGCGCTGAACCATCTCATGCAGACCCATTTCATCAAAATCCTTTCTCACGTCCGTATTCCCATTTTTCTGCATGGCAGCAAGGTCGATATTGATGTCATAGTGCCCGAAATTAATATTGGTCACCGAGTGATCCTGAAGATTGACCTGGTTAATCATACCGTCATACAGACGGATGGTGTACAGATCCCGATTTTCCTGGCGCACCAGACGTCCCTTTGGCGCTGTTGAAATAGAGACCATGTCGGCCGTCCTGCGGTCCTCGATGAATACATCCGTTAAATCCCGAGTACCCATATCCACATGGGCCACATAAATCATGATCCCGTCCAACTGACTGTTAAACTGCCGCTCCTGCAGTGCGGCATCGATACTGGATCTGGCAAGTTCAATGGTTTTCGCCTTCAGGGCCAGTTTCCCCTCGGGAATCCCGTACACCGTTACCCACATGGTCATTGACAGGGCAATCACACTGAAGATAACTACCGGCGGCAAAAGCTTGTACAAGGACATGCCCGCCCCTTTCAAGGCAATGATCTCATTTTCCCCTGACATGCGCATGATGGTCAAAAGCACCGATATCATAGTTGACATGGGAATGGTAAACTCCATGAAACGAGGAAGCGTATAAGATATCAGAAGCAGGATATCCGTTATACTGGAGTTATAGTTCACCACCATATTCGTGATATCCGGAATCCGGGTCATCAAAAACACCGAGGTTAAAAAAAAGGAGCTGATGGCAAACGGCGGGATCAACTCAAAAAACAGATATGTATGTATGCGTTTGAAAACCTTCATCGGCTCGGAAAATAAGAGTTTCTGGACATTGTGTCAATTGGTATTGTTTGCATTATATGATTTTTCTGGTATGGAATACAGATTATGAAAACAGTTATTATAGCAAATGGAAACCTGTCTGAAACAGACAGGCTTTTATCCCGGATACAGCAGGCAGACATGGTTATTGCCGCAGACGGCGGGGCGGCTCACCTTCACCGCATCGGCATCGTTCCCCGGGTCATCATCGGCGACCTTGATTCCATCCCCGAAAACATCCTTTCATTTTTTAAGGAAAAGCAGGTTAAAATTTTAAGGTATCCGGCACGAAAAGACCAGACAGATCTTGAATTATGCATGGAATACGCCATCGACCAGGGGTGTGATGACCTTCTTATTATAGGCGCCACCAGCACCCGCCTGGACCATACCCTGGCCAATATCTTCCTTTTGCGCAAACTTGCAGACCAGGGCATCCCGGTCACGATCCTGGATGCGTATAATGACATTCATATTGTTTCCTCCCGCCTGACACTCACGGGCCGCCCCGGCGAACTGCTATCCGTCATCCCGATATCAGACCAGGTCAAAGGGCTGACGCTGAAAGGGTTGGAATACCCTTTGACGGATCAAACCCTCCACATGGGAACAACCATGGGGATCAGTAATGTATTCACACAAGAAGAGGCAGTCATCAGTCTTAAGTCAGGCGCTGTACTGGTCATTAAACCTAAAAACGAAGACTGACTAACAAATGCCGCTGCTCAGGAATCTTTCGGTTTGTCTTTTTCTGTTTTTGCGCTGTCTTTACCGGCTTTGCCCGCTTCTCCTTCAGCGGGGGCTTCCGGGGGTGGTGCAGCCTTAGCCGTATGTTCGATGATAAATTCTTCAACTTTGTCGGCAGAAACAGCTATCACCACATGGTCAATGACAACCTCTTCAATCAGTCCTTCCATATAGGGATTGAGCACATCCTTAACCTTTTCTTTTTGGACCTTGAGACGATCAAAATCAGAGACATTATCATAGGTCAGGGAAGACAGGTACATGATGGCGGCATCCCGGGCTCGGGGATGAAATTTGGGCACCGGCTGTTCCGGCATCAGTTCCTTAAGCGCCAAATGCATACTTAAGCACAGGTAGCGGTCCTGGATATTGGAAGACAGTTTATCCATATTAACGGCATAGGGTGCCATGGAAACAATTGGATTGACGAGACCTTGGCCCTCCTTAACTTTCTCGGGAATCGTTTTTTTCCATTCTTCCCTGCGACCGTTTTCACCTTCAAGAACCATGAGTTGTTTACTCAGATCAAGCACCTTGTAAAAATAAGTGCCGTCTTTTTCCCAGACAGTGTCAATATC
Organism: uncultured Desulfobacter sp.; assembly: GCF_963666145.1. NCBI lineage: Bacteria > Pseudomonadati > Thermodesulfobacteriota > Desulfobacteria > Desulfobacterales > Desulfobacteraceae > Desulfobacter > uncultured Desulfobacter sp. The sequence continues at coordinate 4,486,191 of NZ_OY762614.1, read as the reverse complement.
CGACGCCATGACATTAAAAATAAGCTGCCCCTCATCCAAATGCCAGGTGCCGCTGGCCTTTCCCCTGGACGCAACAATTTTTGAGGTCACATCTGAAACCTTGACCGAAGAGGTCCAAGTGCCTTTCATATCAATGACAGTGAGAGTATAGGTCCGATTGCTGAAATAAACCCAGTTACCCAGGACCAGATCCATATTTTTTTTTTCTTTGTCGTCTCCGCCACACCCTGAGATACCGACAAAGATCATGAACATGACGGCGCCAACATAAGCCCACCTGTTCGAAACCACTTTTTTAACCTGTTGTTCCATGGCTCGTTTCCTGAAATTTGAAATTTGAATGCGTTTGAATTTGTCGTCTGACAGTATAAGCTACCATGGTCCATGTTGCGGGTCAACCGGGACAAAAACCATTGGCGCTTGCCTCCAGACCTTACAATGGTATACAATAACATCACAAAAATAAAATATCAGCCAATCAGTTACTATAATCAATAACATAAACACACTATAAATATTTAAACATGCCCGCAACAGAACTTAGCAAACAAAGATGCCAGACGCTTTTAATATCAATTCGTAAAATCATCCAGGCAGTTGACATTCATTCCAGAAAGCTGAACAAAAAGTTTGGACTGACAGGCCCCCAGCTGATTGTGCTCCAGGAAATTTCCTCCAACGGTCAAATTTCCATTACCCCGCTGTCCCGGGCTACAAGCTTAAGTCAGGCAACAGTAACGGATATCACCAAGCGCCTCGAGGCCAGAGGGTACATTGCCAGAAAAAAAAGAGAGGATGATAAGCGGGCTGTCAGCCTTTTTCTTACCGAAAAGGGCCAGAATATTATTCAAAACCTGCCCCCTTTGCTCCAGGAAACATTCACGGAACATTTTTCCGATATTGAGGACTGGGAACAGATGATGATCATCAGCGCGTTTGAGCGGGTGGTCAGCCTCATGGCCGCCGACAAGTTAGACGCATCGCCCATTCTGCTTGCAGGTCCCATCCCCCAGAACACAAACGGTTAGACAAAATTAAAAAGGCGTCGTTTGCACATGTCATGCAAAGACGCCTTCCTAAGAGAAAAACCTGTGGGTTGGTCCGGTCTATCCGCAGGAGCCCGAGCAGCCCCCACAATTGCCGCCCTGGCCCAGGTCAAGTCCTGAATCAAGGCTGAACCCCATACCGTTAAAATCTACCGTAATTTTTTGGGCTTTTTCCATAAACTCTTTGTCTACTACAAATTTGAGTCCTTTGGTGTCAAAAAGGTCGTCGCTGTTTTTAGGCTCATCCAGAGCCATTGCTAAAGAGGGGCCCGCTCAGCCACCAGAGTTAAGAAAAATCCGGATGGGGGAGGGTTCCTGCCCCTGGAAATAATTGTCGATCTGCGTTTTCGCAGCATCTGTTAATTCGATCATTTAAATTACTCCTTTTATTCAGTGAATAGACTTTAGGCCAACGCCCGGTATTAAAGATAAGATTAACCATACATTATTATGTGTCAATATCAGAACCTTGCCTTTTTGACTCATTTATAAGATATTGGGTATTTAGCAGCTTTTTTTGGACGTAAATGTATCCGTGTTTATCTCGACGGGTCTTTTGAAGGCAACCGGCTGGACCTGATGGATACCCCGGAGGTATTTGCACGGCAATTCCACTTAGACAATGCCCGCTTGGTGGGATCAATTTCACCACCCTTACATCCTGTACAAAAGCGTTCAAACCATGTAGGATATGTTCTGAAACATTCAACAGGGCATCCTGGAAAAAAGAGCTAACTTTCGAATCATATAAGGAATTCCAATGAAAATTCTTGTCACCGGCGGTGCCGGATATATCGGCAGCCATACCTGCGTCGAACTGCTTAATCAAGGCCACGAAGTGGTCGTACTGGACAATCTTGTCAACGCATCCGCCAAAGCCCTTGACCGGGTCAGAAACATTACGGGCAAAGATCTTGCCTTTTTCCAAACGGATTTACTGGATGACGCCGGCACCCAGGCGGTGTTCAGTGCCCATGAAGACATTGAGGCCGTCATCCACTTCGCTGGACTTAAAGCCGTGGGCGAATCGGTCGCACAGCCCCTGCGCTATTACCACAACAATATCACCGGCACCTTGAACCTGATTGCAGCCATGGAAAAATCAGGGGTTACCGCCATTGTATTTTCTTCATCGGCCACAGTTTACGGCAACCCGGCAAGTCTGCCCATCACCGAAGCTTTTCCCCTATCCGTGACCAACCCTTACGGCAGAACAAAGCTGATGATTGAAGAAATCCTGTCAGACCTTTACACCGCTGATCCCAAATGGCACATCACCCTATTGCGATATTTCAACCCTGTGGGGGCCCATCCGTCCGGAAACATCGGCGAAGATCCCAGGGATATTCCCAACAACCTAATGCCTTATGTGGCCCAGGTGGCCATAGGAAAACTGTCGAAGGTTAATGTTTTCGGCAATGATTACGACACCCCCGACGGCACAGGGGTCCGGGATTTTATCCATGTGACGGACCTTGCCAAAGGACACATCAGCTGCCTTGAACGACTGATGAAAACCCCGGGCGTGGGCATCTATAACCTTGGCACCGGCAGGGGATATTCCGTAATTGAGATGATCAAAGGCTTTGAAAAGGCATGCGGGCACACCATTCCTTACGAAATTGCCCCCAGACGCCCCGGTGATATTGCCGCATGCTGGGCAGACCCGTCCAAAGCCGAGCGCGAACTTGGCTGGAAAGCCGTTCTGGACATGGATGATATGTGTAAAGATGCGTGGCACTGGCAGCAAAAAAACCCCAAAGGATACGATTCATAAGGAGGATGTATGGCATCATTTTTTCCCGCATTTGAAAAGATTCTTAAAACTGGGAAAGTACATTCAGATACCCTGATGCAGATTTTAAACCTTGATGAAGCCCAGCAGCAGACTGTCGTTGAGAAGTTGGCCCTGGCCAAGGACGATGTTGCCTATGACATCTTATCATACCTTATGAACACCATGGGGCCCACCCATACGCTTCGCCCTCGTCTGTATCAACTCATCATGGACAGGGCGCACATAAATTTCAAATTTGTCATGATCCTGATTAACCACACCAATCCTGCTCAACCCGGCGCCATAACCCCTTTAACCAAGCACATTCTGAACAAGGCAACCGATAAAGACCTGCTCAAGGATATTTTCCGGGCCGCAGGGCGGGTAGGCATGGAATTTCTTGTGGATGATCTGGCGGAATTTGTTTTTTACGATGATGTTGAACTGCGTAAAGAAGCGGTGACTGCCCTGGAGCGGATTGGAACGGACAAGGCCCTGCAGAAGCTGGAACAAATCGCACAAACTGACAAGTGTGATTCGGATGTTCTGGACACATTGGCTTTTTTAAAGGGAAAACGAAAAACACCACCTGTCGCCCAGCCCCGGACAAAAGCAAAACCGTCCCAACCGCCAACAACACCCAAGCCCCCTGCCCCGGCGCAAAAACAGGCGCCGCCCTGCCGCATTCCTGATGATCCCAATCTTCAGTTGCTGGTCTCCCCCAAAATTGAAGACCGATTAAAGGCCTTTGAATACTTTGGAGACAAAGGGCATGACGTTGCAGATGCCCTGCATGAGAACCTTGAAAACCAGACACCGGATCTGATGGAGAACCTACTAAGGCTTATTGCAAGGACTATTCCCCAGGAATCCTTGGGCGATCTTTTAAGCCTTACCGAAAGAGACGACCTTAATAGTTCAATACGGTTTTCTTTGTATACAGCCCTGTCACATTACCCTGAACTTGAATCCACAGCACCTGTTGTAAAAGCGGTCACAGATCCGGCTACTTTTGTAAGCATTGCCGCCATCAGGGCTTTGGACACGCACTGTTCGGATTATGTGGTTGCCGAAATCAGAAAAAAAATTGAATCCGGCACCAAAGCAGGCGAAACGCTGACCACCACTATTTTAGATACATGTGCACCCCGGCTCATAGAGGCGTTAATGGCATCTGATACGTTTTCCTATATCAGTTCAAATTACCTGGAATCTTCTGCGCCAGCCAGGGTCATTGACACTTGGATCAGCCTTCTTGAAAAACGAAACCGGACCTCAACCGCTAAAAAATTTGCCCGGATCAGGGAGAAACGAAGCCAAACGGACTGTCCAAAATTTATCGTCATCCATCAATCCCCTTCCTATCTTGATGTCTTTTCCAGACTCATTCACGGATGCGGATTCTGTGCACGGACTTTTTTGGGCTCCCAAGAGGCCTTCGAGTCAATCATAAGTGAAAAACCGGTCGGGATTATAACAGATTTTTTTGTCAGGCAGATGCGGGCCAACGACCTTGCCCAGGAAATCAGAGAATTTTATCCTAAAGAAGAGGTTGCCATCATGGTAAGTTCCGTTCAAAGGCACCTGGACAAAAGCAATTTAGCGTCCATGTTCCAGGCCTGTGGCATTAATGGATTCTGGGAATTTCCACCCAAACCCAACCAGGTCAAATCCTTGGCCGGGGGAAACTATTAATCCCCTATTCGGATGATTGACAGCGGTGATGCAATGATACTATAGAGTACTTGCCAATCACTTCATGGAGGAACCATTGACGATCAAATTGGTCTATATGACAGCCGGAGATCCGGACGAAGCGTCACTATTAGCAAAAGCATTGGTTCAAAAACGATTGGCCGCCTGTGTAAACATCATTGACGGTATGCGTTCGGTGTATGAATGGGAAGGCAAGATTCAGGAAGCCCGGGAGGTGGTGATGATTGCCAAAACCCATGCAGATTGTTTACCTGAACTGGAAAAGGCCGTTAAGGACATGCATAGCTATGATTGTCCCTGTATCGTCGGCGTGGATGTCTCAGGCGGCAACAACGCATTTTTGGATTGGGTGGCGGCACAAGTCGCGTCCGGCACAGACACCCCATAATCAATGACATGCACACGTTATAGAAGCCCGGCATCTTCCTCGTCCTGAAGCCACTCCTCTAAATATTGATGAATAAAGGCGGTTTTTGCCTTCCCCCTGGGCGTTAACCACACATACCCCATACAATCCAGCTGCCTTTCCAGCAGGCTGAAAAAGGCCTGCTCTATACCTGATTTATCCTGGGGCAATCCCAGGTCAACACACGCATCCACCACAGCCCGGGTGAGTTGGCCTTCGGGCAGAAATCCTTCGCATATCATAGTATTCCACTCTTCCGGGAAATGAACGATCTTCCAGGCACAGATATCACCAGGACGCAGTATACTTTTATTGTCCGGATTGAACGGAGCCGACACAAATGCCATCTTCTTGGTGGAAAACTGCATCAATTCCTTCATCACAGCCTGTTTATCCTGACCAAATATCCACTCTTCGGATTCCAGCAGCACGGGGGGGTATTCATTGCTTGTCAATGCGTACCGGAAAGGGCCTTGTTGCCTCCAGAACGCTTTAAAATCCTTCACATTGGGTAAAATCTTTCTTACACACGCAGTTGTCATTACTTAATTATCCATCATTTTAAATATTTACCGTTTAAAATATACCTGGTTATAAATCAATGCATAACAGGTTTCAACAGCAATGATAGCGGTAAAACCCTATCCATTGAAATTTTTGTCGCACCGGTGTAGAAAAGGACCATTTAAAATTCAAAAAAAGAGGAATCAAATGCCGAAAACAAAAGAATTTCTTGGAGATATCCAAGAGGATTTAAAGCAGATTATCCAACCCTTTCAGAGGGATCTAAACCAAAGACAAAAAAAAGCCGAATTAATTAAACAATGTATCCGGTGTGCAGAAAGGGATGACTTTCTCCAGCTGGATGAACTGCTTAAAAGCAAACTGGCCAAAGATATTTGCGAAGACGAAGCCCTGGCAAGCTGCACGCCGGTATTTGAAACATTGGGTGCCTATGCCGATGAAAAGGTGGCCCAGTACCGAATGGACCTCATCCAGGATTTGACCCAAAAATGCGAAGAAGCCGGGCTTGAAATACAAATGGATTTTCCCAGGTTCACGGTTTTAAAGGGTATCACCGGAGAAATTGATTTTGCCGACCGCTCTACCAAGATCAACAAAAAGGTACTCAAATCCATTGATCCCCGGCGGATCATGACCATGGTGGTCCGGCTGAAAAAACAATTGTACGATAAGCCCTATGATCCCCAGCAATTTATTGACGCCCTATGCCAGGTCTATCTGGAACTGCTTGAAAAAGAGGACCAGCCCGCCGGTCGGCCTGTGCCCATGCAGCAATTCTACCTGGCCTATGTCATCTCTTTGCAGTCCAAAACCTTTTTCCAAAACATGGACAAGGGAAAATTCAAAGGCTACAGCCAGGACCAGTTTTCCGTGGATCTGTGGCGGTACTACGAGGCGGGCATCGGCGGCACCTCGGACGGGTACGAACTACAACTCACCCCGGGGCGGAACAAAGCGCTGTGGCTCCTGGATACCCAAGGGGAACTGCGTCAGATCACTGCCATCTCTTTTCATAAATCTTAAAGGATCTTTCGGTCATGATATCATTGGATGCCCTCAAAGAATTCAAACCCTTCCAGGCAAGGTCCATCATCGAAGAGTTGCGCAAAGGCAGCGTACCTGTGGAATATGTACCTGTATTCACCGTGGGCCGACAAAAATGGATCTCCTATATTGAAGACGATCTTGAGCATTACATTGCCCAGGGCGGGGCCAAAGTGCGTTTCATCAGCGGGGATTACGGCGACGGTAAAACCCATTTCATGTCCGTAATCCGGCACCTGGCTCTGGAAAAAGGATTTGCCGTCTCCTTTGTGGTCTTAACCCGGGATGTCCCCATCCACAAATTTGAAACCGTTTACCAGTCCATTGTCCGTCAGCTCCAGGGCAATTTTGACGGCGTGGGTATCAGGGATCTGCTGGCCGCCTGGTTGGACTCTCTGTCAACGGAATTCAAAAATGCCAAAGCCAAAGCCGCCACAGAAAAATGCGCGGCCCTGGCCGAAGACCTCAGGGATATTCCGGACATGGATATCAATTTTGCCAATGCACTGGCCGCCTTGGTAAGCAACCGGTTTACGCCTCTGGCGGAAGGAGAGGATGAAGAGAGCCGCAAGGCGGACCGGGAAATCCTTATGCACTGGTTTGACGGCGGCAAGGTCACCAAGCGGGAACTCAAACCCTTCCAGATTTACGAATACCTGACCAAGGCCAATGCACGGCAGCTGATTAATTCATTGATCCTGTTTTTACGGCGGTTCGGCCACCAGGGGTTGATCCTGCTCATGGACGAGATGGAGACGGTGGTCGCCATGAGCGCTTCGGTGCGCAATGCGGCTTACGAAAACATTCGCCTGTTCATCGACAACAGTGAGACCGCCCAATACCTTCACATCTTTTTTTCCATCATCCCGGATGTTCTGGTATCTGAAAAAGGATTTAAATCCTACGACGCCCTATGGAGCCGGGTGCGGTCCATCGGCGCGTCAATGGGCGACACCAAACGCCTCAACTACCGGGGCGTCCTTGTGGATATCCACCAGACGCCGCTTCAAACCCGTGAACTGGTGGACCTGGGCCGGTGCCTGCTGGCATTGCACGGCGTTGCCTACCGCTGGTCCCCCCAAGAGATAATCACGGACAAGGTTATAGAGGATATCTGCACAGGCCAGAAAAAGATGGGGGTGATCAGCGAAGTGCGGCTGTTCATCAAACAGCTCATCGGAGTCATGGATTTGGCCGAACAAGGCCAGGCGCCAGAGGAGATGGACATGGCCCGGCAGATGGTCGAGACCCGAAAAGAGATGGAAGAAGAAAAGATCAAACAGATGCAGCCCAGCTGGGACAATTAAAGTTGGACGCTTAAACCGGGATCAATACCATGGATGAAACGGCATTTAACGATCAGATCAACGGCACCCCAAATTTTTATCTGCGTCGGGCAGTGGAGCGCCTCAGGGAAGGCTTGTTTGATCCCCTGGGGGTCCAATGGCTCACCTCGGGGGAGGAAAAACTCAACCAGCTCTTTGACCGGGGCGCTGCAGCCCTGGACAAGGGAACACCCCACCACCTCTGCGTCTGCGGCGCATACGGCCAGGGCAAATCTCACAGCCTGACCTATCTGAAACAACGGGCGCTGGCACATAATTTTGTGGTCAGCTATATCAACCTGGACCCGCGGCAAATTCCTTTTCACGATTTTAAAGCAGTCTACCGCGCACTGATGGGGGCCATGGTCTTTCCCAATGGGGAAGCCGGCCCGGCACAAGTGTGGAAGCAATTCGCCGCCCAATGGCTGGCCCGGCCGAAAAACCAGGACAAATCCATCAATGATTTCATCCCCGGGGATATGCCCCACAGATTCCGTGCCATCCTGGCGGCCATGGCCCACAAAAACATGGAAATTGCTGCCAACAAACGAAACCTAAAAAAGCATGCCCGGTTCCAGCCCAGATCCTTTGCCTGGACCCTGAAAAACGCCCTGATGGGCAAAGAGATCCCGGCCCATAAGCTGGCCGCAGTCTTCCACTACCGGGAAGTGCCTTTTTACAAAGGCCATTCTCTGGTCTGCCGGGAACCCAGGGAATATCTGGCAATGGTAAAGGGATTGGCCGGGTTATTCAAAAAGATGGGATACCGGGGATGGGCCCTGCTGTTCGATGAAGGGGAATCCATCGGCCAGACCCATATCACCAGTCGCAGCAAAAGCTATGATCTCCTCCATGAAATCTTCTGCCCGAACAGGCCGGCCCCTGGATTTTACCCGGTATTTGCCTTTACCCACGATTTTTTTACCCTGGTTGAATCCGAACTCTGGGACCGGACCCGCAAGCCCGGCGGACGACGGAAAACCGACCGGCCAATCGAAGATATTCCCTGTTTTGCCCGTAACTTTCACAAGGCCTGGAAAAATATTAATATTCATTCTCTCCAGGACCTGTCACCGGATGAATGGGAGGTGCTCATGGCCAAACTTAAAATCCTCCACGGCCGGGCCTATGGCTGGGAGCCGGAATCCGAAAAACCGGCCCGGGAAATGAGGCAGCTCCTCTCCAAAAATAAAGGTGCCGAATCCAGGATGAAATTAAGGCTATTGGTCAACCATCTGGACCTGGAACAGCAGAAAGACTTCGCCTGATCCCCATGCTTCAGGGAACAGATCTCCGGCTTGATCCCCTTTTAAGGCTGCCCAACACCTTCCGCCCCTTTTATGGAGCCTTTCCAGGTCTGCGCCCGGTCCAGATTGAGGCCATCGCCCCCATCCTTGCAGGCAGGGATCTCATTGTCCAGGCAGCCACCGGCTCAGGTAAAAGCGAGGCCGTGCTGGCCCCGGCCCTGGAACGGGTCATCATCTCGGGCCGGACGCATGGTGTTTTATACATTATTCCCACCCGGGCCCTGGCCAAGGATCTCATGCGACGCTTTGAGCCTATCATCACCGAGAGGCTGAACCTGATCCTGGCCATCCGGACCGGGGACATCAAAAAGGGTGGCACCCGGCGGCCGGACATCATGTTCACCACCCCGGAATCCCTGGATGTGATGCTGGGCAGCGGCAATGCCGACCTCAAAGCCTTTTTGGCCCGGGTGGGCACCGTAATCATTGACGAAATCCATCCCCTGGTCCACCAATACCGGGGCCGGCACCTGGTTTATCTGTTCACCCGCCTGGCGCGCAGGACCGGTAAAGCCATACAAAAAATTGCCATGTCCGCCACCATTGCCGGCATCCCCGGGGTCATGGATTTTCTCAATTTCAGACCCGATGCCGTTGCCATCTCAACCGGTGCGGACAGACAGATCCAGGCCCGGCTTCTTCATCTGAAAGACGAGGATACCGAGCTGCCCGCCCTGCTCAATGATCTTTACCGGGAATGGTCGTATCGAAAAATTCTTGTTTTCTGCAACAGCCGTTCTTCCTGCGACCGGCTGTCGGGCATTGTCCGGCGCAACGGGGTATTCCAACATGTCACCGAGTTACACTACTCCAACCTCAAAGCAAAGGAGAGGAAAAAAGCGGAAAACCGGTTCCGGAAAAATCCCCATGCCCTGTGCATTGCCACCGCCACCCTGGAGCTGGGCATTGATGTGGGGGATGTGGATGCGGTGATTCTCTACCAGCCCCCGGGCTCGGTGTCGACCTTTCTCCAGCGCATCGGCCGGGCCAACCGCCGGGGGCAGTCCATCAATTTCTGGGGCATCACCGCCGGGGAGTCTGCCGGTACACAGGTAATACGCTTTCTTGCCCTGCTGGAACTGGGCCGCCAGGGAAAAATTGAGGTATCTACCCCCAAAAATCTGCCCAGTGTGCTGAGCCAGCAGATCATCTCCTGCCTCTACGAAAAAAAGCAAATTTCTCTCAACGCCATGAAGGATCTGTTTCCGGACCGTAAAGAAATGCTGCCGGATATTTTCAAATCCCTTGAAAAAAAAGGCTGGCTGAGACGAACCCGGCGGCCCGGCCTGATCCGGGGTGGATGGCAGTACCGGAATTACGTTATGAATTACAAAATCTGGGGGAACTTTCCGGAAACAGAAAAGGAATACATCCTTGAAGTGGACAGAGAGTCCATTGCTGACATCCCCCAATCCATTGTGGACCAGATGGATGTGGGGGACCGGGTCTATCTTTCGGGCCGGCGCCTTAAAATCCTGAAAATTGACGAGGGTGATCCCGGTAAGGTCACGGCCCGGCCGGCCATGGGAAAGGATGATAAGGCTCTGGTCTGGGTGGGGCTGGGAGCACATGTCTCCTGGGAAACGGCCCAGGCCATGGGAGGTATCCTGGCCAGTGGTTCCCTTCCCGAACACAGCGGCCTTATGGCCCGGACCCGAAAATTATTCAACAGTGAACTTTCATATTTTGAACACCGGGTGAAGTTGGCCTGCGGCATTGAGGTGATCCCGGGGACCCGGGCACGGTTCCACTTTTGCACCTTTCTGGGATCCGCCGGCAACCTGGTACTGGAATGGGTTGTCCGGGACCATTTCCAGGATAAGGACCTGGCCGTGGCCTTCAGTGAAATCGGGGTAGAATGCGACCGCTGGATTGACTTTCAAAAACTGAACCTGCCCATAAAAAAGCAGGCCTTCCACACCTGGGTCTCCACCCATTTCAGGGTGCTGCGCAGCCTGATTCCCTTGAGTATTTTCTGGCGCACCCTGCCCAAAAAACAGATGGTCCAAGAGGTGGCGGATTTCCTCTTTGATCAACGGGTGGCAGATACCTTTGCCCGGTATCTTGAATTGGGTTCGGATATTATTTCCGGAGATATGGAGAATCTGTCCGCACCATTGCCCATGGATGGGGAAGCCGATAAAGCATCTCTATTTGAAATGAAAGCCGGAACCGACCTACTGGCCCATGAAAGACAAACAGCAAAGATGCCGGAAAATTCACCCTTTGTCGCCCCCGTCTGGCAACGTCCCTGCCTTAGCCCAGACCAGACCATCCCCCGCGCTCTAACCGCCACCATGGTCAGTGATTATCTTTTTTACGGCCAATGTGACCGCAGGTTCTGTCTATCCTACCTTGGACTTGCATATCCAGTAAAAGAACAGAATGATATCATGGTCCTTGCGCGGGAACAGGGACTCCAACATGAGCAGACTGTGCTGTCTGCCCTTGAACAACAGGGGAACAGCCTGGCGGTTCCCGAACCGGCAAGAACCGGCGAGCCCCGGTGGGTCCCTTCCCTTAAGCTGATAAAAAAAACTATCGCTCAACTCCTTATTAATCCAGAAGAAAACAGGCAATTCTGGTTGTCCCAGTGCTATCTCAAAACAGATGGACCAGTACCTAATTTTTCTCACATCACAGGAATCGGCATCCCGGATCTTTTAAAACTTTCCGTCGGCAAAGGCGAACAGGCAATCATTGAAGCCGGGGACATCAAACGCAGCCGCAGACCCGGCTACCACCATAAATGGCAGGTGGCCTTTTATGCCATGGCATTAAAACAGCTTATAGCTCAGTACAAGCTGCCTGCCCGTGTCTCCGGCAAAGGGTTCATTATTACCCCACCGCTTTTGGACAACGCTGAAAAAACAGATCCATACCAGATCCATGAATTCAATTTAACCCCATACCTTGCAACCCTGCCTACCCTTCTGACTCACCTTGGTCATGTGCTTTCCGGCCTGCCCGCCCATGCTGCGTACAGGCTTCAAAGCCTGTGCACCAGCTGCTCGGGATTTTCCGGCTGCTACCACCAGGCCGTGGCCCATGAAGATATCCGCTTGCTGCCCAAATTAACCAGCGGCGAACTGGCGGCTCTCCAGCAATTGAGCTGCGACACATTTGAACAGCTCCCCGGTGCCTTTGAAAAAGAGCCCCATCCCCTCTCTCCTGGGCAGCAGAAAAAACTCATTGGATGGTGTGAAGCCTTTGTAAAGGGCCACATCCGCTGCCACACCCAAAAGACCCACGGTTTCCCGGCCAATTTGTCCAGGCGCATTTTCATCCACCTGGAAAAAAATCTTCTGGACGGCCGGCCCCGGGTCCTGGGATGGCATATTCTGGATGCAGACGGCCAAACAATGATTAAATCACATGTCTGGATCATGGAGACAAAAAGCGAACGTCAGGCAGTCCAAAAAACTTTTTTACGTGAATTTAAGCAGTTATGGGAACAAAGTATCCATGCCGGCCAGGGGCCGCATCTCTTCCATTTTGGTTCCCAGACACCCGCGACTTTGGATCAATGGCTTAAGGAGGCACCCGGACCATCGGTGCAATTTTTCAGCCAAACCCAGCCCTCCCCCTGGACAGATATACAACAGATCTTGACCGCCCATTTTTATATGCCTGCACCGGGCGCAGCGTCCCTTTTTACACTGGGCCGCATTTTTAATTGCCGAACCTCAATCACACCACCACCGTCCCTGTTTCACTACGACAACGGATTCATCAGTGATATAGGTCAGGCTGCAGCCGAGTTACAAAAACGCCTTGCTCTTATGGTAGAACTGTATCAGTGCGCAGTATCTCAACTGGACAGCCAATGGATCAAGGAGTGGCCGTCAAGCAGCAATGGAAATGAAAAAGCATTGCCTTATTCGACGTTTATCCAGGAAGAACACCGCCTGAAATCGGCAAATATCATGATGCTCCAGGAACAGCCCTTAGAAGAGCGGATGCTGCGGTTCAGATCCCTGGGATACCTGAAATTCCAGCAAACCCGTTTGGACAACACCGGCCGATTTATTAATATTTTTACCCCCACAGACCAAACCCTGCCGGCCAAATTCCGCCGGGGGGATTTTCTCAAACTTGTTCCCCATGGCATGACGGATCTGCAGAACGGCTTTCCCGTGATCATGGCCGAATATGATATGGGCGCAGGCAGCATCGGGCTAATTTCCCGATCCGGCAGAAAGACGCTTAATAAATCATTGTTCTACTCCCTTGAAGAAGATATGGATGACTGGAACCGGGAAAAACTGCTTCACGCGGCCCAGACCCTATTTTCCAACAGCAAATATCTCCATCTACAGCAACTTCTGGCAGGAACTGCCATGGAAAGGCAGCCCCCGGCATCAACAGCCTGGGTGGAAGAATGGCTGACCCGGGATCATCACGGCCTCAACCTCTCCCAGCAACAGGCTCTAAAACTCCCATTCCAACAGCGCACCGCCATGATCCAGGGCCCGCCGGGCACGGGAAAAACCCACCTGCTCGGCTGGATCATCATCGCCCTGATCCTTGAAGCCCATGAAGCCGGGAGGCCCCTGCGCATCGGCATCAGTGCCCTGACCCACCAGGCCATTGACACGGTCTTGAAAAAAGTGGTCCAGTTGGCGGATCAATACCTCCCGGATGGTTTTCCGGGCCATTGCGTGAAATGGGGGGAGGACAACACCCCGGAATCCAAGACACCCGCGCCCAATGCCGCCATGAAGGTAGAATATACAAAAGATGCTCGGAATCTACCGACCCGGTCCTGGCTGATTTTAGGCGCCACCGGATACGGATTTTATTCTCTGTTCAACAGCAAAGACAAGGGCTTTCCCCTGGCCCTTGACTGGATGATTTTCGATGAGGCCTCCCAGGTTACGGTGCCCCAGGCCCTGCTCAGCCTCGCCTACGCCAGAGGAAACTTCTTGTTTCTGGGCGATGTCCACCAGCTTTCGCCCATTGTCATGGGCTATTATAATCCACAGGATCCGGATGACAAAGAAACTGGACTGCAATTGAACAACTCCATTCTTGAAAACATCCAGGCCTTGTATCCTGAAGCGTGTCAGGCCACACTGGACACCACCTACCGGATGAACAAAGAAATCTGTGAATTTCCATCCAAAACCTGGTACCACAGCCGACTTCACCCCGCCCCTTCAGTGGAAAACGTACGGCTTTGCCTGGATGCCCCGGACGAAATATACACTCAAAAAGCGGACGACCCAATACTCAGCGACATTCTGAATCCGGAACAGCCTGTTACGCTTGTTTTAACTGATCATCAGGGCTGTGCCCAGCAATCGGATATGGAAGCCGATCTCATGGCGGCACTGGCCCGCCGTCTGCTCCTTGGCCACGGCCTCTCCCCGGACCAAATGGCAATCATCACCCCCCACCGGGCACAGAACAACGCCATCCGCCAACGGCTGGAAACAATCTTGGCAGACCATCACGACCCTGCCTGTCTCCTTCTTGTGGACACAGTAGAACGAATCCAGGGTACCGAGCGGGACGTCATTCTCTTTGGGCTAACCGCCTCGGACCCGGATCACATGACCAACGAATTTTTAAACAGCCCAAACCGCCTCAATGTGGCCATGACCCGGGCCAGAAAAAAACTCATTATCATAGGCAGTCAGGCCTTTTTCTCATTCCTTCCCGATTCAGACGTCCTGCTGGCCCGACATTGCTGTTTCAAACAATTACTGGTCCATTGCCGTAAACAACATGCCGTTTTCCATTTTCCCCAACAGATATCCCCCGAATAACAGGCAAAAGCCCTTGCGATTTTCGAGCTATGAAGGTACTCTTAACCAATCGTTTCCAGATTTGAATCCTTACATAAACTTAATCAATAAATGGACGGAGAAAAATATGGGCACCAATAAAGAAACCGAAATATTTAAAAACGGAATCTGGATAAAAGAGCTGCAGGGTATTTTGACTGTGGGCTCTCTGGATAAAAAAAACACAGACATTATGATCATACCGGATGCACTAAGCGCCAAACTTCAGAGTTTTGAATCAGATATGATTGAGGCGCTTTATGGTGAAACCAGAAAAGTGTTTCAACCCGACATACTTGATATTCGACATCTGTTCAAGCAACTTGAAAAACGCTTCAAGGATGAACGGCTGCACTTTTCCTTTGATAAGTCCGATGAAAATCCGTTTCTTTGCGATTTTGATCCGGTTTTCTCTTTGTTTGAAAAATTAATTCTAAGTTCCCTGACCGCCAATTCAAAGCCCCTCATTTACATAAATGCATCTCTTGTCCAGGATCACCTGTGCATCATTTACCGGGACTCTGAATCGGTCTCAAACCCGTCCGATTTAGGACCTGACTTTTTTCGCATAAAAAACAGTTTGGGTGCCGACGTAGAGTTTAACAAGGCGGATGGCCAAGGCGGCTACTACGATATAACCATTCCTTCGGCTGACCATTGATCCTTATCTGATGCAGCAAGGCAGTTTATTTTGACGTTATGAAATATTTTTCCTTTAAAGTTGTTATATTCTGCCTGGTCATCACCCCGGTTTTATATACGATTACCCTTGCCGGCTGCCATGATTATCTGGAAAAAAAATACCGGTTAAAAATAGAAAATGAGTTCATTGGAAATTCCAGCGATCTCCTAAACGGATCTGTCCATATTGAAGACCGGATTGCTAAAAATATCCAGGCTATTTTAAATCAAGACAACCTGATCCGGCTGGTTAGACTTGACATAGAGGTGCAAGTAACAGATGGCCGGGGAAAAATTATATATCCAACTTATGTGGGAACAGATGAATTCCAGGAAGATTCCCTGGGATATTACGATACCCAGGCAGTTGCCGATAAAAACTTTGAGATCCTTAATTCCGGACTCAAGATCCATGCCGTCCTGCATCTGGATCATGGGTCTTTCCTTGCGAACCTTATCTTTGCTTTCTACTCCGGTATTTCAATTTTAATCTTTTTTGTTTTTTACAGGCGGGGCAGCAAACAGGCAAAACGAGAAAGGGATGCTAAAAATGCCTTGATCCAGGATTTGAAACAGGATTTGAAAAAAAATGAGATGCGCCAGGAGCAGCTGGAAGAAGACCTGAAGCGGGAACGGGTAGAACTATTTAAAAACATAAAACAATTGGATGAAAAATACCATTCAGAACAAAAAAAAGCCAAGACCAATGAAGACGAAATGTTCAACGAAATCATCGGCCTGGAAGAGCAGCTTAACACCTATATTAAACTAAAAGAGCGGCGGGACGTTGAAATAAATGAACTCAAATCAAACCTTGAAAAGTATGAACGCAGGAAAAGCGCGGGCAAATCCAAACGGGTTGAGTATAATTTTATTTCCAAACGTTTCAAAGCTTTGTACAAAAACCTTGAAATGAGCAGAAAAGCCATAGACGGGTTCATCAACCTGACCGAAGAGCAGCAGATTAAGGCCGAAGAGACAATTCACCAGCTGGATCGGGACCCGGGATCGGTAATTGTGAAACGCAAGGTGTTTTCAGGGAAGAAGAATAAATCCACCAGTTTTGAAGTATTGTTTGCATATAACGGCAGGCTTTATTTCATGAATACGCCCAACAAAATCGAGGTGGTGGTAATCGGAACCAAACAGACCCAAACCAGGGATATGGAATATCTCCATAATTTATAAATGTACAATGAATTCTACAATCTCAAGTTATCCCCCTTTAAGATCAGCTGTGATCCCGCATTCATGTGGTTCGGGGAAAAACACCAGGAAGCCCTTGCCACCCTTAAATACGGCATTCTCGACAACAAGGGATTTCTGCTATTAACCGGGGATGTGGGCACCGGAAAAACCTCCCTGATCAATGCATTAATCCAGAGCCTGGAACAGGACATCATCTACACATCCGTGCCGGATCCAAGCCTGATTAAACTTGATTTTTTCAATTATATCGCCTCATCTTTCGGCATAGACAAAGAGTTTACCTCCAAGGGTGCATTTCTTGCTCATTTCAAAAAATTTTTACTCAGCGCCAGTGAAAAAAATAAAAAGGTGCTGTTGATCATTGACGAAGCCCAGCTGCTGACCCAGGAAATGCTTGAAGAGATACGCCTGCTGTCCAATATTGAAAAGCCCGATGCAAAGCTGATCAATATTTTTTTCATAGGGCAAAACGAATTCAACGAAATCTTAAACCAGCCACAAAACCGGGCGGTTCTCCAGCGAATGACCCTCAACTTCAACCTGGAGCCCTTGACCCCGGAAGAGGTAGATGCATATATCTGCCATCGGCTCAAGGTAGCAGGCACCCAGGAGCGGCTGTTTGATTGGGATGCGATCCAGGAAATTTTTCTATATTCAGGGGGATTCCCAAGACGCATAAATATTTTATGCGATCATGCCATGTTGTCCGGATTTGTAAAAGAACAGCGGCTCATTGATGCAACTATTGTAAAGGAATGCGCAAAGGAACTGAAAATTCCGGCCCATGTCGATAATCGAGACTTAAATGCAATGTTTGAACCAAGGGCTTACTCTTCAAACAAAAACAATGCCCCAAAAGAGTCGCCGTCTAAAACGGTTGTGCCCAATTCAACTGTGCAGCATCCGAACTTTCCAGCTCCACCGGTTCAACAACCGGAAAACAAACTATTTTCATGGGACAAACTGGTCATTTTAATATGCTTTTTTCTTTTCGCCTGGTACTTTATGTTTCCGGACCATTTCATCGCCACGCTTTCCCAGGTAAAACAATCTTTTAATCAAAGTCAGAATATACCAATAGGGCAAAACACGGGGCAAACCATTCAGCCGGGGAATCGGCTTGGTGTTCAAAATCCCCCCCCCCCGGAAACAGATAACCCCTCCAATAGTGAGACTTACGCTGAAAAAAAGGTTCAGGGACGCGCTCAAAATCCAGGCGAACTGATGTTTGCCATCAAACCGCCGGAAACGAATATAGCATCAGGGCAGAAAAATCTTCCTCCCCCACTTCCAGAAGAAAAAATTACAGTCCGGTTTAAATATGACGGTGACGCCATCATTGAAAAAGACCTGAAAAAACTTGAAGCACTTTCAAAATCCCTGATTGCGCATCAAAATTCAAAAATTTTAATTACCGGATATACCGACGCCATGGAGAATGGTACGTATAATGTTAAACTATCCGAATTCCGGGCCAATATTGTCAAAAGCTTTCTCCTAGGGATAGGAGTCAAAAACTACCAGATGAGAATCCAGGGCCGAGGCAGCCAAGACCCTATTGAAAGCAATGATACGGTATGGGGACGCATGATGAACCGCAGAGTTGAAATAGAAGTGATTAATTAACATAAAAAAGGAATATCCGTGAGTAGAAAATGGAAAAATATGGACCTGCTGATACCCTATGCAGCACCGTATTTTGCGTATGTGGCACTTTCGTCTGTTCTTCATGATAAGCTGCCTGAAGAAATCCTATACATAATCAAGCTGGTCATTGTGCCCGGGCTTTTGATCTGGGCCTGGAAGTGGTACGTTCCTTTAACTGGGCCTAAGAATAAATGGGCCTCCTGTTTGTGGGGAATCATCTTCGGGCTCATTGGGCTGGTGGTATGGTGCGGATTATATGCGCCGTTTACAACCCCGGAAGATGGTGTGCCGTGGTCTGATCTTGGATTCATCCTAAGGCTTTTAACGGCCGGTTTTGTGGTACCGGTCTTTGAAGAGCTGTTCATGCGCGGTTTTGTCTTTCGAGTTGCACTGCAGTGGGATCTCTTGCGCAGGCAAAAAACGCCACATGCGTTTTCTTTGGCCCTGGACGAGCGCAGTATTTTTGATGTAGCACCCGGACAATGGACCGGTTACGCCATTGTGATTTCAACTGTTATTTTTGCGGCCGGCCATCTGGTTGGCGAATGGCCAGCTGCCATTGCTTACGGACTGCTCATGGCCCTTTTGTGGATATTAAGAAAGGATCTGATTTCCTGCATTGTTGCCCACGGGACAACCAACATCGGATTGGCACTTTACGTCTATTACTTCGGGCACTGGGAGTTGTGGTAAATCAGAAGCAGGTTGTTACATTCTCTATACATTAAACACCAAGGACACATATGCGGTTCACATCAATCCAGCAAGAATTAAAAAACAATCCAAAATCCTGGCTCATCACCGGATGTGCCGGGTTTATCGGCTCCAATCTCCTGGAAACTTTGCTTAATCTTGGGCAAACAGTGACCGGCCTGGACAATTTTTCCACAGGATTTCAGCATAATTTAGATCAGGTCAAAGAGGCGGTAAATCCCGAAGCATGGCAGAAATTCTCCTTTGTTGAAGGGGATATCACCAATGCCGACACTTGCCAAGCTGTTTGCAAAGGCCAGGATTATGTACTTCACCAGGCTGCTTTGGGTTCTGTTCCCCGCTCCGTTGCCGACCCCTTGACCACCAATGAAAATAACATCACAGGATTTTTAAATATGCTGACCGCAGCCCGGGATGCAAACGTAAAGCGATTTGTATATGCGGCTTCAAGTTCCACCTATGGGGACCACCCAACACTTCCCAAACAAGAAGAAAATATCGGCAATCCGCTTTCTCCATATGCCGTAACAAAGCTGGTCAATGAACTTTACGCCCGGGTGTTTGCCTCAACCTACGGATTTAAAAGTATCGGGTTGCGGTATTTCAATGTATTCGGCCGCCGCCAGGACCCTAACGGAGCCTATGCAGCCGTGATCCCTTTGTGGTTTGGAGCATTGATCCGTAAAAATAAGGTTTATATAAATGGCGACGGAGAAACCAGCCGGGATTTTTGTTTCATTGATAATTGCGTCCAGGCCAATCTGCTGGCTGCAACGGCCAATGATGATGCCGCCGATCAGGTATACAATGTCGCATTTGGACAGCGTACCACATTAAATCAACTCTTTTCATTGATCCGTGACCGGGTGGCCAAAACCCTGCCGAACCGAGCCGGGATAACGGCAGATTACAGGGAATTCAGGCCGGGAGATGTTCGCCATTCCCTGGCAGATATATCCAAAGCCCAAAATCTTTTGGGCTACAGCCCGCAATACTCGGTTGAGGAGGGCCTTGATATGGCATCCCTCTGGTATATGAACCATTTGAACAAGCCAGGAAAGATATAATGCGTTTTTTTATTGTTATACTTGTAACCTCATGTGCCCTATTAAGTTTTTCCGGCTTACCGGCATTGGCTTTATCTCCGGATGAAGTACTTGTTGTTGCCAACCGCAATGCCGCCAACAGCGTTGGACTTGCCACCTGGTACATGGAGAAGCGAAAAATCCCAAAAGAAAACCTGCTGCAGGTCTTTGTCACGGATAAAGAGACATGTTCACGGGAAACTTACTTAAAAAAAATCGTCCCCCCGGTCCGCCGAGCCTTGGCAAAAAATCTAAAGATCAACGCCGTTGTAACCATATATGGACTTCCCTTAAGAATTGCGTCACCAGGGATGACAAAAGATGAGCAGGCTCGGATGGATCAGTTAACTGAGCAAAAAAAAAAGATTGAAGCGCTGAAAGAAAAAAACGGGCAGTTAACTGAAGATCAAAAAAAAACGCTGAACCAAAAAAATAACCAGATCAAACAATTCAAAACATCCACGGACAAAACCGCATCCCTTGACTCGGAGCTAATGCTTGTCAAAAAAGAGACATACAAGATCAACTTCTGGCTGCCCAACCCCTTTTTCCTGCCGTGGCGCTCCCAGAAATCGGCCATTGATAGATCTGAAGTAATCATGGTCAGCCGCCTGGACGGGCCTGACCCAAGCATTGTCAAACGAATCGTAAATGACAGTATTGAAGCTGAAACAAAGGGGTTGTCAGGCACCGCCTACTTCGATGCTAGATGGAAAGATCCCGGTCAAAAACAAGTTGCCGGGTATGGGCTATATGATAAATCCATTCATGAAGCCGCAGGCCGTCTAAAAAAAGAAGGGATAAAAGTGGTGCTGGATGATAAACAGGATTTATTTCAGCCCGGAGATTGCCCCAATGCAGCCCTGTACTGTGGGTGGTACCGTCTGGCCAACTATGTTGATTCGTTCACTTGGGAAAAAGGATCTGTAGGATTTCATATTGCAAGTTCGGAATGTTCTACGCTCAGAAATCAAAACAGCAATGTCTGGTGCAAAAGAATGCTGGACAAAGGCATCGCAGCAACAATCGGCCCTGTGGGAGAGCCCTACGTCCAGTCTTTTCCTATGCCGGAAATATTCTTTGATTTTCTTACCAAGGGCAAACTGACCCTGGCCGAAGCCTACCTGATCAGCCTGCCGTATCTATCCTGGAAACAAGTACTTGTGGGGGATCCTTTGTATCGGGTAAAAATTAATACCCCATAACCTTTTTGCTGAGTTTCGCACAAAATACAATAGTTCCGGTCAAATTGCCTGCTCCTGTTTAAAAACAGGAGCCATCATGTCTTGGTATTATCTTGCGGCGGCTATTTGACCGGAACTATAAACCTACGTCCATTGTTCACTGATTATGAATCCACACCCCTTGTGTGTGTTAATCAAATTTTTCTGAACGACTTCTCCGTCTTCTCCATGCGCTGGCACACAGCAATCCCATTCCGAACAGCAGCATAGTTGCGGGCTCAGGTGTTGGACTTGCCCCTCCTGAGGGAGGGGTATAATCAAAATCAGTTTTTGCAGCCAGAAAATCATTTCCACAGGACGGTTGCCAGTACATGGAGAGGGAATCATGATCACCAGGATTACTCAAAAGGGTGCTCAGCTCGTCAGACAATGAGTCAAGATTAATGGCCAACTCCAGGGTATATTTACCGTCAGAGTAACAGTTGTCTTTAGAATCTGCATCATGGTCTGAATACCCATAAGTAAATTCGATCTCAGTGCCGGTAACACTGGTGTCGATAGAGGCAGATGCAATTCCCCAGTCCGTTCCATAGTTATTTACAGATGAACCGACGCCGGTACCGGTCATATCGCCAGATAGATAGGTAATATCAACAACTCCGTTAGAATCAATAGTAAAATCAAAGGCAAATGCGTAATTTCCGTCATTGTAGTCGCTAAATGTAGTATCGTCGCTATCACCGAAGGTAAATATAAAATCTCCTGCATTTACTACACCAGAAGTCCCAGCAGGTGTAGAGATATTATACTGAGTCTGTAATCCGATATAAAGATACTTGTCCTCTATATATACACCCAATTCTTCAACATCATAAACGTTTGGGTCCCCCGCAGCAACAGCCCCTTCCTCTACGACAACATTAGCAAGGCTTGTACCAGCATATTCCTGCCAACCGTCCCAAGTATACACCCACTCTGCCCCAGCTCTAAATTTACTGGTTCTTGTTACACTCCCCCCCCCCCAGTCATCAGCATCAGTATAGGACATGACGCCATCAATATTCGGAGCCGAATACGCCACAGGCAAAAAGGAAAAAGCTAAAAGTACAATTGGAATGAATATTTTAAAATTTTTTTTCATTTTCTCCATTATCCTTGATAATAATTATATTTTCACTACGATATCTGCAACATGGATGCCATCATAATATAAAATATAAAAATTCACCTCAAAAACCATATCCATGGTGGTCTCACTATTTTTCCATTATGGAGTCATAGCCCGCAACTTAAAAAAAGCATTGTTTAAATCAGAATTTTTATACCCAACATTATGAAAAAAAAGTGATAGTCGTGTCTATTTTTTTATACTGAATTCCTTTACTGCCTAATTCAGCATCTGCCTGGCTGTTTCAGCATCCTTGAATTTCGGATCAATATCCAGGGCTTTTTTAAAGTACTGTCGGGCCTTTTCAAACGCCTTGGTTCGGTACAGGGCCATGCCGTAATGAAAACAGGCAAGAGCGCTGTCCGGTTTTATTTTCAGACTTTCTTCAAGCTCGGAAAGGGCGTTCAGATAATTACCTTTTTGGTAAAAAACCCATCCCATAGTGTCCAGCACATTGGGATTTTTCGGATCTTTTTCCCTTGCGATTGACGCATACTCAAAGGCTTCGTCAACAGCTTCTTTACGCTCGGACAAAATAAAGGCCAGATTATTGGCGGCGTCCACATGTTTGGGGTTCAGGTCAAGTACTTTTCTATAATATTCTTCGGCCTTACTGACATTGCCAAGAGTGTCATATATAACGCCCATGGAAATAAGCGTCGGAACATGTGCGGGATTCACGGATTCGATCTGCTTGTACTGTTCAAGGGCTTTATTTAACTTTTTTTGACCAGTCAGCAGTTTGGCCATGTGCATTCTTGGCTGAACAAACCGGGGTTCCTGCCGGGCGGCTTTCTCAAAAAAATCAAAGGCGGTGTCAGTATCCCGGTTTGCCAGGTAAATTTCCCCCTTAAGATTATCAAAAAAGGCTTTTTTCTCTGGAAATAGTTTTTCAGCATAGGTTTCTGCCAGTTTCAGAGCCTTGTTGTTTTCGCCCCTACCCATATAAATGTTGACCATCATTGTTACGATCCCTATTTGACCAGGATTCATATCGTATGCTTTTTTTAAATAATCCAGAGCTTTGCCCGGATCTCCCTGTGAGTTATACAGCATGCCCAGGCGAATATATGCAGGCAGGTATCCGGGCCTGTTTTCAATTATGTTTTCAAGAATCTTTTGTGCACCCTGGGTATCCCCTTCCAGCAAATGAACACCGGACAAAAGTGTCATGATCCGGATATTAGGCGCAGACAGTTTGAAAATTTCCTGCATCTGCTCTTTTGCTTTGGTTAAATTTTTCTCAAGAATATAGATTTCCAAAAGCTTGATCCTGGCATCCAGAAGAGAGGGATCAACAGTGATCGCGGCCAGAAGGTTGCCTTTGATCTGATCTTTTTCAAACGCTTCGGGGTTGTCCAGCATACCTGCAGCCGCCCTGAAAATTTCCTGTTCCGGCCGATCCGTTGCGCCCCGTCGCCCAATGCAGGCAGCTCTGTAATAATAGGCTTTAGCATTAAGCCGGTTCATGGAAATCACCTGATCAAACCGATTTAAGGCTTCCTTGAAATTATTCTGGGCCATCAGCACCCGCCCCTGCTGCAAAAGAGCCCCCTCATTCTCACTATTAATTTCCAAGGCCTGTGCAACGTTCTTTTCAGCCTCCGCCACCCGATTAAACCGCAGATAAATCTGGGACAGGCCACAAAGGATCAAAGGGTTTTTCGGTTGCTTGACCAAGGCCTTCTCCATTGTGTCAATTGCCTTGTCTTCCTGTTGTCTTCCGGCATAAAATTCAGCCAAATTGATTAAAGGTTCCACCCGATCTCCATTAGACGAAACCGCTTTTTGAAAATATTCCTCAGCCAAATCAAACTTTTTTTGTCCCTGGTAAAGATTTGCAATATCCGTATACTTTCGAAGGGTATTGCCCGGCGTTTCCACCACTTTTTTCAACAGGTCTTCCGCCTTATCCCATTTTTTTTGCAATCCGTAGAGACGGACCAGGCCCATATATGCAGCCCGGGATGCGGAGTCATGACTGATGGCAGCAAGGTAGATCTGCTCAGCTTTTACCAGATCGTTATTTTTCAAATGCAATTGCGCCAGGGACACATAGGTTTTTACATCTCCACTATCAAGGGAAAGGGCCTTATTGAGCGTTTCAACGGCGGACGCCGTATCTCGTTCCTTTATCTGGACACCGGCCAGAAGATGAAGCGCCTCTATGGAAGTCGGATTAATTTCCAGGGCTTTGGATATATGTTCCCTGGCCTCCAGAAGTTGACCGGTCTGCATAAAAACCTGAGCCAGCCTGAGAAGGGACAAAATATTTCGGGGATTAGCCTTTGCTGCCAATTTGTAATACCGGATAGCAGCATTAATTTGCCTGGTCAATACATATGCCTCAGCCAGTTCAAACAATGCAACGTCGTTATTTGGGGCAATATCAATTGCATTGCGGTATTCAATGATGGCTGTCTGGGGTTTTTTCTGGGCTATAAATTGTCTGGCATTTTTTATGTATGCATCAACCTTGGAATCATTTTCATTGGAACACCCTGAGGCGATTGAAAACAGACAGATGACGACGATCAAAAATAAACGATGAATTACATACATGTTATTTTCCTTTTTGCCAATTTTGACTTTTATTTTCATGGTACGGATTTTGTGGTTTGTAATGCGACGCGTTGCGATGCACACTTATCAGACCGTTTATGCAGTTCACCGGCTCTTTAAACTTTCGAATTTCATAATTCAAATACGCTATTTTTTTAAAGGCTTACCTTCCGCAGGACGAAGTCCGGTTTCGCCCCAAGAAAGGAATCTTTTTGTTAAAAGTAATAATTCTTTTCGTCCATAATGTGGTAATGTCTCTCGCTTAATTGATTGACGATGAACACTTATCTATTATACTATATAACCTTAATCGGTGTGACAAGGTATTTCCAAAACCAACTTTATTGTTAAACTGTCGTTAAAGACTTTTTTTGTGCACAATAAGACATTGACAAAAAAACTGAACCGGATAATTATTGATATTTGTTTTTATATTAAAAAGCAACATAGCCTTACTTAGGGATAAATATGGCAGATCCGTTCCAATCTCCAACTCAAATCAAACCAGACTTTATCATTGACGCCCTTATCCGGGGACGCTGGCTATTGATTGTTCCCCTATGCATTTCTTTGACATTGGGGCTCGGGATGACATTAACAGCTAAAAAATCCTATCAAGCCAGCACATCCATCCTTGTTCAACCCCAACGGGTTCCCACCAACTACATAAGATCTGTTGTGTCTTCCACTATCGGCGAACGTATCAGCACCATCTCCCAGCAGGTTCTAAGCCGCAGCAATCTTGAGCAGATCATTGACCAATTCGGTTTATACGAAGATAGTGTCGGTATGTACCAGGAAGATAAAATAGACGGATTAAGAAAGCGGATAAAGGTGAATATTGATCATGATAGACAAGGCGCAGAGGCCTTCTCCATTTCTTTTACCGGTAGCGAGCCACAGCGGGTAATGCGGGTCGCTAATACCCTGGCGTCGTATTTTATGGATGAAAACCTTAAAGTCAGGGAAGCCCAGGCCATTGGCACCAGTGAATTTCTCGACGCCGAATTGGATAAAACAAAAAAACGGCTTGAAGAAAAAGAACAGAACCTTGCAGAGTTTCGGACAAAGTACCTTGGCGGATTACCAGACGAATTAAATACGAATTTGCGAACCTTAGACCGGATGCAACAGGAGGCAACCGATAAAGCGCTGCTGCTAAGGGAAACTAATAATTCCATCAGCCAGCTGGACTCTCAAATTTCATCCATGGCCGCCCAAAAAGAAGATTTTGGTGGAGGTGGAAATGATTTTCAGAATTTTGATTTTGATGACTCCGCGTCAGAGGAGGATTCCCGCCTCCAGTCGGCGCAAGATCAATATGACGCACTATTGCTCAGATATACGGAAAAGCATCCGGATGTCAAAAAATTAAAAAAAATCATAGAAAATTTTAAAAAAAATATCGAAGCTGAAAAGGAAAAAAAAGCAGCGGAGAAAGAGAAAAAGGACAACGCCTCAGCCGAACCGGAGGAGGATCTTCTGCCCGGCATGGGTTGGGATCCAGTAGCTCCGTTGCGGGCACAGCGAGGTCAACTTGTTGCTGAAGCAAATAAGATTAAAGATGAAATAGCAGCAATTCAAGAAAAAATGAAAGTGTATCAGCAACGCGTTGAAGACACCCCTAAACGAGAACTTGAGATTCAGGCTTTAACCCGTGACTACGGCAATATCCAGGAAGTCTACAACTCCCTTTTGGACAGAAAGCTGGAAGCTGAATTATCCGTCAACATGGAAAAAAAACAAAAAGGGGAACAGTTCCGGATTCTGGATTATGCCCGCCTACCGGAAAAACCCATCTCCCCCAATGTCAAATTAATGTTTTTATTATCCATAGCAGGGGGGCTTGGTTTGGGCGGAGGCATTCTATTTCTAAAAGAGTTGCTTAACTTCTCTGTTATTCAGCGAGATGATCAGATTGAAACCGAGTTAGGGCTTCCGATTTTGGCATCAATCCCCCCACTGGAAAAACCTGGCGGCAAAAAAAAGCAGAAAATTGAATGGGGATTATTCATCTGTTGTTGCGGTTATGCTGCTGTGTTTCTGACATTTTTTGCAATATTGAATCATAAAGGGCTTGACCGGACAATCGATTTTATAAAAACAACACTCAATTTGTAAATGCCGGAGATATAAGGTTTTGGGAAAAATATTTAAGGCACTTGAAAAAGCCAGCATCAATGCAATACCGAAAAAAAAAGCTGCACCGAAACAAGATTCAGTCAAAGAGGAATCTGAACAGTCAGAAGTAATAGCGCAAACCGGAACAGAGGAAACAAACCCTGTCCTTATTACCGCTTCAAACCCCCATTCACTTGCTTCGGAGCAATTCCGACTGTTAAAAAACAACATTTTGTTTCCAGAGAAAGGAAATCCACCCAAAACCATAATGGTGACAAGCGCCTCTCCCCATGAAGGAAAATCCTTTGTGGCGGCTAATCTTGCCGTCAGTATGGCCCAGAGTATTGATGAGTATGTTCTTCTCATGGACTGCGATCTCAGAGCACCAACAATTCATAAATTTTTTGGCTATGATGGAATTACAGAACCGGGCTTGAGCGATTATTTAGCAAATAAAATTCCGCTTTCTTCTGTTCTTAAAAAAGCGTCTGTAAATAAATTAACCCTTCTGCCTGCAGGACAAATCCCCTCAAATCCGTCGGAGCTTCTTTCTTCAGACCAGATGCGCCGCCTGCTCCATGAGGTTAAACTGCGTTACAACGACAGATATATAATTATTGATACATCTCCACCTTATCTCACATCAGAAACCAATGCAATTGCCCGGTTTGTGGACGGCATAATTCTGGTTGTCCGCCAGGGAAAAACACGGACCAAAGAGATTGCGGATATTCTGGATATTTATGGACGGGAGAAAGTGTTGGGAGTTGTTACGAATTTTTCAAGAAAAAAAATCGGATATGGATATGGATATAACAAAATCGGTCGTGGATACGGATATCATCAGCAGAGTTGATTAGAACTGGAGTTCCTTAAAAATGCTCAGCATCTTGCGCCAATATTTCCCTGTTAGAAACATGTTATTTTTTTTTATTGAAGGCTGCGTAATTTTTAGCTGTTTTCTTTTGTCGACAGCTCTTTTAACCCTTTCAACATCATACTGGTTTGATTTGATGCTGATTTTAAGGATATTACTTATTACAACAATTTTGCAGACATGTTTGTATTATAATGACCTTTATGATTTTGATGTTGTTTCGCAGATACCTGAGATCATCATTCGCCTGCTTCAATCGTTAGGTGTTGCCTCTATCCTCCTGGCCGGAGTCTACTTTCTTTTTCCTTTGGTAATTCTGGATCAGAAAATTTATATACTAAGCATATTTTTTCTTATTGTTTTTATTATTTTATGGCGGGTAGGCTACCTTCATATCCTTAACAAAGGCATTTTTAACCAGCGCATCATCGTTCTCGGCTCCAGCAAATTAGCCAAGGATATTTATGAAAAAATCACGCATACCATAGACTGCGGATATTCAGTATGTGCAGTTATCCCGGAAGAGCCTGACATAGAACAAGAAACGAATAAACTGCCTGATAATTTGTTGGTAGATCAAAAAAATAAAACACTTTATGAGATTTCTGAATTCTATGAAATAAATAAAATTATTGTGGCACTTAAAGAAAAAAGAGGACGATTTCCGACTCAGGAGCTTATTCGGTGCAGGACTAAAGGCATTGAAATAATCAATGGCAGTTCTTTTTATGAATTGCTAACCGGAAAGGTATTGGTCCGGGAGATAGAGCCGTCATGGCTAATTTTTTCCAAAGGGTTCCAAAAATCAAGGCTTAAGGCTGGCACCAAGCGGATGCAGGATATTATTTTGTCTTCGATACTGTTAATCATTCTTTCACCGTTACTTCTTATTGTGGCTATCTTAATCAAAATGGATTCAAAAGGCCCGATTTTTTTTGCCCAGGATCGGGTTGGCGGAGGCAAAAAAGAATATATGATGCATAAATTTCGTTCTATGGTACAGGATGCTGAAAAATTAACAGGCCCCGTGTGGGCCGGGGATAACGACAATCGAATAACACGTGTAGGACGCGTAATAAGAAAATACAGGATAGATGAATTGCCCCAGTTATGGGAGGTTCTCATGGGAACCATGAGCCTTGTGGGACCAAGGCCCGAACGCAAATTTTTTACGGATCAGCTTGAAGAACAGATCCCTTTTTATGCCCAGCGGTTCAATGTGAAACCTGGTCTTACGGGTTGGGCCCAAGTCTGTTACGATTACGGCGCAACCGTTGAAGATGCTGTAGAAAAACTCAACTATGATCTTTTTTACATTAAAAATATGTCCTTTGCCCTGGATATTGTCATTCTTTTAAAAACCGTTAAAACAGTCCTTTTTGGCAAAGGTGCAAGATAAGCAGAGTCTATAAACTATAGAAACCCGCAGGCAGGGTTTCATTCTTAATGTAGCATGATATTAATCGATGTAATCGAGGGGGCGGAGCTATGCTTAAAGTTAATTTCATAAAATCTTTTTTTTGTACCTTTCTCATTGTTTTTACAGCGCATTGTTACCTGGCAGGAACTGTTAATGCGGCAGACAACGCCGAGGCATCTAAAGATAGCGATTACAAAATAGGCATCGGAGATATTCTGCAAGTAACGACATGGAAAGAAGAAGATTTGACATTTGAAAAAGTGTTTGTTCGAAATGACGGAAAAATAACTATTCCTCTACTGGATGACATCCAGGCCGAAGGCCGGACTACAATGGAATTAAAAAAAATAATTGAAACCGGACTGGCTGAATTTGTAGAGGCCCCAACGGTTACCGTCACCCTGGCAAACCCGGGAAGCCAGAAATATTATATACTTGGCGAGGTAGTAGGCGTAGGTGAATATCCACTGATTAAAAAGCTGACTGTCGTACAGGCTTTTGCCCTGGCCAAAGGATTTACGGAATGGGCATCCAAGGATGAAATCATCTTGTACCGCCGGGTCAACGGGAAGGAACAGATGATAAAAATTGATTATGACGATATTACGGATGGAGAACTCGGAAATGATATCCAGCTCAAGGCTGATGACATCATTATTGTTCCTTGAATATGCGTCATTTTCAACAACGCAGGAGAAATCTCATGAAATTATTGTCCATGATAACTCCCCATGCATGTTTTCTAGCTGCTGCAACCTGCTTTCTAATACCAACCACCCCCGCGCAGGCCAGAATGGTTACTCAGATGATACCGACCCTGACTGTAACCGAGGAGTATACGGACAACTTTTTTGAAACTGGAACTGACCCGTTTGAAGAGTGGACTACATCTTATGAACTTGGATTTTCATTAGGATTTTTAAATAAAAAAAGTAAAATTTATCTGGAATACAATCCAGAGTACACGGACTATAAAAACCAGAATGACAGGGACGGCCTGGACCAGAACGCAAGCTTGTCTGCGGCCTATCAGGTAACAAAACATACCTTAGCTCAAGCAGATATCAGCTATGACGGACATGACGGCAACGCCACCGGAGAGTCCTGGGAACATTCTGCAAGTGCATCAATTGACAGCCAACTATCAAAAACGATTGAAACGTCCCTTTCCTATGACTATTCCAACAGCTATGACCAGCAGGTCAGAACCGGTGATTACAAAGAACACCAGATGCATACAGCCAGGACGTCCATACACAAAACATTCGGTCGCCGGAACAAAATGGGGGCAAATTTTATATACGAAACAGACAGCTATAAAAATTCAGATGCCGATGCATATAAAAAATTTGAACCCAGCACCTTTCTGACTTACTGGCTGACCCGGAAGGATGGCATTGAAACCAATTTAGACTATGAAAGCAAAAAGTTCGACACGGATGCCGGGAATGATTACAATACAATCGCCGGCGATGTCCGGTATATCAGAAAGTTTACCCGGCATTTAGACGGATATGCCAAATATCGCCACTATATCTCAGACAGAGAGGATGGAAACCACGTCATTTATCATCCTTCCGTGGGGATTGACTGGGATATTACAGAGGACTCGGGCATATCAATAGGTGTCGGTATTCTCTTTCACGACTGGGATAATGACAATGGGGATTCAGTAGACCCTTTTTTGGACCTTAATGTTTATAAGGTATTTAATTTCAGCCCCCAAGGATCTTTGTACATCTCCGCCAGCAGTTCATATGAAGAATCAGGTGAGGAGGCCGCCAGCTTAGGTTACAATATGAGTTACCAGGCTGGATGTTACTTGGACTATATGCTGGCAAGACGCCTGTCCTCTCAACTTTTTGGTTCTTACGAAATCCAGCAGTTCAAGGACACCGTAAACCGCCAGGACGACACCTTCGAAATTGGCGGCGGCCTGACATGGAAACCGATGAGATGGTTACAGGTAAGTGCCAATGCCACCCACAAAAATTTTAAGACGGATGCGGCCTTAAGAGAGAATTACCAAGAGAATACCATAACCGTTTTTGTTCGTATTATTCCCGAAAGGCCAATCCGACCGGATAATATTATATCCAGAAAGACCATTGAAAAATTAATATTTGATTAATCATTAATTGCTTGAAAGAATAAATTGTCGACAAAACATACTGCCATTATTGTCATTATCCTTATTTCAGCCGCCGGTCTAACAACGCTGTTTTCACACTCAGAGCGCATTAAACCGAATCGGCCCTTCAGTCAATTCCCCCTTAAAATCGGCCTTTGGCGTGGGGTGACCAGTCAAATGGATGAACAAGTTTTCAATATCCTTGGTGTTGAAGACTACATTATGGCCAATTTCAGCAAAGGCTGGGGACAGGGCGTAAATCTTTATGTAGGATTTTATCAAAGCCAGAGCAAAGGAGATTTGATCCATTCGCCTAAAAACTGCATGCCCGGTGCCGGCTGGAATATCGTCCAAAGTTCCGCCATTCCGATCAACTTGCCCAAGAGCGGCAAAACAATAAAAATAGCACGACTTCTACTGAACAAAGATGGCCAAAAGCAGGTGGTATATTATTGGTTCCAATCCCGGGGAAGGATTATCAGTTCAGAATATATGCAGAAAATCTGGCTGGTGGTGGACTCAATAACGAAAAACCGGACGGACGGTTCCTTTGTCCGCCTGATTGCACCGGTTATAAAAAATGAAACAGAGGCGGAGATTCTGTTAACGCAATTTGCAGATGAAATTTTTCCGGTTCTCAACCAATTCATCCCCAACTAACCATATGAAATCAAAACAAATTACTCAAACTTTTTTGATCGCCGCCGCATTTGCCTTGTTGTACTGGTCGACCTTAAAGGATCTTATAGGGGACTGGTTTAATGACCCCAATTTTTCCCATGGATTTCTTATCCCGTTTGTTGCCGGATATATGATCTGGTACCGTCAGAATCATCTGCGCCAAATCCCTTGTAAATCATCAATGTCAGGCATTTTCATCATTGTATTCGGCGTGGTGGTATATATGGCCGGTAACCTTGGTGCCGAGCTTTTTTTGATGAGAACCTCAATGATCATTACGCTGGCCGGCATCATAGCCTTCGGCTTCGGAACTGCCATGCTCAAAGCGATCATCGGACCGCTGTGCTACCTGATTATGATGATTCCCATCCCGGCCATTATCTGGAATAAAATTGCCTTTCCTCTTCAGCTTTTTGCCGCAGGGATTTCTTCGGAAACGATCAGCATGGTCGGGATTCCTGTATTCAGGGAGGGCAATATACTTCACCTGGCCAACACGTCCCTGGAAGTTGTGGATGCCTGTTCCGGAATCCGCTCATTAACCTCACTGCTGGCCTTGACCGGCGCGTTTGCATATTTATCCCATGTCAGCCAATGGAAAAAATGGGTGATATTTTTATCAGCCATTCCCATTGCCGTGGCCACGAATGTTGCACGCCTGACCATTACCGGCATGCTGGCGGCCTGGGTGGGGCCGGAAGCCGCCCATGGATTTCTTCATGACATGTCCGGCTTGATCGTCTTTGGAACAGCCCTTGTTCTGGTTTATCTTCTATATATTTTATTGGCGCAAATTGGAAAAAAAACACGCAATACTTCTAACAATTGACGTAGAAGACTGGTTCCAGGTCGAAAATTTCAAGTCTTATATTGACTTTTCCAACTGGAATTCTTTTGAAATGCGGGTGGAAAAGAATACCCATCTGATCTTGAATCTCTTGGACAACTTTTCATTCAGCCCTAAAGCCACCTTTTTCGTTCTTGGTTGGATAGCCAGGAAGTTGCCAGGTTTGGTCCGACAGATCCGAGACCGCGGTCATGAAGTCGCGTCCCACGGAGACAACCACCATCTGTGCACAAATCTGGATAGAAATCAGTTGGCCCAGGACCTTTTAGGCAGCAAAAATCGGCTCGAAGATATATTAGGCCAAGCCATCAATGGATATCGGGCGCCAAGTTTTGCTATCAATGATCATGTTTTGAAAATAATCAAACAGGCTGGCTACCTGTATGATTCCAGTTATAACTCTTTTTCCGGCCATGGCAGATACGGCACCATAGATCTGTCAACTGCGATAAAAAACGACGGAAGTTATCAAATAGATCACCATTTTTTCGAACTGCCGGTCAGTAACCTGTGCTTAAACAATAAAATCATACCATTGGGCGGCGGTGGATATTTCAGGCTGTATCCCAACTCATTTTTTAAGCAAGGCATAAAAACTGTCCTGAAAAAAAACAATGCTTTTATTTTTTATGCCCATCCATGGGAATTTGATCCAGACCAACCAAGAGTACACCAGGCATCCCGGGGATTCAAGTTCCGGCATTACATCAACTTGAACAAAACAGAAGGCAAATTACACAAAATAATAAGCGCATTTGCTGACTGCAATTTTGTTACTTGTCGGCGCTATCTTGAAATGACGGCATCAGACTAAGCTAATACAGCTGAACCCTGGTTCAGACGATACCCCCAAAAAGCGAAAAAAGATTCAATAATCTGAATAAATTTTATTTAAAAAGGATGAATTAGATTGGGAAAAGATACAAAAATAGCCGTTGTCGGTCTTGGTTATGTCGGCCTTCCTTTGGCCGTACATTTCGGCACAAAATATAAGACCACTGGATTTGATTTAAAGCAATCTATTGTGGATAATAGCCTGGCACATAAAGATCCCACCGGAGAAGTCTCAAAAGCAGAATTTGAAAACGCCATCTATTTTTCGCCGACCACAGATCCCAAGCTAATGTCAGATGCGGATATAATTGTGGTGGCGGTCCCAACACCCATAGATAAAGCAAGGCGGCCGGACCTTTACCCGGTGGAAAGCGCATCAAGGACCGTGGGAAAAGTAATGAAGAAAGGATGCGTTGTCGTATTTGAGTCCACAGTATATCCGGGCGTAACCGAGGACATCTGTGTTCCGATCCTGGAAAAAGAGTCGGGTATGACCTGGAAAACAGATTTCCATGTCGGATACTCTCCGGAAAGAATCAATCCAGGGGATAAAGAGCATACGCTCACTAAAATTGTAAAAGTGGTGTCCGGTGATGATGAGCAGACCCTTGAAACGGTAGCGGCCCTCTATGAATCCATTGTGGAAGCCGGTGTACACCGGACATGCACCATTAAAGAAGCTGAGGCTGCAAAAGTCATTGAAAACACCCAGCGTGATTTAAATATAGCTTTGATGAATGAACTGGCCCTGATATTTGACCGACTTGGTATTGACACAAAAAATGTTCTTGAAGCCGCAGGGTCTAAATGGAATTTCCTGAAATTTTTCCCCGGCCTTGTGGGAGGCCATTGTATCGGAGTTGACCCTTACTATCTGACATTTAAAGCAGAAAGTGAAGGCTACCATCCGGAAGTCATTCTGGCCGGTCGCAGAATCAACGATGGCATGGGTAAATTTGTCGTGGAAAAGGCAGTTAAAATGATGATTGCCTCCTCTCAATCCGTTAAAGGGACCAAAGTCGGTGTTCTGGGACTAACGTTCAAAGAAGATTGCCCCGACTTAAGAAACACCCGCGTTATTGACATCGTCCGGGAACTTGAATCATACGGATGTGAAGTTTTGGTTCATGACCCCAAGGCTGATCCGGAAGAATCCAGTCGATATTACAATGTCGAATTAAAATCCTGGGAGGCACTGACGAATTTAGGTGCATTGATTCTGGCGGTTCCCCATGCCTGGTACAAAAAGCAGCCCTTGAAAGAACTCACGGATAAATTGAACCCCATGGGCGGTATCATAGATGTAAAAAGCATTCTGGATGTCGAAGAAGTCAAAAAAGCCGGCGTTCCATTCTGGCGGTTATAAGGGGAGCCAATGATTAAAATCATGCTGATTGCCGGGGCTCGTCCTAACTTTATGAAGATTGCACCCATTGCCCGGGCTTTTGATAAGACAACTGAAATTCAATATAAGATTCTGCATACAGGCCAGCATTATGACCAGAACATGAGCGATATCTTTTTCGAAGAGCTTGGTATCAAAAATCCGGATTATCATCTGGGCGCCGGCGGAGGCACACATGCGCAACAGACCGCTAAAATAATGGTTGAGTTCGAAGCCATCTGCGAAAAGGACCGGCCCGATCTCGTTCTGGTCGTCGGAGATGTGAACTCAACTCTGGCCTGCGCCATTGTTGCCAAAAAAATGCATATCAAAGTGGCCCATGTTGAGGCCGGTCTTCGCAGCTTTGATCTTGCCATGCCCGAAGAAATCAATCGCATGGTCACGGATTCTATTACAGATCTCTTCTTTGTCACTGAAGAACAGGGAATGGTCAATCTCAAAAAAGAAGGGAAGCCGGATACATCGGTTCACTTTGTGGGCCACGTAATGATAGATAATTTGTACTATCAGCTATCAAAGCTGAAAAAAATGTCTCCGGCGACATTCAAAACGACCGAATATAAACTGCAGCATACCAGATATGGTGTTGTAACACTCCACCGACCTTCAAATGTTGATGATAAAAATTCTCTTGGGTCAATCATTGATTCCCTGGCAGAGATTTCAAAAACGCTTCCTTTAATATTCCCGATTCATCCAAGAACACGGAAAAAACTTGAATCGTTTGATATCAAACTGCCTGAAACCATTACCCTTACAGATCCGTTGTCATATATGGAATTTTTAAATCTATGGAAAGATTCCGTAGTTGCGCTGACGGATTCCGGCGGACTCCAGGAAGAGACAACCGCGCTCGGGATTCCCTGTCTCACTTTAAGGGAGAATACGGAAAGACCTATTACGGTGACCCAGGGCACCAACGAACTAGTTGGTGTCTCAAAAAATAAATTAATGACCAATTTTGAAACAATTATGGCAGGCAACTGGAAAACTGGCAAAAGACCAAATTTGTGGGACGGTCAGGCGGCCGAAAGAATTACAAAGACAATTCTGGCTTCTTGATGCGACCCCACTTAACAATACGTGTCGCAACGGTTTCAGATAAATCGGCCTGGGATAATTATGTTCTTAAGCATCAAAACGGCATTGCTTATCAGCTGTTTGCATGGAAAGAGGCTGTTGAAAAAGCCTATCATTTCGAAGCTTGCTATCTCATGGCGAGGGAGAATTGTAAAATAAAAGGCGTTTTGCCACTGGTAATTTTCAAATTGCCTTTTTCAAAAAAAAAGCTGATATCCCTGCCCTACTGTGATGCAGGGGGACCTTTAGCAGATGATACGTTAGTTGAACGCGCGTTATTTAAAAAATCATTAGAGATAGCCCAGTCTGCCAAGGTATCCATAAGATCCAGCAAACCGTTTGCAGATCTGCCTTCGGGAAATACGATAAATCAACAAAAGGCAAGACTGCTTCTCAATCTTCCCGATGGTTCCGATCGGTTTCTTGAGGGATTAAAGGCGAAAGTTCGAAGCCAGGTAAAAAAAGCCTACAAAAACGGATTGACATCAACACTGGGATCACTGAATTTGCTGCCTGATTTTTATTCGGTATTCTCAGAAAATATGAGGGACCTGGGATCTCCGGTCCACAGCAAACAATGGATACATGCCATTCTTAGATACTATGGCAACCGGGCACATGTTGCGCTTGTTTACACACCTAACGGAGAGCCGGCCGCTGCCGGAATTATCCTGTGTCACCCCAAGGTCGTCTCCATCCCATGGGCATCTTCCCTGCGTAGGTTCAATAAACTCAATCCCAACATGATGCTTTACTGGACTTTTTTAAAGTTTGCTGCAGACAATGGTTATCCAACCTTTGATTTTGGCAGATCCACGCCCGGGGAGGGAACGTTTCGGTTTAAAAAACAATGGGGCGCGCGTCCGGAATATCTTCACTGGGCCGAGTTTAAACAGGATCGTCAACTCTCCATTTCCGGATCTTCCGTTTCAAAAAGTCGGGAATTTGCAGAGTCTTTCATAAGGCATCTACCGATACCCGCAGCAACAACCCTGGGTTTGATTGGCAGAAAGTACATCTCATTATGAAGGTTCTGTATCTGGCCCACCGGGTACCCTACCCGCCGAACAAAGGGGACAAAATCCGGACCTTTAATGAAATCAGATACCTTTGTCGCAACCATGAAATTGATTTACTTGCGCTGGCAGATGATCCGAAAGATCTGGCCTTTAAAAGAAACTTGGAAAAATATTGTAACCGGGTGAAACTTTTCGGCCTAAATATCTTGAAATCAAAGCTAAACAGCCTGGCCGGCCTGGCAATCCCGTCCAGACCATTGTCTGTTTCGTATTTTTACAACAAAAGACTTCAGACCTGCCTGGATCAATGGGTGGCCCAAAAAGATTATGATGCGGTTATTGGCTTTTCATCTCCCATGGCCGAATACCTGTTCCGGTGTCCGACACTCAATGAAATGAGTACCCCGGGCAAGGCATTCTCAAGCCTAACACGGCCCGTCCTTATTATGGATTTTTGTGATGTAGACTCCCAGAAATGGCATCAATATGCTGCCAACAGCCGCTTTCCACTGAATCTGGTTTATGAAATTGAAAGCAAGCGTCTTTTAGAATACGAAAAAAAAATCAACCGTTTATTTCACCACTCTGTCTTTGTCTCAACCCGTGAAGTTGAAATATTCATTAATCTGAATAAAAAAGCCCAAAACCTGACAGCTGTTCCCAATGGAGTGGATCATGACTATTTCTCTCCGGATGCCGGATTTGAGCCCATTCCAGTCAAGGAAAAAGAGGATCAGAAGGTTCTGGTTTTTACAGGGGCCATGGACTATTACGCAAATGTTGAAGGCGTTTCCTGGTTTTGTAAAAAAAGTTTACCGCGGATCAAAACAGCGCATCCGGATGTTCTGTTTTATATTGTGGGCAACAATCCGAGCCCTGAAGTCAAAGCGTTAGGAGAACAACAAGGCATCCGGGTCACCGGCTATGTGGACGACATCCGGCCTTATTATCTGGGGGCTGATGTCTGTGTCATTCCTTTGCGTATTGCTGCCGGTGTCCAAAACAAGGTTTTGGAAGCCATGGCCATGGCCCGTCCTGTTGTTACTACACATAAAGCGTTTGAAGGGATCAAGGGCGAACCTGATGAACATGTACTGGTCGACGATGATCCCAGACACTTTGCCGATAAAGTTATCCAACTGCTGAATACCAGAGAAAAAGGGATTGCTCTGGGTAACAACGCCCGGAATTTTATTCTTAAAAACTATAACTGGCAGACCAACATAGCGAACCTGGAAGCTTTACTCTCAGCGGAACCTGTACCCAATTGATCAAAGGACTACCATCGCCATGCTAACTGGAAAAACCATTCTCTGCTTTGCCAGCGGATATGATGCCCCTCCCACCAGCAAGCACCATGTCATGCTCCTGCTGGCGGAACAAAATACTGTGCTGTGGATCAACTATCATGCATCCCGAATGCCGACAACCAGTTCTTCCGACCTATTGTATATGGCAAAAAAGCTGATAGAGATCATCAAAGGGCTTAAAAACCCCAGAAAAAACCTTTTTGTTCTGACCCCGCTGGTGATTCCGCTGCCAAGTTCTCGATTTGCGAGGACACTTAACCGGTTTTTGCTGATTTTCCAGATCAGACTCGCCCTCAAAAAAATTCGGAAAGGGCCTGTTCAGGTGTGGTCGTTTACCCCAGACATTGCGTATGCGCTGGATCAGTTCAATGAAGAAAAAGTGGTCTATTATTGCGTGGATGATCATGCCGCCTTTTCGGGCTACGATACGGTTCAGGTACTAAAAGATGAAGAAGAGCTCTGCCGGAAATCAGACCTGGTTATCACCACCTCCATGGTGTTGCAGGAAAAGAAAAAAGGCTGGAACCCCAACACCATCCTTGTTACCCACGGTGTGGATTTTAACCACTTCAACCGTGCGGTAACCCAAAACCTTGCCTGCCCGGAGGAGCTGAAAAATATCCCCCGCCCCCGCCTGGGCTTCTTTGGCCTGATCCGGGACTGGGTGGATGTGGATCTACTCTGGCAAATCGCAAAAAAAAGACCGGAATGGCACTTCGTGCTGATCGGCGATGCCGACTCCAGTATAGATCTCAACAAATACAAAGAAACCCAAAACATGCATTTTCTGGGACGCAAACTATATCAAGACCTGCCGGCCTTTTGCCGCCATCTGGATCTTGGACTGATTCCCTTCAAGGTTAATGAGTTAACCCATGCGGTGAATCCCATCAAACTGCGCGAGTATCTGTCTGCCGGCTTACCGGTGGTTTCAACCCCCATGCCGGAGGTTAAAAAATACGATCATCTCGTAAAACTGGCTGACACCCCACATTCAATGGAACAGGCCATATCTAATTTTCTGGATTCAGAAAATTTTGATGAAAAACAGGCCACCCGTATATCAGCAATGTCAAAAGAAACTTGGCAGGCAAAGATAGAGTTAATTAATCGATTTTTATGAAAACTATCCGTCGAAAATGATTGAGACGTTGTTCGTTGTCCCGGATACGAGCCGAAACTAAAATGTCCAGTGCTAAGTCCATTCTAAAAAACTTAACAGCAAACTGGATTGGTGTTGGTGCCAATCTGTTAGTCATGTTTTTCTTGTCTCCGTTCATTGTTCACACGCTGGGCGTAACGGAATATGGTATCTGGCAGTTACTGACTGTGCTGACTGGGTATATGGGAATTTTAGACCTTGGCGTCCGTGCCAGTACGGGGCGCTATATAATGTTATACCTTGGCAAAGGGCAACAAGACAAAGTTGACGAAACCATCCGAACCGGATTAGGTCTATACACGACCTTAAGTGGATTTATAATGCTGGCAGGTGTTTTACTTGGCTTAGGATTTCCCTATCTTTTTCCGTCCGTTCCATTTCAATACCACGGTATGCTACGAATCCTTCTCCCAATCCTGGCGTTCAATATATGGATATCAGCAACGGGAGTGGTTCTCTCTAGTATTTTAACTGCCTATGAAAGATTTGATGTAGCCCGAGGGGCGGATTTAATCGTACTGACTGTCAGAACCATTGGGACCATTGTGGCACTCAAGTTGGATATGGGCCTTGTTGGCTTGACTGCCGCAATCATTTTGAGCAACCTCGTTGGTTTAGCAATGAACTACTTATTAGCCAGTAAAATTCATAATAATTTAAAAATTTTCCCGTTCATTTTAATGAAAGAGAGAGTAAAAGAATTATACAGTTATGGAATAGGGGCATTTCTCATTGCTGTTTCAGTAAGGATAATCGGGCAGACGGATTTATTAATAGTGGGTACATTTATTAACGTTGATTCTGTTGCAATATACAGCATTGGTGCCATGGTCATCTATTATTCCGGAACTTTCACTAAAATGATTGATAATACATTTTTCCCCGGCTTACAAAAAGCAGTGGCACAAAACAAACAAAACGAAGCCAATTATATTTTAATTCGTCAGATCCAATTATCGCTTATTGTGGGTATTTTATTGTTTATCGGATATTTTTCATTTGGAAAATCTTTTATTCGATTATGGATGTATGAACCTCGAAATTTCCCGCTCAGTTCAGTAGTAAAAGCGGCACAAGTTATGGCAATACTTTCCTGTTCAAAACTACTCTTGCTTTTAGGCTCGTTCAGTCGAAGCATCCTTGCGGCAACAGATCATATCGGGTTTGCAGCAAAAATGACGGTTTTAGAAGCAATTGTTAACCTATTGTTGTCCATCACGTTTGTCGTAATCTGTGGTTGGGAGCTGAATGGTGTCGCAGCTGGAACTTTTGCAGCGCACCTGATGTTTCAAACCATTCTTGTACCATACTATGCTTGTCGAAAAGCCGGAATAGACTGGTCCCGTATTATTTTTCTAACAGGCGTCAAAGGAGGGATTTGCGGGACTTCTTTTTTTGTAGCCTGTCACTATATCCAGAAATTCACACATTCCAGGACCTGGGTCGAGTTTTTTTTTCAGGTGTTTTTGGCCGTTCTGATTTATTTGCCGGTAGCTTGGCTGACTCTGGTACCGATAAACGATAGGGACCGCCTGAAAAATAAAGTAATGACGGTTCTACAAACTAAAAACTGATTCTATTATTTTGCCGAAAAGAGGTATTATTGCAATGAATAGGATTTTGGATCCGACCTTGATATCAAACAAAAATAACGCACAGGGCAGATGAAAATACTTCATATCTCAGCGCTTCCAATTTGGTCTATGGATGGGAAAGGGGGCATGCCCTCTTTGCTGGAAACATTAAATGGGCATGTTCGGGAAAAAAATGAAATTGAGGTAATTTTACCCCGATATGATTTGTTTTCACATGATTTTGCAGAGGTGAGTACCAAACAAACAGATGCTTACTCTGTTCATATAGCCAATTGCCGGTGGCTTCCATTTGCAAAAGCCTTCCGCAACAGAGTCAGCCGGGTCTATGGGAGAAATACCATCCCCTACCCTGTCCGATCAATAATAAATGTTTCAATGCTTTTTTTATTGACTTTTAGCCTTGTCAAGGCAGGCAAAAGAATCTGTACGAAAAAGAATATAGTCCCGGATCTTGTTTATGCCCATAATCAATATGCCGCATTGGCCGGTTACATCTTAGGAAAAATGTTGAGGATACCCAATGTCACAAGGCTTTATGGAACCTTTTTAGCTGATTTGATGAAAAAGCCTTTTGTTTCCCTCCGGTATCCAACGGCAGCAGCCGGATATCTGGTGCCGTCCAACCTTCTCATTTGCGCTAACGACGGAACCAGGGGTGATGAAGTGGCTAAAAAATTTAGAATTCCAAAGCATCGGTTCCGGTTCTGGCAGAATGGTATTGACCCGCCTTCGGAAAAGCCGTCAACCACAAGGCAGGATCTGGTAAATCGATTTGGGCCAAAGCTGCGGCTTGAAAGCATTTGGGCAATTTCATGTTCCCGTTTGAGTAATTGGAAGCGGATTGACCGAATGCTTTACGCAATTAGCTATTGCAAACAGAAAAAAGCGGACTGCCAATTAATTGTGGCAGGAGATGGCCCGGAAAAACAGAATCTGAACAATTTGGTCATGAAGCTGGGTATAGAAGACCATGTTGTCTGGATGGGAGCTGTAGGCCATAATGATATATGGGGCCTGATGAACGCAGCTGATATTTTTATGATTACCAATGATGTTACTAATCGGTGCAACCCTCTTTTTGAGGCCACATGGGCAAATCTTCCGGTTGTTTCCATTAAAGATTTCTCCACGTCTGACTTGTTGATTCACAACGGCAATGCTTTGCTGGCAGATAAAAACAGCAGCGAAGAGTTGGGGCAGAATCTGGCCATTCTTTGCGAGAACAGGGGCGTTAGAAAAAGAATGAAGTTTAAACAAAAAAAAATGGCGGAATCTTTCTGGACGTGGGAAGAAAGAATGAAGACGGAAGTTAAGGAACTTGAAAACCTTTTTATGCCTGCAAGAAGATAAAATATGTTCTCCATCAAACCGTTAGCCTTTATCTCCTTATTTTTAATCTGCACTGCTGGCGCGATTTTTCTACCCCATTTAGGGATTTACGGTTATTTAGCCGATTATTGTATTGGGACATCCAAACAATGGTGGGAATCACCATTCTCAGGCCTGGGCATTCGTTATTCCTTTACCTTGGCGTTGGCAACCATAGCTGGTTTTGTTCTTCAACGGCGTAGGCTTAGATTCGGCTTTTCAATGATTACGATTCATGAAATATTTTGTCTATTGTTTCTGATGGTTATGTGGATGTCATACTTTAGTGGTGATGGGACCATGAACAGGTATTCAACAGTAGATCACCCAACTGTAAAGTTTACAAAAGTAGTTTTCTTTGTATTGCTGATGACCCACACCATAACAGATCGTAAAAAGCTTTCAGGGCTTTTATGGATATTTGTCCTCTGTGCTCTGGCATTAGGGCTTAAATCATGGGAATTACCGAGACGGGCTTATGTCAGTGGGCGGTTGGAAGGAGTGGGCGGGGCTGATTTTGCCGAGGCAAATTTTTTTGCCGCATTTATGGCTGCAATGTTGCCTATTATCGGAGTTCAGCTTTTGAGAAGTAAAAACTGGGGACTTCGTATTCTTTGTCTCATATCTGCGGCATTTACAGCGAATACCGTTGTTCTGTGCCGAAGCCGAGGCGCTTTGGTTGGTATTGTAATGGGTGCGATGGCCTCTTTGGTTACGGCCCCAAAACAATTTCGAAAAAAAATTGCCATTGGACTGATTCTTGGGGCAATTGGCGGCCTTTATGTGGTGGATCAGCAATTTCTTGAAAGGATTTCAACAATTATTGTTTCCGATGGCGAAGAAAGGGATGAATCTGCTGAAAGTCGACTTCGTTTATGGGTTGCGGGGATGCAAATGGTATACAATCAACCGTTTGGGATCGGTGTTGGCAACTGGTATCAAACCATCGGCAGTTACATTCCTGAATACGCAGGAAAAGATTCTCACAATACATATGTAAAGTGTATAGCAGAAATGGGGATATTGGGTTTCTTAATTTTTGCATTTGTAATTTTTTTTAGTCTGATGGAAATCATGCGGTTAAAGCGCTATGCAGAATATTTACCTCCAGACGTATATAACGATCTTAAATTACTCATATTTGCCATATTCATTACTCTTGTCATCATACTCACTTGTGGGCTAACCATCACCATGATTTATACTGAGACTATTTGGATCTTACTGATGCTTCCAGTGTGCCTCAGGCGAACTCTTGAAAACGAACTTTTAGGAATGAGTCCGAAATAAAACACCAGGTTAAAAATCTTTAACAACACGACTTAAATTGGTTACCTGTTTTTAAATTGAATA
Organism: uncultured Desulfobacter sp.; assembly: GCF_963666145.1. Classification (NCBI taxonomy): domain Bacteria; kingdom Pseudomonadati; phylum Thermodesulfobacteriota; class Desulfobacteria; order Desulfobacterales; family Desulfobacteraceae; genus Desulfobacter; species uncultured Desulfobacter sp. Next base: position 4,441,803 of record NZ_OY762614.1, on the reverse strand, counting down.
ATTTATTTCATACTCATTTCTTGATGTATGGAAATGAAAAAATGAAGCGTATCTTGATATATATCGTCTTTATTATCTGTTTCGTGATAATAAATGATTTAGTGGTAGCTGGCGAATCTGAGGTTAAGTATTTAAAATATGCAGACCATATGTTAAAGGAGAAACAACCGCAGGTAGCAGAAATAATGCTAAACAAAGGTATCCAAAAGCATCCTAATTCCATTCAATTGATTTATTTGAGAGCCAAAGTAAGAGGCGACTATCTCGGAAAAGAAATACCTGCTCTATATGATTATTCCATGGTAATAAAACATGCTGGCAAATCCTACCCCAAAGCCTATTGGCGAAGAGGAGATATTCTATTGAGAGCAGGAAAGTTGATGTCGGCGATTAAAGATTATACCGCCTGTTTAAAATTGAAACCTACATATGGAAAAGTGTATTTAAAAAGGGCCAAAGCTTTTTTAATGGCTGGGAATAGGGAAATGGCCAAAAAAGATTTAATGCGATGTAAAAAATATTCACCTGATTATACACATGAGGTGAACTCATTAATTCAGAAAAACAATTTATGGTAGTATAACTTTTATTTAGCAGAACCGTTCAATAATTTGTGTCTCCCAGTATTCAAATAATTCAGAGCTAACGCGATGGCTAAAAGTGAAAAAATATCCTGAAATAGTTGATGAGATAAGAGTTTGCTTTTTTTTATCTAGTCTTAGACCTGGCGGAATGGAACGTTTAGTTGTTCACTTGACAAATGGACTGCAGGGAAAAAAAATTGATGTAAAGATAATTTGTCTGCAGAATAAAGGAGATTTGGTTGATGAACTTTCAAATGCTGGAAAAATTGTAACGGCGATAAAAAGTTATACCAGCAAAGATATCAGAGCTATTTGGGCGATAAGAAAACAAATTAAAGCTTTTGAGCCTACGGTTATCAATATTCATGATTATTCAAGCCTTCCATATGCTGTATTGGCGAACCTCTTGTCTTATAATATCCCATTGATGTTTACTGCACATGGCCTTTTGTATGAAGGGTTTGAAGCTTTGCAGAAAAGATACCGATTTTTTGCAAAATTTTTATCCGCTTTCTCAGCAGTATCTGATGCTGTAGGCTATCGACACCGTAACTATCTTGATTGGAAAAAAAATATTCGGATAATTCCCAATGGTGTGCCTGAAATTAAAAAGGATATTTTGCTCAGAAAGAAGATCCGTAATGAACTGGGGATGGGAAGCCATGACATCCTCTTCCTTGCAGTAGGAAATCCGAGGCCGGAAAAGGGATTCGAAGATCTAATAGAGGCAACTGTAAAATTAAAATCCATAATAAAAGGGCAAGCCCGGTTTAAAATCGCATTAGCAGGCAAATTTTCAGACTCTGAATATTGTAAAATGCTCTTGGTTGCGGTTGAAACTAACGAAATTAAAGACTGTTTTGTGTTTTTGGGATTTCGAAATGATACCGCAGCTCTATACAACGCTGCTGATATCTTCGTACTTTCGAGCAGAAGCGAAGGACTGCCGATGGTAATCCTGGAAGCTATGATGGCTCAACTTCCTGTGATTGCAACCCGAGTGGGGGGAATTTCGGCGGCAGTTGGACAGGCCGCTCTGCTTGTTGATCCTCAAAGCCCCAATATGCTGGCGATTGCAATGCATAAACTGATGATAAATCCAGATAAAAGAGACGCAGTTGGCAAACGAGGGTTGGAATTAGTTCGTCAAAAATACAGCATGGAAAAGATGGTGAACGCCTATATTCAAGCCTATGAAGATTTGGTACACACAAAGTGAAAGTCCTGTCATTCTCATATTGTTTTCCAAATGGCATCAACCCCAATTGGGGAATTTTTGTGTTTCAACGAATTTTGGCGCTGTCAAAGTATGTTGATTTGAGGGTTTGTTCTCCGGCTCCCTGGTTTCCTTTGTTTGCACCTAAAAAAACAATTGTTCATGAAAATTTGAAGGGCCTTGACATTTCAAGGCCCCGTTTTTTCTATACCCCTAAAATTTTCAAAAACAATGATGCGAAATATTACGCCAGAGGACTTTTGCCCTGGGTGAAAAATCTAAGCAGAGAATGGCAACCCGATATATTGGACGCCCATTTTGTATGGCCGGACGGTGTCGGCGTATCCCTGATAGCAAAAGCTCTTGATATCCCCTATGTAATTACGCTGCGGGGGAAACTGTTTGAATGCATGAAGGAGCCGTCCCAGAGAAAACAATGTGCAGAAGCATTGAAGAAGGCATCTGCAGTAATAAGTGTCTCCAGTGATCTTGCTGAGACAGCAATAAAACTGGGGGCAGATCCTGCCAAGGTCGTTGTCATTCCCAATGGCGTGGATACCGATAATTTTTATATCAAGGATAAAATGGCTTGTAGAAAGTACCTTGGATTACCTGAAGATAAAAAGATATTAGTTACAGTGGGCCACCTTGGTCACCGTAAAGGCCACCATGAAGTAATCAGGGCGCTTGCCGATTTGCCCGAAGACGTTTGTTTAGTACTTGTCGGTGGCCCAGCTCAAGGAGGCACTCATAAGACCATCATGGCAGAAGCCCAAAAATCAGGGGTCGAAAAGCGGGTTCTTTTGGCTGGTCCTAAACCATATGATCAAGTAGCCAGGTATTTCAGTGCGGCGGATGCAAGTGTCTTAGCGTCCTATAGGGAAGGCTGTCCTAATGCCGTACTTGAGAGCTTGGCTAGCGGAACGCCGGTTATCGCGACAGATGTAGGAGCAGTGCGAGATATTTTGCCGGTCCCCGGTGCCGGTTACATCGTACCCCGGAAACAGGTCGCCCTCTTAAAAGCAGGGATTGAAAAAACTTTATCAACAAAATGGGATCCCGAATCAGTCCTTAAAGAAAGCAAAGTCCGATCATGGAAGCAGGTCGCGTTTAAAGTCCACCATGCATTTAAAGAACTTGTTTCAGAACAAAACACTTAGCTGGAGATAAAAGCAGAAAGATATAAACAAGCTATGAGAGAAGATAGAATAGATTTTATACGATTCATTGGGCTTTCAATGGTTATTTTTGCACACGTTTCCCCTCCTAAGCTTTTATTCCAATTACGGAATTTCGATGTACCGTTACTGGTAATGGTATCAGGCATGTCTTTTCAACTTTCATACAAAGGGGGAGCCTATAAAACATATGTATGGAAAAGAATCAAAAGATTAATTTTTCCAACATGGTTCTTTTTAACATGCTATTTTTTAACCCTATTGATTCTGGATTTCAATGTTGCTGATTTAAATTTTAGTAAAGTTGCTACAAGCTATTTATTGCTTCACGGAATAGGATATGTCTGGATAATAAGAGTGTTTTTTTTAGTTGCACTGGTGTCTCCTTTGATTTTCTCATTAGACAAAAGGCTTAAAGGTGATATATCATATCTTACAATACTTATTGCTCTTTTTGGAGTATACGAAGTATGCCGATATTCTCTTATGCCTTATATGGAGAGTGTATTTTTAAATTTTTTGTCGCAACAACTTTTTTATTTACTTCCGTACTCTCTTATATTTGCTTTTGGAGTACGGATTTCAAAGTTAACGGCAACGACTAAAATTATGCTATGCATGAACGTTTTTGCTATCTTTGTTGGTGCAGCGCTATTTTTAAATTTCCAAAAGGGTCATTTTGTTTCAACTCAATATTACAAATACCCCCCATCTACTTATTATGTCTCTTATGCACTATTGGTTTCGATTTTTATTGATTTGACAAGTCAAAAACTCTGGGCAATTATCAAAGAAAGAAAACAAATAAAAAATATTATACTTTTTGTTGCTCAAAATACCATATGGATCTATTTACTTCACATTCCATTTGTTAAATTTTTACAAATGAATTTTATTTTTAAATACGTCATTGTCTTTTCGAGTTCTGCGGCCTTGGTGTGGCTTCAGGTTAAAGCAGTTAACTCCTGTTTATTACCAAGAATTCCAAACAAAAAAGTTAGAAATAACATTAGGACCCTATTAACAGGTCAAATATTTTGATTTGGTCTATAATCAGTAATCTGACAGGGATTCACACATCAAGTTCATTCAAAAAGGAAACTGAATATGTATGCCGTAAAACCTTTATTTAAAGAAAAAATTAAGGAAAAAGACAGAAGACGAAGCGTCCTTGCCATTGTCGGCGATACCCAGGTGGGGCTTTGGGTGGTCAGGAATCTGGCCATGAACGGCCTAACGGTTCATTCCATAGTTAAATCAAAATATGGACAGCCGGCTCACAGTCGTTACTCCAGCAGTGCATGGGTTATGGAATCCCCGACTTATAGTCCTGCATTTATAGATGAAATCAAAGAACTGGTTAAATTGCTGGATGTAGGTTCCATTATGCCTGTTGCGGAAGGCTATCATAATGTACTTATAGATGTTCGGGATCAATTTGAGCTGGATGTGCATTTGTTCTCTCCTCCCCGGAAAGCTTTTGATAAAGCAACAGACAAAGATTATATGCAGGATTTATGTCAGAAATTAGGCATACCTGTGGCCAAAGGTATGCGTCTGGACCGGTTCATGTCTGATAAAAACGAATTAGAATTCCCGCTGGTTTTCAGAACTAGACGCCAGAACATTCAAGGGGGTCAGGCACCTTGGAAAGCCGCTTATGCAGAAAATGAAGCACAGCTCCAGGCAGTCTATGACCAGGTATGTAACTTTGCGGATAACATTATTGTCCAGGAGTACTGCCCCGGTGCGGAAGACCATGTTCAGGTGCTGATGCACAACGGCGAGCCCTTTATGGTTGGAGATTATATTGGTGAGCACCACATGCCACTGGCCGGGGGGGTGACCACCCAGCGAATCAGCTGCTGGCATCAGCCTTTAATTGACAATGCGGTGAAACTGTTTAAAGAAATTGGCTACGAAGGGTTAGGCGGGGTTCAATACCATTATGATCCCGAAACGGATAAATATATTTTTCTTGAAATCAATCCCAGATTTATCGGGGGAACGCCGACTCTGATTATGGCGGGATTTAATACATCTTTTCTTCTCTGGCAAAGCCATTTTGAGCCTGAGAAAATGCAAAAGGCGAAGTACCGTCTTGGATTGAGATCCAGGATTCTTGGGGGGGATGCCAACTGGATGATCGGAATGATTCGGGGGGATCAACTGCCGCCGGGACAAACGCGTCTTGGTAAGATAGAGACTGTTTTGCAATTTTTGTGGAATTGCTTTCCCTGGACCAAGGATGATTCGTTTATGCTTAGAGATCCTAAACCTTTTATGGTTGATTTTCTGCAGATGGCTAAAAAGTTGGGGGCACAGGGACATGATATTATTAGTAATCCGGTGTCTCAGGATTGTGAGCATTGATTTTATCCGCAGATTACGCTGATTAGCGCAGATAATTATATGCGTGATCCGGAAACATATGCCATTATTGGCGCCGCTATGAGCGTTCATAGTAAGCTTGGACATGGGTTTCTTGAAGCAGTCTATCAGGAGGCTTTGGCGCATGAACTTCAATTTAGCAATATAGTGTACGAGCGGGAAAAAATATTGCCTATTTATTATCGAGGAAATCGATTGACGACGCATTATAAAGCTGACTTTCTTTGCTTTGGTACGGTGATTGTTGAGTTAAAGGCATTGCAACAACTCTCCGGGGTTGAGGAATCACAGGTTATAAACTACATGAAAGCCTCCGGATTAAAGAAAAGTCTGCTGATTAATTTTGGTACCAGACAGCTTCAGTATAAAAGGTTGGTTTACAATTTGTAATGTCTGCGAAAATCTGCGTCATCTGTGGACGCGGGCTATGGATGAAAAAGTTGAATAATGAAACCGGGTATATTCGTTACATTTGATGTGGAGTGTAGCATGGGCGGGGCTTGGGGTACGGACCTTAAACCGATCCCGCCGTCAAGAGGCATGATGGGCCAATACGATTCCTGGCAGTTTGGAATACCCCTGATTTGTGAAATTTTGAATCGGTATGATGTTAAAGCTACATTTTTTATTGAACCATTTAACGACGAACTCGGATACCCGGGAGAGACGGAACCGGTTTGTCAGTACTTGATGGCGCACGGCCAGGACGTACAGCTCCATGTCCACCCCGGCCACTATCATTACGGTCTCCAGCGGCAGGGAAAGCCCTTCAAGATGACGGATCAAATTGCCGAACTGCCTCTGGAATTTCAGCAGCGGATGATTTCAGAAGGCGCTGATAAGCTTATAAAATGGATAGGGCAAAAGCCCATTGCCTTCAGGGCTGGGAATATGGGTGCATCTGACGATACCCTAAAAATCCTTCCTAAAGCCGGAATATGGATGGACAGCAGTTATGCGTTTCCCTATGTGGGTGGGCAGTGCCTGTTTAAAGACAAAGAAAGATACAATGGTTCAAAATGGTATGGAGATGTGCTTGAGGTTGCCTTGTCCGGATTTCGTCAGCCAAACTGGCCCGGACTCTATCCAAGCAAGCCTTTGGACCTGATGGGGTCATCCTTTGAAGAGTGCCGGGATGCTGTAAGAATGATCTGCGATGCCGGGGCGGATTCTGTTTTAATTCTACATAGCTTCAGTCTGTTCAAGATAAAAGATAAACAATATAACGGCGGTAAACTGAACCGAATTGTCACCCGGCGATTTGAAAAATTCTGCAAATGGATGGCTGATAACAAAACCCGTTATCCGAACCGGACATTTACCGAATTGGGAAAAATGGTCAAAGAAAAAGGATATACCCCAAAGTCAGTTGCCCCCTGCCTGGTCAACAAGCCAGTCCGTGCATTGACCAGAAAAGTTATCCAGGGATTAAATAATTTCTATTTTTTATAATTGCTATATCCACAGATCACGCAGATTAGCGCAGATAAATGCTTCCTTTGATAAACGTTTGTTAATTATCTGCGGAAATCTGCGTCATCTGCGGATTGTGGATGAAAGAATTTGAATAATGATACCCATTATAGCCAGAAATATATTTCGTTTACAGGAACGTTTGTTAGGACGCCCCAGCTTCCGGATTCTCAATGAATTAAATCAGAGTCAATGGTGGCCCAGGGACCGAATGAAGAAATTAAGGCAGAATCGATTAAATACCTTGATTAATACCGCCTATAACCATACTCCCTATTGGAAAGATCTCATGGATTCCATGCAGATCAGACCCGAAGAGATCAATACATTAAAAGATCTGCAGCGATTCCCATTATTGGAAAAAAATATCTTGCGTGAAAAACGAGAGCAGATGGTTTGGAAAGAAGAGGGAAAACGCGTGCAGTTGGTGCGAACCAGCGGGTCCACCAATGAGGCCCTGGAATTCTATACCTCATCCAGCAGGGAAGCCCACATCAATGCATCCAGGATGCGGGGGCATGAATGGGTTGGGGTCCGCAGGGGAGAAAAAGAGATGTATTACTGGGGCTCTCCTGTGGAATTAAGCAAACAGGACAAGATCAAGCATTTCAGAGATTTTCTTGTCAATGACGGGTTATCCAACGGGTTTGAGCTGGATAAGGACCGGGTTCGCCAATATGTCTCCCAGTGGATGACATGGAAACCCAAATGCCTGTTTGGATACCCTTCTACTTTTGTGCTGACGGTTTCCATGTGCCGTGACATGGGCATTAATCTTAGTGCGTTGAAAGATTGTGGTCTTCATGTAATTATTACCACTTCTGAAATGCTTTCCAATGAGGACCGCGGTCTTATCAGCGACGCGTTTGAGGTACCGGTATTTGACTCGTACGGGTTGCGGGAAGGCGGACTCATAGGGCACGAATGCGAACAGGGAACCATGCACTGCATGGATGAACAGGTGATCCTTGAAACAATTGATCCGGAAACCCTTGCACCCACCGATGGGCAGGGGGAACTGGTTATTACGAATATAGTAGGCAAAGCGTTTCCTGTAATCCGTTACAGGACCGGGGATATTGTCACGCTTTCACAAAAAAAATGCACCTGCGGCAGAACACTGTCCTCTATTGAAATCAGCGGCGGCAGGGCTGTGGAATTTATTGTAACCAAAACAGGGAAATGGGTGGTTGGTTACTCCTTCATATATATCGCCAGAATGGTAAAAGGCATCGTTAAATTCCAGGTTGTACAGGAAAAATTAGGTGAGATTAGAATCCGGCTTGCTGTGGACACAAGATTTCCTGAAGACGGTAAAGATCAAGTCAGAGAACTGGCGAGAATCCGCTTAAACAGTGATGACAAAATCCTTGTAGAAATAGTTGATGATATTAAACCTGCACCTTCGGGAAAATACCGACCGGTCATCAGTAAAGTGGCCGAACAACTTTATAAAGAACGATCTTTTACCTAACAATTCCATTCAACCATACTGCCAAGTTCTTTAACTATTGTTTTTAAGCCGCCAGGCCGCCATCCCCGGCGCCTGTAGATCAATGCTTTAACAGTCTGGAAAACGGCTTTAAAATCAATTTCCAAACGAATCGGCGACTGAAATTTCAGTGGTTTCATTTGCGCTATATCCGTGACTGCCCGGCAGATGCCTGAGTAAATTTCTTCCTGAACCATATGGGGGTGCTTGCTCAGGGCGCAGTTTCTTCCCATCCCCTGTTTGGTAATGACTGTTTCTATCCACGGCATAAAGGTTAACGCCTCCCGGCATCCTTTATCGTCGCTGGAAACAAGGATTACCGGCACACCGAACTCCCCAGCCACAGCCCCATCCAGTGCAATCTCCCCAACAGTCCGCCCATTGGCCCGGATACTTTTATACGACTCAGAACTGTATGTATGTGCCAGTATGGCATTTTGTGTGCCTTCCATGGCATGATAACCAATCATTACAACACCGGAAAACCGCTTATCCAGTCCGGGAAACCGTCGGGTAAACCCTTTTCCCAAAATAAGTTTGCATCTTTTATCCAGCTGATCGATGGATAGATTGAGCCCCTGACCGTGGCTGTCCCACACCCAGACCTCCTGGGCACCACAATCAAACAGTCCCCGGGCAGCGGCATTCACTTCAAGGGTGGCCTCCTTACAGGCAAACGCATAATCCCGGGAAACGCTGAGGGCTTTACCGGGGGTGCCGACAACGCAGGCGGGCCCTTCACAGTCAACAGCTATAATGAATTTCATTTTTATACATAGGACTTTTCTTTTTAAATTTTATATTAAAAACTACAATGAGTTATCGAATTTAATTCCATGCTTTATTATGGATTTGAACCTGGATGTTGATAAATCTGATACTCCTATGATTGTTCCACATAAATTTCTCTAATGAGTATTAAAAATTTTTATATGCTTGTAAAATATTTATTTTACATTTGTTCTGATAAAGGTATCGATGGAGCCTTTATCTCAAAATAGCTTTAGGACCCATAAAAATCTGCTGTTTGGGCTTGGTGCAGGATATACCGTCCTGCTGATTTATGCCAGTCTTATGCCCTTTGATTTTTCGCTTGGAAGCGGCTGGCGTACTCAATATAAATTTTTCTGGAATTACTGGCCTTTCAGTATAGGAGCCAGAATCAGCGGCTCCGATGTGCTGAGTAATCTTATACTATATACGCCTTTGGGATGGATGATAACAGTCCGCCTCAAATTGTCAAATTTCAATTCAGCAGTTGCCCTGGCAGCGTCGGGCATTATCTGTTCCTCAATAAGCTTTTTTATAGAAATACTTCAAATGGCTACGGTTTCAAGGGTTGCCAGTGGTTCCGATTGGCTGTTAAATACCATCAGTGGAATATCGGGAAGTTTTTTCGGACTGGTTATTGGAAAAAAGGAGTGGATTTCCGGCATTGACTGGGTGAAAACCAGCTGGATTAAAAACCCTGAAATCATTGCAGCACTGATGATTGCGGGGCTGATGGCAGCAGATGCATTATCACCGTTCATGCCCACAATTCTTCTGAAACAGGTAGGACGAAATCTAAAACAATCCCTTTTTTCTCTGAATTCGGGATTTGCCGTTCATCCCTGGCACTGGTGGCTGTTTAAAGTCGGGATCGCTTATCTATGTTTGACGCTTCTTTTCAGTTCATGCCTGGGAAATAAATCACGTTTTTTAAGATTGATACAATCGGTTCTTATCGCAGGACTGTTTTGTCTTGTACTTGAAGTGGGTAAAGTCTTTATAGTGTCAAGGTACTTTAATGCGGCCAATGTGGTTTCAGGGTGGATGGGATGTATTTGTGCACTAGGAATAGGACTATTATTTGGAAAACGCAAAAATATTGAGAAGCTCAATTGGGGCATTGGTCTCTTACTTTTGTATATTTTTTATCTTGCATGGACCCCTTTTGATTTTAGCCGGCACAGTGAACAGATACTAGCCAGACTGCCATCTCCATTAAAGTTTTTGCCATTGTATGATTATGCTATGGGGTCAAGCCTGAACCATGCCAGGTTATTTGTTCAAAACATATTTCTACCGGCCATGTTGGTATATCTGTTAAAAATACGGTTGGGATGGTTTAAACAAAAAAGTTCAGGTATATGGAAAGCGGCTTTTTTTTGTGCTGTTCTCGGCCTACTCCAGGAAGGGGGGCAGCTTTTTTTAGCATCCCGGTACCCATCTTTTACAGACATATATTGCTTTGCCGCAGGGGGATGCCTTGGCGCTGCGGTTGGGCGTTGTAACGCTAATTTAAAAAGGTAAAGATAGATGGGAAGTAAAACGATACACTTTGCCGCAGTCGGGGATCTTTTGCTGACGGCCCAGTCCAGTGACCGTCCCGGGCGGGGACTCGAAGCGCTGTCGGATGACATTCAATCTCTTTTTAAATCACGTGATCTGGTTCTCGCAAATCTCGAATGTACCCTTGAAGGCAATGAAATGGTGCCCACAGAGCCCCGGGTACTGACAACTCCGAATCAAATTCTCTCTCTTGGACAGTCTGGAATTGACTGTGTTTCCCTGGGGAATAATCACACCTTTGACTGTTATGATCAAGGTTTCATGCGTATGAGGGAAGCACTGTCCGGCATGGGCATCAAATGGTGCGGGGCGGGATCCAACATTCAGGAGGCAATGGAACCGGTTCTGTACGATATCCAAGGCATAAGAGTAGCTATTATGGGAGTTGTGGACCGCTCCAGTGGCATCGACCGGTTTGCCGGGGAGCGCAATAGTGGCGTAACACCACTTGAGACTGAAAAAGTATGCCGCAGGATAAGAAAATTGAAACAGACGGTGGATCATGTCATTATTTTTCCCCATTGGGGCATGGAGCGGTTCCGGATACCTTCCCCGACCCAGATGGAGCAGGCCAGGGCTTTTGCCGATGCCGGTGCTTCATTGGTCCTTGGACATCACCCCCATGTGGTCCAGGGCATGGAGATGATCGGAAATGTGCCGGTAGTATATTCTTTAGGAAATTTTATGTCCAGCCATGTCTACTGGGACAGCGGGGATTATCTGGACTGGAATAGCTTTGAACGAGTTGGTTGTATATTCATGTGTGAATTCAGTAAAGACACCTTACTCAACGTGGAACAGATTCCTGTGTATGATAATGGCGTCCGTATTGAGATTGATAAAACCGGTTGGGGAAAAAAGTGTATTGCTAAAGTTAACCGTCTGCTGGCTTCAGGGGTAACACGGAATATCTATGCCCTTGAGGCATTTCGGGTGAATAAAGTTTTGCCGATACGGTCCCATTTAAGCCGGCAGGCTTTGAAAAAAATCCGGCTCAGACATTTTATCAAAGCCTGGAAAAAACTGGTGTCGTGAATCAAGGAGCGCCTATGAAGATTTTCTGTTTTTGGATAGGAATTACTTTTCTTTTATTATTAGGAGAGGCTTCGATCGTATCTGCAAATGACTTTGGGGGGAATAATCAGTATGCCATCAATGGGGCTCAAATAATACATGTGTCGGATTTAACGACATTGAAGTCTGCCCTTTCTAAAGCAAAGCCAGGTGACCGGATTTTGATCACCCAGGGGATTTATGATGGTGGTTTTAGCCTCGGGAACATCCAAGGAACAAAAGAGCGGCCCATCGTTATTGCCGGAACCGATGGAGAATTTCCTCCCGTATTTCGAGGCCGAGGCGAAGCTGTAAAAATGAGTCAGGTCGGATATATAAAGATTGAAAATATCAGGATTGAAAAGCGATCCGGTAACGGAATCAACATTGATGACGGAGGTAATCCCGGGCAACCGTCTCACCATGTCATTCTGGAAAATATTCAAATCGGTGAAATCGGTCAAAAAGGTAACATAGATGCCGTCAAAATGTCAGGTGTAGACCATTTTGTTGTCAGGAATTGTAAAATACAGGGATGGGGCGGTTCGGGTATTGACCTTGTAGGATGCCATAACGGGGTTGTACAGGAGTGTCGATTTGAAGGGCTTCCCGAATATCGAACCAAAAACGCCATACAGATTAAAGGGGGCTCAAATCGTGTCCTGGTTGAAAATAATTCGTTTATCAATTGTGGCGAACGAACCATCAGTATCGGTGGAAGCACGGGAAAGCCTTACTTCAGACCCCAAGATGCAGATTATGAAGCAGAGAACGTCATTGTAGCAGGAAACAAATTCATCGGTGGAGAGGCGCACATCGCGTGGGTGACCAGCCGCAATTCCCATGTGCATCATAATATTTTTTACCTCCCGGAAAAATACGTCGGGCGAATTCTTCAGGAGACAAAGGATAGTCAATTCATCTTATGCCGGAAAGGTTTTTTTGAAGCAAATATGGTGGTTACCGATGAACGTGTCCGGACTTTTTTTAACATCGGCCCCAATACATTACCGGAAACATTTTCTTTTTCAGGAAATGCCTGGTATAGATTCCAATCAGACAAACAACCGAAATTACCGACGATGGAAGTTGCTGGAATATACGATATATATCCAGATCTGCTTGATTTTGGAACGGCTGAAATGCGGATCGGGTCAAAATCAGATAAATTAAGAAATATCGGACCTCAGGAATACACACAATGGGACCATGGCACTGATTTTGAGGATATTCTCATTCCGGATGTGAAATGGATAACGCCGTCCCAAAAAGCAGATCTTTTTTCCATACAGACGGCCATATGGGTGGGGCTTTTAGGATTCAGTTTTTTATTTTTGACAATTCGGTGGACAAAAAAAAAGAGGCGGCCCTATTAATGCAACCCGAACGAAATTCAAGTTTAGCGGTCAAAATATTGAATTGATTACGATTGAAGGTGAAATATGTTGCGTAAAAAAATTTTAGAACGTATGGGGGCAGCACTCTGTATTCTTATACTAACCTCCAACTTATATGCAGACACCCCAACCTACAAAGTTGATCAAATGAATGAGGTGCTGACCGTCAATGAAGGGGAGATGCTGGATTTTTCGTTGCTTCCGCCGTCTGATTTCGGGCCGGATGTCCAATGGACCGTCACCGGCCTTCCGGATGACCGAGTTTTCTATACCGTCCCTGCGTTTCCCGGTGCCGAAGGATTCGGTGCCCGGGCATCCGGCGGACGCGGTGGCAAGGTGGTTAAAGTCACCAATCTGAACAGGGAGGGGCCGGGCAGTCTGGCAGAAGCCCTAATGATGGATCAACCGCGCATTATTATTTTTGCTGTAAGTGGGGTGATTAAAGGCGAAAAACCAACCGGGGGCTGGCTTATCCCAAAATCTGCAAGACTTTACACGGAAAATGCCCCAGTCACTATAGCAGCCCAAACGGCTCCGGGAGCCGGCATTACCATCGAAGGCCAGTTGAGCCTGACCAGAAGTGATGGGGGCGAAGCAACTGATAATGCAGTGGTCAGATTCCTGCGTATCCGGACACCCTATCATCGCAATAGTGTAGGAGACTGCATCTCTGTATATGGCAGCAACACGATCCTTGACCACGTATCAGGAGCTTGGGGCAACGATGAAAATTTTGATTTATCTAATCTGAGGCATGGTACAGTCCAATGGTGTGGCATAGAAGAGTCTGCCGGCTATGGGGGGCCATGGGAAGTTTATATCGATAAAGATGAAGACGGTATGTATGATTTCTGGGAGGCCAAAGTAATTAATTTCAGCACCACAGATGATATTGATGATTACATTTTAGATGTTGTGGCGGATGGAGATCTTGATGGGGATGGGGCTACCAATATCCAAGAGTACAACAACGGAACCAATCCATTGGTTGCCAATGCCGAATACGATCCGGACTGGGATCCTCTATATGATTCAGACCATGACGGACTGCTGGATTGGTGGGAACAACAGGTGATTGACGCAGATTCAAATGACGACATCAATGACTTAACAGATGTCTGTCCGGAGGATGATCTTGACGGAGATCTTGCATCCAATCAAGAGGAACATGACAATGGAACAACCCCCCTTCAAGCCCCAACTCACAACTATGGCATGATCGTCGGTTATGATGCCGTAAATTTAAGTACGCACCATAATTTTTTTGCCCATCACAGCAGACGAGCGCTTCTTTCCGGTGTAGAAGTACTGGATCATCGAAATAATGTCATTTACAATCTTACCACGGCCGGCATTTTCCATCCAGTGACAATGAACAATCAACGACCTGGAGAGTTATTCAAGACCAATTACGTTAACAACTACTATAAAGCCGGCCCCAACGCCCCTAAACTCAACGATTCCAAAGTCTGGGTGGCACCTTGGATCGAGTTAGGAAGTGCAATGATCCACGATGGAGGAAGCTATTTTGATATGTACGACGATCCTTCAGGCTATCTCGATATTTTTGACAATTCGATTAGAATCGGTTTGGCCACCACATCTACCTCTTATGAATATCGCGTCCAGGACGAATATCCTTCAGCCAAAGTCGCCACACATAGTGCAGAGAAAGCTTATGGTCTAGTCCTGGCCCATGCAGGTGCTTTACCCAAAGATGCGGTTACCCGAAGAAATGTCCAGGATATCAAAGATCGCACGGGGCATTGGGGGAAAAAAATGCCGGCAGGCGGACTTATGGAAGGCCTGACCCCAGGAATCGCATCCCTGGACACAGATGATGATGGAATGCCAGATAGCTGGGAAATTTCTCATGGTTTGAATCCAAACGATGCAACAGATGCCGGCAGGATTGTAAAAAACGGAGAATCTGTACTGACATACGACGGCAGTGATGTAGATGGTACGGAAAACAGATACAAGGGATACTCTTATATCGAATATTATATTAATGAAATAGCTGATCAACTTATCTTTAAAGAGTTGCTTGCCAACGGGTATAATCATACGGATCTGCCGGGATATGGAATTGCGGTAAACCCAACAGTAAACTGGACACCTAATTACGATGAAGCCGGCACGTATCCCATAACTATCACGGCAACCGACGGAAGCAAAACGATTACCAAGCAGGTAACGATTACGGTGCAGGATCGAAACCGTGCACCGTATATGTATTCAGCCATGTACAAGGACGACGGCACATCAATGAGCAGTCATCTGACCAATTATGTTGAAGTTGGGCAGCGTCTCTATTTTGAATTTTATGCCGGAGACATTGATGAATTTGTTGACGGAGACTCTTATACCGTGGAATTTATAAATGCGCCAGATGGTTATATCTCCGAAGACACCGGTATTACGCGTGAAGATCTAAAAGGGTCTACTGTTTTCCATGTACACTCTTTTGAGTGGATCCCAACTCCTGAAGAAGTCGGCTGGCGTAATACAGTGGAAATAAAATTAACAGACAGTCATGGACGATCCTATTCCCACTCTTTTATTATAGAGGTCAGCGAGGCGGAGGTTCCGATCCACAAAATTGATGTTGCTTCAAGTGACCATGGTACAATCTCTCCGGCAGAAACTGTTCACGCACAGGATGGTGATTCCCGCACATTTACAATCACACCGGATGATGGCTATGTGGTTTCCGATATTCTAATTGACGGTGTCTCCACAGGTATAAAGCATGTAAGCATGTACATACTGGAAAAAATCACCGAAGATCATACCATTCAACCTGTTTTTGTCTATGAACCGGAGACCATTAATGGCGTTATATTGGACATGAAATTTACCGGCAACATGAATGATGATTCAGGGCTGTGTAACCATGGACAGGCTTCCGCCGAAAGTCAGCCGACCTTGACCGCTGACAGATATGGTGTTCCCGGCCAAGCCTATTATTTCGATGGTATTGATGATTATATTAAGGTTATGGATAGCGACTATTTCAACACGCCTGTTTTTACCATCGCAACATGGGTCTATTCAAATAAGGACTGGAATAATTCGAGTTATATTCTAAGTAAGAACACTAGCGGGGGAACCAATACCATATGTATGTACAATGCATGGAATAACTTGTACGCCTGCGGAAGCGGGTATCCTCGTGCTGAAGGAATTTTAAATGACCAAGAAAACGAGTGGATTCACATAGCCCTTGTTCGCAATCTTACATCTACCGATTTTTACCTGAACGGTATATATCAAGGCAGTTACGAATCAGTACCCGGTCAGGATAATGACAATAACCTCTTGATAGGGGCAAAAACCGGACTTGCCTATTTTTTCCACGGCATCATTGATGAAATAAAGATGTGGAATAAAGCTTTAACCGCGGACCAGATTGCAGGCATCACGGATTACAGTATCGTTGCCCAATCAGTTCCCATTTGCACAGAATTTATTTATTCTGACTGGGGAGAGTGTCAACCCAACGGAACCCGTTCCAGAAGCATATTAAATTCTCTGCCGGAAAGATGTTCCGGCGGCAACCCAATCCTAACCGAAACCTGCACATATACAGCACCTTGTGGCAACAACGTCTGTGATGGGGGGGAGACTTGCCAGTCCTGTCCCGATGACTGCGGGGTTTGTACGGCATGCACAGAAAGTGATTGGTCTTATTTTGATGGAGAATGTCAGACTGACGGGACTTTTGTCCGTACCTGGACGAAAACAAATACGATGTGTGTTGGCGGCACCAGCTATCCAGACACTGAAATAATTTCCTGTGCCGAAGAACCTCCGGTTGCGGCGTTTTCAGCCGACCGAACTTCAGGCTCGGCACCATTGACCATAAACTTTTCCGACTTATCAACAAATAGTCCAACCTCCTGGCTCTGGACCTTTGGAGGAGGAACGCCTTCCACAAGTACCAGCCAAAACCCAAGTATAGTTTATCATGATACCGGCATATATTCGGTGTCACTGCTGGTCGAAAACGATGACGGCCAGGATATATTAACAAAAGAGTCGTTTATTTCCGTCGAAGGCTCTGCCGGAACTGATACTGACTTATGCCCCAACGATCCCTTAAAAACGGAACCGGGCATATGTGGATGCGGTGTAGCAGATGAAGATACGGACGCAGATGGTGTGGTGAATTGTCCGATAAAAATCAAAGCGGATTGCTCAACAGCAACAGGCGTCTGCTATAATTCCTTATCCGATCTTCAATTGGAATATGCCGAAAAGGATCTGATTTCGACAAACAAGGAAATCGACATAGAGTGTTACAACGATTGGCCTGGCGGCCTTTCTGATTCGTTTATTCTGGAGGGTTGGACAACGGATGCCAATCACCACTTGTATATTTATACACCCGGAGCAGAACGGCACAACGGAACAGTAAAAGATGAAAATGACGATTACACGGGATTCGCCATTGAAGCAACCGGCCCCATCCGTATCCGCGCTGATTATACTGTAGTGGATGGTCTAATTTTTAATCTCATGGGTAACGGCTCTCATGTGGAACTGGGTTCTTATAACAGAGGCGGAAAAAAATCCGTTTTTAAAAACAATATTGTCTATAATACCAGATACCGTCATATCTACTTAGGAGACTATCAACAGATTCAGGTATACAACAATTTTTTCATCAATGAGGATTCATCCTACTCCGCCTATGGTGCCATAGACTGCGGCCCGACAAATGACAGGTATTTCCATGAAATATATAATAACAGCATATATATTGATGGTAATTTCAGCGGCATTGTCGGCGGCAACAATTATAGCGGTTTAACAATAACAAATAATATCTGCTACAAATCGGGAACAGCCACAACAACAGAATGCTTCACAAATATTGATCTGGATTATTTCTCAAACAATATATCTTCGGACTCCACAGGAAATCTGATTGAGACGACGCTTGATGATATATTGTTTACATCTACGACTGCGGGACAGATTGATTTGCATCTCCAGCCTGATTCAATCGCTGTCGGTTCCGGACTGGATTTATCTTCTGAATTTTCCGAGGATATAGATGGTGAGATACGGGATCTGGACAACTGGAGTATTGGCGGTGACGATTTATTATTTGATGAGTTTTAACCCTGACCAGACACCAGACATAATTGGACGAGTCGAATGAACGAAAAAGACATCCGATGGGAACAGCGTTTCAGCAATTACCAGAAGGCATTAAAAACTGACCTCTGCTTGCTGCACTGCATTGAAAATCAAGCCCTTATAGATCATATCCAGCGGGTTGGAATCATTTTTTATACACCGGATATGATTGACTGACATATTTATTATGATGACCAACTTACAAGACCTTTATGACTTTCTTTCCCGGGTGCCGTTATTTTCATCCGTGCCGGCGGATCAAATACGGGAAATTGCCGGATTGTTTACAAAGGAATTTCATCATAAGGGCGATATCATCTGCCGTCAGGGCGAACCTGGGAATTCCATGTATGTAATTCACTCGGGTACGGTATCGGTGTTCAAGGAAACGGATGGACAATCTTTTTTTGTAAACGAATTGAAACGAGGGAATTTTTTTGGTGAAATATCCCTGCTTTCCGGTGCGCACAGGAACTCAACGGTTGAGGCTTCGCTTGATGTGACCGTGTTTTGCCTGACCCGTGAGAATTTTGACCTGCTGATCAAAACCAATAGAAGCATTGGATTGTATCTGAGCCGTTTTTATGCCAAACGCATGAGCATTGAAACAAAGAGCGGCACACCCCAGGCGATGGTTCCTACATTTTATGCCGTTTCTGCGACCGGTCCGGAGTTGGGCGTCTCACATTTTTTATATTCCGTTTCGTTCCACATTTCGGATGAATCACATAAACGGGTAGTTGTCATTGAGCCGCACCTTGAAGCCGGGAAAATCATGGAAAAATACGATCTCACCCGGATCGAATGCCCGGACCAGGGACTGTTCAGCCTCCTGCCCCCAGGCAGTTACAAATTTGAAGATATTCATTGGTATGAACATGTGTCGGGTTTTCATGTTTTACAGTTGCGTACGGGTTTCTCTGATAGGCTGTCGGAGATCATGCCGGTTCTAATGGCCGGTCTGAAAGAGTCCTATGATGTGGTATTTTTCAATTTGACCCATTGTCTTAATGACATGGAGCGACTTTTTATCCGTTTGTGTGACCGAACGCTTTTGCTTATTCATAATACTGAAGAAAAACTTAAAGAGGTTCGATTTAGGCTTTCAGAAATTGAGGCTATTTGCGGAACCAGCGCATTCTTAGGAAGAATTCGTGTTGGGGTCAGCCATTTGTACGGTGATAAAGGTATAGCCCGGCAGGAATTAAAGCAGCATTTTGGGCTTTCCGAAACGCCGGGTATTTGGGTAGATCGCTCTGAAATAGCGATCAAAGACCGGATAGATACTGAAAAATGCTTCCCTGTACGGGGACCGCGGGCTGTTGCTCGGGAAATTGCAGGGATTCGGTTAGGACTTGCGCTGGGTGCAGGAGGCGCAAGGGGTTGGGCCCATATCGGCGTGCTCAAAGTGCTGGAAGACGCCGGCATCCATATTGATATGATCTCAGGAACCAGCATGGGAGCCCTTGTGGGTGGGATTTACGCAGCCACCGCCTCTGTTGAGAAACTAAAGCAGTCCACCATTGACCTATTCCGAACCCGATCAGACACCCGCAGAAAAATCTTTGATTATACCCTGCCCAGACAAGGACTGCTCAGGGGAAAAAAGGCGGCCCATCTTGTTCGAAATGCTGTAAACAATGCTGATTTTATGGATTTAATGATTCAGGCATATCTGGTGGGCGTTGACATTTTAAATGAGGAGGAGGTGATTTTTGAAACCGGGGATGTAACGGATGCCGTCCGCTCCAGTATAGCAATTCCTGCAGTATTTTCACCATTCAAACACCAGGGCCGATGGATGGTGGATGGCGGACTTTTAAACCCGGTGCCTGTGGATGTGCTAATAAGAAAAGGGGCGGACATGGTTATTGCCGTGTGCATTGAATCAAAGCCCTCGAAGTCTGAAACACGAAAAAAAGACCCCGGCATTAAGCAAATTATTTCCCAGACCATCAGCATTGTCCACGGCAGAGCCACCAGTGATTTCGTAAAAAACGCAGACATGGTCCTTTACCCGGATGTGAGTGCCTATGCTTGGGATGATTTTCACCAGGGTATTGCTCTGATGCACCACGGCATGGAAGAATGTTTGGCGCGACTGGGCGAAATTCGGAAAATGATAAATGCCAAAGGAGTGAAAGCTTGATGGTCTCGTAAAAAGTCGAAAATGACAAATTCGATATTAATAATTTCAGTATGTTACGGCTTAAAAAATGCTAAAATCGGACTTTTTACAGGTTCATCAAAGCTTGATATTGAAGTTATTTATTTAGACCGAAGGTTAAAAATTCCAGCAAATCAGGATGTTTTTGGTCCATATAAGTTTCAATGGCATCCCATGAAGTAGCGTAAGGAGTCCTTTTGCCATGATACTCAACAGATTCTCCGACCTGCCTAAAAATAAAACCGAATTTTTTTAATGCATAAAACAATTTATCCTCGGTTATCATATACATATGTGTGATGCCAAGATCTTTGCATTTCATATAAACAGTCTTATAAAGTCCGAGAATAATCATTGGCCTTTGTCTCTTTTCAATAGCGGGATTGTTTTTATTCGGGACATCGGATACACCACCCTTGGATTTTGGAATATAAGACTCCACACCATATATACCGTCTTCGGGTCTGCGTCGCATTGTTTTGGATACAGCCAGCCTTGACACTTCCGTTATCAGTGCCGAATCTGGCTTATCTTTAAAATCTGTTATCTTGGCAGCATGCTCCACAGGAAATCCTTTTTGCGAGTCCAATATCATCCTCACCGTTCCAATCACCTCATCTGCCTCATTTAAAGCGACGAAATGCACTGAATAATCGTCATATTCATCTTTTTCCAATTTATCTGGGAAATCATGCGGATTTTCAAATCCAAATTCACGTGCATAAACCTCAAACCTCAGCCTAAAAACTTGCCTGAGGAGGTCATCCGAATCGACTTCCTTGAAACGGAATTTCCCATAATCAAATTCAAACATTTGAAGCCCCTGATTTTATTAATTTCATGTGGATAAGGATTTTCGTTCGTGATAAGATCAAGATATTGAGAACCCATGTATAAGTCAAGTTAAAATCAATAAAATCAAGCTCGTATTTTACGACATGTAAATACCGGCTTTAATATTTACCACTCATTAAATCTGCAACGGATTGATGCCTGAAATTTAACGAAACTCCTTTTCCCCATAAAAAACAGCTATGGGCCATATTTTTAAAATCCTCTTAACAAAATAGACTTATAAGAGAAAAGGTAATAATGTTAGTGAAAACATATTTAAAAAAACTTCGTGAGTACGGCATTTTTTCCCAGAAAGAATATCATGCCGAGGCGTTCTCACGAAATATAGGTATCCTGTCGTCATCGGAACAGGCGGATCTCGCCAAAGCCAGAATTGGGATTCCGGGCATGGGAGGTGTGGGTGGTGCTCACCTCATTACCATGGTGAGAACAGGAATAACCAAGTTTAATCTTGCAGATTTTGATATATACGAACCGGCGAATATTAATCGTCAGTTCGGGGCCCGGGTGCCTGAATTTGGTCGACCTAAATTAGAAGTAATGAAGGAACAGGCTTTAAGCATCAATCCTTTTTTAGAAATCAAAGAGTTTCCAGATGGAATTCATACAGAAAATTTAGACGCATTTTTAGAAGGTGTTTCCCTTGTTATAGACTCTTTGGATTTTTTTGCCTTTGACATCCGCAGACAACTTTTTAATAGAGCAAGGGAAAAAGGCATTCATGTCATCACAGCAGGCCCCTTAGGATTCGGTTCTGCCCTGCTGATATTTGCACCTGACAAAGGAATGGGGTTTGATGAGTATTTCAACATTGTCGAGGATATGAAACCCGAAGACCAGCATCTTGCCTTCGCCATGGGGCTTGCGCCCAAGGCACTCCAGTTTAGGTACATGGATACATCGAAAGTCAGTTTCGAGTCAAGGAAAGGGCCATCCTTGAATATTGCCTGCCAGCTTTGTACGGGTATAGCCGGAACGGAAGCGGTTAGAATCATTCTGGGAAGGGGAGACATTAAACCTGCCCCCTATTATCTTCAATTTGACCCGTATCTTCGAAAATATTATACAAAAAAATTGAATATGGGAAATCGGCATCCCTGGCAACGAGTCAAAGCCGCACTGATAAAAAACAAAGTGAGCAGAAACACGCCAATGAAGCCGGAGGAACCTGAAATACCAAGAATACAAATTCAGAATGGTAATATACCCGAAGAGATCCTTAACTATATCATAAAAGCCGGTATACAGGCACCTTCAGGTGACAATGCTCAGCCGTGGAAATTTGCCAAGTCAAATAACAGAATAGACCTACACCTCGATAAAAATGCGGATAATTCTTTTTTCAATGTGAACCAGATGGCGTCGATCATTTCCTGCGGTGCGGTGATTGAGAATATGAAAGTTGCTGCCACTCGTTTTGGTCTGAAAGCAGATCTCTGTTATGGGCAGGATTGCAACATCGTACAAATGAACTTTTCCAGAACCGATACAATCGAAGAAGATACACTTGCCGACCATATTTGGAAGCGAAAAACCAATCGGAAATTATTTGACACGCAAAAGGTTTCTCAAGTGTTACTCGATGAATTACGCAACTCAATCCACGAAATTCCAGGTACGGATATTCATTTTCTAACAGACAGGCTTAAGCTAAAAAAACTGGCTCAACTTGTGGGGCAAGCAGACCAAATCAGGGCGGAAAGACAAGACCTCCACGAACATCTAATTAAAATGATCCGGTTCTCTCCGGCTGAAGCTTCGAAAAAACGGGACGGATTTTATATTAAAAATCTTGAGGCCGGCCTGCATGGTGAAGCGTTCCTTAGGGCTACCCGTTCATGGCCGGTAATGAATGTAGCTAATAGACTTGGATTCGGAAAAATTATTGCGAAAACGGCATATGACGCCATTATAAATTCGTGCGGTGCCGGACTTGTGGTTACTCAGGGATTCCAGAAGGAGAATTATCTCAATGGAGGCCGTGCTCTGGAGCGGGTCTGGCTTGCGCTGACTAAGCATGAATTTAAACTTCAGCCGATGACGGCAATCACCTTATTTTTCTTAAGAAACCAGCTTGAAGGCGACGCAGCATTTGACCGAGGACACAGGGAGCTGCTGAACAATATTCGACACGAGTATAAAGCTATTTTTCCATGCTGCAATTTTAAACAGGAGGGACAGGTCATGCTGTTCCGGTTTGGTAAAGCCCCAGACATCAAATACAAAACCTTAAGAAAGGAAATGAGAGATTTATTGATTTAATTTATCCTTAAATTATCCGGTGACTATCAATGAGCATTATAGATGTAAAAAATGTAACAAGATTTTTTCAACTTGGTAAGGTTCAGGTAACTGCGTTAGATGATGTCAGCATAACCGTTGACCAAGGAGAATTCTTGGCAATCTCAGGTCCCTCTGGAAGTGGAAAAACTACTTTATTGAACCTGATCGGATGCATAGATAAAGCAGACAAAGGATATATAGGAATCGACGGCCAGGATGTCAGCCGGATGAATTCAAATCAACTGGCGGATATCAGATCAAAAAAATTAAGTTTTATTTTCCAAACTTTCAATCTTATCCCGGTGCTGTCTGCTTATGAAAACGTGGAATATCCACTTCTAATTAACGAAAAAAATCCCGCTAAGCGGCGGGATAGAATTCTGCAGGCATTACATAGTGTCGAGCTTGACAGGCATATCAAACACCGGCCGGATGAACTCAGCGGAGGTCAGAGGCAGCGGGTGGCCATTGCCAGAGCATTGGTAACAAATCCCAAAATCATCCTTGCCGACGAACCCACGGCCAATCTTGATATTAAAACAGGCGAGAAAATTCTTGAAATTATGAAACAAATTAATGAAAAGAAAAAAACCATTTTTGTTTTTTCCACCCACGACCCCAAAGTCATGGGTATGGCCTCAAGGATTGTCAACATCCGTGACGGACAAATTTCAAAATACAGCCATTTTGACAGGAGAGTCGGCGTCAAAAATGAATCTTATCAAGAAGGGGAAAGAAGATCTGGAACCGAGCGTAGGGAGTCTGTTTAAATGAAACTGCCAATTAGTTTTAAACTAGCGTTAAGGAATGTATTCAGAAATAAGATCAGAAGCATAATTACCCTTGCCGCAATAGCATTTGGCAGCGTCTCCATAATTATTTCTGGAGGCTTTTTTGAAGACACTTTTTTACAGATGCGGGAGGCGGCAATACACAGTCAGCTTGGGCATATGCAGATTTACTGTAAAGGATACAACGATCATGGTGCATCCGCTCCTTTTGACTATTTAATAGAAAACCGCAGGCCTTTGATTGAAAAACTGATGGAATTTGATCATGTCAAGCTTGTGACATCCAGAATTAATTTTTTTGCTATGATCAGTACTGGAGAAAACAACGTTTCCGTATTTTGCCAAGGAGTAGAGCCGGAAGGGGAAAAGGTGCTTAATAAAATTGACAGTCTTCAAAAGGAAAACAAGGGCGTAAAAATCGAACTGGGACGTGACCTTTCCAAGGGTGATCATTTTGAAGTCATCCTTGGAAGGGGACTGGCTAAAAATCTGGATCTTAAACCCGAAGATTCCGCTGTTTTGCTCACCAATACTGTCGGAGGTTCCCTTAACGCTTTTGATGTGACTATAAAAGGCATATTTTTTACCGCATCCAAAGAGTTTGATGACAGAGCATTGAGGATTCCTATCCAAACGGCCCAACAACTGCTCCGTACAGATAGTGTGCAGACCATAGTTGTGCTGCTTGATAAAACAGAAAACACTTTAGCCGTTTCAAGCCAAATGAAACAAATGATTCAAACAGATAACTTGCCTTTAGAAATGAAAACATGGAGGGAACTGGCAGACTTTTACAATAAAACAGTAGAATTGTACGGAAAACAATTTCTCTTCTTGAAATTAATCATAGCAACCATTGTGATTTTAAGTATTTTCAACACAATCAACATGGCCATTTGGGAACGGACGAGGGAAATCGGAACTATAATGGCAATGGGATATAAAAAGCTTGACATACTAAAACTTTTTTTGGCAGAAGGTTTTATTCTGGGGCTTCTTGGCGGCGCGGCAGGAGTCATTCTGGGAACATTGTTGGCCAAGGGGATTTCCATATTTGGCATTCCCATGCCGCCGCCACCCGGGGCAACCGTTGGATGGACGGCATTTATCAAAGTCGTTCCGCATTTATTGATTTCATCTATGGCAATATCGTTATTTGCTTCCCTTTTTTCGTCCATATATCCGGCTTTCAAGGCTTCAAACCTTACAATCAATGATGCATTAAGACATTATTAGGAAATTGCTATGACTAAAACAAAATTCAAAAGATTCATTTGGGTAATTAGTTTTATATGCATTTTTCCAACATCGGCCTGGTCTGAAGACATCACAGCCCAGAAAATCCTTCTACTGGCTGACGAGATAAGAAGTCCCCAAAACGATTACAGGGTTACAGCAACTATTATTAGCCAAAGACCCGATAAATCGGACAAGATTGCCATTTATGAAATCCTTATGAAGGGACAAGATAAGACGATTATCAAAACCTTGAAACCGGATATGGACAGGGGGACCTCCCTTTTAATGCTAAGGTATGATTTATGGGTTTTTTTGCAAAATATTTCGAAACCTTTGAGGATTTCCCTGCAGCAACGCCTTTTTGGAGAAGCCGCCAACGGAGATATTGCCAGAGCTAATTTTTCAGGGGACTATAACCCGGAATTAAAGGGAATAGAAGAGATAAAAGGGCACGAATTTTTCCTACTGGACCTGACAGCTAAAAATGAGAAAGTCACATACCACAGAGTCAAACTCTGGGTGATGAAAGATACATATTACCCTTTAAAGGGGGATTTCTATGCCATTTCGGGAAAATTGTTGAAACGTTGCTACTATACAAACTATAAAAAGATTATGGGTAAGATGAGGCCGACTCGCCTCGTTCTTAACAATCCATTAATCAAAGGGCAGAAAACCATCATTGATTATTCCGACATGACCTTGGAAGCTTTTTCAGATAAAATATTTACAAAAAATTATCTTAAAAAGCTGAAATATTAAAAGCTGAAAATTAGAAGGTCCGCGAGGATGTCGGGAATGGTTCTCAGAATAGCAACCGTTATTTTTTTGTCGACTCTGTGGTTCATATCAGGGATGAAGGCCTCAGACGGTCCTCCTTTAAAAATTGAGAATAAACTCATGAAGAAAACAAAGGTTTCACAATTTCAAAAGGACGGTGGTCACCTGTTTATTGATCAGAAGCAAAGCGTTGATTCCAGAATCATTACCGAAAATACAGAGGTCGAATTTGACCCAAAGAGAAAACACCATATAAAACCTGCCCAAGAAGATACAAAAATCCTTGATTCACTATTTGAAGTCCCTGACAATGAGAACTTGTCCGTATCGGAAAAAAACGAATTAATCGGCAGCGGACTGGAAGATCAACATACCCGATTTATGATGAATGCCGATTTCAGAGATAAAACCGCGTATAAGATCAATAAACCTCATCAATTCTCAAATATAAAGAATGATTTGAATCTCAATTTTTCAGGCAAACTGTCAGATAATTCTTCCTGGGTTTTGGGTTCCCGATTCTCCTACGACGCTGTTTTCGACCTTACCGAAAATTACAATGACAATGTTAAAAGTAATCAAAGGTATGCGGCCGACCTTCTGGACGCATACCTGGACTTAAGCTGGGGAAACTGTGACTTCAGACTTGGAAATCAACAGATCGTCTGGGGTCAGGCTGTAGGTTTGTTTTTTGCTGATATTGTCAACCCCAAGGATTTAAGGGAGTATATTCTGCCGGATCTTGACCAGGTGAGAATTCCCATACCGGCTGCAAATATTGAATACTATCATAACTCCCTATACCTTCAATTTATTTTTATTCCATTTCCTGAATTCAACGAGTTTGGCAAATCCGGATCAGAATTCGATTTTTCCAGAGCGATCACGGCCCAGGACGCCGACATTAGCATAGCGGATCCAATAAAACCGGATCATAGTCTTGAAAACAGCGAGATAGGGGTACGGATTTCAAGATTAATTTCAGGTTGGGATCTTTCTTTATTTTATTTTTACGATTATTACAATTTCCCTATAAATTACCGGTACATCTCATTGAACCCGGCGGGAAGTACGCATCCTATTTCAATAAAATTCACGCCTGAATATCAAAGGATGCACAGGTTTGGTCACACCTTTTCCAAAGAATATATGGCCGCCATATTTAAAGGGGAATTCATCTATAGCCATGAAATGTATATTTCTTCCCTGGATACAGCAGACCAGGATGGAATCAGTTCAAGCGATACGTTTGACTGGTTGTTGGGGCTGGACTATACTTTTTGGGGATTCCTTGAAACCAATTTTCAATTAATGCAGAAAATGATCATCAATTATCAAAATGAGATGGCGCCCCAAAAGTATACCACTTCTTTTTCTGTATGGCTTAAAACAGGATTTTTAAATAATAGTGTTGAACCAGAGCTTTTTCTGGTTTCAAGTATCAATCAACGGGATTGGTTGGTCCGCCCCCAAATAGCCTATCATTACGAAGGAAATTTAACCTTTATTTTGGGAGCCGACATTTTTGGGGGCGAACCGAAAGGTGATTTCGGCCAGTTCGACGATAATGACAGGGTGTATCTTGAAATGATATACAGATTTTAGTCCGAGTGGCAATGAAAATCAGTAGTGTCCGGTTAGGTTGTTGCATATAAAAAATAGCTATATTTATTGAAAAAACAGTCATTTTTTTATTGACAAATGTGCGTAAAAATTTTTGCGCGCCTTGAAAAATTTTACTCAAGGAGCCTCAATGACGCGCATTTCAATCTCAAAAAAACAAATACAGTCCCTGAATTTTGACAAGTTTCAGCACCCTCTGGTAAGGTCGCTTTCACAAGAGCCGGAACTACAATCTCGAGGAGATCGCCCTTTAAAAATGACATTCGAAGACCAAATCAATGCTTTGGTTTATTTTCATCTCCAGGAACACAAATCAGCCCGGCATTTAATGCAAGATCTTAAAGAGAACATTTTTGCCAGAGAAAACATTGCTCCGGACGGGGGAATCAGTCGTAGCAGTTTTAGTGAAGCAGTAAATCACCGGGGACTTGAACAACTGCAATTTGTCTTCGAGGACCTTTATAAGCAGGCTGTAGGGTGTCTACCCAAGGAGCACGCAGAACTTGGAGACTTGGTCTCCATTGACGGTAGCCTTATCAATGCTGTCCTTTCAATGCACTGGGCAAACTACAGGAAAGGAAGCAAAAAAGCCAAAATGCATTGCGGGTTTGACATTAATCACGGCATCCCCAACAAAATTTTTCTGACGGAAGGAAACGGTGGAGAATGTCCTTTTGTCCCAAAGATTCTGTCCAAGGGACAAACAGGCGTTATGGATCGTGGCTATCAATCACATCAAGATTTCGACATGCTCCAAGAACAAGAAAAACATTTTGTTTGCCGTATAAAGGCCAAGACCATCAGAACCGTAATTGAAAAGCATGAGATCAATTCCGGTAGTTACATTTTTTATGATGCACTGGTCAAGCTTGGTACTCCTAATCAAAATCAGACGAAGAATTCCGTTCGGGTTGTTGGGTATAAAATTGCCGGGGTCAAATATTATGTGGCAACTGACAGGCATGAGTTGACGGCAGAACAAATCGCAACCGTTTATAAACTCCGGTGGACCATTGAAGATTTTTTCAAATGGTGGAAAGAACACCTGAAGGTTTATCATCTCATTGCCCGCAGTGAATACGGCCTCATGGTTCAAATTCTTAGCGGCCTTATTACTTACTTGCTGCTGGCAATCTACTGCCGCAACGAGTTTAATGAGAAGGTTGCTATTAAAAGAGTTCGGCAGTTACGAACTGCCATCTTGAATGACCTAATCGGGCACAACAAGGATGGTTCGCATGGGTTAAGCAGGGACAATATTGTCAAAGATCAAAAATTTATATTTACCGAGCAAGCAAAAACCTAACCGGACATCACTGAATGAAAATAAATGTTTAAACAATCTGAAGTATTAAATCTTTTATCTTTTCGGCGCCCAGTTTTGAACCTTTCATACTTGAAAGCCGTGTTCTTATTCTTTGAAATGAAGATGACAAATCAATTTTGCCGTCTCTCAAAGTATTTACGGCCGCTCTTATTTTTTCAGGCATTTCAAGGGCATCCCCCATGGATATTTTTTTGCCGACCCCAAGAGCCTGAACCCGTCTCATATTGAAATCTTGATCAGGAATAGTCGGAATTCCAATGACAGGAATTCCATGAGCCATAGCCTGATATATGGTACCATTGCCGCCGTGGCAGATAACCATATCGCAAAGCTCCATAATGGCGTCACCATCCATAAAATCAGTTACATATACTTTATCCGGTACTGAAATAATTTCATTGGATTGACTGCCCGTGGTAATAACTATTATAACATCGTCCATGTTTTTAAGTACATTGTAAATACTTTGAAACAAGCCCGATTCGCCAGTGGTCCCCATGGTAAGATAGATAAGTGTTTTATTTTGTTTTTTCGGTGGCCACCATGGCGGAAAGCTTTCGGACAAAGGAGCCTTCCATGTGATAGGGCCTATATAGTGGTAGTCGGAAGGCAGGTTAAGTGTAGGAAAAAATTCCGGGATATCCGCGATAAGGGTAAGATCTGTGCCACAAAGACAATTGGTGGCCGTAACCTTTTGATGTAATCCGTATTTTCTGGATAATGTTTTGAATATGCACATGATATTGTCAAACATAAGCATTTCTATTTTCAGGTTAACAGGGTTAAGCAGCTTAGGAATCAAGCCTTTTGGGGGAAATTCGTCAAAGGCTTTTTGCTTGATAAATGGCAAATATGGAATAGCACGGTATGCAGTGGATGATCCGTTTACAACACTTGCATGTCTAATTCCCGCAATCTGGGCTGAAATCATAACAGAAAACCGTCCATCGCTAACCACCAAATCCGGTTTTATCTTATCAAAAAGAGAAAGATCCGCCCGAATCATTTTTTCTATAATTGAGTCGGAAATAAATTTGATTTTACGGTTTCTGATGTTTCCAAAAAGCAAGTCTGGATCCACTTCAAACAAGGGGTAAACATGAAAGCCTTCCTGTGCAATAAATTTGGTTTTACAGCTCTCCCCGGCAAAAGATATGCGCCCCCCAAAGTCAAGCATCTGTTTTGCAATTTCAAGAGGTCTGCTCAGATGAGAAATGGTATGGGTAAATGGTAAAAACAGTGTATGGCAATCAATGATATTCATAATTAATACCCGGAGTGAAAGAAAAATAAGGAGTGCCCGGCCATTTAAGCCGGGCACTCCTTATTCTATACTTCGTCCAAGACTATATCAAGACATTAGCTTCTTTTTCTTCTAACAAAAGCTGAGCAACCAAGCAGTCCAGCACCGAACAGCAGGAAGGTTCCGGGTTCTGGAACAGTGGCGTTCAAGTAAGCAGGATCATTACTTTCAAATACCCAGGGAGATTTCCCGGTTGTAGTTGAGTCGCCGTCATTCTCTTCTATAAAGTCATCATGACCTTCAAGTTCGCTGTTTGCGTAGAAGTCAACAGTTTCTCCGACTTCCGGGTCAACAAGGTCTCCGAAAGTAACGCCAGCATTCCAAAACTCCATTACAGACAAGCCAAGATAAGATTTCCCAATGAATTGATCAAGAGAGGTTCCCTGAGGTGTGATATGCGTGGTAAGATAATCAGTATCTTCAACCATCCCAAGGGTCATCCACTCGCTGGTGGAAATTTGGGCTTCAAAATCCTGTTTGATAGAGCCGTCGTCTTGCCACACTACGGAGTCATGGGCATAAAACTTCATGACTTCATCCCCTGACAGTCCAGTTGAGAATGTTTCATTCTCTAAAGTCGTGAAGGTATTGGCAGAGGCCGCACCCAACTCAAGTACAACGGAGAAATCCCCGCCTAAACCCGTAACGTCCTCAGTGACGTTTGTGATCTCCATGGCAAAAATGCCGGTAAGCTGGTCAGTACGGCCCTGGAACCAAGATGAGGTATCACCGACTATCTCCTGAACCTTGAGCGTGCCAATAAATATATCGCCTGCCAGCAACGTAGGGGCACTGGCCAAGTTACGATAATCCAACTCTACATAGCCGTTTCCATCGCCATAATCTCTGAACACAGTTTCTCTGTTGGTATAATATAGTTCATTATCACCAACCTGAATGGTTGGAAATGCGTGGACCGCAGGAGCAGTCACTGCAAAAACCAATAATAAAATCATTAAATTAAAAATTTTTTTCATTACGATCTCCTTTTGGGTTTCATTTTTTTAACACCTAACCAACTTTTTGATTGGGCCTATTCCCGTTTTGGCGTTATTAGTAATACCAAATGCAATAACATTGCCATTGTTTCCAAACCATCTTTCATTTTTTTGACCACTTATTTAATCACCTGAAATAATTAAGATATATTATATTTTGCGAATATAATTTAATTTAATCTTGTTCATCAGTTCTACAGGATTATTCTTTCGTGCCAAAATCTTTGAAAAAAAAGTAACAATTATAGGAAAAAAAATATGCAATCGCTCACTTTATTTTCTTATTGGCTTGCTAAGAAATTAAGATTTTAATCATCCCGCAAAAACCTAAAATATCAAAAAATTTTAATTCAGTATAAACGGATTTATACCTTAGTAAAATGTTGACCCCAAATACCATTTGGAGGAAAATGAATAATGCGATAAAAGCTGCCCCCCCCCCCCCCCCCCCCCCCCAACAAATAGATGTTTTAGTGATGCTTGAGCATTTTCCAAGGAGTTGGCTGGGCAAGTCTTTAGTTAATCAGAATTTATTTCTTCTATCATTTTTTTTGCCTTGTTGGCCCCAGGGAAATTATCATTCAGTTCCAGAGCCGTGGACAGTTCTTTTAGTGCCTGCACTTTTTCCCCTTTTCCGGAATAGGCCAAACCTAAGTGATAATGGAGCATGGGATTGTCTGGTTGTTTTTCCAAGGCGTCCAGGAATTCGGCAACGGCATTTCCATACAACCCTTTTTTGTAATATGCAAATCCCAGAGTATCCATGATGCTTGGATCTTCGGGATAACGTGCCTTAGCTGTTTTTGCCAGAGTCAAAGCTTCGTTAAACTTATCTGTCCGCTCTGCCAGGAAAAATGACAGGTTGTTGGCAGCTGCTATATAGTTAGGATCAATTTCAAGAGCTTTGCGATAATGAATTTCTGCTTCCCCAAATTTGTTTTCCGCTTCAAGAAGCACTGCCAGCAGCATATGAGGTTGTGCCAGCTTATCATTTTTTTGAGTCATGGTCAGATATTGTTTCTTTGCCCCTTCAATGTTTTTCTGGGTCAGGTATATTTTCGCCAAGGTTCCATATGGGCTTAGATAATCCGGGGCAAGTTCAACGGCTTTCAACAATTCTGACTCCGCTTGTTTTATGTCCTTCTGGGCCAAGAAAACAGTTGCACAGGTATTATGTACAAGCGCTGTTAACTTTTTATCGTTCTTGAATATATTTATTTGCTTAACACACAAGGCATGAGCAGTATCAAAGTTTTTTTGATGCACGGCATTGGCGATTCTCAATTTAAACACGTCAATGAGTTTATTATTCAAGGACCAAGCTTTTTCCAGCAGAGGGTCTGCTTGGTCATATTGCTTCAGAGCCGATTTTATGTAGGCGAGCCGATAATATCCTGCTGGATTGTCAGACTCAATTTCGATCATTTTTTTATAATCATTTTCAGCTTCCTTAATTTTTCTCAGGGTCGTATAGGCGTTCCCTCGGATCTGATAGGCCCGGTAGTTTTCAGGATTGAGTTTAATTATCGCAGTAGCCTGATTGATGGCAAGATCATAAGACTGCTCGCGAAAATAGATCTCAGACAGCAGCAGTCTTGCTTTAATATAATCAGGTTTCAATCCCACCGCCTTTGCAACGGCAGCTGCCGCTTGATTCGACTCTCCTAATCCGATATAACAAAGGCCCTTAAAATATTGAACCCTGTGACCCTCTGGTTCTTCCTTTTCAAGGCCAATAAGGATACTAAGCGCCTCCTGATACTTTTTTTGATAAATCAAAATTTCGCTTTTCAATATTCTGGCATCCGGCAAGTTGGGCCGTTTTTCGAGAATGCTGGAGACCAGGGCCTCGGCTTCATCTATTTTTTTCTCCCTGTATAGAAATCGTGCCAAAATAATCTGTGTATTGCTGTTTTCAGGATCAAGGGCAACTGCTTTCCTGTACAATTCAAGAGCCTTATCCTGTTGGTCCGTCACGTTATAGAATCCGGCGAGAATAACCATAGGCCGGGGGGTATTCGGTTGGATCTCAACCGCCTTTCTATATGCAGCTTCTGCTTCTTGGAAATTTTTTATTTTCTGATAAAAGTTCCCCAGAAGAATCTGGTGCGCTGCATTTTCAGGATGCTCTGCCGCCGATAGATTTAATTGTTCCTCCGCTTTATCCAATTGTCTTCTCTGGATATAAAACTGCGCCAGAACAATCCTGTCTGTTGTTGTGTGTTCGGTTGATTCAACAGCTCTGATCAAAAAAGCTTCAGCCTCGCCGAATTTTTTTTCGCCGGCTTTTATTGCGGCCATGGCATGCAATGCCCCCGAATGACCGTTCTTTATTTCAAGAATTTTTTCAAAAACCACCTGGGCCGTTGTAATCTGCTTCTTTTTGAACAGGACCTGCCCTTTTAGAAAGAGTGCGTCAAGATTTTTGGGCTCTTTTTCCAAAATTTTGTCGATTCTGGCTTGAGTTTCCGAGAATTTTTGATTTAGGAAATAAAATTTCGAAAGTTTAACCAAGACTTCAATATTTTCCGGGTCAAGTTTTTCCACATTTGAATAGAGTGCAAAGGCCGATTTTAACTGGCCTGTTTTCATGAATGTGTCACCCAATTTCAAAAGCACGGATGTATCTTTATTATCGATCTGAACCGCATTCCTAAATTCTATTTCAGCCTTTTTATACTCTTTTGCATCAAAGTATTCGTTACCTTTTTTTATGTGGGCGGCTTTTTTTTCGTCCTTATTTGCACATCCTGTACAAGTACTCAATATAATAAGAATAACTAATATAATTTGGGAACAGGGTTTCATGAGCAGCCTCTATTAAAAGTGAATTGGCTTTTTAATTGCTTTTATGATATCGCTTAAATTTTAAAAACAATTTGTATTATGGGACGCTTAGTATTGTCAACTAAAAAGTCTGGTATGCTGGGGCCATGAAAAGACGTATGCGGACACGTTGTTGGGTCTTAAGAATTATAGCTACACTTTTTTTTGTATGTTTGGCCCAGGGAAAAACGTATGCCTGGTTCCATTCTTCAAATAATTTTGAAAACCGTCCCTTTTTCGAGTCGCCTTGTAGGGAAGAGATTGTATCCAAAGCCTATATCTTTCTGCCGAATACACCAGATTCGATGCCGGGAGTACGCCTGTATAAAACAGCATCTAAAAATATGTTGCCGGTAAGCGCCGGAGAACTCAAGGTTGATATTCCTTTTAATCTGTTATCCTCATCAGTGACAAACGTTCAAGCGCTGCTTGACCGCCAGGTTGCGGCAAATCTCAGGTTAAAAAATCTTCTGCAGCAGTATCTGGCGCAGCAAAAAAAAAATGCCGAACTGCTAAATGATTTGAAGATCCCTTATCTTGAAGCAAAAGATCCGTCCCATAAAGCAGAGCCCACAACTGATACGGAAAAATTATCTCTTGCCGCCGGGCTAAAAAAAAAAATAGAAGAAGAAATTATTTTTCAGGCTGGCGGCAAAGACGGCACAGCACTCCAGGACAGCCAAAATTTTAAGCTGATTCAGACTGGAAAACAAGGCCAAGGCAACTCAGTATCCGATCTTGAAAAATACGAACGGTCTTACTTAAACGATGGCTATTCGAAAAGTCAGAGAAGGACCGATATCTATCATAAAACCTATGGCCGGGACATAAAACTGCCATGGATTTTTTCCTTCGGGCTAAAGCTGCTGCGGTATATGGCAAACAACAAAAGTGAAATCTTGTCCGGGGCATGTATTATGGCCATTATCGGCCTGGTCGGTACGATTGTGGTGAAACGATGAAGCGCAAAAAAATAGCGATTACCTTCACAGGCTTTTTGATTGCTGCGTTGCTTGCAGGAGGCCTTGTGGTTGGACTTTTGATCTGGGAGTATGCAACCCCTCGGATTACCTGTGAAATCGAGGGAGACCACGCTTTTGAACGAGGTGATTATACGGATGCACTTCAATATTGGTTAAAAGCGAAGGACCGGTCCGGGCAGCCCAGCCGCTTATATGCGAAAATGGGAACCGTTTATTTAAAATTATCCAACTTGGAACGGGCTGAAACATGCTTTAAAAAGGCCCTGGAATACAATGCCAAAGACGCTGATACCCAACAGCAACTTATTCGAATAGCTTTAGTTCGTGGAGATACATCAACGGCGGAGCACTTATTGCCAAAACGTTATATAGATTCTGACGCGGACCCCAATCTTCTGATGCTTTCCGGCGATCTTGCCATGCTCCAGTCGAAGTTCAAAACGGCGGAATCGGCCTATAAGAAGGCTGCCGGAATTTTACCCGATCGGATTCGCCCCAAACTCAAATTAGCCATCTGTTTTCAGGAACAAAATAAGACCGTTGAAGCAGAAAAGTTAGTCACCTCTTGCCGAACCCAAGGCATTAAAATCCCCATGGATATTATGCTTGCGGCAGATTACTATGTCCTTTCCGGAAATGATACCAGGGCGGAAAAATATTTCCTTATGGCAGTGAATTCAGATCCTGGAAACCTTGAATTTAAAACCCGACTTTGCCTGTTTTATCGCCTTAACGGTATGATAAAACAGGCTGTTGCGTATATGGAGGAGCTCTCAATTGAGCATCCAGAAAATACCCGATTCAAAATGATGCTGGCCGATTTTTATCTTACCCTTGAAAAAATGGCTGATGCAGAAAAGCTGTTGAAAGAACTATCCCAGACAAATAAGAATGTGTCGGGGTATAATTTGCTGATGGGAAAATTCTGGCTATTCAAAGGCCGGTATTCCCATGCCGTCTCATATCTAAAAGCGGCACTGGACAAAGACTATGGCCTTGTGTCGGCCCATTATCTTCTCGGCGTTGCCTATTTTGCCGGTGGCCAGGGTAAACTGGCTGAAAAAGCATTTATCCACGCGCTGATGCTTGACCCTGACAACGGAGAGTCCATATTTGCCATGGCTGCACTTCATTATGAACGGGGGGATTACGCCCTGGCAGATCAGTA
The DNA here is from genome assembly GCF_963666145.1 of uncultured Desulfobacter sp. NCBI lineage: Bacteria > Pseudomonadati > Thermodesulfobacteriota > Desulfobacteria > Desulfobacterales > Desulfobacteraceae > Desulfobacter > uncultured Desulfobacter sp. The sequence goes on along the minus strand of NZ_OY762614.1, from coordinate 4,405,194 downwards.
TGCAGATCGGTTTCTGAGCATAGATTCGTCCAGTGCCCGGGTCTGGAAGCTCAAGGGGTTGTGCGCCCTTAACCTTAAGAATCCTTCCGGGGCAATAGAGTCTTTATCCAAATCTTGGCACTTGGGAGGTGGCGCGTCATCCCTCTTTTTTTTAGGACAAGCATTCGAAGTCCAAGGCATGGTGCATGAGGCCCAGGCAGCATACAGCCAAGTGCTTGAATATGTGCCCGTCATGTATCCGGCCTTATATGCCTATGCCCGACTCGCTTCAAATCAGAAACAGGTACAGAGGGCACTAAAAAAGATAGATGAACTGGAGAGTTATGACATTAATCCGGCGATTTATTATGCCGGTGCTAAAATATGTTTTGATTTAAAAGACTATACCCGATGTCAAACATATATCAACAACGCCATAGCAGAAAAAAAAACGCCAGGCCCATTTTTTATTTTACAGGCAGAGCTTTTTAAAAAGATCGGGCAGGATGGCGGTGTTGAAAAAATCTTGAATGAATGCACGACCACGCAACCGCAGTTTATTGAGGGGTGGCTTCAACTGTCAGCACATTATGTAGAAAAGCAGCGGATCGCGGATGCTGCACAGGTGCTTGAGCGTGCGCTTAAATATTTTCCGGATCACCCTGAGATTAAGGGAAATCTGGCGTGGCTGTTGTTGGAACAAAAGAAAGATTTCGATCGCGCCCTTGATCTGGCAAGGACCGCCTATGACAAGATGCCGGGGGAAGCCTGGCTAATGGATACCCTGGGGTGGGCTTATTACCATAAACAAATTTATTCACAGGCGGAATGGATGCTGACTCAGGCTGAAGAATCGGCGCCCCAAAACGGTATGATCCAATATCACCAAGGCATGGTGCTGTACGGCCGGGGGAAACTTTCCCAAGCCAAAACAAAACTGGAATCGGCCCTGGGAAGTTTAGCTCTTGATTCGCAACAAAGAAATGAGGCTGAAAGCTTGCTCGCAGGATTGGAAGGAAAAAAAAGTCCAAAAGATATAGGTGAGACGATGATGTTTAACCCCGAAACGATCCTTTCGCCAGATTTAGATGTTGAAATACCCATGGCAACAGACGATAGCGAGGACATCTTAAAACCGGACTGGAGTAAAATGGGTTCATTTTAATTTCTCTGGAGCGTTTGACTATGTCAGAGTCATTATTTTTCTGGATGTCCAAGCTGATCTGGATGTTCCTCCGCCCGGATTTTCTTTTGGTTGCGTTTGCCGTAATGGGGATGGTATTGTGGGGTATAGGCATTGAGAGGAAAGCCAAATGGATGCTCTCCTGTGTGGTTCTGGCGATGAGCGTAATTACTGTTTGCCCTCTGGGAACTATTCTTCTGGTGCCGCTGGAACACAGATTTCCCACAAATCCAGATTTGCCCCAAAAAGTGGACGGTATTATCATGCTTGGCGGGGCTGAAAATAATTCTTTAGCCCAAATGTGGAACCAGCCAGAGATAAACGATGCAGCAGAACGGTATATCGAATTTGTTCGTCTTGTCAAAGCATATCCCGAGGCGGTGCATCTTTTTACGGGCGGTGCCGGAAGCCCTATGCACCAAAAATGGAAAGATGCAAATACGGCCCGGCAGATTTTTATGGATATGGGCCTGGATACCTCCGCCATTATATTTGAGGACCGATCCCGAAATACATATGAAAACGGGTTATTTTCAAAATCATTGGTACACCCTGAACCAGGCCAGACCTGGGTGCTGGTAACCACGGCCGCGCACATACCCCGGGCTGTCGGGGTGTTCAACCGACTAAACTGGCCCGTAATTCCCTATCCAGTTGACCACGCCACCCGGCCTGACAGGAAGATAAGGTTAGGTATTAATTTTTCAGGACATCTGGATAGGCTGGTCACGGCGATGACAGAATGGACTGGTCTTGCAGCTTATTATATCACAGGCAAAACAAACGCCCTGTTTCCATCCGCGATATCCGGCCGGTAAAGGCGGAATCCCGGCAAATCAGATTCTTAACTTAGGAAAGGCGTCATGCTGTCAACCATAAAAAAAATTTTAACAGAGATCGTTCAAAAATCGACCGAAAAGACAAACGCCCCATCAGACAAACGCACGCTCACACCCTGGTACGGCGTGGACCTGGACGGTACCCTGGCGGTCTGGAACGACAACTCAACCCTGGATCGCATCGGTGCGCCCATACATGTCATGGTGGATATGGTCCGCAGCATGGTGGACAACGGCATCCGGGTCAAAATTTTTACGGCCCGGGCCTGTGACCCTGCACAAATTCCAAAAATCCGGGCATGGATGGCCCGACATGGCCTGCCTGATCTGGAAATAACCAATGTCAAAGATTACCACATGGAGCGTTTGTATGACGACAGAGCCATACGTGTAGAGCGCAATACCGGCAGAATCCTTTGAATCCTTAGCGACAGGATACTACGAATGACCTTTCAAACCGGTTTAGGCAAGCAAAAATAACGATCCTGCCATATTTAAACACCCCAATAAATCTCGGATAACGGCAATTCACAATTCACAGATTCTATGCTTAGAATTTTATCTATCCCTTTATAAGAACAATATTCCCATTTGCCGTTATCACGGCGTAAAAATTGTTCAACATGATATTCGTCTTGAGAAACCAGAACGTACTCTTGAAGCGTTGGGATTGCCCGGTAATATGCAAATTTTTTCCCTCGATCAAAAGCTTCTGTTGAATCTGAAAGAATTTCCATGATGACAACCGGATTTGTCAGCGTATCAAATTCATCATCTTCAAATTCTGCATCACCGCAAGAAATCACTATATCAGGGTAAACATAGCCATTTTCGATTTTTACCCGCATGTCATTGGGGAGCACTTCACAAGGCGACTTACTGCCTTTAAATTGATTTCTTAATTCTCCTGTAAGATTTGCATTGATACGGATATGGTTTATTTTAGCGCCGACCATGGCAAACATTTCACCGTCAAAAAATTCATGCTTGATATCTACAGAACTCCTTTGTATAGCAAGGTATTCAGCCGGCGTCATTTTATTTTTGTCCTGGGGCTGTGGAATCATTGTTCCCTCCTGTTTTGGCACTTGGTGTACCCGGGTGAACCTCTTGCCATATTATAGCAGTCTGACTTTCTTGGGTATCCCAATATTTTAAAAAATTTTTTTTCGATAGTATCTAAATTACTTTTTGGTTATCCAGGCATTAATCGTTGATCCGGTGAACTGTTTAAGCTAACATACGCATCCATAATAAATTTTCATTACTTTTTTTGGACCTCTGTTCTGCGATAATAGCGTGTCCTGAAAAGGAGAACACATGGCAAAATCCAACGACCCATTTGCCGAACTATCCATGTTTGATTTGCGGGGCAAACAATCGGTCAGGGCAACATTTAAACTTTCCCAGAAAGCCATTGATGCCATCGGCCTTGTGGCCGTCCACATGGGCATTAAGCAAAAATCCCTGTTTGACCACATCATTGAAGACCATGCCGCCCTGGATCAGCTGGCCCAGACCATCCGGATACGGCAGTTCAGGCAGCTGGACCGAAAGCAAAAAACCTTTGTACTCAGCCGAAAAACCATTGAGGCATTGACAGCCATCTCCGGAACCCATAATATGCCCCGGGATGCACTTGTTGAGTATTCCATCAAAAAACTGGAATCCGTTATCCAGTCTGAAAAAATCAAGCATGAAGAACGAAAGAAACTGGCCGGAAATCTGGAAAGCCGTTTCAACGACGTTCTTTCTCTTTACCGGAAATCAGCACTGACGTTAGGCGAAGACGATCCTTTTTGCAGACATCTTGAAAAACTGATAGATCACATGAAACGAACGGCAGAGGACGTGGATGCGTTCCTTGAAAAAAGTAAAATACTTGAAGATTTTTAGGAGAAAACGTTGATTGATGTTCAGAATCTGACCAAGTATTACGGTGATTTCTGTGCGGTTGACGACATCAGCCTCACCATTGAACCCGGCCAAATACTTGGCCTCCTCGGTCCCAACGGGGCAGGCAAAACCACCACCTTGCGAATGCTCACAGGATTTTTTACCCCCACATCCGGCACCATCAGGATCAATGACCTTAAAATGCCGGAAGACACCCTGAAAATTAAATCCATGATCGGCTATCTGCCGGAATCCGCGCCCTTATACCACAATATGCTGGTGTATGATTACCTGGATTATGTGGCACGGCTCAAAGGGCTGGATGATCCCAAACTTAAACTCTCCCGATTTAAAGAATTGGCCAGACTGTGCGGGCTCTCCAATATCATGGCCAAACCCATCGGCAACCTGTCCAAGGGGTTGCGCCAGCGGGTGGGACTGGCCCATGCCATGATGTCCGACCCGGATATCCTGATCCTTGACGAACCCACCTCGGGCCTTGACCCCAACCAGATCGCAGAGATCCGCGACATCATCAAAAGCATCGGCAGGGAAAAGACCATTATCTTTTCCACCCACATTCTTTCCGAGGCCGAAGCCACCTGTGATCGCATCGCCATCATCAACAAGGGCAAAAAAGTAGCCGACGCCGGCACCGAACAGTTAAAGCAAAATGCCCGGCACCGCAGCGTGGTCCGCTTGACCTTGCAAAATGCCGAAATAACCGAAGCCCTTGACTATCTTAAAGCCTTTGATGCAACCCTTGACATCACCGTGGCGAACACCCCGCCAAGCGAAGGCATAAGCTTTGAGCTATGCTGCAGAGAAGACAAGGACATCCGCCAGGATCTTTACCTCTCCATTAAAAAAACCGACTGGGTTATCACCGAGCTTGCCAGACAATCCCAAGCCCTTGAGGAAATATTCCACGAACTGACACGGGAGGGCGCTTAACACATGACACCCATCAAAACCATCGCCTTAAAGGAATTTAAGGACTATTTCATTTCACCCATTGCCTATATTGTCATCTCCCTGTTTCTCATTGTAACGGGGTGGTTTTTCTTTTCCACCTTTTTTATTTACGGGCGCGCCGATCTTCGTGACTTTTTCGCCCTTTTGCCCATCACCTTCTCCTTTTTTATTCCGGCTGTAACCATGCGCATGTTTGCCGAAGAAAAAAACGTGGGCTCCTATGAAAGTCTTTTGACCATGCCGGTCTCCTTTACCCATATTGCTTTGGGCAAATTTTTTGCGGCAACGGCCTTTACCGCAGCCATGCTGCTGCCCACCCTCTCCTATCCGCTGTTCATCTCCTTTATCGGAACTGTGGATTTAGGGCCCGTGGCCGGCGGATACATCGGCGCGGTGCTTCTTGGCGGCGCATACTGCAGCATCGGACTGTTTGCCTCGGCATTGACGCGCAACCAGATCATCGCATTTATCATCGGATGCGCCATCTGTTTTACCCTGACCATTATGGACCGGATGCTCTTTTTTGTTCCAGAATCCCTTGTGCCGGTTGTGCAATACCTTGGCGCCAACGCCCATTTCACAAACATTTCCAAGGGCATCATTGATTCAAGGGACCTGATTTACTTTGCATCCGTGATCTTCATATTCATTTTCTCAACCGACATTGCCATGAAAGAAAAAAATTAAGGAGTCACCATGGGTAAGCCTTTCCTTAAAGAATATTATCTGAAATTTATTCTGTATGCAGTGGTTATCGTACTGTTGAATGTGGCGGGATTGACCTTGTTTTTCAGGTTCGACCTGACGGCCAACCGGATTTATTCCCTGTCAGATGCCAGCAAGCAGGCCGTATCCACCCTGTCAGAACCGTTGAACATCAAAGTGTTTTTTTCCAAAAACCTGCCCGCCCCCCACAACAATACCGAACGGTATTTAAGGGACCTGCTCACGGAATACGCCGCCCAGGCCGGACGCTATTTCAACTTTACGTTTTATAACGTATCCCAGGAAACCGACATGGGCGATCAGGCGAACCAGAACCGTGAAATGGCCCGGGATTATGGTATCTCACCCGTCCAGATCCGGGTGATGGAAAATGATGAGCTCAAATTTAAAAACGCTTATATGGGCCTGGTAATCCTCCATGGGGATCTCATCGAAAAAATCCCGGCCATCACCTCCACGGACGGTCTTGAATACCAGTTGACCAGCGCCATCCGCAAACTCAACAACAAGGTATCGGCGCTCTTACGCCAGACAGATAAAATCAACGTCACCATGTATATGTCCTCGGGGCTCAATGATATCGCGCCCCTGATCGGTCTGGATGCCCTGCCCCACCTGGGCGACGAGGTGGCCGCGACCGTGGAAAAACTGAACAGCAAAAATTTAGGCATTTTCAAGTTTGAAAGCAAGGATATCTCAGATCCCAATGAACTTGAAAAAATCGCAAAACAATATGATCTGATGGCCATGCACTGGCCCGATGTACCTGAAAAAAACATCAAGGCAGGCGCAGGCACAGCCGGTCTTGTGGTGGAATACAAGGGCAAAACACAGACATTGCCCCTGATCTCGGCCGTGGAGCTTCCCATCATTGGCACCACCTACCAAATGGCAGATCCCCAAAGCCTTGGGGAACATATTACGGCGATCATGGAAAAACTGATCGGCATCAACAAGGACATCGGCTACCTGTCCGATCACGGCTGCCCGACCCTTGGCCCCGACCGCATGGCCATGATGCAGGGCCGAGGCGGCAACGGCCTTGCCGTTTTTGATCAACTTGTGGGTGAACGGTACAACATCAAGCAGATCCCCCTTAAAGACGAAACGATTCCCGAAGGCCTTAACTGCCTGATCATCGCCAAACCCACCCAGCACTTTTCCGATTATGAATTGTTCCAGATTGACCAGGCCTTGATGAAGGGCACCAACATTGCCGTCTTCGCCGATGCCTTTGAGCAGCAGCAGGGCCAGGGCGGCATGATGGGCATGCCCTCATTTGCCCCCATCGACACCGGCCTTGAAAAGCTTCTGGCCTACTATGGCGTGGAGATCCAGAAAGCCTATGTGCTGGACAAAAATGCGTACAAACAGCAATTACCCCAATCCCAGGGCGGCGGAGAGCAGACCATCTATTTTGCCCCGGTCATCAAAGAAAACGCCATCAACAATGATCCGGTGTTCATGAAAAACATCAAAGGTCTTGTGGCCATGCAGATCTCCCCGGTCAAACATGTCAAAGGCGGCCAGGACGAGTCAAAGGTCAAAGCTGTGCGTCTTCTGTCTTCATCCAAAGAAGCATGGCTCATGGAAGACAATATTAACCTGAATCCCATGTTTTTAAGTCCGCCCCCCTCGAATAAAGATCTGGCCTCCTATGATCTGGCCTATCTGATGGAAGGACAATTCACATCCTACTTTAAAGGCAAACCTGTCCCCGAAAAAGAAGCTGGAGAGACCAACGCCCAGGACGAAGAGACCGAGGAAGGCCCACAACCCGCTGAAGCACCGGCCAAAAACATTGAAGGGCTTAAAGCCGGCAACCGCGTGATCGAAACATCTGCACCGGCAAAAATATTTGTGCTCGGATGCGCCCAGATGCTGTACGACAACATGCTGGACGAACAGGGCAGAACGACCAATGCCACCTTCCTGCTCAACGCCATAGATCATCTAAACGGCGATGACGGCACAGCCCTTTTACGAAGCAAGCAACAGACCCTGAACCCCATCGAAGAGACCGATCCGCTGACCAAAAGCATCATCAAGGGATTCAATATTATAGGGCTTTGCGTCCTGGTCTTCTTGGTCGGGATGGCTGTATGGTTTTTCAGAAGTATGAAAAAGAAAAAAATTGCACATATGTTTGGTTGAGTTGGGAGGATAAATCATGAAAAAAGAATACATTATTTTAATCATTCTCATTATCTGCTTGGGTGCATACCTCGGTTTTAAACAGGACAACCAGGTTCATTATGAACTGCCCACAATTCCCCAGGTGGATACCACCCGCATTGACCACCTGGAAATCTCAAAGGCAGACCGGGTGGTGACGCTTAACAAAAGCGAAACCGGCTGGACCGTTACCGACAAAAAATTCCCGGCAAATACCGATGACGTAGACCAGATGCTGAACACCTTAAAGGAGATCAAGCTATCCGCACTGGTTTCCGAGGCAAAGGATCTTATCAGATATGAACTGGATGATCCCCATGCCGTAAAGGTCAAGGCACTGGCCGGCAATGAGGTGCTGCGCACCCTTGCCATCGGTAAAACAGCCCCCAGTTACAACCATACATTCATCTATCTAAACGACAAGGACCGGACCGTATACCAGGCCAACGGCAATTTCAACGGCAAGTTCGACAAACCAGCTGGTGATTTCAGGGATAAACAAGTACTTGCCTTTGACCCGGAAAGCATGAAAAAAATCACCCTGGAAAAGCAGGGAAAAACCGTCACTCTGGTAAAAGCGCCGGCGCCTGAAAAACCGGATCAGAAAAAAGAAGACGTCCAAAAGGATTTAACCGCAGAAAACACGACACCTGAAAAAGCGACCTGGAAAAACGAAGACGGCTCAGACGTGGATCAAAAAACCATATCCGATCTTCTGTCATCTTTATCAAAGCTCGAATGCCAAACCTTTCTAAATGACGATGATGCTGCCCAACTAAAAGAAAAAGCGCCCTCATGTAAAATTTCACTTGAAAACGATAAAACTTTCGTTTTAAATCTGTTCGACAAAAATAATGATCAGGATGTGGAAGGGTCATGCACATATACCCCCTATGCCTTTACCCTGACCAGTTATAAAGCCGAAGATATTGTTTCATACACGGACAAACTTATGGGCATAGAAAAACAGGACAGCACTGAATCCGGCCAGGAGTGAACGACTTATTTAAAATAGCATATCAGCCCTACAAATGGATTGTTGTGATCCCGGCCATGGCATTAAACACCTTGGTCATGGCGCTGATCTGCATCGTTGTGGGGGCTGTTTTTGGCCCGGACAAGGCCGATGCCATGGCCGTAATCTGGGCCAGAATATTTTGTACCATTGCTCTCATCCGGGTCCGGATCCAGGGCCGCCAAAATTACGATCCACGCGCACCCTATGTGGTGGTGGCCAACCATAAAAGCATGGCGGACATCCCTGCCCTGCATGGATACACAGGGCTCATCATCAAATGGGTGATGAAAATGGAGCTTAAAAAAATTCCGGTTTTCGGCACCGCCTGCTCGTTTCTTGGGTGCATCTATGTCAACAGATCCAATGGACAGGCTGCCGTGGAATCCATAAAGGAGGCAAAAAAAAAATTGTCCGACAAAGCCAGCGTACTTTTTTTTGCCGAAGGGACGAGATCCAGGGGCGAGCTTCTGCCCTTTAAAAAAGGTGCATTCATCTTTGCCATGACATCGGGGTTGCCGGTTCTGCCGGTCACCATTAAGAATTCAGAACATATTCTTCCCTCTGACACATTGGATCTTATGCCGGGGACTGTGGACTTGATCATCCACCCCCCAGTGCATATTCCAAACTGCAGCAAGGCAGATCTGAATAAAAAAATTGAGCAGGTTCACCAGACCATTGCCGGGGCGCTTTAACGATATCGTTGGGGCAGCACCCCCAAAGCCCCACAAATACCCGCTTGCATAACGCCAACAACAGGAAATGATGAGCTCTTCCCAGCAGTCCATATTTAACGAAGTCAACCGACGGAACCGGTTGAAAACGATTTACAATGAATATTTTGAAACATCCCGGGAACCACTGTTGCTGGTATCTGACCACGGTATAATCCTGCGGTCCAACAAACGCTTTGCAAGGTTGTCCCTGTACAGTACGCTTGAACTTGTGGATCAAAATATTGATAATCTGTTTTCCCTGACAGACGATTCAACACCACTTTTTCCCCTGCATGAAAGAATGCTTGACCGTCCGCTTTTAACCTTGAACACACTGATGCGCCAAAAAGCGGGAACCCAAAAGCCCTTGGAAATATTTGTCTGCCCGCTTTATCTTGATGACCGGAATCAGAACGTATATCAAGTTCTCGTAAAAGAAAACTTTACACCTTCACTGGACAGGTTTTCCCGGAAAACCGCGATGAATGCCCAATGGTTAAAGTCCATCGGGGCGTTGGCCGGGGGGATTGCCCATAATTTCAACAATATCATGACAAGCCTGTACGGAAATATCACCCTGGCCAAGCTTGAAATAAAAGACAACCCCAAAGCCCTGACCTACCTTCAAAAAGCAGAATCATCCATGGAGGAGGCAGCCCGGCTTACCAGAGAGCTTCTCACCTTTGCCAAAGGCGGCTCACCTTTAAAGGAACACTTTAACCTTGAGCCCTTGATCCGACAGATTACCTCGCTGACCCTGGCCGGATCCGACATCCAGCTGAATCTGGCAGCTCCCAAGGATCTGTGGCACATTGATGCCGACAGAAAGCAGTTGGAGCAAGTGGTGGGGAACATCGTGATGAACGCCCGCCATGCCATGGCCGAGAAAGGCACCGGCACCGTGTTCATTGAACTGGAAAATTTCACTTTGTCAGAAGACAACCGCCTGCCCATTGCCAAAGGGACTTATATCAGAATCACTTTCCGGGACCAGGGATGCGGAATCCCCAAAAAAAGCCTGGACAGAATCTTTGACCCCTATTACACCACCAAGCATGACAGCTGCGGCATGGGGCTTTCCATCTGCTATTCCATCATCAGCCGCCACAAAGGCCATATATCCGCTGCATCCCAAACCGGGGGCGGCACAGTGGTTACCATCTACCTGCCGGCCCAGATCCATCCCTCCCAAAGCAAATAGGCCGACACGGACCATATCCCAACGCTGCAACCTTAAGCACCCCAACCCGTTAAAATTGTCAGAAAAAAATTTGATCCAAGAGTCTCTACCGGTTTACCATAATTCGCGGCCCCCACCTTGCACCACCATTCCCTCCACAATCCCCCACCAAACAGCCCCTCGATACACTCCAAATCCAATCAATTCAGCACAATCTCATCCAACTCTCTATTTTTCATCAAAAATTTTAATTATTTTTTTCATTGAATTTTTTTTTCAGATGCTCTATTAATTTTCGTATCTACCTATATTTTAAAAATTATTCACTTTTTACCTTGACTTCTTTTATATTTTTCGTAAAAGTGGCACCAAGGTGGGTGCAAAGTGGATGCAGCATTCAACAAAAAAGGCCGCTCAAGTGTTCCGATCAAGTTCCTGTCATACCATTGATGGTAAAGGAAGACTCATCATCCCGGCACGATTCAGAAAAGTGCTCAAAGCGGAGGATGAATACGGAATTGTGGTTTCAATAAAGGACGGCTGCATCTTCGCCTTTACCTTCAGCGAATGGAAGGCTATTGAGGACCGCTTAAAAACGGTCAAAACGGCAGCCATGCAGAGCTTTAAACGTTTCTTTCTGGGAAATGCCTGTCCGCTGACATGCGATAGACAAGACAGGGTTTTAATTCCCCAGAATCTCAGAGCCTATGCACAGATCGACAAAGAGGTTGTTCTTGTGGGGGTTCTGGACCGGTTTGAAATCTGGGCAAAAGAACAATGGGAGCAGGAGCAAACGAAAATGGAGCAGGAGCTTAAGCGGGAGGACGTCCGAGAAGAGATTGCTTCCATAGGGTTATAATATGGGTTTCGAACACACTTCCGTCATGCCGAATCAGGTGCATGCATATCAAAATCTTAAACCCGGAGACGTATGTGTGGACTGCACCCTGGGCGGATGCGGACACGCCACGGCAACACTCAAGGCCATCGGTTCTGACGGGTTGCTCATCGGCATTGACCAGGACATGGATGCCATCACCAACGCCCGGAATGTACTTCACGGTTTTGAGGACAATGTCAGGCTGTACCATAACAACTTCAGCGATCTCCCCGACATTCTTAAAGATGCCGGTATCGACGGGGTTAACAGCATCCTTCTTGATTTGGGCTTCTCACTCAACCAGCTGACCCAAAGCAAACGCGGGTTCAGCTTTAAAAAAAATGAACCATTGGATATGCGGATGGATGTCCGCAATTCGTTAACCGCATACCAGGTGATAAACACATATTCGGAAAAACAATTGGCTGATATTTTTTTCAAATACGGGGAAGAGCGATTTTCAAGACGATTGGCACGGGCAATCACTGAAAAAAGAGCATCTACCCCCATTGCCACCAGCCTGGAACTTGCCGGAATCCTTGAAAGCGCCATGCCAGGCCGGGCAAAGGCAGCCCAGAAAATTCATCCGGCCACCCGGGTATTCCAGGCCCTGCGCATTGAGGTCAACCAGGAGCTTGAACGCCTGGAAAGGTTCATGCAGGCAGTTCCGTCCATGCTGGTCAAGGGGGGGCGTATCAGCATCATCTCCTTTCACTCCCTGGAAGACCGTATTGTCAAACAGCAGCTGAGGGCCTTTGAAAACGGATGTACCTGCCCGAGACAATTTCCCCACTGTGTATGTGGATTTGTAAAACAAATGGAATCGGTCACCCGGAAACCTGTGACGGCGGACCCCGACGAACTTAAAGCAAACCCCATGGCAAGAAGCGCCAAGCTGCGGGTGGCACAAAAAATATAACCCCCAGGGAATGACCCGGCCTGCCAACACCCGGGATCATGCCACAACAGCACACAACTTTAATTTAACAGCGTATTGGTATTTTAAACAAAAGGGCAATCCGGCTGTGAACACACCACGAAAAAAATCTGATGCCATCCAAAACCAGACCGGACTGCTGTGGTTTTTTCTTATCATTGTGCTGGCCGCCGAACTCATTTGCAACGCCTGGATCAGAAGCGAATCCAACCAGGCCATGATCATGATTGCAAAAACCGAACACCGAATCCAGGAACTGGCGGATTACCGGCAGGCCCTGGGTGTGGAAATCGAGCGTCTTAAATCCGACACACGGATCACCCGTATCGCCCGTACCCGTTTGGGGCTGGCACCGGACATCTTTAATGAAACCATTTACCTGCCCGAAGGAAAAAATTAAATGGCGCCTCCCCCCAATGAAAAATTAGGCCCACGGATTCTTGTCATCCGTTTTTTTCTGCTGTTGTGTCTGGTGGGCATTGTCATCCGTTCCTTTGACATCCAGATCCTCCAGGGTGAGACCCTTAAAAAAAAGGCTGAAGACACCTATGTCCGACAGGTCTGTATCCAGGGAGAACGCGGACTGATCCTTGACCGGAACCTAAACAAACTGGGTGCCAGCATTGACGCCCCCAACATTACCGCAGATCCCACCCAGATTGAAAATGCCGGCCAGACGGCAGCCATGCTGGTCAAAATCCTGGGCGGCAGCCGGTCGGAAATGGAAAAAAAAATATCCCGGGACCGCAGGTTTGCCCTTCTGGCAAGCCGGGTGTCTCCGGCCAAGGCCAAAGCGGTAAAAGATCTGAATATTGTCGGCATCTATACCCAGGACAACTCCAAACGGTTTTATCCCAACCGGCACCTGGCAGCCCAGGTCATCGGATTCACCGGCAAAGATGACCACGGTCTTGAGGGACTGGAATTCTCTTATAATGGTGTGCTGGAAGGCAAAACCCTGAAAACCCAGGAATACAGGGACGGCCAGGGCACAATCCTTGATACAGGCAGTCCCCGGCGTGAAGGGCTTCAGGGGGGCACAGTCGTTTTGACCCTGGATAAAAAAATTCAGTTCTTCAGCGAACAGGCCCTGGAACAGGCTGTGAAAGAACACCGGGGAAAATCGGGTATGGCCATTGTGATGCAGCCTGCCACGGGTGAAATTCTTGCCATGGCCCACTACCCTGAGTTCAATCCCAACAACTATGGGGATTTCAGCCGCAGCCGCTACAGAAACAGAGCAATGACCGACGCATTTGAGCCAGGCTCCATCATGAAAGTGATCACCGTGGCCTCGGCCATTGAACGGGGCATGGCTCCCAAAACCATTATCAATTGTGAAAACGGCAACTACCGCGTGGGCAGATCCGTCATCCATGACACCCATCCATATGATTACCTGACCCCCGGCCAGATTATAAAATTTTCATCCAACATCGGGGCGGCCAAAATCGCCCAGGACATAGGTCCCAAGGCCCTGCACTATTACCTGAAAGCCTTTGGATTCGGCAACAAAACCGGCATCAACTGCCCGGCAGAAAGCCCGGGTGTCATTCTACCGTTGAAGCGCTGGACAAGCATTGACGCGGTGGCCATGTCCTTTGGCCAGGGCATGTCGGTGACGGCGGTCCAGCTTGTCAGCGCCGTATCCGCCATAGCCAACGGCGGGAAATTAATGAAACCCCTGCTGGTTAAAAAAGTGCTTTCCAATGCAGGTGACGTTGTCGAGGAAAACACCCCCTGCGTGGTCCGCCAGGTGATTTCCCCCAAAACCACAGGGATTGTAAAACAGATGATGGCCCGGGTGGTCCAGGAAGACGGCACAGGCACCAAAGCCGCCATCCCAGGCTACCGGATATGCGGCAAAACCAGCACCGCCCAGAAAGCAGCCCAAGGCAAAAAAGGATATTCCAGTTCCAGATACACGTCCGCCTTTGCAGGCTTTGCCCCCTTTGACAACCCGGCCCTGGCCATTCTGGTGGTGGTGGACGAACCCAAACAAAACCATTACGGCGGCATTGTGGCGGCACCGGCCTTCAAGGATATCATGGCCCGGTCCTTTAACTATCTGAACATTGCCCCCAACACAGACATGATAGCAGCATTACCCCGGGAGGTGTTCCATGCAGCTGACTGAAATCCTGAACACAACTGAAGTCGTGCTCACGCCTGATCAGGATCAGGCAGGTATCGGCAACACCTCCATCACCCATATCACCTGCGACTCCAGGCAGGTTGGCCCCGGATCACTATTCATCGCCGTGGACGGCCACGCCGCAGACGGCCACAACTACATTGCCCAGGCCCTGGACCAGGGGGCTGCAGCGGTTCTGGCCCAAAGAATCCCCCAGGAAGTATCCCCGGAACTGGCCCGTCAGATTGTCCTTTCCAAAAACACCCGCAAGGATACCGCCATTGCCGCAGCCAACTTTTTTGGCCACCCGTCAAAGGACCTGGTGGTGGTGGGCGTCACCGGAACCAACGGCAAGACCAGCATCACCTGGATTTTGGAAAAAATTTACCAGACCTGCGGCATCACCTGCGGCGTCATCGGCACGGTAAATATCAGATATCCGGGCACTACCATTGACAGTTCCGTCACCACTCCGGACGCGGTATGCCTGCAAAAAACCATGCACGACATGAAACTTGCCGGCGTCACCCATGTGATCATGGAGGTTTCCTCCCACAGCCTGGACCAGCACCGGGTGGATGAATGTGAATTTAATGCGGCCGTGTTCACCAACCTCACCCAGGATCATCTGGACTACCACGACGGATTCGAGGATTATTTTGAGTGCAAAAGAACCCTGTTCACCAAGCATTTAGGCCCGTTTAAAGACGGCATCCGGAGCAAGGCGGTCATCAACATTGACAATGAATACGGAGCCCGCCTGGCAGAGAGCATTAAGCCGCCTGTGATCCGGGTCAGTGCAGATCGTGATGCAGATATCAGGGCCATTAACATTACGGATGACATCCACGGATTGAAAGGCACCCTGGATTTCTCAGGTGTACAGGCCCCCCTGAAGTCAGTGCTCACGGGCCATTTCAACCTGGAAAACATCTTGTGTGCGGCCGGTGCAGCTTTAGCCACAGGAATCTGCCCGGAATCCATTGCCCGGGGCATTGCCGCCTTTGAAAGGGTACCAGGCCGACTGGAAAAACTGTCCACCGAACTGAACCGCCACATATTTGTGGACTATGCCCACACCCCGGACGCCCTTGAATCCATCCTGAAAACCCTTGCCGGCCGTGCCCCTGCCCGGCTGATCACGGTATTCGGGTGCGGCGGGGACCGGGACCGCACCAAACGCGCGCCCATGGGCATCATGGCCTGCAAATACTCGGACATCGCCATTGTCAGCTCGGACAATCCGCGATCCGAAGATCCCGAGGCCATTGTGGACGAAATCATTGAGGGTATTCGGGCCCAGGGGTTTAAACCCATCGATCCTGCCGACTCAGATCCTCACCCAAAAGGATACATCCGGATGACTGACAGGGCCCAAGCCCTCGCGTTCGCCGTTCGGATCTCAAAACCCCAGGATATTATCGTGGCGGCAGGCAAGGGACATGAAACCTATCAGATCACCAATACAGGCACCATCCACTTTGACGACAAGGAACACTTAATGGATGCCTGCACCCGCCTGCTGACGCCAAAACCCTGGGATCTGACGGATCTTTGCACAGCCCTTGGGTGCGATGCCGTCACCGCGTCCGGCCAGGAAATTGCCTCAGATGCGGAATCAACTGTTTTTAAAGGCATTGGTACCGATTCAAGAACCATCGGACCTGACATGGTATTTCTGGCATTGGCCGGAGATCGTTTTGACGGGCACACCTTTATCCCTGACCAGGTTGAAAAAGGGGTTTCAGCCTTTGTTGTCAAGCAAGACTATTTAGACAGCCTGGATTTAAATCAAAAAAAGCTGATGGACAAAACCAACATCTGCTTTTTTCAAGTGCTGGACACACTGGCTGCCTTGGGAAACCTGGCCCGGTACCACAGAATGCGCTCAAATGCAAAAATCGCCGCCCTGACAGGCTCAAACGGAAAAACATCCACCCGGCAAATGGCCCAGGACATCTTTTCCCAGCACCATGACACCTTAGCCACCCGGGGCAACCTGAACAATGAAATCGGTGTACCCCTGACCCTGCTCCGACTGGCGGATATCCATGAATGGGCCGTGGTGGAGATGGGCATGAGCAACCCGGGGGAAATCGAGCGGCTTTCAGCCATTGCCCGGCCCGACATTGCCCTGATCACCAACACCCACGGCTCACATATGCAAGGGGTTGGCACCCTGGAAGATGTGGCCCGGGCCAAATCTGAAATTTTTAAAAGCCTGAACCCTACCGGTACAGCCATTATTTTTGCCGATGACCCAAGGGTTGATATTCTTGTTGAGGCGGCAAGAAAAGAGGCTAAGGCATCAGAATTAATACGTTTCGGCACCCACCCAGACAGTGAGGTGCGCTTGTCACAGGTTAAATCCACAGACTACGGTATCACCTTTTCCCTGACCATGGATGGACAAGCAGGCCAATATACGGTACCCTCCCCGGCTGATTTCATGGCGTTTAATGCCGCCGCAGCCGCAGCTTTGGCAACGGCGGCAGGCATTGATGAAACAGACATCGCCAAGGGGCTCCAGGCTTTTGTTCCGGTCAAAGGCAGAATGCACTTAAGGCATCTTGGCAACGTGATTCATCTCATTGATGACACCTACAATGCCAATCCAAGCTCCATGACCCAGGCCCTGAAAGTCTTAAACCGCATGGCCGGCACCAACCGGGGCATTGCCGTGCTCGGGGACATGCTGGAGTTGGGAGACCAAACCCAGGCACACCACCGGCAGGTGGGGCACCTTGCGGCAACACTTTCCCCGGCAAAGCTTTTGCTGTTCGGCACCCAGGTCGCCCAGATCCGGGAAGGTGCATTGGAAAACGGATACCCGGATGACCGTATCTTCATGGGATCCAAACAGGCGTTGGAAGAAACCCTTAAACAATCAATAGAATCTGAAAATTGGGTACTGCTCAAGGGCTCCAGGGGAATGGCCATGGAAACCTTGATTCCGGTACTTGAAGAGATACCTTCTAATAAGGCGAAATAGTCGAATGTTTTACCAGTTTTTATACCCGTTACATGATCTGAATACCGCATTTAATATTTTTCGGTATATTACCTTCCGCACCATATACGGGGGACTGACCGCCTTTATCATCTGCTTTATCCTCGGCCCTTTTGTGATCCGGCGCCTGCAGATCATGCACTTTGGCCAGATCATCCAGACCGACGGCCCCCAGTCCCACTTGAAAAAACAGGGCACCCCCACCATGGGCGGCATCATGATTTTGTTTTCCATTTTTGTTTCCACCTTTTTATGGGGAAATTTCACCAACCATTACGTTAGCATATTACTGCTGGTCACCCTGCTTTTCGGCGCCATCGGTTTTTTTGATGATTACCTGTCGCTGACAAAAAAAACCAATATGGGATTCACGGCAAAAAGTAAATTCCTGCTCCAGATTCTGTCAGGCCTGCTCATCGGTTTTCTGATTTACAGCAGCCCGGACTTTAACGCCGTACTCACCGTACCGTTTTTCAAAAACGTGGCCATTGATCTGGGTGTGTTTTACATTCCCTTTGCCTGCCTGGTGATTGTGGGCACATCCAATGCCGTCAACCTCACCGACGGCCTGGACGGCCTGGCCATCGGGCCATTTATCGTGGCATCCTTCACCTATATGCTGTTTGCCTATGTGGCGGGTCATGCCGAATTTGCACAATATCTTCATGTCCGGCACATTCCGGCCGCCGGTGAAGTCTCGGTCATCTGCGGCATCCTGGCAGGCGCAGGCATGGGATTTTTATGG
Organism: uncultured Desulfobacter sp.; assembly: GCF_963666145.1. Lineage (NCBI taxonomy): Bacteria > Pseudomonadati > Thermodesulfobacteriota > Desulfobacteria > Desulfobacterales > Desulfobacteraceae > Desulfobacter > uncultured Desulfobacter sp. The sequence continues at coordinate 4,386,801 of NZ_OY762614.1, read as the reverse complement.
TTCAATGCCCATCCGGCCCAGATTTTCATGGGCGATACCGGATCAATCCCCCTGGGAGCGATCCTGGGCACCATTGCCGTGGTCACCAAACAGGAGATCATGCTGGTGCTGGTAGGCGGACTGTTTGTCATGGAAGCAGGCTCCGTGATTCTTCAGGTGGGTTATTTTAAACTCACCCACGGCAAGAGAATATTCAGAATGGCACCCTTGCATCACCATTTTGAACTGAAAGGCTGGCATGAATCCAAGGTTATTGTCCGGTTCTGGATTATTTCCATTACCCTGGCTGCCCTCTCCCTAAGTACGTTGAAGATAAGATAAGATGTCCAAGTTTCCTGAAACATATGAACTCATTGTGGGCTTAGGTGCCTGCGGGCTTTCCATGGCCCGTTTTCTCAAGTCCCGGGGGCACTGCGTGGCAGCCACCGACATTGACGCCACAAAGACCGATGAAGCCGCAAACTTAGAAAAACTTGGCATCCCGGTGGTGATCGGCAGTCACGACCAGGAAATGTTTGACAAGGCATCCTTAATAATCCCCAGCCCCGGTATCCCCTTAAACATGCCGTTCATCCGTATTGCCCGGGAAAAGGGCGTCCCTGTCACGGGTGAACTGGATATTTTTGGCCGCTACAACACCACACCGGTCATCGCAATCACAGCAACCAACGGAAAGACAACGACAACGGAACTTACGACGGCCATGCTTGAAGCGTCGGGCATTTCCTGCTTCATGGGCGGCAACATCGGCACCCCACTGATGGAATATCTCATGCAGAACAATCCCAAGGACGTCATTGTGGCTGAAATATCCTCCTTTCAGCTCGATCTTGCCCAAAACTTCAGACCCCGCACGGCAGCGCTGCTCAATATTGCCGAAGATCACCTGAACCGGTATCCGGACTTTGAGGCCTATATCGCATCCAAATGGTCTATTTTCAAAAATATGACTGCGGCAGATACCGCCGTGATCAACGGCCGCATCAACGATTTTTCAACCCGGACAAAATCCATTCGTGCCGACGTTCTTGAATTTTCATCCATAAAGACCGTGACCAGGGGCGCAAGCGTTCACAAGACGGACATTGAGATCCGAACCGACAAAATCAACGACACCCTGGCTGCAGAGATACAGGCCGGGCTTCCCGGCATCCATAACAAAGAGAATGTGGCCGCCGCCGCCCTTGCGGCACTCAGCTGCGGTGCCACCATGACCGGCATCCGGCAGGCCCTGAACGAATTTACCCTGCCGGACCATCGCATTGCCTTTGTCCGGGAGGTTGACGGAATCCGCTTTTACAACGACTCCAAAGCCACCAACGTGGATGCCGTACTTCGTGCCCTGGAATCCTTTGAATCCGGCATTATTTTGATTCTCGGCGGCCGGGAAAAGGGCCTGGATTTCGCCCCCCTGATCCCCGAAGTAAAAACCCGGGCCAAAGCAGTGATCGGCATGGGCGAAGCTGCCGACCACGTCATGGAAACCTTTGAAGGCGTTTGCCCCACATACCGCTGCCCGGACATGATCTGCGCTGTAAGCAAAGCGGTATCCATGGCAGACAAAGGCAATGTGGTACTTTTATCTCCGGCCTGTGCAAGCTTTGATCTCTATGCCAACTACCAGGAACGGGGAAAGGATTTTGCCCGCATTGTCAACGGGCTTGTTCCGGCCCAGGAGGTCTGCCATGGCTGATGCGATGCACACCGGCAAATATCTGCCCGGCCGCCTTCATCCCTTTTTCAGGGAAAAAACCATTCTGTTTCCGGTACTGATTCTCACCTGCATTGGCCTGGTCATGGTCTATTCCGCCTCGTGCAGCATCTCCATGGATGAACACAACACCTTGTTCTATTACCTGAAACGCCAGTCCATATTTTTATTTGCCAGCCTAATGATTATGTATGTCACCGCCTCTTTGCCGTATAAATTATACCAAAGCATGGCCTATATCATTTTGCTTGCAGCCATCGGTCTTCTGGTCGCCGTTCTAATTCCGGCCCTGGGCGTCAAAGCCAACAATGCCCGCCGCTGGCTGGATGTGGGACCGTTTGCATTTCAACCCGCAGAATTTGCCAAACTTGCCATGATTCTTTTCATGGCCTACTCTCTGTCCAAAAAGCAGGAGCTTGGAAAGCTCAGGGAGTTTTCCATTGGCGTCGTCCCCCATGCCGTGGTGTTCGGTCTTGTGGCCGTACTCATCCTGTGCCAGCCCGATTTCGGCACCATCGTGGTGCTGGGCATGATCTGCTGGGGAATGATGTTCACCGCGGGTGTCCCGCTGCTTTACCTGCTCAGCCCGTTACCGGTAATCATTCCTGTGGTGGCATACTTTCTGGTATTTAAGGTCGGCTACCGGCTCGAGCGGGTCTTGGGATTTCTAAATCCCTGGGAAGATCCCCTTGGCAAAGGCTTCCAGCTCACCAACTCTTTGAAAGCCTTTGGATCGGGCGGTTTTTTCGGCAAAGGTGTGGGGCTTTCCATGCAGAAGATGCACTTTCTGCCCGAACCCCATACCGATTTTATTTTCTCCATCATCGGCGAAGAACTCGGCCTTATCGGGGTAACGGCAATTTTGGTGCTTTACGGCCTGATCCTGCACACCGGCACCCGCATTGCCCGGCAGGCAGATACCTTTTTCGGGGCCGTCACCGCCACGGGCATCACTCTCTATTTAGGACTTCAGGTCATCATCAACACGGGCGTAACCTTAGGCGTACTGCCCACCAAAGGCCTGACCCTGCCCTTTATTTCCTACGGCGGGACATCACTGATCATCAATATGGCAGCCATGGGTATTTTAATGAACATAGGAGCGTCGGCAGATCATGCTAAAAAATAAACGCGTCATCATTGCCGGCGGAAAAACAGGGGGGCACCTGTTCCCGGGCATTGCCGTGGCCCAGGCCCTGGTGGAAAAAGATCCCGCCACAAAAATTTTGTTTGTGGGCACCGATGCTCCCTTTGAAACTGATACCCTTGCCCGGTACGGATTTGCCCATCGCTCAATCATATCCCGGCCCATCAAAGGGAAAAATATATTTGCCAAGGCCTGGTCGGCTGCCCTTGTGGGCATCAGCCTGCTCCAGGCGCTGATGATCATTATCATGTTCAGAGCGGATTTCATTTTAGGTGTGGGCGGATTTTCCTCCTTTGCCCTCGTTCTGGCCGGACGTATCCTGTTTCGGCAAACGGCCATCCATGAACAGAATGCCTTTCCGGGCATGACCAACCGCATGCTGTCCAAAATCGCCGGGACCCGGTTTATCTCGTTTAAAGAGACAAAGGGCATGCCCGAAAACGACACCACCTTTTTAGTAGGCAACCCGGTTCGCCGCCCTATGGGCAACCAGCCGGAAAGCGATACCACAGAGGAGAGTGTTCTGGAGCGGATTAAGCAGGATGATTTCCTTGTTCTTGTCACCGGCGGCAGCCAGGGTGCAGCCTCAATTAACAATGCCTTCACCGATGCCGTGGCAATGATGGAAGATACAAGTTCATTGTTCATCATCCACCAGACCGGAAAAAACGCCGAAGCTGAAATCCAAAGTTTTTATGAAGACAGCAATGTCCGGCACAAAGCCGCAGCTTTTTTCTACGATATGCCGGCCATCCAGGACCGGGCCGACCTGGTCATCAGCCGGGCCGGCGCAGGAACCGTATCCGAACTGTGCATCAAGGGCAAACCCGCCATTCTGGTGCCCTACCCCCATGCCGCAGACGATCACCAGACCGCAAACGCAAAATTTTTAGCCGACCAGGGCGCCTGCATCATGATTGCCGACAAGGCCCTGACAGGGCAAACGTTATTGGCAGCCATTGAGGACCTGCGCGACAACACACAAAAAAGATCCCAAATGGCAGAGACCATGAAGACGCTTGCCATGCCCCACGGCGCAGACCTCATTGCCGATCGAATTTTAGGGGCGGATGTTTCAAAAAGGAAAGAAAATGTACCAGCATGATTATCACATACACTTTGTAGGCATCGGCGGCATCGGCATGAGCGGCATTGCCGAACTGCTGCTGAACCTTGGCTACACCATATCGGGTTCCGATCTTAAACTCTCCCACATCACCGACCGGCTCAAGGAAAAAGGCGCGACCATATACAAGGGCCATGCCAAAGAGAACCTCACCGATGTCAATGTGGTGGTCACATCTTCGGCCATTTCCGCCCAGAACCCGGAAGTGATCCGGGCCAAAGAACTGGGATGTCCCATCATTCCCCGGGCCGAAATGCTGGCAGAACTGATGCGCATCAAATACGCCATTGCCGTGGCAGGCGCCCATGGCAAAACCTCCACCACCGCCATGATCTCCCAGATTCTGAACACCGCAGGCCTTGATCCCACGGTCATCATCGGCGGTCTACTCCAGGGCCTGGACACCAATGCCCTTCACGGGTCCGGCGAATTTATTGTGGCAGAAGCCGACGAAAGCGACGGCTCTTTTCTGAAATACGCCCCGTCCATTGCCGCCGTGACCAACATCGACCTGGAACACTTGGATTTTTACAAAGATATTGACGACATCAAAGATAAATTTGTCCAGTTCATCAACTCGGTGCCCTTTTACGGCCTGGCCATCCTCTGCCTGGACAACCCCCATATCCAGGACATTCTGCCCAGGATCACGGTGCGGCACATCACCTACGGCATGACGGCCCAGTCGGAACTCCAGGCCCGGCACATCCGGTTTGAAAACGGCAGATCCCTGTTCAACGTATTCAAGGGCGACCAGGACCTGGGCCATATTCTGTTAAACATCGGGGGCCGGCACAATATCCTCAATGCCATGGCAGGCATCGCCACGGGCCTGGAGCTGAACATCCCCTTTGACACCATTAAAAAAGCACTGGAAGAGATCAAAGGCGTCAAACGCCGCCTGGAGATCAAGGGGGAAGCCAAGGGCATTATGGTGATGGATGATTACGGCCACCACCCCACCGAGATCCTAGCGACCTTGACCGCAGTCCGGGACAGCTACCCGAACAAACGCTTGATTGTGGTGTTCCAGCCCCATAGATACACGAGGACAAAAGCGTTGTTCCAGGATTTCACCCGCGCCTTTTACCAGTCTGACGTGCTCATGGTGCTGCCCATCTACGCGGCCTCGGAAGCCCCCATTGAGGATGTGGATTCCGAAAAACTTGTGGCAGGCATAAAGGCCCACGGGCACAAGGATGCCTGCTTTGCCCCGGATTTCACCCAGGCCTTGTCCATCATCACCCACAAGACACGGCCGGGGGATATGGTGCTGACCCTGGGAGCCGGAGATGTATATACCCTTGGCGAAAAGCTGGTGGAGATACTGTAAAGCATGGTTGTAAGCGATCACATAAAAGAGATGTTCGCTTCCTTTGGGATGGAAACCCAAAAGGCCATGGACCGGTACACCAGTTTCCGGGTGGGGGGCCCGGCAGATCTTCTGGTACAGCCCGGGACCATAGACCAGGTGGTTGCCGTCGTTAAAACCGCACATAAGGCCAAACTGCCGATTACCATCATCGGCGGGGGCACCAATGTCCTTATTTCGGACAAAGGCATCCGGGGGATTGTGATCATTTTGACCCGGTTGAAACAACAAATTGAGCTGAGCACTGACGGTGATGAACAGAACCCAATCTATTTAACGGCACTTGCCGGAGAACCCCTCCACCGCATATGCAGATATGCAGCGGACGCAGGTCTGGCCGGCCTTGAATGGGCCGCCGGAATTCCGGGCACCATCGGCGGTGCCGTCATGATGAACGCAGGGGCCTTTGGCAGCGACATGAGCCAGGTGGTCACAGAGATTGAGGTGTTAAACCTTGCCACCTTGGAAACTGTCGTTTTATCAGCAAAGGATTTACCGTTTTCCTATCGAAAACTTGCCCTTGAAAACTATATTGTACTCAAGGTCCGGTTAGGGGTGACCAAAGCGGACACTGAAACCATCAAAGAGGATTTTAACCGTAACCTTAAAACAAAGCAATCCACCCAGCCGGTGTCCCAGGCATCTGCCGGGTGCTTTTTCAAAAACCCCCCGGGCGGGAAACCTGCAGGCTTTCTCATTGAGCAGGCCGGCATGAAACGCGCCCAATACAACGGGGCCATGGTATCTGATCTGCACGCCAATTTCATTGTCAACCAAGGCAACGCCAGCGCAAGCGACATCCTGAACCTGGCCGGCCAGGTGAGGAAAAGCGTATACGAGAAGTTTGGGATCAACCTTAAAGAAGAGGTGAAAACCATTGGCGACTAAGAAAATGACTCAAAACAGGTACAAGGCGCAGGGTAAGAAAACCTGGAAATTTAAAACTTTTTTCAGCGGCAAAGCCATTTGGGGAAAACTTTTTCTTGTTGTTTTTGTGGGTGCAATGAGCTTTGGTTGCATCTACACCCACGATGCCGTTCTCCAAAGCCCCCTATTTGATGTAAAAACAATTATGATTGACGGTCTTGACCGGGTCACCCGGGACGAGGTGCTTGCCCGGACGGGTCTTGACCGGCCGGGCAACATTTTTGAACTTCAGCCGGCCCGGCTTGAAAAGGAGCTCACGACCCATCCATGGATTCGGACCGCCACGGTGAAACGCGAGCTCTTATCAACCATTTCCATTAAAATTGAAGAGCAGGAGCCTCTGGCCATTGTGGCCATCGAAAACCTGGCAGACATCGTCATCAACGCCCAGGGCGCACCCTTTAAAGAGTATGAACCGGCCAAGGATGATTTAAGCGCACTGCCGGTCATCTCCGGGATGGATTTAAGTCTGTCCAACAGCACCTATCTGTTTGAAGGGGATCTGTTCAATGCCGTGATGGAAATTTTGAGGATCAAAGGGTTTGGGCAGATTGAAAGCATTTTGGGGGACGAAAACACGGGCATCCTCATCAATATATTAAACTCATATCCTGATACAGGTTTTACAAAAAATGAAACCGACACAGAATCTGAAAACAAGACAACGCTTCCGGTAAAACTCGGGTTTGACGGATTTGAAAAAAAACTTGCAAGGGCCAGGCAGATTCAACGCTATATGAAGACCAACTATCCGGACAAAAGAATATCTGCCATCGATCTTTTCAGCCTGGATAAGGTGTTTGTTACAACCGAAGATGCTGCCCGCAATGCAATAGAAAAGGGGGTTTAACTTGCAGGGGAACGAAAAACTACTGGTGGGACTGGACATCGGCACCACCAAAATCTGCGCAGTCGTAGGTGAGATGCTTGATGATGGGATCAACATCATCGGTGTGGGCTCCCACCCTTCCACAGGGCTTCGCAAGGGATCAGTGGTCAACATTGAGTCCACGGTGGATTCCATTAAAAAGGCCGTGGAGGAAGCCGAACTCATGGCCGACTGCAATATATCTTCGGTGTACGTGGGCATTGCGGGCAATCACATCAAGGGATTTAACAGCCACGGCATCATTGCCATCAAGGGCCGGGAAATCACCGAAATGGATGTGGAGCGGGTCATTGACGCGGCCAAGGCGGTTGCCATCCCCCCGGACCGGGAGATTCTGCATGTCATTTCCCAGGAGTTCATTGTGGATGAAATGACATCCATCCAGAACCCCGTGGGCATGACTGCCGTGCGCCTGGAAGCCAAGATCCACATCATTACGGGTGCGGTATCTGCGGCGCGCAATATTATCAAGTGCTGCCACAAGGCAGGGCTTGAGGTGTGCGACATTGCCCTGGAATCCCTGGCCTCGGGCTATGCCGTGCTCACCGATGAAGAAAAGGAACTTGGCTGCATCCTGGCCGACATGGGCGGCGGCACCACGGACCTGGCGCTGTTCAAGGACAATAATCTCAAATTCATTTACGAACTCACCGTGGGCGGCCATAACCTGACCAACGATATTTCCGTCGGGCTTCGTACCCCCTTGCCCGAGGCGGAAAAGATCAAGAAAACACATGGGACCTGCATTCCCCAGCACGTCAAGGCCCATGATGTCATTGAGGTGCCTGCGGTGGGCGGCAGAGCCCCCAAGCGCCTGGCCAAAGGCATTCTTGCTGAAATTCTGGAACCCCGTGTGGAGGAGATCTTTTCCCTGCTCAAGCAGGAGATGTTTTCCAACGGCCTTGAAAACAGTTTCCCCGCCGGATTCATACTCACCGGCGGCAGCGTTGTCATGGACGGCATTGCGGAAATGGCCGAATCCGTGTTCAACGTCCCCGTTCGCATCGGTGAAGCCAACCGTATCGGCGGCCTTAAAGATATTGTTAAAAACCCCGCATACGCCACAGGTGTCGGACTTGTCATTTTCGGGTCAAAAACAAGCTGCGTGCTACAGGATGTCAAATCCGATGCCGGCGGGCTGAAGATGATTCTAAATAAAATGAAACAATGGTTTAAAAATATCATTTAAATCTATACAGGAGGTGGATATGAATTTTTCTTATGTGGAAAACAACAACAACACGGCAAAAATTAAGGTCATCGGTGTCGGCGGGGCCGGCGGCAATGCGGTCAACAATATGATCGACGCCAAACTCCAGGGCGTTAAATTTATTGTGGCAAATACGGATGCCCAGGCCCTGGAACATTCCCGGGCGGAATCCAAAATCCAGATGGGTGTCCAGCTCACCGAAGGCCTTGGGGCCGGTGCTGACCCCAGTGTGGGCAGAGATGCCGCATTGGAAAGCATGGATGAACTGCGCGAAGCCCTTGCAGACAGTCATATGGTTTTTATTACCGCAGGCTTCGGCGGCGGTACTGGCACAGGCGCTGCGCCCGTCATTGCAGAAATCTGCAAGGATCTTGGCATCCTCACCGTAGCCGTGGCCTCCAAACCCTTTTCCTTTGAGGGCAAAAAACGTGAAAGAGCGGCCCTTGAAGGTCTGGAAAAACTGCAGGAAATCACAGACACCGTGATCACCATCCCCAACGACCGGCTGCGCGGCATTGCCGGTAAAGGGGCACGCATGAAAGATATGTTCATCAAAGCCGACGAAATTCTGCATCATTCCGTTAAAGGCATCACAGACCTGATCATGATGCCCGGCCACGTCAACCTTGACTTTGCCGACGTAAAAACCACCATGCAGAAGGCGGGCAAGGCGTTGATGGGTATTGGTATTGCCTCCGGAGAAAACCGGGCCACGGAAGCTGCGGAACGGGCCATCTCCCATCCGCTGCTCGAAGATATCTCTGTTTCCGGTGCCAAGGGCGTACTGATGAATATTACATCCAGTTCAGATCTGACCCTTGACGAAATGACCGAAGCCTGCGACCGCATCTACCAGGAAGTGGGTGACGAGGCGGAAATCATCTGGGGCCAGACCTTTGACGAAGAACTCGGGGATGAAATCCGCATCACCGTTATTGCCACGGGTATCGGCCAGGAAGAACCGGCGTTTGCGGAAAATATGCGCAGATTTGATCCCCAGACCGCCCAGGCACAGGCATACGGCCAGCAGCCCCATCAGACTGCTGCGGCCAACGGTACTTATGGCGCATACGGGGCCCGGGCATATGGTCAAACGACACCGGACATGGGACAGTCCGCACCTGCCGGAACCCGGCAGAGTATTGCCAGGGGCGTTGTAAGGGACGCCACCGAAGAAGATATGGCCAACTGGGATGAACCGGTGCGTGTGGTTCGCCACAAACGCGTGGTGGGAGAAGAGACCCAGACCCCGGACTACGGCGTTGAGTATGACAATGACGACCTGGAGATCCCCACTTTCTTAAGACGCAAGGCCGATTAATCAATGAAGAAAATAGATAACTAACCCGGACCTTTGGTTCCCTAAAGGCCCGGGAAAACCATTTTTCATATAAAAACCGTTGTATTTACGATTGCGTTAGGGCAGCAGGCCTTCTCCTGCGGTCTTTTGACCGACACCACATCCACCCCCTGGTAACGTCTGCAGGGGGAGCGCCTGCACCTTAATTCCAACCTGGCACACCATCAATGTCTCGTTATCCGCTCGCCTAATAAATTTGACGGCGTGCGACAAAATAGATATTTTTTTGGTCTATAGCCTGATAAAAATCAGCATTTTGTAACAGGCTAAATCCAGATTACCCCACAAGCCAGGCTTTAATATCATCTTTCTTGGGGACCTTGCCGACACATTTGGCTTCACCGTCCACAATCACCGAAGGGGTGCCGAATACCCCGTATGACGCAATCTGCAGCATATCGGTTACTTTTTCCACTGTTGCGTCCACACCTGTTTCCAAAATCACTTCCCGGACCAGTTTTTCAGTTTTGGTGCATTTGGCACACCCCGGTCCTAATACTTTAATTTCCATCGCTATAGCTCCTTTTAATCAAAATATTTTTTATAAAAATAGATTAAACAAATACCCCACAAACAATATGCCGCAGGCCACAACGCCTATGAATACGGCGATGAGCCTGGGTTTCAGCACTTTCCTTAAGATCACCATCTCGGGCAATGAAAGGGCAATGACACTCATCATAAAGGCCAGAACAGAGCCCAGGGCAGCCCCCTTGCCGAGCAATGCTTCAACAACGGGAATAACCCCTGCGGCATTGGAATACATGGGCACCCCGATGAGCACGGAGACCGGTACGGACCACCAGGCATCTTTGCCCATAAGCGACGCCATTACACCTTCGGGAACAAATCCGTGGATTCCTGCCCCCACGGCAATGCCCAAAATGACATAGATCCAGACGCGGCCGATGATCTCTTTCACGGCGTCCCAGCCGTAAACAAACCGGTCCTGCCAGGTCATTTTTTCCTCGTCCAGCTCAACGGCAGTGATACCGGACTGGGTAACCCAATCTTCAACGTGATGTTCAAGTTTAAGCCGACCAATGACCCACCCGGCGGCAATGGCGATGAAAAGCCCTGTGCCCATATAGATGGCCGCCACTTTCCAGCCAAGCAGTCCGTATAAAAGCCCCAGGGCAATTTCATTGACCATGGGCGCTGAAATCAGAAAAGAAAAGGTAACACCCAGAGGCACACCGGCTGTCACAAACCCAATGAACAGCGGAACAGCGGAGCACGAACAAAAAGGCGTTACAATACCGAGAAGTGCGGCAAACACGTTGCCTGCGAATTCGCTTTTTCCGGACAGAAAGGCCCGGGTTTTCTCTGGGGTGAAAAAACTTCGTATAACACCCACGCCAAACACCACCAGAAACAGCAGCATCATGACCTTGGGCGTATCATAAAGGAAAAATTCCACGGAACTGCCCAGGTGGGATCCCCGATCAATGGGCAGCACATCATAGGTCAGCCATTTTGATAATCCGGGCAACTGACGGTAAATCCCCCACCACACCGCAACACCTGCAACCACTATGAACAGGTTCAGCAAAAACTGCATATTTTCTTTTTTCCGGACCGGGCCGGTATCTGCCGTATTTGAATTCACAACACGCTCCTAATCAATACATGGTCATTTAACGATACATACGAATAAATTTTTTTTGTGCTTAGGCATTGCGCAGAAATAAATCTGAACATGGGCCTTATTCTCTATTTACAATATCATGACGGTCAATACCCGGAAGGATACTGTTCAACTCCCTGATCTGGGGATCATTGTCCAGCCAGTGTTTAAGATTCCCGATCATACTTGCGGCAAATGGAGATCCGCTGCCGTCGGCCAGGGAATAATTGACCCACAGCCCGTCCTTAAAGCTTCTGACCAGGTCCGCATCCTCAAGTATTTTCAAATGCTTGCTCGCCGTAGACTGGGCAATGCCTAAGCTCTCCTTGATCTCACAGACACATAGGGGCCTTTGCTGGAGCATTTTCATCATTTTCACCCGGTTGGGATCGGACAATGCTTTCATTACCCTGATAAATGTTTTCATACTTGTTACCCTTTCACTCCCCGGACTAATAAATCGTTAAATTGGAATATATAGAAATAGATTACCATTGTCAACCCGCTAAATGATGATTGCCGGGATAACCGCATTTATATTGAAAAGGCCATATATCTCGCTATCGCTATCGAAAATAACGGGGCAGGCCTCCGCGCCAGCCCAAACAAGGGCAACCACAGGGGGATTGCCCCCTCCCCAAATGGCCGTCAATAGAATCAAGGCCCAAACAGCAATTCTAAATTTGGCCCAAATGAGTCTGAAATATCATAAAATCATGATTTCGGCTAACGTGATTTCAACAGGTTACGGTATCCTTGAGTCGATTAAAATCCATATTGAGAATTGCTGAGGCCCAAACAAAAAGCTTGCATTTTCCTAAATTATCATATATTTATATCTGTTCAATTTTAAAATTCACATTGATAGATACACAGGGCCGGCTGTACCGGCTTTTTTTGCTTTTAAGGAAAACCATGCCCCATACAAATTTAGAACAGGCCGGGTTCGGCGAAATGAACCTGAGCCCGGATGTTTTCGCGGCTTTGCAGACCGTTGGCTATGAAACCCCGACACCGATCCAGTCCAAAACCATTCCCCATATGATCGCCTGCAAAGACCTGCTGGGTCAGGCCAGAACCGGAACAGGGAAAACCGCCGCCTTTGCCCTGCCCCTGCTGTCCCGGATCGATCTTAAAAATAAGCAGCCCCAGGTGCTTGTGGTAACCCCGACCCGGGAGCTTGCCATCCAGGTGGCCCAGTCCTTCAATGACTATGGCGCACACATGAAGGGCCTTAATGTGCTGGCGGTTTACGGCGGTCAAAGCTATAGTGTTCAGTTAAGCCAGTTAAAGCGGGGCGTTCATGTGGTTGTGGGAACACCGGGCCGTCTTATGGATCATATGCGGCGCAAGACTCTCTGCCTTCCCGACCTTTCCGGCCTGGTGCTGGATGAAGCGGACGAAATGCTGCAGATGGGATTCATAGAGGATGTTGAATGGATTTTATCCCAACTTCCCCAATCCACCCAGATCGCTTTATTTTCAGCCACCATGCCGGCGCCCATCCAGAAAATTGCGGGAAAATATCTTAAAAATCCCGAAAAGGTGATTATCCAGCATGATTCTGATGTCACCAGCACCATTGAGCAAAAATTCTGGCTGGTAAGACACACCAAAAAGAGCGATGCCCTGCTCCGGATACTTGAAGCCTCCTCCTATGACGGCGTCATTGTATTTACCCGGACCAAAAACGATACAATGAGCCTGACAAAAACCCTGGAAGAAAAAGGATTCAAGGCCGAGGCCCTGAACGGAGACCTTGCCCAGGCAGCCCGGGAACGCACGATTAACAGATTAAAAAACGGGAACATCGATATTCTTGTGGCCACGGATGTGGCGGCCAGGGGACTTGATGTTGACCGGATTTCCCATGTCATCAACTATGATATGCCGTCCAAAATCGAACCCTATATCCACAGGATCGGACGAACCGGCCGGGCCGGACGAACCGGTGAAGCCATTTTATTTGTCCAGCCCAAAGAAAAGTGGATGTTAAAGCGAATCGAAAACGCCACCCGCCGGACGGTTGAAGAGATCGTTCTGCCCTCCAACCGAGAAATCAATCAAAAACGGGTGGATGATTTCAAAAATAAAATTGCCCAGACCATTGATACCGAAGATCTCAATATGTTTACGGATCTGGTGGAGACCACCGCAGAAGAACAGGATATTCCGGTTGCCCAGGTGGCGGCGGCCCTGGCAAAACTGCTCCAGGGCAACACACCGTTTCTGCTCAAAGAGACCGCTGCCAAATCTGCGGATAAGGCCAAACCTGCGGCTAAAAAGAGCGCTAAAAAAAGTGAGAAACAAGCCACCAAAACCCCCGCCAAAGCCCCTGTGGCACAAGTGGCAAAGAAACAAAAACAGGCACCTTCCCGGCTAACCCTGAGTAACATTGCCCCCACTGAAAAAGGAATGGAACGCTATCGCATTGAAGTGGGTTACAAACATGGCCTGAAACCCGGAGACATTGTGGGGGCCATCTCCAATGAATCAGGGTTGGAAAGTAAATTCATCGGCGCCATCAATATTGACTATGATTATGCGCTGGTGGATCTGCCCTTCGGCATGCCCAAAAGCGTCTTCAGTCTGCTGAAGAAAACCTGGATAAGATCCCAGAAAATGTCAATTTCGAAATATGCCTGCTAAGCCGGAATCCAAACCGAAAGACTCCCCCCGGAGGCAGGAAAGGCGCCCCACCCGTCAGCATTGACGGCAACCGTGGCGCCGCCCATATTCCCCAGGGCGTCGCAATACTGTTTGTGGGCGTTGGTTTTCCCGACGTCCAGCCACATCACGCCGCCCTCAGCAATGGTGAACACAGCTGCCAGACCTGAGCCGGGGATATTTGCATCGCCTTCCCGGGTCCAGCCGATCATGTGGGCATACTTGAATTGATCACGCTGACGGCCGTGGGCGTGGGATCGTCTCAACTCGACCAGGCGGGCCAGATGGGGTACCGGCACCATCTCTATTTCATATTCATTGCCGGCCTGCCCCTTGTAGGCAGGGGGCAGCCAGACCGCACTGAATCCATAATTTTTCAGGGCCTGTGCCGAATCTCGAACCTGGGTCCAAAAGGTCCCGTCATTGGAGACATACCAATGAAAATGCTGCATCATCACGCCATTGATCTGAGACATAATACCCCCCCCCTTTTTTACGAAGGTAAATATGATCTGCACAAAAAGGCCTGTTGCCGTTGAAGGATCATGGACGGCCCCATGTGCAGCTTTTTTGTCTTTGCCATGGAATTTTCCCAACACCGTACTGACAATGAATTATGAATTAGACGACGTTTGGTATTGAATCACATATGAATTTATAATTCCAAACAGTTGTAATAAAACCGTATAGGAATATCAACACCATTTCCTTTGAAAGAGACGACACAGATAAAGCTGTAATCCCATTTTAATTTCAGAAAAGGCAGGATTGGTAAGGGAGGAGAAGGCAGGATTTAAAAATTAAAAATTGTCGGTGGGTCAAAAAAAATGATTTTGCACGAAGTGGCGATTTTTCTCTTGACCCAGCTTTTACTGACTGACTTTCTTGATGTGTCGTTATTTTACGGCAATAAGTTCAACCGTAAAAATCAATGTAGAATAAGGTGCAATCGTTCCCCCGCTGCCGGTTGAACCATATGCCAGTTCTGACGGAATATACAGTTCATATTTTGACCCTTCACCCATCAACTGAAGCGCTTCCGTCCATCCTTTAATGACGCCTTTTAGCGGAAACGTGGTTGTCTGCTCACGTTTGTATGAACTGTCAAAGATGGTGCCATCAAGGGTTTTGCCTTCATAATGGGTTTCAACGGTATCCGCGACGGTGGGTTTTTTCCCCGTTCCTTCAACGATCACTTTATACTGAAGTCCGCTGGCAGTGGTATGAACACCTTCTTTTTTCCCGTTCTCTTCAAGAAATTTTTCCCCGGCTTCAATATTTTTTTTGCCTGATTCCATGCGCTCTGCCTGTTTTTTGTCTTCCATGGCTCTCTGGTAATTCTGCATAATGTGCTGCATTTCACCCACAGGCATGTCTGATTCTTCCCCGTTAAACGCCGCAGTAAAAGACGCCGCAAAAATTTCAAGGTCGAGTTCAATCCCCTGTTTTCTGAAATTGCCGCCTACACTTTGACCGAAAACATAACTGACCTTATCTAAATCAACCTTCATTTTAGTTCCTTATATACTATTGGTTTGATAAAAATTTGGTCAGTATACACAAAACGGATCTATACGCAAATCCCCCTGCTCCGAAATTGTAGCCGCAAAGGCTTCATCATGCTTTTTTATTGCGTTACGCTGAAACCTCAATAGGTTCAATCTCTGAAAGATCTACATTTTGCTTCGCATGCCAGAGATTATAACTATCCTGCATATGCAGCCAACTTTCAGGAGTTCGACCTAAGCACTTGGATAAACGCAGAGCCATTGTGGGACTTATAGAACTTTGTCCTTTCAGTATTCTTACAAAAGTTGACGGGGAAACTTTCAACCGTAATGCAACACTACGTGGTGAAACCCCCAATGGTTCCAAATAAACTTCTTGAATAAATTCCCCGGGATGAGGTGGGTTATACATAGCCATTAGTGATAATCCTCATAGTCTACAACATAGGCATTGCCATCCTTAAACTCAAAAACGACTCGCCAATTACGGTTTACATCAATCGCCCACGACCCTTGACGGTCACCTTTTAAGCTGTGAAGGCGCCAAACTGGCGTATTCATATCTTCAATACATGTCGACGTATCAAGTGCTATCAAGCGCATCCTCAACTTCTGCTTATGACTGGCTTGAATTCCAGAGAGGTTTCCTGTCTCAAAAAATTTTCGCAATCCTTTGTGCTTAAAAGATTTAATCATAAGTATATTATACAGCATATTGCGCGACACGCAATACTATTCAACAGCAAGGGTCTTTGCAACAAGCCCTGCGATGGTCAGGCCGAAACACCCCGGCACCCAGGCGGCAGATCCGATGGGCGACCGTGGGCGACCCTGGCCGCCCTCTACATCGCCCTGGGCCAGGGGATCAATGGCGTCTTTGTCCTCAAAGGGTTCTTTGTTCAGCGGGGATTCAATGGAGTAGACGCAGGGCACCCCACTGGACAGTCCCCGGCGGCGCAGGCGGCGGCGTACCATCCGGGCCAGGGGGCAGACCTCGGTCTCAAAAAGATCCCCGGTCCGGATCATGGAGACATCGGTCCGGCCTGCCGCTCCCATGGAGGATATGAGATTCAGCCCCATCTGCTTTGCTCCCAGAATCAGGCTGACCTTTGCGTTGAGTCCGTCAATGGCATCCACCACCATGTCCAGGTCCGGGCTTAAAAACTTGGCCAGGCTGTCGGCATTGACAAAAAAGTTGCGCAGATCCACCTCACAATCGGGATTGATGTCCAAAACCCGGGCCCGGGCCAGGACGGCTTTTTCCTGCCCTATCGTGGAGTGCAAGGCATAAATCTGCCGGTTGATATTGGATGCGTCCACCCGGTCAAAATCCACAAGCCTCAGATATCCGATGCCGGAACGTGCAAGCCCCTCCACCACAAAGGACCCCACAGCACCAAGACCGAAGACCGCCACCCGGGAGTTCTTGAACCGGTCGACCGTGCCCTTTCCCAGCAGCTGCTCCAGCCGGGCAAAGGGGCTGATCCGACTTGAATCTTTGGTCATCGGATTTTCTCCTTTAAAATAGCCCCAAACAAATTCAGGCTGTTTTCATATGCGTGCCCGGCCAGGCTCTGAAAATCCATGTTTCGACGATCGGCGGCCACCCGAATAATCTCCGGCACATTGGCCGGTTCATTTAACGGGTTTCCCCCGGGATGGGCCTCCAGAATAAACTGGGGCACAATATCCGGGGTATCGGTTTCAAATACAATCCGGTCAAGGCTGACGGCCTTCAAAGCAAGACCCACCTTCTTGGCATTGGGCCGGGTCACAGAGCCTGAAAAAGAGATATGAAGATTGAATTTTTCCAAAACCGGCACAAGGTCGGCAGACCCGGAATAGGAGTGAATCACCCCGCCGGCAACCAACGGCCCGTTGTGCTTTAAAATTTTCAAGACGGCATCCCAGGCCTTGCGGACATGGATGTTGATGGGCCGTTTTAAATCACAGGCCAAAGCCAGGTGGGTTTTAAAAACCCCAAGCTGCAGATCCCGGTCAGCGTCTTTGTCCATGAAATCAAGCCCGGTCTCCCCGACCCCGGCCGGTATTTTCTCCAGCCATTGGCCCAGATTTTGTGCCCAGTCAGAACCCAAAGTATCAAGAAACCAGGGATGAACCCCCAAAAAGGGCATCACACAGGAAAAATTTTCTGACAATTGGGCCGTCAGTTCGAAATTATCTTCCATGGTAGCGCAGGTGGCGATGGTTTTCACCCCTGCGGTCTGGGCCCGCAGAACAATATCCGGGGCCGCATCAATGATGCGCGGATCATGCAGGTGGGTATGAACGTCAACAAACCGGGTCATACTCAGCCGGCCAGGGAATGGAGATAATCAAGGGCCATGTAGTAGCCATGATGGCCGAAACCCGTGAGCTGGCCGGTGGCAATACCGGCAATCATGGAGGTGTGGCGGAAGGTTTCACGCTTGTGGATATTGGACAGATGCACCTCCACAATGGGGCATGACAGCATGGAGATGGCATCGCGCAGGGCCACGGAGGTATGGGTCAGGGCACCAGGGTTGATGATCACCCCGGCTGGTCCCTGCTCAAAGGCGGCATGGATGTAATCCAGAATCGCACCTTCGTAATTGGATTGAAAAAAATCCAGTGAAAGCCCCAGAGCATCTGCGCGGTTCTTGAGTTCCCCGTTAATCTGATCCAGGGTCATTGCCCCGTAAATCTCGGGTTCCCTTTTGCCCAGCATATTCAAATTGGGACCATTGATGACATGAATCATGCCGGGTTTTATCTGTGCTTGCGTATTCATCTTTTCTTCCCAGACAGCCCTATACCCCGGAATCGTCAGAAAACACCCCGGGGCATAAGTCGTGTTAAATTATTGATTGAACATCAATACATGTTTGAATGAAAAGTTGCCCAGATGCAAGGCGCAGGAAAATTTGTAACCGGAGCAACCTCATGGTTGTGAGGATTGCAAATTTTCCTGCAACGCCGCAGGTGGGTGACTTTTCGTTCAAACACAAACTATTCAGCGGCGGCTGCCTCAAATCCCAAATCAAATGCGTTAAGATTCATCTCAACCAGCTTGGGTTTAATCCTGCGCTTAATGGCCTCTTTAACGTTCTCCTTGGAAAAGCCCAAAGCGCCGGTCTGGATCAAAGCACCCAGCAGCACAATATTCACACTCATGGGAGACCCCGCCTTTTTGGCCAAAGCCATGGCGTCGATGGCCACAAGGCCTGCGGTTTTCGCCTTGAGCACCCGTTTGATCTCATCCACCTCGGGGTAGGCCCCTTTGCCGATGCCCACGGTAAAGGGCGGCAGGGTGGCGGTGTTGGTAATCACTTTGGTATTGGCGGAACAGCGGCCAATGGCGCGCAGGGTTTCAGCCGGTTCAAATCCCAGAAGGATATCGGCTTCCCCGTCGGAAATAATAGAGGAGGAGGCATCCCCGAAAATAATGGAGGACTCCACCACACCGCCGCGCTGGGCCATGCCGTGGATCTCGCTCATTCTTACCTCCACCCCCTCGATGAGGGCGGCTTCACCCAGGACCTTGGATGCCAGAAGATTGCCCTGTCCGCCGACGGCTACGATGACCATTCTTAATGTTTTCATATCGAATTTGTCTCCTTGTCTATTTCAGTGGACGGATGGCATTGTCAGGACAGATCTGAGCACACAAGGCACAACCCACACAGGTATCGGCATCAATTTTCACCCGACCCGCTTCAATGTAAAAGGAGGGACAGGCGATCCCGTTGATGCACTCCTTGTGGTCGGTGCATTTATCGGTCACCTCAAAAGGTCTGGGTTTTTTGAGTTTAATGCTCTTAGCCCAGAGGATACAGGGCTCCTGAGAGATGACAACGGAGACACCGTCAAAGGCCATGGCCTCTTTAATGGTTTCAATGCTCTTTTTCACCTTAAAGGGCTTGATCACCGAAACATGTTCGACACCCAAAGACTTGACCAGATTTTCAATGTTCACCCGGCCGTATCCGGGCATGCCCATCAATTCCATATCCACGCCCGGGTGGGGCTGATGGCCGGTCATGGCGGTGATGCCGTTTTCTAGGATTACCAGCGTAAAGTTGTGACGGTTGAACACGGCATTGACAAGACCTGTGATGCCTGAATGAAAAAAAGTAGAGTCGCCGATCACACTGACCACTTTCTGGTCCGTGGCCTTGCTGAAACCGCAGGAGGAACTCACCGACCCGCCCATGCAGACCACAAAATCTCCGACGGACAGAGGCGGCATAAAGCCCAGCGTATAGCAGCCGATATCACTGGGGTGAATGACATCCATGCCTTCGGCCGCCTTTTTAATGGCGTAGAAGGTGGCCCTGTGGGAGCATCCGGAGCACAGGTTAGGCGGCCGGTTGGCAATTTCAGGCACATCGGATGTATCTATCTTGGCGGCCGGGGTATAATCGATGCCGAAGAAGGCCGCGATCTTCTCTCTGACCATGGCTGGATGAAATTCCCCCAACGGTGTAAACAAGGCATCGGTTTTACCCAGAATGGGAATCACAAGACCCGCTTCCTGGGCAAAAGCCTTAATGGCCTCTTCCATGAACGGTTCACCCTCTTCGATAACCAGTACCTTTTCACAGCCTGCCAGAAAATCCTTGATCTTCTTTTTAGGCAGCGGATTGGAAAAGCCCGGACGAAGAATCTTGACCTTTGATTCGATGCCGAGGTCTTTTACGGCATCCAAAGCATAATGGTAGCTCACCCCGTTGGCCACAACGCCCCAGACACCCTGGCCCGTGGTAAAATTAAAGTCTGACGTTTCAGACATGCCCGCAGCCTTATCCATACGTTCCACAAGCTTGACATGCAGCCCCCGGGCCACGGCGGGCACGGTGACGCAGCGCATGGGATCCTTTTCAAAGCGGCCCTTTGTCTTTCTTTCCTTGATCTCCCCAAAGGTCACAAAGGCATTGGAGTGATTGATCCGGGTGGTGGTACGCAGGATCACCGGCTGTTTCAAGGTTTCGGACAGTTCAAATGCCTCTTTGATCATATCCTTGGCCTCGGCCACGGATGAGGGTTCGAGCATGGGCAGATGGCCGAATTTGGCATAGTAACGGTTGTCCTGTTCATTCTGGCTGGAGAACATGGCCGGATCATCCGCCGTCAGGATCACCATTCCGGCGGTGACGCCGATATACGCAAGGGTCATCAGCGGATCAGCCGCCACGTTAAGCCCCACATGTTTCATCATGCAAAAGGTACGAAGTCCTGAGTTGGCAGCCGCCGCCGCGACTTCCAGGGAAACCTTTTCATTGGTGGAGTATTCAAAATAGAGATCCGATTCTTGGGACATCTGGAACAG
This sequence comes from uncultured Desulfobacter sp., assembly GCF_963666145.1. Classification (NCBI taxonomy): domain Bacteria; kingdom Pseudomonadati; phylum Thermodesulfobacteriota; class Desulfobacteria; order Desulfobacterales; family Desulfobacteraceae; genus Desulfobacter; species uncultured Desulfobacter sp. The sequence goes on along the minus strand of NZ_OY762614.1, from coordinate 4,365,946 downwards.
ATTCAAAGAGACTTCCGAGGACGGGGTCCCCGGATATGTGGTTGCAAAGGCGACACCGGCTTCAACAGCGCCCCTTGCAATGGCTTCGTTGCCCAGGAGCATAATCTTTTCTCCGGGGCTGTCCTTTAACAATTTATGCATGCGCACGGCTCCTTAAACATAAAATCCTGGCGGGTGTATCTCCCGCCAGGTCATTCAGTGTTTGAACAAAAACTTACCCGTCTGCCGTGTTGCAGCCGGGTTAAATTGTGCCCGGGTAGTTCTCAATCGAACCGTCCGGACACCGGTTTGCAGTCAAACACCATCTAAATGGTAATTATAAGGGACTACTTTCAGGCGTATAATTTTTCAGCGTGTGCCAGGGAAGAAGCATACCCTTTGAACCCGTGGGTATCCTCACAGGAGTTAATGGTACTGGAAGCAAAAAAACCTTCCACCATGGTCTTTTCCCCATGACGAATCAGCCCCATGAACAATACCGGAACAAGGCTGAGCCCGTTCTGTCCGGTTTCAACACTGTAATCCAGCGGGGCGTCCGTCTGGTAGACGGCAAACAAGCTGTTTTGGACAGGCATCATCTGAACAATTTCAGGATGTTCGTGATGATGGTGATGGTCGTGAGTGTGATCACTACAATGGTTGCACATGATCTTTAAGCCTTTCATCTTGCAGGTTGTGGGCACATGTCTTTTGGAACATCAGGTCTTTTCCCGGCAAACGCCGCAGACCTTGCACCCTAAAACAGTTTAGCCCTTAATATTACCCAAATTTATTATAGAATTAAAGGATTTTGAAAAAATTCTTTAATGGGTCTTCACCGCCAGAATGGCAGCCCCCTCCAGCTCGCGCACAAGTTTGATACAAAGGTCGCCTTTGACAAATTCCTCTGCCTTGGATTTTTTGCGCCGGCCGATGACAATCATGGAATGGCCGCCTTTTTTAAACTCTTCAATGATGCCGTCCGCAACTGTCTCACAGGGTTCATTGACGATTTTAACCCGAATATTTTCCTTGGGAATTCCTGCCCTTTCCACCAGGTCCAGCCTCGCCTTTTCAAGAATCGACAGGTATCTTTCCGGCTGGGCCTCCATAAAGCTTTTGCCCATGAGCTCATCACCTGCAGCCGGTTTTCTAAACACATGAATCAATGTCACATCAATGCTGTCCGGCCGAAACTTAAGCCTTGAAAAATATTCCAATGTCGCTTTTGAACTAAACGAATCGTTTACGGCTATGAGTATGGATTGCTTCATTGTTCAATCCCTTTTTAAAAACGGGTTATATTTCATCAAAGGCCTGGACACACCTGTCAATATCCTCAATAATCTCGTCAACCATCTCGTAAAAAATTTCAGTATGTTTTGAAAAATGCATCAAAATATTATTCATCGTGCTTGGAATGACAGGGTACAATTTCTTTAGATTGACCAGCCGCCTTTGATCCAGTATGGAAAAATCAGCATCACTCAAATGGTCAAGCAGATCACCATAGATTTTAGGGTTATGCTTAATCGTGTAAACCGTATGAAACCCCTTGCCGATGGCGTAAGTCAAAATATTGCCGATGCCGAATATATCCAGACTGAACGGATTTTCAGTGGTTTCGTAATCGTAGTCAAAATCGATCCATACATAGTTGCCCGTGGATCTTTCCACAAAAAGATGATCGTTTCTGATATCCCCATGCTTGAATCCGTTCCGGTGCAAAAAACTGATGCCCTCAAAGGCCTTTGATAAATTTCGCAGAATACCCGGCAAAACGGTCCGAAAATAAACCGGGTAGGCCATATCACTGAAATTGCCGAGATATTGCAGGAAATTGGGTCCCCGGACCACCTCAAGCACCCGGATATTTTTTTTATTTTCATCGATAAAGGCCTTTCCCTGCATGAAAAGGGAGTGGCCTCTTACCAGATCAAGAATATTGCCTTCTTTGTCGGGACTTCGAAAACAATCTATTTTTACCCCGCCAAGGTTGATTTCAAAGGTCTCAAAAAAGGCAAACTTAAGATATTGAATATCCTTGGTTGTCTGGTTAATCACCTTTTTAACCCAGAATTTGGGGTCTTCAATGCCGAAGCGCTGCTCCTTGGCATGGCCGATCACCTTGTAGGTCTGGCCGTCTATATGCAGGATATCACCGCTGTCTATGTTATAAAAGTTACCGGTATCCTGGATGTATGATTCTGCCATATCATTTGCCTCGCCGGTTGATTCAAAATTCGGACCTCAGCAAAGAAGTCTGTGGGGCAAATTGCTCATCGCCACCTGGACCTGATCAATCACATTTTTAAGGCCGTTATTTTCAATCACGATGCCCAGATGTTCGAACAAAACGGATAAAGACTCCATATCCTGTCCGCTGACGGCAATCACCTCACTATGATACATGCGCACAACCCCTGTAACCGTCTGCCTGAATTTGATGGGTATTGAGAGCATGGATACGATATTTTCCTTTGCCGCCTCTTTGGGATACTGGACTCTGGGATCGTTTTGAATATCCCTGATAAAAACAGGCTCTCCCTTTGCAAGGGCAGAGTCCTGTTCATCAATAAAAATCGGGCCTTTTTCCAGGTATTCCTGACTGATGCCGTAACTGCTCACCATAAAAAGCTGATTTTCCTTTTCATCCAAAACAAGGGTGCAGCAGCCTTTGATGTTAAATGTTCTGGCAATCCCTTCGGTGATGTGCGCCAATAAAAGCTTTGGGTCATCATAGGTTGAAATTGCATGGCTGATGGACCTGAACTGTTCCAAATCGAACTTGCGTTCCAATGCGCTGGTCATTTCAAATCTCCCTGTTTAAACAAAATTGGACGGCTTTTCAGGCCGGTCGGCTGGGAACAATAAATTGTAAACAATACCTATTCGAGCCGATCGACTATTGGAAAATCTTCCGTATGTATGACACGGACGTTTAAATCATATGAGCGAAAAAGAGTGAATTTAATGATCTTATTATATTGAAAAAGCAAAACCGATGTCAACCATTCAAATCCCGAAGGCTGCAGTTAAATTTGCCGTATAATTTTTCCGGTTTCCGTGCGCTTGAGTGTGTATTTAAATAGAATATCCTTGGGTCTTTCGTAACGATCCAGACGCTGTGAGAAATGAGCTTCTATTGTTTTTTTCATGTATTCATCGCCCCGGCCTTCGATGACCAGAACAATCCTGTGCCCCAGGATTTCATCGGGCTGACTTCCGATGAAAAACGGACAGGCGATCAGGTCTTCCAGTTTTTTTTCCAGAACTTCGGGAAAATATTTGATGCCGCCGGAGATGATCACATTATCGGCCCGGCCAAGGATTTTAAAGGTTTCAGGGCCGTCAAGTTCAGCCAGGTCATTGGTCTCAAGAGACGGCACATCCAGGCCCGGCATTTCAATGGTCAGGCATCCCCGTTCGGACAGTCCTACCTGAATCTGATTGAGGCATTGAAAACGATCCGATGCATTTTGCCCGTTTATCCGGCGAAGGGCGATATGCGTGGCGGTTTCGGTCATACCGTAGCTTGCAAAACAGGCTGTGGGCACATCCCCAAGTCCGGTTTCAAGCCGTGAGGAAAGCGCAGAACCGCCGATCAGCAGACTTGAAAGACCGTCAAACCGTTCCGGGGCCTCCAGCAATTTTGTTACCTGGTTGGGCACCATGGCTGCAAAACAAAAGGGGGTGGCCCGGCATTGGGCCAGAAACGCGAAATCGTCTGTGGGGTCTGCAGTACACAGATCCAGCCCGCCCAAAAGCGCCCTGACCACCATCAGTTTTCCTGCAATATACCTCAAGGGCAGACACAGCAGGATGCTCGCCTTAGGCTTCAGGCCAAAAAAATCAAGGGTGCGCCGAGCGCTTTGGGCCACAAACTTTTTCTCTAGAAAAATGGCCTTGGGCGGCCCGGTGCTGCCCGACGTTTGGGCGGTGATGGTATTCTCCGGTCCATACCACTGGGCCAGAAAATCAAGGAGATCGGATTCAATGCCCGGGGTAGCGGCCTGATTCTGAGTTTGCAGAAGGTCCTTTACCCGGTGCGTGGTGCCGTTAAGGATCAGGGTCTCGGGAAAAATAGTCACGGCATTAAAAATCCAACGGAAACACAAACCGTTTATCCGGATTATAAAAGAGGTGTTCCCTTCGAATTTCCAGGGGCGAATCCATATTATTGGTAAATAACTGCCCCGTACCAAGTCCCTGGTGCAGCCGGGGTTCTTTTAAAAAGGTCCACTGGGCAATGGCATTCAACCCCAGGTTGGATTCAAGGTAAGAAGTTATCCACCAGCCGATTCCCCTTTCTTCGGCCAGTTCAATCCACTCATCACATCCGGCCATCCCGCCGTGCAAACTGGGTTTGAGCACCAGGTAATGGGGAACAAGGGTGTCCAGAAGGTGGATTTTGTCTTCCAGGGCCGCAATACCGATGAGTTCTTCGTCAAAGGCAATGTCCAGGGGAGACGCTTTGCATACATCTGCCATCTGCGGCCACTGGCCCTTGGCAATGGGCTGCTCAATGGAATGAATGTCCAGTTCCGCCAGCTGTTCAAGCCGGTCCAGCACCTCATCCGGGGAGAACCCGCCATTGGCATCCACCCGTAAAATAACGTCATCGGCACTGTATTCGGCCCGGATGCCTTTGAGGATGGCCAGTTCTTCTTCAAACTGAAGCGCCCCGATTTTAAGTTTAACACACCGCCACCCCAGATCCAGTTTCTGCCGGATCTGTTGGTGCATAAACGCAGGATCGCCCATCCAGATCAGTCCGTTGATGGGAATACCCTTATCTCCCCGGGTGAAGTCTGAAGGAAACAGAATCTGCTTACCGGTCTGTTCCAGATCCCGAAGGGCAGTCTCCACCGCAAAACACACAGAAGAGGGAAGCTTTTGCCGATGGGTATCAGCACAATAAACATCCAGATCTTCGCTAAGCGCAGCAAGTGCCTCTTCCACCTCAGCAATGGTTTCAGCACTCAACCCCGGCAAAGGCGCGCACTCTCCCACCCCGAACCGGCCATCCTTTTCAAAAACAAGATACCAGACCCGGCGATGCTTCAGCACCCCCCGGGATGTCCCGGCCGGCCGTTTAAACTGCAAATCATGTTCAATAACACGAACGTTCATCATCAAACCCTTTTGTGTGCGCAGCACCAAAACTCTGTGCTCTCTGTGCTCTCTGTGGTTAAACAAAACCCGCGGGCGAAGCCCGCCAATCTAAAAACCCAAAAGTTAAAGAACATCTAATCCCTCCGGGATTGTTTTTTTTTAAACCACAGAGAGCACAGAGGTTTGGCTACGCCAAACTACACAGAGATTAACATTAAGGAAATTTCGGGAATTTTTTAAAATCAGGCTTTCTTTTTTCAAGGAAAGCGTTTTTGCCCTCCTGGGCCTCCTGGGTCAGGTAATATAAAAGTGTTGCATTACCGGCAAACTCCTGGAGCCCCACCTGACCGTCAAGCTCGGCGTTAAGCCCCAGCTTGATCATACGCAGGGCCAAGGGGCTGTGCTCCTGCATCTTCATGGCCCAGGCAACCGTTTCATCCTCAAGCTGTTCCAGGGGCACCACATGGTTAACCAGCCCCATCTCCAGGGCTTCAGCCGCCGAATACTGACGACACATGAACCAGATCTCCCGGGCCTTTTTCTGCCCGATGGTGCTGGCCAGATAGGATGAGCCGAGACCGGCGTCAAAACTGCCCACCTTGGGACCGGTCTGGCCAAAGATGGCGTTTTCACTGGCGATGGTGATGTCACACACCACATGCAGCACATGGCCGCCGCCGATGGCAAAGCCGTTAACCATGGCAATCACAGGCTTGGGCATGGACCGGATCTGTTTTTGAACTTCCAGGATATTGAGCCGCGGAGTGCCGTCCTTGTCAATATAACCGCCCTCCCCTTTCACCGTCTGGTCACCGCCGGCGCAAAAAGCGACATCACCCGCCCCGGTCAGGACAATCACATTGATACGCTGATCCTCCCTGCAGATGCGCAAAGATTCGCTGATCTCATGGACGGTGGTGGGCCGAAAGGCATTGCGGTAGCGTTCACGGTTGATGGTTATCTTGCCGATGCCCTCATAATATTCAAAAAAGATATCCTCAAACTCTTTGATGGTTTCCCACTGGCGTTTTTCTGTCATCTCTATTTCTCCCTATATGGTGTTTGAACCAAAAGTCACCCACCTGCGGCGTTGCAGAAAAATTTGCATCTGGGCAACTTTTGGTCCAAACACTGGTTTTGGTTCAGGCACTATTGGTTCGTGCATTTTTAATTTTTATAAATAATCCTTTAAATACATGGGTGTTGGTCGAGGCATCCGTAAACACCTCTAAAAGGGTGGGAACAGACCGGTCAGGATTATAGAGTTTTTCAAGGGCCTTGTCCAACGAGGAACCGGAATCGGCCTGCAGATAGTCAAGGCCGAATGCCGATGCAAGACCTTTGGCCTTTGCCGTGTGCCCTGCAAAAAAACAAGTTTCAAACACCTGTTGATTGGCCGCCCCGGTGCGCCCGGCAAGGTCTTCCACAAAACTGAAAATATTGCCGCCGCCGTTATTGAGCAAAATTACCCTGAAGTTCGCCCCCAGGTATTTATTCCACAATCCATTGGAATCGTAGAAAAAAGAGAGGTCGCCCAGGATAAGAGTATTTATTTTAGCACTGCATGAAGCAAACCCCACCGCCGTTGAAACAGACCCGTCAATGCCGCTGGTTCCCCGGTTGCCAAGCCATGTAACGCCTGGGATACCGGGATTTAATACGGCATATCTAACCGTGGAACTGTTACCCAGGTGTACGATTGAATCCTTGGGCACAGCATTCAATACATCGGCGCACACCCTGAAATCACTGAAAGGCGCCTGATCCAGATAATTTTTAAAAATATGCGCCCCCTTCATCTCCCGGTCTTTCCAGGCCCGGACATACGCCCCGGATGTTTTTTTGACCTGAACCCCGGCCATCTGCTCAAAAAACTGTTCCGGAGCCATGGCACATACCCGGGTCAGCGCCTGGTAGGTGTCCATGTGCCCGCCGCCGGCATCCACATGAATGTGCCGGTCCGGTTTGTATTCCCTTAAATATTGCCGGATGCGTTTGGAGACGAAATGCCTGCCGAATGTAATGAGCAGATCAGGCTGGAACACGGCGGCATCCGCCGGGGATATGGACCCAAGCACAAGCTCGGGACGGGTACAGCAGCAATCCGAAGGGATCTGCCGATTGCCCAGGTGTTCCGCGGCAACCAGGGCACCGGTTTTTGCCGCAAACAGGGCCAGGGCACGGTCAAGTTCTGCATTGGCATAGCCCTGAGCCGCCAGCACAAGTATTTTATCAGCCCGCTCAATCTCTTCGGCCGCCCCGGCCAACGCATTGTCATCAAGCGCCATCCGCGTCCCGGTCTGCTCAACGACCTTGACATCCGGCAGCGGCGCATCCACTGTCCGATGCAAAGGCTCTTCCAGGGGGATATTGATATGCACAGGCCCCGGCCTGCCGGACACGGCTGAATTAAGGATATCATTAATCAGACAGGCGCCGGACCACAATTGCGTGTCCGACTCATCCAGGGGCAATTCACACGACTGCCTGATAAAATTACGGTATAGATCGGTTTGACGGATGCACTGGTTTTCCAGCTGGTCAATCCAGTAGGCCGGCCGGTCCGCTGTCACCACCACCAGAGGAATATTCTGGTAATAGGCCTCGGCCACGGCCGGAGCAAAATTAACGGAAGCCGTACCGGAACTGCACACAAGCACAACCGGTCTTTTCTTTGCCAGGGCAATCCCCAAAGCAAAGTAACCCGCACTGCGCTCATCCACAATCACCCGGCAGTCAAACTGCCCGCACCCTGCCAGGGTATGAATCAACGGCCCGTTTCTGGACCCGGGGCACAGCACAACATCAGAAATTTTCTTGCGAACCAGCAGCGCTGCAAGCTGCTGCACATGAATTTTGGTTGAAATCATCATGCCTGTTCCTGCAACGCCTCAATGGCGTTTAAAAGTGTTCTGGACTTTTGCGTGGTCTCTTCCCACTCCTGCTCCGGGTTGGACCGGGCTGTGATGCCGCCACCCGTGTAAAGCACATACTGGCTCTCTTCAATTTCCATGCTGCGCAGATTCACATACACATCGGTGCCGCTTTGTTCTAAACGCCAGGGCCCCAGGAACCCGGTATAATAGCGCCGTTCATGGGGTTCAAATTCCTGGATAAAACAAGCCGCCTCGGCCTTGGGCAACCCGCACACCGCTGGGGTTGGGCAAAGCTGCCCGACAAATTCCCCAAGCCGGTCTTTAATATGTTCCCCGGAGAAAAAGAAAGAAGTCTTCAAATGGGCCACAGTGGCGGTTTCAAGGTCCTGGGGGCCCTTGGTCTGATAGCCTGAAAACCCGAACCGATGCAGCACATCCACCGTATACCTGGAGACAAAGGCCTGCTCTTCAATCTCCTTGGTAAACCAGCAGTACTGGCCATCGGGCCGCCGGGGCTGGGTGGCGGCCAGGGACACCGTCTGGGCATGCCGGCCGTCGGACCGGAACAACAGTTCGGGGGTAGCCCCCATCCAGAGTCCCGCCTTGGGCAGATTGACCACAAAGACAAATACCCCAGGATTTTTGTCATGCATATCCAGAAACAACCGGCCCATGGATTCACTTTTCTTCTCTTTGCAGATGCGCCTGGAGACAATGACCTTGGAAAACTTTGCCGTATGGATCTGTTCAATGGCCTGGTTGACGCAGGCCAGGTAATCATCAAAATGGGTGGAGATGCACGGATTTTTTTCTTTTTGAAGCAACGGGGAAGCTGTCAGACTTTCCGGGTCAAATGCCTGGATCTGACTGTAGCCTTTCAGGTGTACGGCCGGCTGCAGCACAATGACCGGAGAATAATCCGATATGTCAAACGGGGCAAACACAAACCCCCGGACCCGGCTTAACTGCTGCACACTTTCCTTGAAGATAATGTCATCCGGCGACCCTGCGATCAGCTGCGGACTGTCACTGGAAGGTTGGAACCAGCAGGCAAATGCTGTATTTTTCTCTATAAGATTATCAATCAGACAACTAAACTGTGTAACGGTGTTCATCCTCTTCCTAATTACTTACCGGCGGCGAGAGCAGACGCGGCCATAATATCAATGTTAAATTTTAAAGTTTTTGTTTCGTTATTGTGTTTCAACCTGAGCGGTTTTTTTAACATCCCTGACCCATGAAGAACAGTTTTTTTTAATCAAGTCTCTCATACACCACTAACAGTTCTTTGGTATATGTGTCTTATATATTCAATGAATATGGAGACGATTCCATGAACAAACAAAAGCAACTGACCATAGTCAATCCATTGCTGGGCCTTGCCTTGTTAATACAAGCCATATCCGGCACACTTCACGACATCTTGCCAAAATTTTTATTTGAATTGCTGCACAAATGCGGATGGGTATTGGTCGTTCTTGCTATCTACCATCTGTATCTTAACTGGTATTGGGTTAAAAAAAATCTATTGCAGCGTTTTAAATCATAACATCGCCCCCTGACCAGGGTGTGAGCAAGGCGTTATCGAAACAATTGCCGGAACTGCTGCCCCCGGTGATAGTTCCCGTTCCCATACCCGCTTTGTCCATGAAATACGGGAAACAATAGAAAAAACATCACCACAAAAATGCCGATGCCCAACAGCACCGCAGCCTTGCGGTTCGACTTATCTGCAACAATCAATTTAATGGTTTTAACGTTCAAATAGAGATGAACACTTAAACAAGCGACAAACAGACAGGACGCCCAGAAATGAATATTCCCCCATCCATGGCGGGATATCCAGAAAAAGTTAACACCGGCACCCCCCTGAAATCCGGGCACAAGCCTGTAATGGAGCATTAACCCGGTTCCCAGGATAAAACAGAATAAAAACCATAACGCCGAATCAACAACACGTTTCAAATCTTTTTTATTCATGCGCTCTCTTTAAAAAGTTCGTTGTGGGCTGGACCTGGTTATCTGGCTGTTATTCGCAGATCCGGTCAAATTTTCCCCGGGTCAGCTTGACCAGATCGTCCGGTGCCAGTTCAATGTCAAGCCCCCGTTTCCCGGCACTGACAAACATTGTCTTAAAATTTTTTGCCGCATCATGAATCACCGTCGGCAATCTTTTCTTCTGTCCGATGGGACTGACACCGCCCAGGATATAGCCGGTGGTCTTTTCCACTTGCTTTTGGTCTGCCATGGCCGCTTTTTTTACCCCCATGGCCTTGGCAAACAATTTTAAATTCAACTGGCATGACACCGGCAGAACCGCAACACCGAGATCCTTGCCGTTCATTGCCACCACCAGGGTTTTGAACACCTGATCCGGGTCAACCCCAAGTTTTTCAGCCGCCTCCTGCCCATAGGACGCGGCCCTGGGGTCATGGCTGTATTCATGAAGTTTAAAATCAACTTTTGCCTTTTTGGCTGTATCAATGGCTGGTGTCATTCGTCCGTTTTCCCACTCTTTTATTTTTAAAGCTCTATGTTTATCATGTTTGTATAAGGTTCTTAAAGGCTTTAGAAACAAAAAAACCCCTGGTATTTTATCCCAGGGGTTTCTTGGTGTTCGCGAATTAACTTTTTGCAAAAGAAGAAACGCGCTATAAAAATCTAATTCTACAACACGGTTTTCTCACCACATAGTTTCAAATATTTTTGTTCCAGATTTTTATACCGGGTCTGTTCTTCCTGAAGCTGGACTTTCAATTGCTCGATGAGCGCATCCCTGGAACGTTCGGCCTTGTCCGCCACACGGGACAATTGCTTTTCAAAGGATTCGGCCATGCGGTCCATGCGCTGTTCCAGGCTGATAATCCGGTTCATCACACCCTCATCCGGCACGGATTCAATTTCAGGCACCGGTTCTTCGGTTTTCTGCCGGTCTTTGGTGAAAATGCCCAATCCGCCCTTGTCCTCAACCACCTGGTCAAGCAGATCCAGGGTGATGGCATGTTTATCATCGGCATAGGCATAAACCAGCACAGCATCGCATAAAAGATTAATGGTTCGGGGAATCCCCCGGGAGAGCTCATAAATCTTTTCAACCACATTGGCGGGGAAAAGGCAGGGATCGCCGCCGGCCCGGGCAATCCGGTGGGAAATGTAGGCGTGGGTCTCCTCATTGTCCATGGCGGTCATATGATAACTCACCGATATGCGCTGGGCAAACTGTTCCAGTTTGGGATCTTCAATCATCCTGCGCAGATTGGGCTGCCCCACGATCATGATCTGAATCAAAAGATCCTCATCGGTCTGGAGATTGGACAGCATGCGGACCTCTTCGAGCACCTCATGGGACAGATTCTGGGCCTCATCAATGATGAGCAGAACGTTGCGGCCGGCCGCATATTTTTCAATTAGAAACCGGTAAAAGATATCCAGGGCGCGGGCTTTACTGATCCCATCCTCGTAAGGAATGTCAAACTCAGTTAAAATCAGGTAGATCAGATCATTGGAAACCACATTGGTGTTGAAAACAACCCCCACATCCATATCCGCATCGACCTTGTTCAGCAGGTTACGGATCAATGTGGTTTTGCCGATACCGATCTCCCCGGTGAGCATGACAAATCCGATTTTCTCCGACAGCCCGTACTCCAGAAAGGACATGGCATTTTCATGCTTGGAACTGCTGTAGAGGTAATTGGGATTGGGAACCAGGTTAAACGGCTTTTCTTTTAGATTGAAAAACTTGGTATACATAATTATTTCTGTTTATTCAGCACAAAGCCAAGAAAATTTTCCTTGGGCAGAAGATTTGCCGCCTTGATAATATCTTTTTTGGATGTTTTCCCGGCTTCCACCACCATGATCACACCATCCATGAGCGGGGCAAGAGAAATGGCCTCGGACCGCTCCAGGACCGGCGGCGCATCAAAAAATACAAACCGGTCATCATACCGCTCTTTCATCTCCTGAACCAGCTGTGCCATCAGGTGCGAGGACAACAGCTCCGACGAGTCCATAATGGTCCGGCTGCCGGAAATCATGGTCAGCTTATCCACCCCGGGCCAGACGATCAAATCGTTCAGCGGTGTATCATCCAGGAAATAATCAATCAGACTGCTCTTGCTTTCCACACCCAGGTAGCGATGGATGTCCTGCCCCTTAAGGTCACAGTCCACCAGGAGCACGGTCTGATTCATGGACCGGGAGAACACCAGGCCCAGGTTGATACAGGTCACGGTTTTTCCCTCTTCGGACCAGGCACTGGTAACCATAACGGTCTTGATGGGTTTGTCGGCGGACCGGTTTTTGATGTGGGTTCTTAAAATCTTGTATTGCTCAATTTCTGCAGCACTGGGGTTCAGGCAGACGCTCCGGTAGCGTTCGGCCACCTCGGGATCAATCCGGCCGGATTGGGAATTGGAATAAACCGGCGCAGCCCACCCATCTTTCCTGGGCGTCTGAACGTTGGCATCCCCGGTCGATTCCGTGGTCTGCTGCCGTTGGCTTTGTGCCCGTTCAAGGGCTTTTCTCAATTTCATATAAATAAACCTCTTGGAGGGGAGTCTTTTACATACTCCCTATTAATTCTATTCTGCGCATGATCTTAACCCACAGCACATCCAGGTCCATGACGTAGGCGTTAAATAAAACAACCACCACGACCACGGCCACAACCACCCCGATACATGTTACCCATACTTTCAGCCGTTTTTTTGCCAGCTCCTGCTGGGTCTCAATGACCGGCACCACCGTAAGCACCGGCATGCCCGTAGCCCGGGAAAGCGCATCCGCATCCCGAACGGATGTGTCGGAAAACTCCATGACAGCCGCCAGTCCCACACCGGCACCCATCCCCAGCACAAATCCGATCAGAACGATGGCCAGCCGGTTGGGCTTGGAGGGTTTTTCAGGCAGCTTGGCCGCTTCCACCAGGGTAAAGCGTTCACCTTTCTGTTCGGACTCAAGCTTTTTGGCCATATCCGCTTCGAGCATTTTGGCCTGCAGCTCATTATATTTGATATTCAGGCTATTTCGCTCTGTCAGAATGGCATTGTATTTTTCCTCCACACCGGGGGTTGCGGCCAGCCGTTTCTTGTAACCCTCAGCCTGGTCCATAAGATCCTTGATCATGTTCCGTGTGGAATCAATATCTGATCTGATGCCGGCCAGTTTTGAGGAGAGGGTCACATAGGCAGGATTTTTCCGGGATTGCTCATCGGGCGACTGGGCTTTTTCCCTCTTTTTCTTTTCTACCTTGGCAGCGACCTCTGCGATCTCCTCTTTTTTCTTCCGGACATCCGGATAGCGGTCGGAAAACTGGGTCCTCAGGTTGATCAGTTCCAGCTTCAGCATTTCCAGACGCTGTTCGTCCTCATCTTTTGGTGCGCCGTCGGCAAGAAGATCATCCATCTCTTTGGGGGTATTGAACAGCTCCTCTTCCAGGGCCTCTTTCTTCTCCTGCAGGGTTCTTATGCTTTCCTTGGCCGCTTCAATATTGCGCTCGGTATTGTCCAGGCCCTGCATGTTCAACTGGTACACCTGGGGCAGGGAATCGGCGTTCTCTTTTTTGAATCGGGCCAGCTGCCCTTCATACTCAGCCAGTTCGTCCTTGATTCTCTCCTTTTCTGTCTTCAGAAAGCCCAGGGTAGAAGAGGCCTGCTCGGTCCGGACCTTTAAATCCTCTTTGAGAAAAAGCGTGGTAATGGTATCCGCCACCTGCTGGGCCTGCCTGGCACTGTCCCCTTCAAAACTCAAGGTAAATGCAATGGTGGCCGTGGCGGTTCTGCCGGACTTGCGGTCGGCAATTTCAACATTCACCGGGGTCAAGATGATCTGGTCGCGCATTTTGTCGACAATTTGATCTATGCCCATTTTATCCCGCAGGTTTGGATACAGATTAAATCGTAAAATCAGTTCCTGGAGCTGTTTAGAGGTTAACACCCGCTGCTTGATGCTCTGCATGCGCTGTTCTGCAAAGGTGGTCATGCTTGATGTCACATACTCTGCCGGAATTTCACGCTGTTCAATGAGAATGGTGGCCGTTGACTGATAAGACGGGGGCCAGATCAGGGCTGTCAGCGCCGCTATCAGGACAATCGCCGCAAAAGGTATGATCAGTGCCCATCTTCGTCTTTTCAAAATTGCCAGATAATCGCTGGGGGTCAGTATTTGTTCTTCCATCTCTTCGCCTATCTGTTAAATTTTTTAAAACCTAGGTTAATATATGCCGTCATCGGTTTGGCGACAGCCAAACCCTCTGTGTTCTCTGTGCTCTCTGTGGTTTAAAAACATAAAATCCCGAAGGGATTGAATACATAATCAAGGGTTTCGCCCTCTCTTTTTATTTAACCACAGAGAACACAGAGAGCACAGAGAAGGGCTCGGTGGTTAAAAAACAATCCTTTTTTGGGGAGGGATTGTTAAAATTCTTTTTTCAGGGTCATGGAAAAGAGGTTACGCTCTGTTTGCGTATCCTCAGCTCGATCATCCAGATGTGTATACCTGTAATAGCCGGATAAAGAGAATGTTTGGGTGAACCTGTATCTGAAACCCGGCTGAACATTAAAGGTTAAATCGTCGGTATCTTCCTGTGTTGTCCGTTCATTTTGATTCAAATAGCAGGAGGCGTTCAGGTTCAGGGTCAGCTCCTCTGTCAGACGATGGCTGACATTGCCGGAAAGGCTGGTTCGCTGAACCACGCCATTGGTGCCCGAAGCACCGCGCATGTCCCGGGACAACGCAAGGCCCATGGTTGATTTGAGTCCCTTATAGTTGATGCCCGTTGAAATGACACCGCCCCAGGTGTCAGCCTGTTCATCTGTGAGATCCGTCTGGTATATCAACGCGCCGTTCTGTGTCAAATAGGCCTTGGCGCTTGTTTTCTCGTCAGTGCGACTGTAACTTGCCCCTGCCAGACAGTAGACGTCCATAATTTCTGTCAACTGCCGGGAAAATCCGCCCGAAAACTGGAACGTATCCGAGGTATATTCCTGGAATGTCTCCCGACTGGTCAGGACCCCGGGATACTGGGTGTCAATATCAGCAGTATACCTGAAATAGCTTAAGTTCAAAAGCCCTGTGGTATTCCGAAGAAATTCGGACAAATTTTTTGAAAAGGAAAGGGTGACATTGAATGAGTCATTCTCTTCAAGTTGATCATCCTCGTCTGTCTCGGTGTTCCCGTAAGTCGCCTCAATGCCGGCTTTTGTTATTTCCGAAACCAGAAAATCCGAAGAGACCGAAAATCCATATTTTTCCCGGTCACCGGCAATCTTAAGACCCGTGGTATCCGTATCCCGGTCCCGGGTGGAATCCTTTGAATAATCGGCGGTCCCGCCCAGGGAGAGCCGTTCGGTCAACCGATAGTCCACACTGCCCGATGCAAAACCGTCCAGGGCATCAAGCGCACTGTTATCGGCATACCACCGCTGCTTTAAACGGCCGGTCAGCAAAGTTTCCAGGCGCTGGGTTTTCCGCTTCAGGGTCACCCCGCCTTCAGCCGCCGTAATCCAGTCCGCCTCCGGCTGATCGTCACTAAAAAGAATATTGTCGGAATACTCCTGGTTTATGGAGATGAAAGGCGTAACAGAGTCCGGATCAGCAAGGGCGGCACAGGACCACAACACCAGCACAATAATCAGGGCCAGACATTTTTTCATGGGTTCTCCTAACGGACCACGATCACATCATCCCGTTGAAGCATGATATTCTGATCCAGGTTTTCTCCTTCGGAGACCTCATCATAATTGAAATTCATAATCTGGGTCTGCCCGTCAACTTTCCTGAACACACCGATCTCCTTTTCCTTGGCAAAGGGTGTCAACCCCCCGGCCACGGACAGGGCCTGGAGCACGTCGATGTTTTTATGAACGGCAAACCGTCCGGGATGGTTTACCTTGCCGATGACATAGACCACCATGCTGTTTACCTGGATCAGACTCACGGACAGAACCGGGCTGGAAACAAAGGAGGCCAGTTTTTCCTCCAGCTCCTTTTCCAGATCCACAACGGTTTTTCCTTCAACCATAATCTGGCCCAGCAGGGGCATCTGTATGGTCCGTCGGGCAGAACCACCCGCTGCCGTGTGAGATCGGGATTTTTCCATACACTGATGTCCAGCATATCCCCGGCACCGATGCGGTACTCCCCGGCACCGGCCGTCACGGCCCAGCACACCAGAATCAAGGTTCCAACAATCAAACTTTTTAATATTTTCATACCCTTTATCCCATGAATGTTAAATTTTTTGTTTACACAACTGTGCGTCAAAAAACAACACAAACGTTGCGCGTTATCACTCATTACCGATAAAATTGAACCGGACAAAGACAGTCCGAACAAAAAATAAGAAACCGGATACCCTTGCAGGTATCCGGCCAGTTTTTAATGTTGTCTTGCACTTATTTTTTTAATCCCAGTCTTTAAAAACCTGGATTAATTTTCGTCAATCCGTCTTTTGAAACCGGCAAGGCCGACGAGGCCCGTACCCATCAGCAGCATTGCTGTCGGGATGGGCGCTTCACTGCTGCCGCCGCCTGCATTAGGTGTAGCACCGCCGATGAAAAGAGTTGTTGCAGAAGATCCGAAGTTCAGAACATACCCACCCAAACACGCATCATAGGTATAGGTTGTGGAAATGTCAGCAATGCTTAACGCGTCACCAGTACCGGTACCCAGGTAGACACCAAATGAGGTCGTATTTAAAATTTCCTCACCATTGAGTTTTAGCACAGAGCCATCCACGCTAATTACATTATAACCATCAGCCAAGTTATAATAGGTTTGGTCTTCAAGGTTACAAATTCCAAAGTCTGCGCCGTCCATTTCAAATGTAATGATCTGATCGCCAGTGGCGCTCCAAACAGTACCGGACAATGCGGCAAACGCAGGCTGAGCCAGAAACAAGCCGCAAACCATAAGGCAAGCGGCAACAATAATACTACTTTTTTTCATACAAATTCCTCCATTTTTCTTTAAACAACGACACATTAAAAACTACATCTTTTTTCCTGCTGAAAGCGTATAGGCCGCCCAGCAAATGACAGGATTCAGTCAATCGAAATCCCATCCATCCGCCCTATGCAAAAACAAAACCAAAGTTTGATTTATTCATGATTTCACGAAAACCTATTACATTCAACACAAAAAAACATTAAATACTTATACAAAACACAAGTTTTACAGCATTTCCGCTCAACACGCACCCAATGCGACGCATATCATGCGCCCCGATACGGAAAAAATACACACAAAGTATGAATAAAATTTCACACCCTTATCTTTGTTACTATTTTTATTACGTTTATTTTCGGCTATTGCTGATAAAATTTTTCATACAATGCTTTCGCCTGTTGCCGCCAGGGGAAATCCCTATCCCCGGCCAGTGCCAGCTTCAAATGAAGGGCTGCCAACTCTTTCTTTCCCAGATCGTGGCAGATTTGAGCAAAATGGTATTGAATTTCCAGATTATCCGGCAGTTTTTCCACAGCCTGGGCGACGTATGTTTCCGCCTGTTGCAGATCACCTGCCTTGTAGCTCACCCATCCCAGGGTATCCAGCACCAGGCCGGAGCCGGGATTCAGTTCCAATGCCATCCGGGCATATTTCAAGGCGTCATCCAGATCCGCCTTTGATGTCCGGTTTTTCCCCAGCAAAAATGCCAGATTGTTCGCCGCCGACCATACATCTTTATGCCGGGCAAGCCCCTGTTTGTACAAGGCAATGGCTTTTTCATATTCCTGGTTGTGTTCATAAATTTCAGCCAGGGTCAGCCAGGCCAGCTTGTTGTCCGGATCTATCTCCAAAGCTTCGTTAAACTTTTCAATCGCCTCGGATTGACGGCCCTCTTTCAGATACAACTTGCCCAGAGAGGTAACAAACACAGAGGAATTTTTTGTATTTTCCGTCCCGGCCTCAAGTTCGTCAATGGCCTGGTCCACCCGGTTGGTCCGGGCCAGTACCTCAGCCATCCGAAGACGCCCCAGATCCTCTCCTTTTTTGCTTTGCTGAATCAGCCGGTACTGGGTCATGGCCTCGTCATAACGATTCTGGGAGAGGTAGAAATCACCCAGCCCGGCAATGGACCCGATATTGTAGGGATCCAGGCTTACAATCTGCTTCAGGTTCTCCTCGGCGGCCCGGGTATCCTTCTTTAACACATTTACCCGCACCATATTCTTGAGAATTTTGGCAGAGTTTGGGGCCTGTTTTAAGGCTTTTTTCAAAATGTCCAGGGCCAGGTCGTAATTTTTGCCAAGCACATGGGCGTTGGCCAGGCCGATATACCCTTCCAGATAGTCGGGATGGGCCTCGGTTACAGCCCGGAAACGAGACACCGCCTCATCTCCGTCTCCCCGGGCCAGGGCCAGACGGCCTTTAAGATACTGGGCATCAATATTCCTTGGATCCGTATCCAACACCTGATCCACCTGGGTTTCGGCTTCTTCTGCCTTACCCTGGATCATCTCAAGTTTGGCCAGATTGATCCGGGCCTTGACCAGATCCGGTTCCGGCGCATTTTGGCCCAGGGCAATATAATCCTTAAGCACCTGGGACGCCGGGCCAAGCTGTTTCTTTTTCAGATAAATCTCGCTGAGCAGGGCCGTATACTGAAAGGTTTCCGGATGTGCTTTCAAGCCTTTTTTGATCAGGGCAACCCCTTTTTCTTCCTGGTTGGCCCTGAGCAGCAGGGCCGCAACAGCCACCACCCGCTTATCATCATCGGGATCAGCGGCCAAGACCTTATCGACAATCGCGTCGGCCTTTTCCTGCTGACCGGTCTGCAGATACACCCAGGCCAGATTCAAGGTCAGATTCAGATTGTCCGGCACCAGTGCCAAGGCCTTTTTAAGCTCTGCTTCCATGTCCTGAAGCTTGCCCTGTTTTCCCAGGAGCCGTATCCGGGCCAGGATCAACGCCACGGCTTTGGGGTGGGCTGCCTGCCCCTGGGCAAGGACGCTGTCTGCCTCGGAATCCTTTTTCTCCATATCCAAAGCGCCGGCCTTAACAAGATAAAAGCCCGGGGACAGATCCGGTTTTCCGTCTAAATTTTCAAGCAGGGCAAGCGCGGACTTGGCGTCCTTTTTTTTCAGGTAAATACCGGCCTTTAAAAGCAGCGCCTCCACATGATCCGGCGAATTTTGCAAGATCGCCTCAACCTGCTCTTCAGCCCGGTCCAGGGCATTGGCTGCCAGAAACAGCCGGCCGAGATCCAGACGCGCCTCGGTATTGTCCGGGTCCAGGGCCACCGCCCTGGACAGCGCCCCGAAAGCCGCCTTACCGTCTTTTTGGCGCAAGGCCGCCTTTCCCAGATAATGATAGGCCTGGGCAAAATCCGGATCGATCTGGACGGCATTTTTAAACTCCAGCTGTGCGGACACAACATCCCCGGCCTCCAGCAGCTTTTTGCCCTTTTCAAAAAAGGCCATTTTCTTTTCATCCGGGGAACCGCAGGCCGCCACAACGCTCAGTAAGGCCAAGACCACTGCCCAGACCAAAAAATTTTTTAGATGTTTCATCTTTAACTCCTTTAAAAAAAGCCTCTTGCCACAATAACGGCCAGGCAGACAATCAAGGTATTGTCCAAAAAGGTATTGTCTCTTCTGAGTTCCCCAAGCAGGACATCTCCACTGAAAAACAGGATCAGCACACCGGCCACAACGGTTCGTAATTCCGGGATGTTCAGCTGTAACGTGGGCAGGCTGGGAAAGACAATGATCACCAGAAAAATCAGAAAATCCTGGGGATTGAATTTAAACCCCTTTTGACGCTTGGTAAGATTCAACGTCCCGATCACAGCCAGCACCAAGGCCACCAGCATCCCATAATTGGCCAGCATTACCTGCCGGCTTACCCAGGGGGCAGGATCGACTATGGATTTATACATTAAAAGCGGTGTAATGCAATACAAACAAATTCGGAGCACACTTTTTTTGTGCGCCGGAGCGCGCAACCGAAAATAAAAAATGACCGCGATAAGCCCGCCGGCAAACGCACTCATGTAGCCGGATATGTTAAAGGGCATCAGGCACTGGAACATGAAAACCAGGCAAAATCCCCATTTAAGCAGACCGAAAAACATCCGTATGGACAATTGCTCACCGCCCAGCTGAACCAGGAAGCTGCGGGCCCCCAAAATGCTCGCGTTCCCCTCTCTGAATTTAAATCCGGTTTTCCGGGACAAGTAAAACAGGAAAACAATCCCGCCGGCCAACCCAAGAAAAACGATTAAATTGATCAGATTGGAATAAAAGCGCAGGACAAAGGCGCAGGATAAAAACATCGACTGGAGCAGATAGATCAGGGTCACGGACTCGGAATGAAACAGGCCCAGCTTCATCAGTCGATGGTGAAAATGGTTCTTGTCCGGTTTAAACGGAGAGCCGCCCTTGGCCATGCGTTCGACCATGACGGTAAGGGTGTCGATAATGGGAAACCCGATTAAAAACAACGGGCTGACCTCACTGTACGGGGTGTGGTTCTGGGTCAGCATCAGCGTGAATACCACACATAAAAACCCCAGCATCTGACTTCCGGCATCTCCCATGAACACCACCGCCGGGTGGGTATTGTACCGCAGAAACCCCAGAATGGCGCCGGACACAGCAAGACACATCAAGGTCAGTGATGTGTTCCCACACCCGTAGGCAAAAAAACCGATACTGACAAAACTGAGCAAAGAGACCCCGCCGGCAAGCCCGTCCAACCCATCGGAGAGGTTAACGGCATTGGTCACCCCCACAATAAAAAGCAGGGTCAAAGGCATGGAAACCACCAGCGGCAGGATACCTTCCCCGGGCAACAGGCCGCCCAGACACCGAATCTGCACCCCGCCGAAAAACATGACCACAAGGGCACCGGCCACCTGGGCACAAAGTTTTTGCCAGTATTTTAATTCCCTTACATCATCCAGGATACCGAACGCCACAATGGTGGAACACCCCAGATGAACCGCCCGGACCGTATCATCCATGGGCACCCAGATCATCACCGGCAAAAACGCCCCGATGGCCATGGAGATCCCGCCGCTTCTGGGCATGGGCAGCACATGGACCTTTCTGGCATCGGGCTCATCCACCAGATTCATGCGAAAGGCCATCCGTTTAAATATCGGCACCAGGCCAATGGTCAGGAACAGTGAGAGAATAAATGTTGTAAATAAATGCATATCGTCCAGGTCAGCCGCAGCACCTCTGTGTTCTCTGTGTCCTCTGTGGTTAAAAAAATAAAATTCCGAAGGAATTGAATTATTATTCCGAACCGCTCGTAGTTTTCATTTGAGGGCTTTGCCCTCTCATTTTATTTAACCACAGAGAGCACAGAGAGACACAGAGTTTGAGTGCTGCGCACTAAAATTGTTTTGGTTTATTTAAAGCAGGTATGAAATTTAGAGTTTAAAACGTTGGATGCCGTCTTTTAGTTTTTGGACATTAAAGTTGATCAGCAGGCCGGTATCTATTCCGGCAAGTTTCATATATGTCAGCAGCTGAGCCTTATGAATTCCAATAATTTGTTCCACAGCCTTTAATTCAACAATCAATTTTTTATCAACAAAGAGATCAACCCGATAACCACAGTCCAGGTCAATGCCTTTGTAACTTATGGGCATGGGCCACTCCGATTCAAACCCAACACCCTTAAGTTCAAGTTCATGCGCCAGGCATTTGTGATAGGTCGATTCAAGCAACCCCGGTCCAAGCGCCCTGTGCACCTCAATGGCACACCCAATCACCTGCCCCGTCAACTCGTCCCAACCCATAACTTTTCCCTATCTATCTCTGTGCTCTCTGTGTCCTCTGTGGTTTAAAAACACAAAATCCCGAAGGGATTGAATAAAAAAACATCACTGTGGTAAAAAAGTATTCAACACAGGCACAACAGTCCGAATAAACCCCTGCAACCTCTTTTCAGCAGCATCAATAGATTCTCCGTCCCCAACAGGTACAATCACCCGCACCAGCGCCCCATCCGTCCGCTGCCGGGTCAACGCATCCCAGAAATTATACCATTTCATCTGATAAGCATTTGTCAAATTACGTCCCCGCATGGGAAACCAATAATAAGCAATCTGCCGATACGGCCCATTTTCGATCAAAGCCCGGCTCACCGGAAGCCGGCTGCCGTCCTCCATAGAAACAAACGCCTTACCACTTTGTTTAAACTCCCAGCCCCCCCCGCGAAGACAGGTGGCCGGAGAATGAATGGACTCGCCTTTCTTCTGATTTTCATAATATGCCACATAAAAATCGATTGGCCGGCTCTTGTCGTCCCTGTAATCCGCCATGATATAGTCACTAAGGTCCAGAGTGTCTATGATCTTGGCCTCCATGGAATAAGGTCTTCCTGTCCACTGGCCAATCTGCATGGGAAATTGCTTAAGTGGTTGTGAAATTGGGATGGCCGGCCTGAATTCAATACCCTGGGACAGCACAAGGGTCAATCCAAGCAGAACAACCGAAACAATGAACTGGGGCTGAAGCAGACCTTTTGTTTGTGAACTTACATCAGCCGTCTCTCCGGCCGCCACCTTGGACGCCTCTATTCTCGAGTACCCTTCTGTATGGACAGACTCCGGAAAGAGCCGGTTCAGCACCCACATTTCGCCGAGCAGCACCCCAAGGGTCACCATAAATATCAACCAGCCCTCAAAATCATGGAAAAATCCTTCAACCACCGTTGAGCCAAAATGTTTAGATAATATCCCTGTCAGGGCAATACGCAACGCATTGGTGATAATGGTCAGAGGAATAGAAGAAAGAATAAGAATAATTTTCTTCCAAAGCCTGGTCTTATAAAAATATGCGATAAGAATACTCAAAATGATCATGGGAAACAGGTACCGCAACCCCGAACACGCATCCACCACCTGAAGCTTTGTAAACCCAAGATCTATGACATTGCCTTCCCTGAAGGCACTCATCCCATATGCCTGCATCATCAGCACGGCTAATTTGGATGACATCAATCGAAGTTGAAAGGTCAACTTTACATTCAGAAAATTAGGCAAAGGAAACATGGCCAGAGACATGACCAACGGAAACCAGATAACCTTGACCCGGTCCATTCCCATATGAATCCAGCACAGTCCCATGACAATCAGCCAGAAGGAAAAATAGAGCATGAAGTATTCACCGGCCAACTCGCCCATCCAGTAAAGGCACAAGCCTGGAATAAACAGCAAGAACCCATGCCATACAACTTTACCCTGAACTGCTGCAAAAAAATTCTTCTTTTCCCACAGTAGGTACAAAATAATAAAAGGCATGAGCATACCGTGGGAGTAATCATCCCGAGCCCAGTCTTTTGTTACCAACCATTGAAAAGTCGAAAAGTAAATACCTGCAACCAATAGGACAAGGATAACGGATTGAATCATCCCATCCTTCCCGCCCAATTTGTTCGTCATTGGATCAACCATTACCCCAGAACCCTTTTCATAACCACCTGAGCCGCAAACAAAGGTAACTTAATCTGCCGCCTTATTCTCGCCGGCTCTTCCACAAGCCTGTAAAACCACTCTAGCCCAGTATTGCAATAAAACTCAGGTGCCCTTTTTACCGTACCGGCCAAAACATCCAGTGTCCCGCCAATCCCCTGGCAGACCCGGACGTACTTGAGACGCTTCCGGTTCTTAGCAATCCACAGTTCCTGCTTTGGCGACCCTAACGCCAAAAACAAAATCTGTGCCTTTGATTCATTAATCCTGTCAATCAATTCATCCATCTTATCATCACTCAAGTAGCCATTCTGACGGCCTGCAATCCTAAGTGACGGATGGCGTCTCAACAATTCATTGGACGCTGCTTTATTCACTTCCTCCTCAGCCCCGAATATAAAAACCCGGTAGCCTTTATCAGCTGCCAGACCGCAGATATTCTGCATAAGCTCGCATCCCGGCACCCGCTTTACCGATATTTTATGAAGCCAATTTGCCGCCAAAACCATACCTACCCCGTCAGGTATGAGTAAATCGGCTTCTTTAAACATTGAGTACAAAAATGGATCTTTGGGTACCGAATAATTTTTTTCCGGATTGGATGCGAACACAGTATGAACTTTATCCCCATTTTCCACAAAATGAACAACTTGACTCAAAGCCCGTTTCATATCGCAATCATCAATCCATATATTTAATATCGGGTATCGTTTTAAAGTTAATAGACTCATTGTTTTAATATTCCAAAAACATCTGTATTGGCTATTGATTTTACAAGCTTTTTTAGCCGTAGACATCTAATTTTCATAAAAACATCCCTGATGTTCATTTTTTAATTTCACAACCACAATTGATTTCATTTTTTACCCCGGCTAATTTTTTCTTAGATTCATCATCAAATTTAAATTGCCCATCTGATTATTTTTTACGCTCCTTCGACGCTGCGCCAAAGGACTCATATTTTCAAGTATACTTCCTTTGGCGGAGCGTGATGATGACTTAAAATCCGGCACATCTGTGGCAGATTTTATTCTGATCATGGGCTTTAATTTTTTTGACTTGGTTTCTCCAGGATATATAAACAATCTTTAATCTCATAAGGTTCGACCTATGCTGTACGGGTATTTTTGCGCTGCATCTCCTATTAGAAGGAAATCTTGCAAATGATAAGATCTATGAAATTTCGCGGATAAATTGTTTTAAAGTATGAAGAACTGATAAATGTATCTCACCGTTTAAAATTTTTATTCAACGACATAACTATATAGGCTTGCCCCTCCGGCAAAGTAGATCCTGCCTTTAAAATAGGCCCCCCCCGCAGTAATAGGCTCAGGAGACGTTTTAAACTCAATATTTTTATAATTTTGAGAATCAATTTTACCTATTCCGTTTTTACACAACATGTACACATCATCCGGGCTCTTTACAAAAATTCGTTGACCCTGTTGGTATGGAATAGGCATCCCTATTTTACCTTTAAAGATTAAGGCGTTTGATTCTGCGGCAAACGGATTGTAGACAAAAAATATACTTCTGTCGGCAATGCCGTATACCAATCCGTTTTGAGCCAGACAAAGGTCCGAATAGTCTTCTGATCCGGAAATTACATTTCGACGCCATAGTATCTCTTTTGTGCTGAAATCCATCAGATAAAGTACTGCGTTTTCCGCTTTTGTAACTCCGCCTGTCCCAGGAGTAATAGTCGTTCCACCAAGGATCATATTTTTATCCAGAGAGACCAGACTTCTGGTTGAATGATTAGGAACTATTTGCCTATGATCCAATTGTTGAAAAGTCCCTGAATCACTGTTCCAAAAAAGTAGCCCACCACCTGTATATCCATAATCTGGCGATCCAGCCATTATAATTGTTTTTCCATCTGCATGAACCAACAATCGGTAAGGTCGATAAATATCAGGGGAACACTCATGATCTATAAACGGATTGCCGTCCAATTGGTTTTGTTTTGTGGGGTTCCATTCTTTCAAAGGATCCCACTCCATAAGTTGTCCCTTTATATAAGAACCTATAAATAACTTGTCCTTTTGAACCGCAAGTGTATTCCACTGGCCCTGACACGACCTGCTGGTTAATTGTTTGGTTTCTGGATCATAATTGAAAAAATATTTTGGATGTGTTGTTCCGCCACAAATCGTCCCTTTTGGTCCAAGTCCTACACTCATAATGTAAGCGCCTTGGCTTTCATACCGAAAATCCAGTTCCCTAACAGCCCCTAAGTCATCTTTAATATTCAACCGCCGTTTTTCAAAATCCAGTTCGGAGATACGTTTTCCATCCGGAAAATGCTTGTAATTTAAGCCTTGCCGCCCTGC
Source organism: uncultured Desulfobacter sp. (assembly GCF_963666145.1). Taxonomy (NCBI): domain Bacteria; kingdom Pseudomonadati; phylum Thermodesulfobacteriota; class Desulfobacteria; order Desulfobacterales; family Desulfobacteraceae; genus Desulfobacter; species uncultured Desulfobacter sp. The sequence continues at coordinate 4,340,210 of NZ_OY762614.1, read as the reverse complement.
GATATATTTTTTTTCCCTGACAACGGAAGGATATTCATCTTTCAGTATTTCACCATTATACAATTCATACCAATGACCGGATTTATCTTCTAAAGTATTTCCATAGACTTTCCCATTACGGTCGCGGTAGACATAGGCCATTCCCCTTTCTCTTTCAAATTCTGGAATCACTGGAATCGTTTGTGTCGTCTCAGGATTAAATGCTATAATTTGGCAGGCAGCCTTGCCGATTGCAAAATATATCCACCCCTTATCATCGGCAGCTATGTATCTGGGGTATTGTTTCCAATTAGCATAATACACCGAACCAAAATCCCTGAATTCTTGGGTTGTCGGATTATATGAAACAAGCCCACTGTCTGGGTAAGTTGCCGACCAGATCACACCGTTGTCATCTTCTGTCATGCTCATTGCTGTTTTGGGCGTAGTTTTACATACAAAACTAAACTCATTTTTATTTATATCGAACTCAACGAAATGACTTTCAAAATGAACATAATATTTATTTCGACTGGACAAAATTGAAGCAAATGGCCGGCCTTCTTCAAGGGAAAATGGAGTGGGATATTCTTCTGTCTTTCCCGTTGTAGCATCAATTTTAAGTAATTCATAGCCACCTCTGTAATCATTTAACCAAGACAAAACAACGTTGTTCCCCTGCCCGTCAACTGTGGCCACGTAGCCTCGGTTCGTGCTGATGGGAGCAGCAACCCCAAGAAAATGGAATCCGCTTCCTATATCTTTTGCGACGTTTGCATGAAGAGTAAAAGGATAAAAACAAACTAAAATAAAAAAATAAATTACGATGCGTTGGATTTTGCCAGAAGATATATTCATTGTTAAATTTCTCTTCATATTATTTAATGCCTACTTCTTCACCAAGCTCGAAATCTTAATACTTTATTGAAGCTCCAACGTTAAAGATATTTTAATTTCCCCAAGAAAGCACTCTGTTATAAATATTTGATATTTTTTCAGCAACGGAACCAACTGATAAATTCGTTTCAATATAGTCTCGGGAATTATATTTTTCCCCGCGACTTAATACATTGAGCACATCTTTGGCAAAATCACTGCTGTCTCTGGTTGTAATGATAACATTGCCAACATGCCGGCTATGCTGCCTGATATCTCCCACATCAACCGCCACAACAGGCAAATTAACGGCGAGTGCTTCTTTGACTGTATTGATGCTGCCCTCTCGTAAAGAGGATACAACCAACACATCGCAGGCATTATAATACAGGTTCAGTCTGTCCTGATCCACATTCTTAACAATCAGCAATTCAACTGTTTTATCCTGAATGTGCGTCATTGCTTTTTCCACTAAAGAAAAATTTTTTTCTTCCCTTGCCGGATCACTGGCAAAAAGAACGTATTTCTTACAAGGATCAAGGCCTGTTTTTTTTCGTGCGACAGTTTTATCAACAATTCTGAATGTTTCAAGATTTACGCCATTGGGTATGATGGAGAAAGGTTCCATTCTATTGACTTTGGCCATCTCCTTTGTTTTGTAAATAAAGTATCTGGCCGATGATTTTATTCTTGCGTTCACATGAGCGTTAAACACACCGAATAACCCCTTATTGGGCCTAAGGATATCACTGCCGAGAAATGAAGCAACGATGGGGACTCTTTTTTGAAAGCTAGCCACATAACTGTTGAAACTAAAGTGACCGTGAATCAAATCATACTTTTGTCTTTTGATCTCTTGGTTGATTTTAAAAATTCCAAAAAGATATTTTAATGGCCCCCGGCCTGTTAAAAAAAGATATGTTACATCTATCCCCATCGGCCTAAGTGATTCCCCCTGGGAATAAATAAATGAATTCATTTTTAAAGGGAGATCAAGTTCGGTAACAACAAATAACACCTTCATATCAACTCTTTTTTAAATTTAGCATCCACCGGACAGCATGAGCCTTCGATAGTATTCCTGGTTTTTTTTGTTTTTTAAGTGTTTTAATTTTAGCCAATTTTTTCCCATCAGCATTTTTAACAGGATGAACGCCTGGTTACCATGGGCTAACCCATTTCGTGGAATACTGTAAAGATCATTTTCCCTGCTAAAATGGTCTATTTTTTCTGAAAAGGAGATCTGAACACCAGCTTGCCGTAAGAACCGTTTTTCTCTTTCACTAAAATCCAATTCTGGCTGTCCATTTGGATACGCAAAACTTTTGATAGGCTTTCCTAAAATTGTGCCTAACTCTTCCACTGATTTTTTGACTTCATATTCAGAAGATTCATCGCTCTCATTTTTTAATATTGGATGATTCATGGTGTGAGCGCCGATCTCCACTAAACCGGAAGCATCTATCTCTTTTAACTGTTCAACATCCATGTTCATGCACGGCTTTGGTTTAACACCATATGTTTGCTGATAGTCAGATATTATGCACCATATTTTTTCTATGGTAAGCATCTTAAATATCGCTGTAATCGGGACGATCTCAGGGTTGCAGGAAACATATTTTCTATTTTTGATGATTATCCTGAGTTGCTTTGGATCATAGCCTGCTATCTCCTGAAACCAAAAATTGAATCTTTTAACCAATGCTTCAGGGGATACGTAAATGGAACATGGGATATTGTGTTTTTTCAATATAGGAAAAACAATATCATAAAAACTGTTGTCACCATCATCAAAAGTAATGTGACAGGCGTTGGACAGTTTTTTTCCAGAATGATAATAATCCAGTAAATCATCAATTGTCACTAAATTATAGTGCCGTTTGATAAGCAAAAAAGTCTTTTCCATCCAATCTTTATTATCAACAGCATGGAGATTGATGATCGTATTTCTAAGTATTTTCATAATAAATTTTCCGGCCTTAGTATCCCAGAGGGATACCGTATACAATATTAGAAGCCATCTCAAAAGAATCTTTTGAGATGGCTTCTAATACCCGTCTGCTGAATATAGTATCCAGTTTTCAATATCCCTGATATCCAATCCATCGTATACAAAATCTTTATCTTCCGGTTTAACTATATTGGGCCTTACCAAAACGGGTAACCGTTCTTTTCTAATCAACTTCAGAAACGTATCTGTTTCGATAAAACAGCCGGAACGTTTCATCAGTGTTTCCTGATTTTTAGATGTATAAAGCGTTCTTAACACACATATGTTCAAGTATCTGGATGCCGTCTTCAGCATTTTAGATAAAACCATAGCGGAATCGGCACCATACTCCAATAAAAGGCTCTGCTTTGCCGAAATTCTTTCGATGATTAAAAAACCTGCAAGTTCGCCGTTTTTATATGCATAGATATAAGACCGGTCAAAATTACGATCTTCAAGGTATCGCCATCTGTAAAACTTAGCGGTTCTATAATTTACGATCTTATCTTTAAATCTGTTTTTTATGAAGTACGCTGCCAACAGATCTTCTTTCAGTTCAGTCAAAACTTCAATTTCCAGATTACGATGTTTGATTCGTTTATGGCATGTTTGTTTATCTGTTTTCAAAAAGACCGTTTTAAAAATATTTAATAAAGAAATTTTATAAGCATATTTTTTAAGACCAGTGGTCCGTTGCCACCCTTGTTTCTGGTTTGCTATAGTGGGGATTTTATTGGCGCTCAGAATAAGAATAATTCCTTGTACCCTCTCGAATTGAAGGGAAAACACTTCAATACTTTTTAAATTAAATCGTTTAAGCAGACCAAGTTTTCTGAAATCCGGATGAACGACTCCGTCAGCACCTACAAGTACCTTGATTATTTTTTGATCTAAAATAAAGTCCTGAACCACAAATGAACGAAAACCCACAATTTGGCCGTTATTCAATGCCAAAAACATATAATCTTCCATCTGGGCCGGATTCAATTCATACCGCCACTCAAATTTCTTTCTTTTTTCTTCATCCGCTGCATTCTTCCATAGAAAAGACATGAAAGATAGCAGCCTCTCTTTGTATTCTTTTGAATATTGGATTATTTTTATTTGGTCACTGCTTTCCATATGAGGATTTCCATTATAATTTATTTAAACTCATTCAACATGGATTGGGATACCAGCCTTACATAATCAAACAGGATCACTAAAAAGACATTTCATAGCATTTTTATAGAAAAATAGCTCTCTGACTTCCGGTTTTAACGCCTCTTTCCATGCCGACACGCCATCAGCGAAATCAACCAGAGGATAATCCGTACCGAACAGGCAGCGGTCTTTTAGATAAGTATTCACAGCACCCAGTGTAGATTCCGGCAAATATTTCGGCCATAAGGCACTGAATTCAAGATAAACATTGGGATGTTTTTGGGCCACTGCCAGGCCAAGAACCCCAAATCCGTTTCCGGCGTGGGAAATCACCAATTTTAAATGGGGGAAATTCATGGCGACTTCATCCATATACTTCGGATCACCCAACCACATACTTTGATACCGGTTGTAATGCAGGCTGCCGTGTACGATCGCGATGATATTATTGGATTCACAATAGGCATAAAGCGGATAAAGCACTTTATCATTTGCTTTCACACCCCAGATATAAGGACTAAAATTTACGCCTAAAAAGCCCTGTTTTTTACACTTTTCCAGTTCCTCTAAATTTTGCTTAATGCCGTACTCAGGATTTACCCCGGCAATATAATAAAAATTGTCTCCATGGGCTGAGTTCTTTTTTGTAATTAAATGCTCGTTGTCTTCTTTGGAGCCACCGCAAACAACGCCTTGGGTAACGCCCTGGCCATGCATATTATGGACAAATTGCTCGTCGTCCAAAACCGACAAACGAGGTTTCATGTGGTACAATTTTATATACTGTTCAAAATGAGGTGCCGGGTTATCAGGATTCCAGGGCTTTAGCATTTGTGGCGTTCTAAGCCTTACTCTAAAATCAATAATTTTGTCCATTCCTACCTCCATCTTATAAGCTTACAAAGGTTTTAATTTATAAACACCGTACGAGAGTTCGCCTGCTATAATTAGCCAAAATGATTTTGCCTGACTTGTTTATTGTCCACCGGCAATAAGACATAGGCCATAGATTCTTTAATCGGTCACTCCTTATTGATTAAAGCCTTTTGAGGAATTGGAACAGTTTTTCTCCTTGGATTTTATGATCAAAATTGGAAAAAGCGGCAGCTCGCCCCTGCGCCCCGATTTGTAGTGCTTTTTCAGGGTTGTCTATCAAAAATGCGGCGGCGGCTTCGATATCCTTGCAGTTTCCCGGCTTGACAATCATGGCACTTTTCCCATGCTCTATAAATCGTTCAATATCTGATACCCGGGAGGCGATGACAGGCTTACCGGTGGCAAGATATTCACCAAGCTTAAACGGAAAACCGGCATGGGCATAGTCAAGATCGATTCTTGTCATGCAATGAATGTCAACACAGTGTAGCACATCATAGTAAGTATCCTCATCAAGATACCCTTTATAGTCTATACGATCCTTAAAGGGCGAACGCTCAACCCGGGAAAAAAATTCAGACATGGACGCCTCCGTTCCCCGCCCTGTTAGAACCAGACAGACATTATCTCTTTTTGCAGCAAGACCATCAAAGGCATCAATCAAATCCAGTACCCCGTCTTTCCGGCCAAAGCTTCCCGCATAAAAGAGCGTAATCTCACTTTTATTTTTAATATTCGGCCTCTGATTATCTTGAAATTTTGCCATATCAATTGATATTGGCCTGTAATGAATTTTTATATTTTTAGATAACGAATTTTTATAGGCCGCTTCCAGATAGGAACTGATGATAATCAGGCCACTAGCAATTTGTTTCATGACTAAGAGGAATTGTTGAATCCCCAAATTTCTTAGCTTAAAGAAGAGGGATTTTGATGTAGTTACAATAACATTATAATCCTCTACAATGTCAAAAACGATCTTGTATCCCATGATTTTAGCCAAAATAAGAGGGATCAAATTTTCATGGGAGACCGGACCGTAATGATATATTATATTGACCGCACTTTTCAGCCGGCATTTTCGAAGATAAAAAAAAGTTTTCATATAGAGCAAAGGAAACAAAACCATAAAGCCATTCCGTGTTAGACCCGGCATTATAGTATGATAAGAGATGCCTTTATAAATACCGGACCCTTTGTTTTCCACGCTTAATTGACGCAAAAGAACCACTTGAATTAATACATCTGGCATTAACTGCAATGCATCAATAGCATGTTTGATTCTTTTTGTTCCGGCCATGCCTTCGGGGAAAGTAAATCCCCCCATAAAAATCAAATTTATTTTTTGCTTTTCCATATCCCCTATCATTTACAGTTCTCAATAATATCCATTATTTTAATAACTTTTGCAGGTATTCCAGTAGCCATTACATTGAGCGGAAGCGATTTTGTTACCATTCTACCTGCGACGAAAAACGTATTTTTCCCAATCATTACAACTTTCAAAACAATTACATTCAATGGCTATGAATGGTGAAGCTTCTTTAATTCTCTCAACATAACACTTTCTTCAATATTTTTATCAAAAGTTATAGTAACTTCCCAATATTTAATGGAATATTTTGATTAACTATCAATGGAATGAGTATAATTCTCTACCAATCTAATTTAGAATAAAATTCAGACGCAATATTTCGAGTATGCTCATATACATGTGAAACCTCTCTATCAGTTAAATCAATTTTCCATTTTTTAACCATGCTTTTCGAGTCCCGTTTTAGAACATGAGTTTTTTTTCCCAACTCAAGCTCTTTAGGGCCGGTTGTTGATGCCAAAATTTTATTTTTTACCCGTTCAGAAAAAGGCAACTTAAATTCTGTATAGATCCGTTTAAAGCCATTTACAGGATCGACAGAGAGGTCTTCATGCCTGACAAACATCCAGTAAGGAAATTTTTTCTTATACAGACTGATGACATGGTGGTAAATCTTCCACCGCAGGGTTGCCTCCTCTACGATGTTTGAATCAGATTGCCGAAAGTTACAAATTTCATTCTTCAAAGGCATAAGATAGTTTTCCATCAACTCATGCTGAGATAAATATTCTTTCGGGTCGACCCGCCAACCAACTCTTTTGATGCTGTTGACATAAGCGGCCGGATGCCTGACAATAACCAGGACATCACATTGATAAACCTTGTAAAGCCAGGCGGCCGAAAACAAGGCAAGGGGATCTTTGATAATGTAGCCATTCCGTGTCATTCCTCTGAAATACCGCTGCCCGTTTCGCAAAAGCGCCCCAATAGAACTTCTAAAACCAGACATCTGTAAGACTTCCTTTTTCCATGACACACCTCTCCAGGACAAGCAGCAATCCAGATATGCCTTAAAATCTTTTTCTTCATCACGGGTCACATAATGGAAATGATGCTTTAACGGACACGTGGCTCTAATGGTCTTCAAATTTCTTGAAAATGGCTCATAAATATAATTTTTCTTATTGCTAAGATTGAGCATTTCGCCAACCCATGTGGTTCCGGAACGGTTGCTCCCTGTAACCAGTATATGATTTCGCTTAGATTCTTTTTTTTTTAACATATCTATCTTCGTAATTGATTATTACTTCAAAACTTATTCTACCACCCTAAATGATGCCCTGAACCTAACTGCCCAGCACACCATGATAGCCATCAAAAAAAAACGACGGGATAATAACCAAAATAAAAGTCTATTTTTAAATAAAATTGTTTTTTGATTCATATACCCGCTTATATCTGGAGGTGGCAATTCCTGATAAAATTTTTTGAGTTGTATTATTTGTTGATTTAGAGAGTTGCTATGTTTAAGGCAGGTATTTTCACATACCGATGTAATAAAACGAATCAGTCCGAAATGAATGTTTCTTTGAATATCATCAATGCTTCTTTTAGGCAAGGCTTCAAGGAAACCAATAATATATTTATGGGACTCCAGCATTTTAGAAAGGCTATGCCGTTTTTTACGTTCTTTTTTTTTGTATACATATTTATAAAAGGGTCGGTCGTCTATACATGCAGTGTTCACTTTTAAAAGTGTTTCAATTAGAAAAACAAAATCCTCATGAAATCCAAGACGGGTATCAAAACGTATGGTATTATCTTCTAAAAGTCTTCTATCTATGATTAGGCGGCATGCTGAAGGCATTATGGTTGATCTATAATCTGGTGACCATAGTATATTCCCGATCAAAATACCTTGAATTTCTTTTTTGCCCTTTAAAAATTTAATATCTTTAGGCAAATCTCTCACAGGAACACCGTTTGCTTCAATGCCTGTGACGCAAACATCCACTTTAGAATAAAGGAGATTACTCATTAATTCTTCGTACATTATATTTTCAACAAGATCATCTGCGTCCACAAAAGTGACATAGCGACCCAACGCCATATCAAGGCCATGATTTCTGGCAGAACTGACGCCCCTGTTTTCTTGATGAAAAACCCTGATGCGACTGTCATATCTTGCCATATCTTTTGCAGTGACATATCCGTCATCCGTAGATCCATCATCAATCAGAAGGATTTCAATGTCGGGAAAGGTTTGAAGCTGCAAAGATTCAACAGTGGATCTTAAAGTAGAGACTGCGTTATAGAATGGAACAATAATACTCAACATCATTTTTAAACATCTCATAGTCAATTTTCATTTTACAATCACAAACATCAATAAAGTGTCTTTTTCTGACCGGTTTGTATATAAATACTCAACAGGCAAATTGCTGTATATGTGATCCCCCAGCTTTCTTTAAACATCCAGTTAATAAGCCCCCACACCAAAAGTGCTACTGCCATCCTTCCGTCAACAGATTCTTTAGCCTTTGCCCTGAATATCTTAAACGCCATAACCGCACTGATGCCAAGAACAGCCAGCAATAGCACAAACCCGACGCCCCCCTGACCAGCCAACACTTCCAAATAATAGTTATGAAGACGTCCAATTGAAGCTTGGGAGGTAAATTTTGTTGTTGGATAAATATAACATGATCCAACACCCAGAAGGGGATTTGCCTGCCACCGATCCAACGCATATTGGTAGGTCCTTGCCCGGCCACTGGTGCGAACTTTTTCATCTTTACTCATACTCTGTTCGATTCTCTGTTCGATGAGTCCGGCAATATACACATTTATTTTACCAGAGAAAACGGCCGCACCCCCGGCGACCAGGCTAAAACTTAGCACAAAAGCAATTCCCCAGAAAAACAGACGTCTTGAAACATAAGGGTAGATAAAATAAATAAAACACACAAAGGTGGAGAGAACCCGGGTACGAGAATTACCAAGGACAAGTCCGATACAACCGACCAGAGCCAAGAGGACCAAAATAAATGGGGGGAATCGATTATGTACAAACGCATACGCGATAAAAAGCAGCAGCAGACCCGATTCCCAATAAATAGGGCGCATATTCAAAAAAACCATACGATGAATCTCGTAAACGGGATGTCCGCATACGATAAATAGCCCGGACGCCAGGAATGAAATGAAATGAATACCAATAATGACTAAAAAAACTGAAAACATGAACTCACGGAACTCGTCATGACTCTCAATTGCTGCCGGTAAAATTAGCAAAGGGAAAATGATCTCCAGCCATCTTTTGTAGTTGGGATTGGAAGCCAATGAAAAAGCATTGCTTCCATGAACCGGATAGAGCCATGGACTTAAAAACGACCAGGTTACAATAACGAAGGGAATTAAAATGCAAAGTTTGTAACGAAAGGTAAAAAAACAGATGAAAATCCGTCTAGCATACCTCAGGCACAAAACCAGGAAGAGGAAATATATCGGATAGAGTGTGACAAAAGGTTTCCACGACGCCGCCCAAAGAATGTTGGGATAAAAGCATAAAATTGCAATGGCAATATATGGACGGTATACTGCAACAATAACCACCGCAGCACTTATGAATAAAAGCCCCCATAAAGATGCGAAATAATCAAGGAAAAAAATTGAGTCACTGACCCCAAAGCTTAAATCCATCTAAAATACCTTAAATCCCTTTTGTTTAAAAAATAATAACTAACATTGAGCCTTTGGGCTTTTTGAATTTTTCCATGAAAAAAAATTGGCGATACCAACCGAAATTATTTTACATGAAACAGATGCAACTGCTATTTTTTCAAGCGTTACCTCTTTATCAACCAATTCGAAAAAAGCAAGAATACCTAAAAAAAGTATAAAACTTGAAAAAATAGAAATACCGAATTGTTTGGTTTTTTTGGCTACTATCAAAAGCTGTTTAGGGAAATCCATTACAGGCACCAAAGCCATCCAGCAAAGGCAACGCACAACGGAAATAGAATCAACATACTTTGGAAGAAATTGCCGTACTATAGGGTCTATGAACCAGTAGGTCAGAATAACCAGCGGAAGCATTGCAATAAAACTGACCAGACTGGCTTTCATACAATATTTGAAACATACTTCCATATTTTTTTTTGACGAACCGTAAACCATTGCAATCCGCGGACGAAACACCTGACTTATAGAGTTTGCTACCGTTGTCAATCCTGCGCATAAAACCACGGCGAAAGCAAAAACGCCAAGACTTCTATTGTCCAGAACCTTTAAAATATAACTTCGCTCTACAGCTGTCCAAAAATTGGTGGCTGTATACGTAAAAATCATCAACGGCAGGCCAAAAGCGATCATCTCCTTAAGTCTCTGCCATTCAAAATGTGACGCTATCCGAAGAGGTCGATTAATGTGGGCATAAATTGTGGAGAACAATTGAGGAAGAGAAGATCTCATACAAATTCCGACAAAATTAAATACCGCAATGATCGGTAAAAAAAACAACGAGGTTACCGCCGATATTACAGTGGCTTTTGACCAGATAACAAACTCGCTACTGTTTTTATATGAAAAACCTAAATAAACCATATAGATTGATGTAACCGAAAATAGAATCTGAGAGCCCCATCCAAGGCTAGCGGACCAATCACCATTAAATGCGCAATATAAACAAGGGACAAAAAAAATCACACTATTCACTATACACAATAATTTAGTCCATCCCAATGCATTGGCTGCATAAGCTATGGCTGTTTCTTTTTCACCTTTTCCTATAAAATAAGGGTACTGTCTTGAAAAGGATGTATACACCCCTAAGTGTAAAAAAAACAAATATTGAGGCAAAATTGTGAATTTCGTATAATAACCCAACACTTCAGGATCAACAAATCGAGCTTGGATGATACTTCCCACAAATCTTATAGCAACTGCAATCAGGCCACTGCCGACAAGAGATGAAATGGAGACCAATATCTGTCTATGGGATTGTCCTAAAGAGCGCCATAACCGGCGAACCCATCGCCCTCCCAGATTAGTCACAATTTTCTTGCCCATAAAGCCTGTAGTTGACGGAAACAGCTTGATACTCGCTCAATTCTTCTATTAAACGATCCGCTCAGCCATTTTCTGAATCTTAAAGGTTGATATACAAATAGGTTAAATATTTGATATTGATCAATTCTAATTAAAAAAAATGAAATTTTCCGGATTCTAGGAATAGGATATTCTACCCCCCGAATTCTTCCAATGTGGTTTGCAATCGTTTGATAATCACTATTCTTAATCGTTATTTTGTCGGCCTTGATCAAGTCATTTATAAGCGCTTTACCCTTTGCAGAATTTATAAAGACAGCGGAATTTCCAAAAGGATTTTCCCACTCTTTGGGTATTCCCCAAAAGTCGCCAAGCGAGATATCCCCTCCTCTTGGAATACTTCCAAAAGCGCATGCATAACAGCACGGTTGCAGAAATAAATGATATATCATTGCTGACCTGAACCATGAATTTTTACCACAGGCCTTGAGATATTTTTTTCCTGAGTTTTCAATTGCACAAATTGTTTGAATTGTGACTTCTTTATTCCGAAATGAAAAATATTCAAGAGAATTCCTTCCTCCAAATTTCCAGTCCAAATATTTCCAAAATGATTTCAAGGACGGTACGCCGTGGCAAATCAAATCTACGAGGATTAAATTTTTTCTAAGTGCTGGTTTAACAATGGACCGTAATCCCATTACCTGGCAGGGTGTCCCGCAAAACAAAATAAGGATATCGTTTTTTAACAATTCGTTTATTTTGCGGTAAAAAGTTTCATCAATACGGCTGGGCACATACTTTGAACCTCGCAAAGCGCCAAGCTCTGATTGATCTTTTATCATAACATGAAAAGGTGCCCAGTTTTGATCCCATCTACACCCACAAACAATCCCCTTTTTATCAAGCACGTAATTAGCCAGTTCCGAAAAAATACCGCCGGAAGAGCTCTGAAGATGGGTATTTTCATTTGTGCTCCATGCAGCCAATACTTCAGGTACAGGATTTTGATGCTCGACTTTTGAAATTGACATAGCCGGACAAAATTGATGACAACGAAGGCAATCTCTGCATTTTGTATCTTTATTAATTAAGGGTCTGTAAAACCCGTCATTATTTAGCACCATCTCTATGGCAGACTGAGGGCAACCATTAGCGCAAGCTGCACATCCAGTGCATTTGTTGTCACCTATTTCATTAAAACAAGGTGGGTAATTGTTTGATTTGAAACTCATCACGCTTACTTTTACCCCATGGCTTCTTGTAAAAAGGCCATTGAATTATTGAGTTTTACCTGCATTTTTTCATTCACGGATTCATAGTCAATGTTTATTTTTAGTTCTCTTTCAATAGCATCGTCTGTTAAATGTTGTATTTGGCGATTCTGTAGTCCTGCTGCCTCTAAAAGACTTTCTATTCTCGAATTACTCACAGAATGGGGGAAACCCACAAAATTTTTCTGAAATTTAATTGAAAAAACTGTACCATGGAATGAATTTGTGCATACTAATGTTGAATCACGAATCAAGCCAATAAATTCCTTGGGGCCAGCGTCAAGCATTATTTTATCCGCAACTTTTAACCAACGGAAGTCGAACCTGACAGGAAACACACACACAACAGGAAGCTTTAACTGAAGTTTTACTTTTTTCACAAGCCCAAGGAATGCCATTTCTTTACCAAGTTCCATCGCATAAACGAGAATATAATTTTTTGAAATTTTTGAAGGCTGAATAATCTTTTCATATTCTTCTTTTGAAAGTAAAAGTGTTGGATCAACCACATGAACAGCCGCTTTCCCAGTCAAATCCTTAATCATTTTTCCCCCGTGTTTTTCGCGGATGGATAGAAAGTCATATCTTTGCAAATAACTACGAATTTGGTTTTTGTATTGCTCGGGAATTTCACCTATCCCAAAACTTGGTGCATATGCGATGAGCCTGGAAATTTCAGGGTTGACAAAACTTAGATGAAAGACCTGACCAATCTCTTTGTCCAGAAAAGAAGGTCTCCATACCTGATCAGAACCGGTAATGTAAGCATCAAACTGAGGTGGGTTTTCTCGAAGAGAAGCAAAATCATTATATTGAATATCTGAAACAGGAATATAATTTGTGATAAAATCCTTAAAACGACTATTGAAGCGCCTATTAGAGGACCAGCGAAGTAGGTTATACAGCTTTGTCAGCTTTGCTCCAGGATTTTTTGCTTTTATCGCAAGCCTGTTCTCTCCTGGTTCAAGATTGCAATTTATGGTTTTACAGTCATGACCTAATTTTCTGATTACAAAATTTAAAGCAAAAGCCTGAAGAACAGCCCCGTAATTATAATGATTATGTATCGTAACAATACCAACTTTCATGTTAAAAACCCTCTATAGGAGTCAAGCTAAAAGTGGACATGGTATCTGTGTTGCTCCAATTTTTAATTAAATGTTATTGAACATTTTCAGTCAGAGAATAGAAAATAAAAGCCATGATTTTAACATATTCTGAAATGGTAGTTTTTATATAGTTCATGGCAGCTTTTAATCCTATTAAATTTGGTTCTACAAACCGGCTTCCAGCAAAACGAAGCTGCCACTGTTCGCCTTTAAATACCATTTGAGAAATAATCTTTATTCGCCTCATGTGATAGGGGGAACTAACCATGATAGCTGAGGAGTAGCTCAATTTTTCCATTATCGTCTTTGCTGAAAGGATTTCTATATGAGTATTTTCATAAAAAACAGGATAAATTTGAAAAGTAATACCATCATTAAAGGCTCTACGGTCTTCAACAATTCTTCCATTTTTAAATCTAAAGATTTTTGGGTAAGCTGGAATCACAAGAACCTCAGAAACACCTTCTATCATCAGTTGATGAGCTTCTTTAACCCTAAATTTTTGTTCATCGTCTGATCCAACAAATAGAACGATTATATCTGATTTTACAGGGTTTTCATTGTAAGACAGATAGTGATGAGATAAGAGATAAATAGTTAAGCCACCCAAAAAGAATGCTGATCCCACCGCTATTTTTTTAAATGGCTTCATTTTCAATCTTCCTGGTGGGTCTATAGAAATAGCCAACAAAGTCGGTATTGCACTCAAAAAATTGCAATGCTGAACTTCGCAAAAAGGACTCTAAATTTTCGTCTCTTATGAGGCTACCATATGTCATCCTCCAGATCGTCACATCCAAAAGAGCTCCAGTTGCTGTAAAATATCAACCACCCTTAATCTTATTTTCAAATCCGCACAGTCATAAAATGTAAACAAAGCAAATAGATGCGATTTTCATGTCTAATGAAATTAGCTGTAATTCTCTTTTATTTCAGATAACTCATATACCACTGGGCAGCTTGATCCAAACCCTGTTCCACTGAAAACTTCGGCTGGTAGCCCAACAAATTCTGGGCTTTGCTGATATCAGCCAGCGAATGTTTGACATCGCCGGGACGGAAATCCCGGTACACCGGTTCCGCTTCCGCAGCCTGGGGGAATTGATGAACCACGCGGTTCTTTATCATTATAAAAAGTTCATTAAGGGTAGTTCTTTGGCCGAATGCCACGTTGTACACCTGGTTAGCGGCCTCTTCCGGGGCCAGACAGGCCCGCAGGTTGGCTTGTACACAGTTGTCGATGTAGCAGAAATCCCGAGAGGTCTCTCCATCCCCGTTGATGAAAAGATCAGAGCCTTGAATCAAAGCGGAGAACCAGAGCGGAATGACAGCGGCATAAGCCCCTTTGGGGTCCTGGCGCCTGCCGAACACGTTAAAGTACCTCAGGCCGATGGCGCGTATGCCGTACGTTGAGGCAAAGACTTCGGCGTAAAGTTCATTCACGTATTTGGTCACGGCATAGGGGGACAGGGGTTTGCCGATGATCTCTTCTGTTTTTGGCAATCCGGGATGATCTCCGTATGTGGAGCTTGAGGCGGCATAGACAAAGCGTTTGACGTCTGACTGCCGGGCTGCATCCAGCATGTTTAAAAAGCCTGTGATATTGTTTGCATTGGTGGTCAAAGGGTCTTCGATGGATCTTGGCACAGACCCCAGAGCCGCCTGGTGGAGAACGAAGTCTGCATTTTTAACTGCTGCTGTGCAGGTCTTAATATCTCGGATATCACCTTCAATAAAAGTGAAATTCTTCCAGGATTCTAAGCTGACACTCTGTTTTACCTGGTCCAGATTATGCTGAAACCCAGTGGAGAAATTATCCAGACCGGTAACAGTCTGTCCGTAATTAAGAAGGGTTTCCACAAGATTGGAGCCGATAAATCCGGCACACCCGGTTACCAGCCAGTGGAATCTATTGTTTTTTAATTGTTTCATTTTTTAACTTTCAAAAATCTTATTTGCTTTACAGTCTCCAGAATTTGATTCTGTCTTGTTTTAGCTCATCTATGTCCAGCATAGATTTAACATCTATAAGACATCCTTTAGAGTTCAGTTTAGCTGTAAAAGAATCAAAAGACTGTACTTTATACCAGCGGTGGGGCACAGCTATAATGAGAGCACCTAAATCCTGCAGGTCTTCCCAGAGGCTTAGTTTTACATTGTAATATTGCTGGGCTTCTGCCGGATCTGCCATGGGATCATGAACCAGGACGTCGCATTCGTACGACTCAAGTTCACGGATAATATCCACCACCCGGGTATTTCGTAAATCCGGACAGTCTTCTTTAAATGTAAGCCCTAAAACGCCGACTTTGGTGCCTTTGATATGCTGTGAGGATTCAATCATCAATTTGATGGTTTTTTCCACCACAAATTTGCCCATGTTGTCATTAATCCTTCGGCCGGCCAGGATCACCTCCGGATGGTAGCCTTCGCTCTGGGCTTTATAAGTTAGATAATACGGGTCTACGCCAATGCAGTGGCCACCCACCAGTCCCGGGGAAAATTTAAGGAAATTCCATTTTGAGCCTGCGGCTTCCAGGACGTTCTTGGTGTCTATGCCAAGCCGGTCAAAAATCAGGGCCAGTTCGTTCATCAGGGCAATATTCAGGTCTCTTTGGGTGTTTTCAATGACTTTGGCGGCTTCTGCTTCTTTAATGGTGTGGGTTCTGTGAACACCGGCTTCGACAATGGACTCGTACAGGGCCGCTACCGTTCCAAGGGTGGCGGCGTCATCTCCGGAGACGACCTTGACAATTTTTGTCAGGGTGTGTTCTTTGTCGCCGGGGTTGATCCGTTCCGGGGAGTAGCCGACGTGGAAGTCTTTTTTCCAGGTCAGGCCGGACTCTTTTTCAAGGATGGGTACGCAGATATCTTCGGTCACACCGGGATAAACTGTGGATTCAAATACTACGATGCAGCCTTTTTTCATGACCTGGCCCACGGTGCGGGATGCGCTTTCCACTGGGAAGAGGTCCGGGCGCCTTGCTTTGTCTATGGGGGTGGGCACGGCCACCACGATGATGTCGGCATCGGACATGAGTTTGGGATCTGTGGTCGGGGTAAAGTAGGTTGCCTGTTGAAACTCCTCTGCGGCGACTTCACCGGTGGGATCTTTATGGGCCAGGCTGTTGTCTACGATGGATTGTTTCAGGTCGAAACCGATGGTTTTATATTTTGCGCCGAAATGTACGGCCAGGGGAAGGCCTACGTATCCCAGGCCTACTACTGCGATTGTTGTGTCTTTCTTCAATTTAAATTCCATTATGGTGTTTTGTATTTGAGGTACCAGGTAGGTGTACCTTTAATTTTCTTTTTCATGGGGACTTGATAACTGGTTTTGGAGGATTGGCATTTTTTTCGAGGTAAACAATCGTGGGCTTCGCCCACTCTTTTGGTTTAACCACAGAGGTCACAGAGAGCACAGAGCTTCCGTGCTGCGCACTGAAGTTGTATTCGATACGGCATTCGGGTGAGACGTTATTAACTGTTCTCTTCCAGAAGGTGTAAGGGAATTTCGATATTTTTATTGTTTAGTATTTGCTCAATCAGATTCTCGTCCAATTCCACAATTTTGGCTATTATTTCGATGGGGATGCCTTGTTTGCCGGCCCTGCGGACAAACGAAATCAGACTCTCTTTTCTTTCTTCAACTCTTCCTTTAGCCATGCCTTGGGCTATTCCTTCCTGCCGTAATTTTTCTGCCGTACTCATTGCAATCTTCCCTCCTTCATTGCTTATGGGTTCAATCGCATTTATGATTTTGGCTGTCTCTGTGTTGTTTGGCAAAAGCCAAACCTCTGTGCTCTCTGTGGTTTTAAAACAAGAAATCCTGTAGGGATTGTGCGTTTTTCATATATTTTGTAGTCTATAAATTGTGGGCTTCGCCCACTCTTTTTGTTTAACCACAGAGGGCACAGAGAACACAGAGTTTCCGTGCTGCGCACTGAAGTTGAGCTTTGATACGGCGTGCGGGGGGACCGGCTATTATCTGTTCGTTCCCAGAAGATGCAACGGAATGTCGATATTCTCATTGTTTAGTATTTGCTCAATCAGGTTCTCGTCCAGCTCTACAATTTTGGCTATTGTTTCGATGGGGATGCCTTGCTTGCCTGCTCTGTGGACAAACGAAATCAGACTCTCTTTTCTTTCTTCAACTCTTCCTTTAGCCATGCCTTCCTGCCGTAATTTTTCTGCCGTACTCATTGCAATCTTCCCTCCTTCATTGCTTATGGGTTCAATCGCATTTATGATTTTGTCCGTCTCTATCTCAGTTGCCTGGTACAAATATGTTACAACAGTTTCCAGGAATTTCAAACCGCTTTGTTCCCGGTAAAGTTCCGCGCCTATATTGAAAAGGCTTGGCAGCTGTTGTTCTAATTTTTCCGGGTTAAAAATATTTTTCATTACAAGCAGACTGATTTTCAGGGAAACCTGATCAAATATTCGTTGTTTAATTTCCGATTCCGAATAGGTGCTCAGGTCGATGAAGATAAAATCAAAAACCGGTATAAATAAGGACAACTCCTTTGGCAGGTCCGGGAAGAGTTCTGCAATACCGTTAGGATGCCATGACCTTTCACCATGATATAAAACGATGGGGATGACAGGAGTTAATTGGCTGTTTTGTTTTTCATTGTAATCCCATATGCCAAGGATGTATTTCAATAATTGGCGGGATATATTTTTATCCGGATAGCTTTTATGCTCAAAAAAGCAGAGCAATCCTTATCTTTAACGTTCCATAGTTGCATGTATACACCACGTCGGAAAAGTATTCAGCCAGGTGTTCATCTACATAAGAGACATTCTCCAGCCTGAAGGACTCATAGTCCAGGTTGGCCGATAGTGCTTTTCGAAGTGTATGCT
The DNA here is from genome assembly GCF_963666145.1 of uncultured Desulfobacter sp. Classification (NCBI taxonomy): domain Bacteria; kingdom Pseudomonadati; phylum Thermodesulfobacteriota; class Desulfobacteria; order Desulfobacterales; family Desulfobacteraceae; genus Desulfobacter; species uncultured Desulfobacter sp. The sequence continues at coordinate 4,321,733 of NZ_OY762614.1, read as the reverse complement.
TTGAAAAGTCTATTGTATTGGCTTTGTCTGAGAAAACCTGTTTGAAAAATGTGTCGTGGTGATTGGTCATGGTTCTTGATTTTTATTATTACGCCCACGGGTAGCTCACCCGACCAGGGCATATAGCCAAGCAGGTTGTCGAAGCCAAGTTTTTTCGAAAAGCTGATAGCTCCCAGGGTCGGACCTCAGCGTTTTGTGCGCTGAATTTAAGCTACTTGAAATTGAATGCTTTTCCCAACGGCTTGAGCATAGTTTACCAATGTGGATAAACGAATATCTTCGGCATGATTCTCAATACGAGAAATTGCTGATTTTTTTGTGTTCAATAAATTAGCGACCTCTTCTTGTGTCAAGCCGGCGTCTAACCGAGCCTGTTTAAGAAGAACTCCGATTTTAAAATGCTCATATCCCTTATCAAAATTTTTGGCGAAAATGAGACTTTTCTTTTTTCTTGATTCAATATATTTATCCAAGTCATCCATTATCTTACCTCCTGGAAAGGTATTCTTTTTTTCGGGACTCAGCTAATTTAATCTCCTGTTTTGGCGTCTTTTGACTTTTCTTTTGAAATGAATTGGTCAAGATGATTAATTCTTGTCCGTCAAAAAATCCAAGGAGACGAAACGTATCCCTCCCGACATCAGCTCTAACTTCCCAAATATCATTTGTATTGCTTTGGCAGCTATCTCTGTGTAGGTTGGCGGGAGCCAAACCTCTGTGCTCTCTTGTGATTTCTTCTCGTTTCTGTGATTGATAAATCGTGGGCTTCGCCCACTCTTTTGGTTTAACCACAGAGGTCACAGAGAGCACGGAGCTTCAGTGCTGCGCACTGAAGTTGTATTCGATACAAAGACAAAGGTGATACGAGGTTAGCCGGGTCCTAATTTCCTGAGTTATTCTGTAACCGTTTTTTTAATTTAATATCGAAAGTCAGCACAGCCTGCTTGTCAATTTTATTATATGCCCAAAGGAGGCAGTCGACAAAATCAAACGTTGTCATCGAAAAGAAATCTAATGCTTCAAGAAGGATATCCGGTTTTTCAACCGAAATTAGATTCTCATTGATGAGTGCTGTTAAAATTTGGCCTATTTCAACCCGATCCGCATGATAAACTTTGAGTAACACATATACGACTTCGCAGGCCGCCTCAACAGGCAAAATGACAAATTGATTTTCTATGATATTTGTTGCTTTTAAGGATAACTCCTCATGATCGTTCAGCACATACCTAAGGACTATATTGGCATCAATAATTGCCATATTTTTCCTTTACAGCTTCACTCCATGCGCCTTTCTCTTTTGAAAAGTTAGAGGGGTTGGCATATTTTTTCAGACAGCCCCTCATACTCTTTTTTTGTGCAACATTATTCTCCTGCTTTGAGGCGGCTGTTATTGTAATTTCAACTTGCTGCCCCCAAAATTTTTCCGGGAGATTCAACAATACCTGCCCATTTTTGACTATCTGGATTGTTTTAATTGCTTCCATGGTCTTTTTCCCAGGTAAATTCAGACTGTTTCCCTGTATTATAGTCAAAACAGATGTTCAATTCAATCAGCAGTTTTTGTTCCACTGTTGAGTGGTTTTGCTATAAAGCCTACGCATTGTCTGACTTCATCTTTTACCATGACGCCTTCTCTTTAGCGGTCTATAAATCGTGGGCTTCGCCCACTTTTTTATTTCACCACAGAGGACACAGAGAGCACAGAGTTTCAGTGCTGCGCACTGAAATTGTATTTGATACGGCATCCGGATGAGACGCTATTAACTGTTCTCTTCCAGAAGGTGTAAGGGAATGTCGACCTTTTCATTGTTGGCTATCTTGTGGACTATGCCAAGTTCAAGGTTGATCAGTTTGGCAATATCCTCTTCCGACATGTTGTTTTTTTTCATGCTTTGGATGACTTTAAAATAGGACTTATAGATGCCTTCCAAACGTCCTTCTTTCCGGCCTTCCTGGCGTCCTTCCTGACGCCCTTCCTGACGTCCTTCCTGACGTCCTTCTTTCCGGCCCTCCTGGCGCCCTTTTTCTCTTATGTATTGTGATAACATTGCCGTCTCCTTGTTCTGAATGATGGTTTCATAAAGCTGTTGCTGCTCTTGATCGCTTATTTCCGAATACACATCAATAAAATCCACATATTTATCAAAAAGGCCTCTGGTGGCCAGTTGAAACAGCCCTTTGTATGCCTGGTGGATAACCTCAATTCGCTCCTCTTTTGCATAGTTCATCTTGGGCAAAAGGATCTTTACCACCGGATTATCCAAATTGTAATAATCCCTGGCGTTCAATGGCATTTATGATTTTGGCCGCCTCTGTGTAGGTTGGCGGGAGCCAAACCTCTGTGCTCTCTGTGGTTTTAAAACAAGGAATACCGAAGGGTATTGTGCGTTTTTCATATATTTTTTGGTCTATAAATCGTGGGCTTCGCCCACTTTTTTTATTTCACCACAGAGGACACAGAGCGCACAGAGTTTCAGTGCTGCGCACTGAAATTGTATGTGTTTAGAGCAATGCTGTAATTCGTTCTGCGGCTTGACCGTCCCAGAATTTGGGTTTTTGGCCTGTTTTCCAGTCGTTGTTCATGATCCGGTCAAAGGCGGCCAGGATTTTTTCTGGGGAGGTGCCCATCAGTTCGTTGGTGCCCTGGGTGACGGTGATGGGGCGTTCGGTGTTTTCCCGGATGGTCAGGCAGGGGATGCCCAGGGCTGTGGTTTCTTCCTGGAGGCCGCCGGAATCGGTCAAGGCCATCCGGCTGTCCTTCCAGAGGTTTAAAAACTCCATGTAAGAGAGGGGGGCCGTCAGTTTAATTTGGCTGCCCGGTGTGATGCCGAATGTTTCCATGTTTTTCCGGGTTCTGGGGTGGATGGGAAAAATCAGGGGGAGCCGTTCTGAAATTTTGTTCAGCGTGTTGAAAATCGCTTCAAGTGTTTCCTGGGTATCGACGTTTGAGGGACGATGCAATGTGACCACGCCGTATTCTTTGTGGGCCTGTTTAAAGGCTGCAGTTGGGAACCCGGCGGTGTCCATGGCATTGAGCCTTTCCAGCTGAAAGTAAAGGTTGTCGATCATGACATGGCCGACAAAGTGAATTCTGTCCAGGGGTTTTCCTTCTTTCAGCAGATTTTCCATGCCCTGCTCTTCGGTGACAAAGAAGAGGTCTGAAATGGCATCGGTGACCATACGGTTGATCTCTTCGGGCATGGCCAGGTCAAAGGAGCGCAGCCCCGCTTCCACGTGGGCGACTTCGATGCACAGTTTTTTGGCAACAATGGAACAGGCCAGGGTAGAGTTGACATCGCCCACCACCACCACAAGGTCGGGCCGGTCCTTCATACAGATATCTTCAAACCCTGTCATGATTTTTGCGGTCTGGGCGGCGTGGGAACCGCCGCCGGCCCCTAAATGGTAGTCGGGGGTCCGGATGCCCAGTTCCTGGAAAAAAACATCGCTCATGTTGGTGTCATAGTGCTGTCCGGTATGAACGATTTTGTATTCTATCTTGTCGGGGCAGCGGTCAAAGGCCCGGGCCATGGGGGCTATTTTCATGAAATTGGGCCGGGCTCCGGCGATGAGCATGATTTTTTTCATAAATTTTATCCGTTCGAATTTGGCATCTTTACAGGTTACTAAAACAGCCGGGGTTGTTCCGGCGCACCAGGGCACAACAAAAGCAGATTATCTTTTCTTACTTCTGCCGTGTTCATTGCTTTTGGCTGTCTCTGTGTAGTTTGGCGGGGAGTCAAACCTCTGTGCTCTCTGTGGTTTTAAAACAAGAAAGCCTTTAGGGATTGTGCGTTTTTCATATATGTTTTGGTTTATAAATCGTGGGCTTTGCCCACTCTCTTTAATTTAACCACAGAGGGCACAGAACGCACAGAGGTTCAGTGCTGCGCACTGAATTTATATTCGGTACGGCGTGGTGAGTATCTTTTCCAGAAAGTGCAAGGGGATGCCGACCTTTTCATTGTTGGCTATTTTTGATTCATAAACCAATCATAGGTTGACCGGATGCCAGTGGCAAGGGGGATGGATGCTGACCAGCCGAGCGCTTTCAGGCGTGAGACATCCAGAAGTTTTTTGGGGGTGCCGTCGGGTTTGGATGAATCAAACACCAGGTCGCCTTGGAATCCCACCTCTTGTTTTATGGTCTGGGCAAGTTCTTTGATGGTGCAGTCAATTCCGGATCCCACATTGACAAAACAGGGAGCTGGATAATTGACGAGCTGCCGGTCAACGATACTGTCGGGTAAAGACATGACGGCAACAGAGGCATCGGCCATGTCGTCCACATGCAGAAACTCGCGCATGGGTGCGCCTGTTCCCCAGACGGTTACGGCCGGCGCACCGACCAGTTTGGCTTCGTGGAACTTGCGGATCAGGGCCGGCAGCACATGGGAGGTTTCAAGGTCAAAATTGTCGTTTGGGCCGTACAGGTTGGTGGGCATGACCGCCATAAACCGGGTGCCGTACTGACGGTTGTATGACTCACACATCTTGATACCCGCGATTTTAGCAATGGCATAGGGCTCATTGGTGGGTTCCAGCGTTCCTGTGAGCAACTGTTCCTCTCTCATGGGCTGGGGCACGTTTTTAGGGTAAATGCATGAGGAGCCCAGAAAGAGCAGTCTTTTAACTTTGTGGACATAGGCCGAATGAATCACATGGGTCTGGATGGCCAGATTGTCATGAATGAACTGAGCCGGGTAGGTGTTGTTGGCATGGATGCCGCCGACCCTGGCGGCCGCCAGGATCACATGGGCGGGTTTCTGTGTGTCAAACAGTTCATTCACAGCCGCCTGGTCCGTCAAATCGGTTTTCAGGTGTCGGATCGGCATATCTTTTTGCTCTTCAAGGATTGAAGCGTGATATGTGCCGACAAGGTTTGTAAATCCTTTTGCAACAAGATTCCGCACGATGGCCGACCCCACCATGCCCGAAGCGCCTGCAACAAGTATTTTATCTGATTTATTCATTGTAATTATGCACCTGGAACCCTGCTCTCCGGCAAAGTTCATCTTTTTTGGCGTCCTCAAGGTCCATCTGGGTCATTTCCCGGACCAGTTCATTGAAGCTGATTTTCGGTTCCCAGCCCAGGTTCTGTTTGGCTTTGGCGGGGTCACCTAGAAGGGTTTCCACTTCAGTGGGTCGAAAGTACCTGGGATCTACGGCCACGATGGTTTTTCCGTTGGCCGGGTTGATGCCCTTTTCATCAACACCGTCCCCCTGCCACTCAATGGCCATGCCCAGTTCCCGGGCTGACAGTTCCACAAACTCCCTGACCGAGTGCTGCTCTCCTGTGGCAATGACATAATCGTCAGGGCTGTCCTGCTGGAGCATCAACCATTGCATTTCAACGTAGTCTTTGGCATGGCCCCAGTCCCTGAGGGCGTTCATGTTGCCCAGGTAAAGGCAATCCTGCATGCCCAAATGGATTCGGCACAGGGCCCGGGTAATTTTACGGGTCACAAAGGTCTCCCCGCGGATGGGGGATTCATGGTTAAAGAGGATGCCGTTGCAGGCGTATATGTTGTAGGCTTCCCTGTAGTTCACCGTGATCCAGTAGGCGTAAAGCTTTGCGCAGGCGTAGGGTGATCTGGGATAAAACGGTGTTTTTTCCGTCTGGGGCACTTCCTGGACTTTGCCGAACAGTTCCGACGTAGAGGCCTGGTAAAACCGGGTTTTATTTTCCAGTCCCAGAAGACGAATGCCTTCAAGCAGGCGCATGGTTCCCAGGGCATCGGCGTCGGCGGTGTATTCGGGAGATTCAAATGAGACCTGGACATGACTTTGGGCGGCCAGGTTGTATACTTCGTCCGGCTGGACCTGCTGGAGAATGCGGATGAGATTGGACGCGTCGGTGAGATCGCCGTAATGCAGGATCAGTTTACGGTTGTCCGCGTGGGGATCTTCGTAAAGGTGATCGATACGATCGGTGTTAAACAAAGAAGCACGGCGCTTTATGCCATGGACTTCATAACCTTTGCCAATGAGGAACTGCGCAAGGTAGGCGCCGTCCTGGCCGGTGATACCGGTGATGAGTGCTTTTTTCATTATAAATCTTAACTTTATTTAGATGGTCAACTAGGAAGTTGGGGGTCAATATGCTCTCTATGGGTATCAAAAAGAGCGGACCAAGCCAAGCATTTCCGGGGAAAAACAGTTAAATCCCGTCGGGGATATCCTGTTTTCACACCCACAGAGCGCGCAGAGGGTTGGCTTTCGCCAAACGTCACAGCGCCTGGTTCGGCATGGCTTTACAATTATGGGGGTTGGGGGTTGGGGGGGCAGTGTCGGGCAGTACAGATATATTACAAATTTTTACGGGTCAGGTGTCAGGAAGTGCAGGTAGGGTTTGAATATCTTCGTTGTTCAGTGTTTTTCTATCAGAGTTTCGTCCAACTATAGAAATATGGTTTAAATCAAGGACTGGATATAGCTCCGCCCCTTCGGTTACATGTATGTCATGCCCCCAAAACAGATTCGCTTAAAAAATTACAAAGCCCGCAGGTTTTACCATGCAGGCTAATGTTCAGGCAACAGATATGCCAATTCGTCATTTTTGTAAAGCCGTTTTTGTTTAGTTTTTTGTTTAAATTTGATGTGCTTCCCAACTAATCTGCGTTTTAAGACCGAGAGTTTTAGCGTATTTCACCAGAGATGGACGCTTTCTCACGGCCTGCAAATAAAAAACAACTTCATATTATATTCATATTTTTAATCTATTGGGTTTTAAATTTATCTTTCTCAATTGAGCCAGAACGAAAACAAGACCGAACATCATGTAAAGGCCGCTGGTGGACAGAGGGACCGCGGCATCCGCGGTGCCCGGAACGATGGATACAGCCCAGCCAATGCCCCAGTCCGTGCCGTCTTCTACACCGAGAAAGGATGCCCAACTGATGGCGGTTTCCTCTTCGTCCCAGACATCATAAAATGCAAAGGTCAGGTCCTCTTCATTATATCCGAACACAGGAATAAAATGATCCACCCCGTTTTCTCCGTCGCTGTCCACCAAGAACATCATGGGGCGTCCGTTGTTAATCTCTTCAACAAGATCTTCCCAGGTAAATGCCGATGAATTAAAGGATACATACGAGGCATACCAGTCATCATATCCCCGGTATGCGGCGTATCCGGTAAAGGCTTGGCCCGAATAACTAAGACGACTGGAACCATACGCCAAGTCCAAGAAGTCTTCCGAGGTATGAAAAAAATCGGCGATGCTGGTGTCATCCGGGTCGGGCAGGGTTGAGTTATCAGGGGTGGAATCGTATTTTAGATTATGCGCGGGACTGGATATTTCGTCCTGAACATTTTCGGTCAGTTTTATCTCCTCCCATCCGGAGACATCAAATAACGAATCATACCCATTTAAATCCCAATAGCCCAGGATTGACGCGGCTGCCGTCGGGCCGCATCCATGGTACCATTCATATGCCGGCACATTCTCCAGCAATACGGTTGATGCACCGGCGGGGGTTACTACAGACAGTAACAAGCCCCAAAGACAGACAATGCCTACGATTTTTCTAATTTTCATGGAATTCACCTTTTTTTTTGATGGATTGGCCGTTTTTTTCAACTGCCACAAATTTTCAGGGTTTTGGATACTTGACGTATGGCTTTCGACCGCTATGGACGTCAAGAATAGAAGAATATTCTTTACGAGAACTAACTTTAGGGCATGGGCCGGGAAAAATCAACCGATTTTTCGTCATTTCCCGGAAAGAGATAACACAAAAACAGTAAAAAATGCCAAGCTGCATCCAAAAGTATTTGATATAATTCTTTTAAAAAAACTGAAAAAATTTACTCACATTGTTGATTTTTACAAGCGAATCTGTTTAAACTGCATAAAACTTACAACCTTCGTTGTGCGTTTATCCTGAAAAAAATTTTTCATAACCGGCTTTAAAAGGAACCGGCATGGATACGATTTCAATTATTGCCACCGGCGGCACCATTGATAAAATCTATTTTGATGCAAAAAGTGAATATGAGGTGGGGCCTCCCAACGCCATTGAGGTGCTGAACCAGTTCAACCTGCAAGTGCCTTACATGATTACGTCCCTGATGCGTAAAGACAGCCTTGATCTAACGGATGAGGACAGGCAGCTTATCGCAGACGCGGTTGCGGCAGACCCTTGCCGGATGATTATCATCACCCATGGAACGGATACCATGCCCGAAACTGCCCGGCACATCATTGCCCATGGCGGCGCAAAGAATAAGACCGTTGTGCTCACAGGTGCCCTTCTTCCTGCCATGTTCAGTGCCACGGACGCAATTTTTAATATCGGCTGCGCGTTAGGTGCTGTTCAACAGGCCTGTCCCGGCGTCTACATCGCCATGAACGGAAAAATATTCATGGGGGAAAAGGTCGTAAAAAACCGTAAACTTGGCAGATTTGAAGAGCGGTGAACACGATGTCGTCAAACGAAAGGGACAAGGAGAATCCAATGGAGAAATGTGGTGCCGATCACAACGATATTTTTATCAAGGGATTTGACGTATACTTAGGGCGTCTCAAAGATTTTTTTACGTCCCTGGGGTCTTAACCGTCCCGCACTAAACCTCTGTGCTCTCTGTGCTCTCTGTGGTTAAAAAAAAGATTAAATCCCTTCGGGATTTCGTATTTAAAAAACCACAGAACGCACAGAGGTTTGGCCCACGCCAAACTACACAGAGGCTGCCTGTTTTAAATCCTGTATCAGGGCGGACAGGTCCAGATTGTATTTCTCGGCAACGGTTTCAAGGGGGTCAAAAAGCGCGTTGCAGCAGATACACTCCCCTGCCCTGGCATCCCAGCGTTTGAACACCTCCTGGGTGGCACTGTATGTCGAAACAATATCCAGCACGGTCATGCCGGGCTCAATATTACGGCCCGAAGATTTTTTTTCCATAAAACTCTGTGCTCTCTGTGTTCTCTGTGGTTAAATCAAAACCGCGGGCAAAGCCCGCAAAAAACGAAAAGCCCTCCAATTTCACCGCCCGGCAATGGGAGTAACAAACCGGGACTCGGCATCCCAGGGAAACAGAATCCAGGTATCCTGGCTGACTTCCGTAACATGGGCATCCACCATGGGTCTTCCGGCGGGCTTGGCATAAACGGTTGCAAAATAGGCCTTGGGCAGCATCTGTCTGACAAGTTTGGCTGTCCCGCCCGTATCCACAAGGTCATCAATGATCAAAAAACCCTCCCCGTCACCTTCGATGGATTTCAAGATGGTGGAGTCGCCCTGGTTCTGCCAGTCATAACTGGTGATGCAGACGGTGTCGATGAGATGAATATCCAGTTCCCGGGCAATGATGGCCGCCGGTACAAGTCCGCCCCGGGTAATCGCCACAATCCCCTTCCATGTGAGGTTCAGATCATGCAGACGCCAGGACAGAGCCTTGGCGTCCCGGTGCAGCTGCTCCCAGGAAATGGGATAGTTTCGTTGATAACGCTCGTTTTTATTTGACATAACACATGCCTCCTTTAAAATACCGGCTTAAAAATATTTAAAACCTGCCTTTTTATGTTATCCGGCAAAAAAAACAAAGGACCAAATATGAAAAAAGATATCCAATACTGCCCGTCATGCCATGGGAAACTTGTTGTCAGACGCGCCTGTCCCCATGTTATCATATGCTGCGATGCCTGTGGAAAAAATTATCCCCAGGAAAAATACAAAGAGCTGATTGATGATTATTGGGAAGAAAAGCTTGCCAACATACCGGTAAATAGACTTTAGGTTTATGCTCAAAATTATTTAAAACCCGACGCTGATATGATAGCATTGTTCTTGAACGTTTGTTTGGTAATTTCAATGAAGTGACGACCTCTTAAAAAAATCTCATTTTGATCCTTTAATTACCAAACAACCCCTGAAATAAATTCTTCAATCTGTAATTTTTTTGGGAGTTATTATGGCTCGTTTCCCAGGACAAAAGGTCTATTTATCAATCCTATCGGCCATCACCATCTGTGTATTCGGGATCACCGGTCCGGTCTGCCGGGCGGCGTCCCCCACAGCCCCGATTAAACAATCTGAACTTTTCCCGGTGTATGATCTGATTAAGCCCAATGTCACATTCTGGACCCATATATTTACCCAATACACCCGGGGCCAGGCTCTGGTACACGATATGGAAGATTTGTCCAGAATCTACGAAGAGATCAAACTCAATCCCGCCAAAACTGAAGAGGCGGCCCGGGCAAATAAAACAATCAAAAAAGCGGCAATCGAAAAATATAAAACCGTATTGATGAATCTGTCCAAAGGCAAGGCACCCCAAACGGCTTTGGAAAAAAAAGTGGCTGCCCTGTTCCCGGACAAAACAAAACCGTCGGCATTCAGAGGTGCCGCCCAAAGGCTTCGGGTACAGACCGGGTTAAAAGAACATTTCATGGAAGGGGTGATCCGCTCGGGTGCGCTGATTGATGAATTCAAGACGATTATAAACTCCTATGGCCTGCCCGAAGATCTGGCCTACCTGCCATGCCTGGAATCAGCCTATGATGTCCACACCTACTCAAAATACGGGGCCGCAGGCCTCTGGCAGTTCACCAATTACACGGGCAAGCTGTTCATGGATATTAACTATGAGGTGGACCAGCGCCGGGATCCCATCGCCTCCACCCACGGGGCAGCCCAGCTCCTGAAAAGAAACTATGAAACGCTTCAAAACTGGCCCATGGCCATCACCGCTTACAACCACGGTCTTTACGGCATGTCCCGGGCAAAGGCCAGGCACGAGACCTATCCGGCCATATACGAGAATTACAGCAGCCGGTCTTTCAAATTTGCCTCACGAAATTTTTATCCGGAATTTATTGCAGCCCACCATGTGGCTAAAAATTATGTTAAATATTACGGCAATATTACTCTGGATAAACCCGGGCAAGAGACCCGGTACAAGGTCAAAGGCTTTTTATCCGCAAAAGAGCTTGCGGATAAGTTACCGGTGGACTTAAAAACCTTGCAGGCGATGAACCCGGCGTTAAGACAACCGGTTTTTGACGGCAAAAAATACATCCCGGAAGGACACACCCTGTATCTGCCCAAACACATATCTTCGGATATGCTGGACAAGGCCCTTTTGCCTCTGTACCGCACGACCCAGCGGGTCACCCCGTTTCACCGGGTGGTCAGGGGGGATACGGCCGGCAGCATTGCCGATGCCTACAAAGTACCCCTCAAAGACCTGATCGCAATGAACGGTCTTGGCAGAAAGGCGGTGATTCGTGTGGGCCAGACCCTGAAAATCCCCTTTAAAGAAGAGAGAGCGCGCACAATGGACGGGATGCCGCAATCAAAAGCTCGGCCCCAGCCAGCAACAGAGCCGGTTTCGGCAACCCAGCCGGGCCCGAACAAGCTGCCAAAACTGCCCCGGGATCTGAAAGTTGTCACCTCGGACCTTGAACTGAAAACAGTTCATGACGAAAAAGGCCGTAAATACGCCGTTATCCATGCAACATACGAAGAAACCATCGACAACTATGCCGACTGGCTGGGTATTGATGCAGATGAAATCCGCAGACTTAATAAGATGTCCCCAACGCAAAATCTCAGTGCCGGTCATGAGGTGACCCTGCCGTTACCAGCCGGCAGTGTTACTGATTTTCAAGAAAAAAGATTTGAATTTCACCAGGAGATCATTGAGGATTTTTTCGACGCGTATTTCATTGCCGGCACCCAGACATATACGGTTGCATCGGAAGATACGACCTGGGATGTCTGCCGGAAAAAACTGGATATTCCATTCTGGCTGCTCCAGAAATTCAACCCCGATATCCGAATCAATGGTTCGGCTGCCAAGGGCCGGGTTCTTTTGTATCCTCTGGCCGCCCCCAGGGCCAAACATCCCGACGGGTCAAAGGATTTGTCCTAGGCGTATTAAATTTTAAAATCCCCCCCCTGGGGGTTTCCCTTAATTTAGAATTTAAAGAGGTCTCTATGCTCAAATCAATCCGAACCAAATTGCTTATGTTTTCCTTTGTACTCACATTGATCACCGTAATTCCGATTCTTGTGGCCGTAAACGTGGTAATCAATAAATCCACCCGGGAAACATATCATGACAATGTCGTTGAAAAAGCCAATGACATCGAACAAATACTTCAAGTATTTTACGATAATCTTGACCAGAATCTGAATACATTTGCCACCCATTCAAAAATCCTCCAGGCGGACAACACGATCACAAGCTACGCCAAAACAACCCAGAAAACCGCCATGACTCCCTCCCAAAACGGGGGGATTGAACAGCAGATTTACGAAGAATTTGAACATTACGCCAACAACCACCCGGGTACCATGTACGTCTATCTGGGCACCAAAGACGGGGGGTATATTCAATGGCCCCAGACCGATGTGCACGAAGGATATGATCCGCTCAAAAAAGAGTGGTATAATGTTGCACTCTCCGATAACGGCAAAATACGACGGACCGATCCCTATACGGACTCCATCAGCGGATCGGTAATTACCAGCAACGTCAGATCCTTTAATGACAAAAACGGCCGGCTGTATGGGACCATCGGTCTGGACGCCTCATATGATAAACTTGCCGAAATCATGAACGGCGTGAAGATCGGAAAAACCGGTTATGCCATGATGCTGCATAAAAAAGGGCTGATTCTGGCAGATCCAAAGAATGAACAAAACAATCAAAAATACGTAAAAGATGTGGGCATTGACAAGTTAGAGACAGCCCTTTCAAACAAGGAAGCTGAGTTTAATACCGAAATTAACGGCACCGCTTACCACGTAAATTCTTTTCAATCGGATAAAACCGACTGGGTTGTCGTTATTCTCATAGAAAAAGCCGAACTGCTTGAAAGCTCCGCCTCTGTCCGGAAAACCATCCTGGGCATAACGGTCCTTGTCCTCGCTGTTATCGGCGCTGTTTCATTTTTTATCTCCGGCAAGGTTGTCAAACCCATCAATCAAATGGTAGACGGTCTCAAGGATATTGCCCAGGGAGAAGGAGATTTGACCATGCGGCTGTCTGCCAAATCCAGTGATGAAATTGGGGAAATGGCCAGGTGGTTTAATATTTTTGTTGAAAAACTCCAGGGGATCATTGCCGGCATTGCCGAAGATTCCGATGAGATAGACGCATCGTCTTCCGCCTTGCTGGCCATTGCAGGTGAACTTTCCCAAGGAACGGATAAAATGGAGGAAAAGTCAAATTCCGTGGCGGCTGCCACCGAGGAGATGAGCACCAACATGGCGTCGGTGGCTTCGGCCGTCGAACAGTCTTCCACCAATATCAGTATGGTGTCGGCAGCAGTGGAAGAGATGAACTCCACCATCAATGAAATTGCAGGGAATACCGAAAAAACCCGGATTACCAGTAATGAGGCCGTGGCGCGGACCCGCAATGCATCAGAAAAGATTAACCGGCTGAATCAGTCCGCCACCCAAATCGGCAATGTGGTTGAAACCATCAACGATATTTCCGAACAGACCAATCTTTTGGCACTGAATGCAACCATAGAAGCGGCCAGGGCCGGAGAAGCGGGCAAAGGGTTTGCCGTTGTGGCAGGCGAGATCAAGGAACTTGCCCGGCAGACGGCTGAAGCGACCCTTGAAATTAAGGACCAAATCCAGGATATCCAGGGTGCCACAAGGGAAACGGTTACGGAGATCGAGGCAGTCACCACAGATATTTCCGATGTCAATGACATGATTGATACGGTGGCCGCCGCCGTAGAAGAGCAGTCGGTCACCACCCGGGAAATTGCCGAAAACGTTGGCCAGGCCGCCCTGGGCATTCAGGAAATCACCGAGAACCTGACCCAGACATCCGGTGTTGCCAATGATATTGCAAGGGACATCGGTGAAGTGAGCCAAGAGGTGCGCCTCATATCCGAAAACAGCACCCAAATCGATACCAGCGCCGGCGGATTAAGCAATTTGTCATCAAAATTGAAACAAACCGTGAATCAATTTAAGGTGTGATGAAAACCAGCATTTCAAACATCTCACTTTTTAAAGCGATTACCATTGCATGTGTGTTCTCCGGGATCATTTTGTGGAATATGCAGAGCACCTTCACAAAATTTACCCAAAAAAATAAGGAAGGACTTCGAACCTTTTACGTTGATCAGCAAAAAAAACTGATCAAAAACGAAGTTGAACGGCTGACCCGGCGGATATCCGCTACAAAAAAGGCCGTCATCAAAGCGGCCGAAAAAAACCTTAAAGACCGGGTACATTCGGCCCAGGATTTTATTCAAAATGTCTACATGACCCATAAAGCGGATCAACATCTGTATAAATCCCATATAGACAACATGATCAAATCCTTTAGCTGGGCCAACCAGTCGGGCTATTTTTATATTCTATCCGGGGACGGGACACTCAGGCACCACGGCGCCGATCCGGAACTGGTCGGTACAAATATCTATTCACTGAAAAACAAATTTCCTGATTTAATACAATTTTTTGAGGAGGTAAAAACCCGTGGCTCTGCCATGAAACAGTACACCTACTATAAACCGGGTAAGGGCTCGAAAGAATACAAAAAACTTGGATATGCCTTGTACAACCGGTCTCTTGATATCGTTATCGGCTCGGGATACTACATGGACAGCCTCAATGAAAAGGGCAAACAGGCAACCCTGGATTTTATTTCAAAAGACAGGTTCGGCTATGAAAATTACGGCTACTTCTGGATCTTTTCAACGGATTATAAAACAATTTTTCACATTGATCCCAAAATCTATCATACGGATCTAAAAACCCTGCGTGACGAAAACAATAAACTGGTCATTAAAGAGTTTATTGACATCGCAACATCCAAAGGCAGTGGATTCAGCTCCTATTACTGGGAAATTCCAGGTCAGACCGCCTCGGCTCAAAAAATATCGTATCTGGTATATATTCCGGACTGGGACTGGGTAGTGGGATCCGGCTTTTATTTTGAAAACTTCTATGAGCTTGTGGGAACCGTGGATGACATAAGCCGTTCACTTCTCAAGCAGGAGATCATAAAAAACTGCCTGATTATCATCGCACTTTTTATGCTTACACTGGCGGCATCACTTTTTGTTTACAAAAAAATCCGCCGCATTGAATCCGACCAGAAAAAATTTCTCAATGATCTGATTCAGTACAAAACAGTGATGGATAAAAGCGCAATTGTCAGTATTACCGATCTGAACGGAAATATTATCCATGTGAACGACGAAATGTGTGAGGTCACAGGATTCGATAAAGAGGAGCTGATTCATGCCACCCATAGTCTGCTGAGTCATCCGGACACCCCGGAGGTAACATACAAAGACCTGTGGGCGACCATCAAAAAAGGGGGAACCTGGCAGGGGATATTTAAGAACCTTAAAAAGGACGGAGGATATTTCTTTCAAAAATCGACCATTGTACCGTTTAAAGATAAAGACGGCAACGCGACCCAATATATTTCAATCAGCCATGATGTCACCGAAGTTTTTGAAAACAAATCCCAGCTTCAAAAATACCTCAATTTTGACACCTTGACCGAACTGAGCAACAGAAACAGTCTGCTCATGGAGATCAAAAAAGCCAAATCAGCAGATCTTGCCATCATCGACATAGACGATTTTCACCGAATCAATGAAACCTACGGCATGAAAGCCGGAGACGAACTGCTTAAAATATTCGCCCTGAGACTTTCCAACCATCGCAACCTGTACCGCTATTTTATCTACAGACTGCACTCTGATGTATTTGCCGTATTTTCCACCCAAAGTGATAAAAATATCTTTATCATCGATGTTGAAACCGCACTGAAAGATATTGTCAAAAAAACCTTCGTGATCCGTGACAAGGAGCTGATGATCAGCACCATCACAGGATACGCCCACGGCTCGGACAACATTATGGCCCATGCGGATGCGGCACTGCAGTTTGCAAAGGCAAACAACATTGATCATTACGCCTATGATCCGTTGAAAGTGGACAACAGCAAGATCTATGAACAAAATATCCGGGTGGTCAAAATGCTCAGCAGCGCCATAGATGAAGACCGGGTCGTACCGTTTTTCCAGCCGATCACCGGGACCGGCAGCCCAAAGTATGAAAGCCTGATGCGGATCAGGGACACGGACGGCGGCATCATTCCCCCGGCACAGTTCCTTGAGATCAGCAAGCAGACCCGGTTTTACCCGACCCTGACCAAAATCATGGTAAAAAAGACCATCGACACATTTGTGGACGATGACAGCCGGTTCAGCATCAATATCTCCACCGAGGATATTATGAACACGGAGACCATGGACTTTATTTATGACTATGCCGTTGAAAACAACGTCATGTCACGCATGGTACTTGAGCTTGTGGAGTCCGAAAGCCTGTCGTCCTTTGCCGGGGCCACGGACATCATCTACAGATTCAAACATGCCGGCGCAAAAATAGCCATTGACGATTTTGGTACAGGCTACTCAAACTTTGATTATCTGCTGAAAATCAAAGCAGATTATATCAAAATCGACGGCAGCATCATCAAACTGATCACCCAGGATGAACGGGCCGTTGATGTTGTGAACTCCATTGTCTCTTATGCACACAAG
This sequence comes from uncultured Desulfobacter sp., assembly GCF_963666145.1. Taxonomy (NCBI): domain Bacteria; kingdom Pseudomonadati; phylum Thermodesulfobacteriota; class Desulfobacteria; order Desulfobacterales; family Desulfobacteraceae; genus Desulfobacter; species uncultured Desulfobacter sp. The sequence goes on along the minus strand of NZ_OY762614.1, from coordinate 4,305,187 downwards.
CTGAAGATGAAACCCATTGCAGAGTTTATTTCCAATGAGGCGCTTTGCATCAAGGCAAAAGCCCTTGGGATTGATTGCCAGCAAGGATTTTACTACGGCAAGCCCGAACCTGTTCCGGATAAAACTATTTTTTAAGTACTGAGGATGCCATGGCATGGATGATATTTCATGCATCCCATGGTAATTTTTTATGAGAATTCTTCATATTTTAAGCCAGATGCCTGATTTCACAGGCTCAGGAAAAACGGTCCAGGCCATTATCCGGCAATCTTGTGCCCGGGGGCATGAAAATTTTCTTGTGGCGGGTATCCAGGATGACTTTACTTTAGATCCGGCGGTATTGCCCGGGGATCAAACCGAATTTGTCCGATTTAACCATGGCGCACTTGATTTCAGGCTCCCGGGCATGAGCGATGTCATGCCCTACCCGAGCACGGTCTTTTCTTCCATGGACAAGGATCAGATCAGCCGGTATGAAACCGCCTTTACACAGGCCCTGCATATGGCAAAATCAAAATTTCGGCCAGATCTCATTCATACCCACCATCTCTGGATCGTTTCAAAAATCGCCAGGAACGTCTTTCAGGATCTGCCCATGGTGACCTCCTGCCACGGCACATGCCTTCGCCAGCATTATCTATGCTCCGGGCTTAATTTGGATATTGGACATTCCATGGCAGAAATTGACGCGGTTTTATGCCTGAGCCGGCACCAGAAGCAGCAGATTATGGATATTCACGGGATAGATCCCCAAAAACTGCATGTGGTGGGTGCCGGCTTTGAAAAAGATATATTCTATTGTGATGCCAAGCCTGAAAAAGGCCCTGTGCAGATCGTGTATGCGGGAAAACTGAGCCGGGCCAAAGGAGTGCCCTGGCTGCTTAGTGCGTTAAAAAAAGTGGCGGGACCCGACTATTGCCTGCATCTGGCAGGTTCCGGCACAGGGCAGGAAAAAGAGGAATGCCTGACACTGGCGGCAGAGTTAGGGGACCAGGTACAGGTTCACGGGCCTTTGTCCCATGACCGTCTTGCCCGGCTCATGCGCCGATCCCACCTGTTTGTTCTGCCCTCGTTTTTTGAAGGCCTTCCCCTGGTGCTCATGGAAGCGCTCTCATCGGGTTGCAGGATTCTGACCACCGCACTGCCCGGCACCCGGGAGATATTTGAAGAGACCCGGTCCGATATGATCGACCTTATAGATCTGCCACCCCTGGAAACCGTGGACACTCCGTATAAAAAAAATTTGCCGGCTTTGGAACTGGCCCTTGCCCATGCTTTGGAAAAAAGCATTGCAAAGACCGATCAAAACCGGCAACCGGACCTCGGGCAGGTCCACAAATTAACCCGAGCCTATACCTGGGACGGCGTATTTTCCAAGATGGACGCCATCTATAAAAACATCAGCCGTTTTGAATGCTAGTACAATATGGATGAATCAATATCGGCGATGGTGCTGACCCCGGTCATAAACATGGCTTTTTTCAATATTTTATGAACGTGTTCCATGTGCAGTCTAACCCCCAGGGAGCCTGCGCCCACAGCCGCCCGGATTATATCCCGGCCCAGGAGTACAAAATCCGCACCCAACGCCAGCATCTTGAGCACATCATACCCGGTCCGGACCCCGCCGTCGGCCGTGATGACCACCTGGCCTTTCAGGTGTTTGGCGATCTCGGGTAGCACCTCGGCCGTTCCCGGCGTTGCATCCAGCACCCGGCCGCCGTGATTTGAGACACTGACCACCCTGGCACCGGCGTCCGCACAGCCCACCGCATCGGCCACCGTCATGATTCCTTTGGCAATAAAGGGCAGAGAGGTGGACTGGACCAGTTCCTTGATATCTTTCACGCTTTTGCGAAATACCGGCTGGTTATGCCGGGCCATGATGGTGGACCCGCACCCGTCAAGATCCACACCCACGGCCGGACAGCCCAGCTCTTCGGCCGTGTGGATAAATTTTTTGAGCACATCCTGGGATCTGGGCTTAAAAATGGGAACCGCCGGCAGGCCCTCTTTTTTGATGGCGTTAAGCGCCGGATTGTCCTCGGGGGTGTAAAAAAAAGTATCTCCCCGCCAGGCCATGGTGCCTGCATCTTTACAGCCCCGGATGGTGGCCCTGCAGAAATCTTCTTCACTGATGGCGTTGCCGTAGCGCTCGGCACCTGCCGTGGACGCACCCATCACCGGGAAATCAAGCTTGGTGCCCAGAAATGTGCAGGAGGTGTCCGGTTCGGTGTGTTCCCCCACCACTTTCAAGTTAAAGCGCACCGCCTCAAGGGCCGCAACATTTGCCCGAAAGGAGAACCCGGCACCGGCACCGCCGAATCCAATGGGTTTGCCATAGGCCTCTTTCTGGCAAATTTTATCAAAATTGCCGTCACAGGCGGGGTAGGCTGCACAAAAGCCTTTTAGATTTTTCCTTGCCCTGTCCCGGACCGCTTCAAGGGTTTCGGGGAGGGCTTCTTTTTCAAGAATCACGCGATTATCAGATCCGCAATTGCTGCACTGTTCAGGCTGTTCTTCCTGGTCCATCGTAGTAAAGCACATGGTGCACTGCCAGATAGTCATATCAGATGATCTCTCCTGTTTCACTATAGGTTTTGTAAAAGCGTTTCAGTCATCAGCTTACTGTCATAAGTATGTGCGGCAAGGGCGCTTGTTTTCAGATTGGGAACCCGTTGGTGAAAGGGTGTGCCGGGAACCTCGTACAACACGCCCAGGGGCAGACCGTTTTCCCACTCCTGGGCCAGCGTCAATGCCTTTCCAAGATCCTGGGGATCATAATCGTCCCTTTCCTCAAGCTTATACGCCCGCTCTTTATACCAGCTCAGGGTATTTATTTTATTAAAGGATACACAGGGCTGCAGAATATCCACCAAGGCAAAGCCTTTGTAATTCATGGCCTTGACGATCAAGTCCGTTAAATGTTCAGGCTCACCGGACAAGCCCCTTGCCACAAATCCCGTTCCGGCTGCCAGGGCAATGGCCAGGGCGGAAAATTGCGATGAGGAGGTGCCGGTGGTCTGCATTTTTGTCACCATCCCCAGGCTTGATGTGGGAGACGCCTGGCCTTTGGTCAGGCCGTAAATCTGGTTGTTGTGCACCAGAAGGGTCATGTCCAGATTTCGCCGGATGGCTGCAAGAAAATGGTTTCCGCCTTCCCCGTAACAGTCGCCGTCCCCGCAGTTAACCACCACCGTCAGGTCGTTGTTGGCAATCTTTGTGCCGGTGGCCAGGGGAAGCGCCCTGCCGTGAAGCCCATGGAACATACTGCATTTAAGAAAGTGCGGCGTTTTACCGGCCTGGCCGATACCAGAAATCAATGTGAGCTTTTCAGGTGGAATCTGCTGCTGGGCAAAGGCATTTTTCATGGCGGCAAGAATCTGGAAATTACCACATCCCGGGCACCATTTATTTTCGTAATTACAATCGAAATCTTTTGAAGTAACCATTATTTTAAAATCTCCTTTACCTTTTGAACAATATAGTCCGGGAAAAATGGCCTGCCGTCAATCTTAAGAATGGAATCAAAGGCAGAGACTCCCGCCTCCTGGGCCAGCAGAAGGCCCAGCTGACCGGACGTATTCTGCTCCACCATGATCAGCTGCTTGCCGGCCAGGGCATCCTTAACCGCCTGCCGGTCCATGGGCCAGATATCTTTGAACACCGCCGCCCCGATCTCCATGCCCTCGGCCTTGAGCCGTTCAACCGCTTCGAGAATGTTTCCTTTTGTTGATCCCCACCCCACCAGAAAAGTTGACGCCGCCGGATTCTCTATCAGCGGGGGCGACATCTCTTTGATCATGGCAGGCAGCTTGGCCCCACGCTTTTGGGTCATGGCAATCTTGTTGGCGGCATTCTCACTGATATGGCCTTCGGGATCATGTTCATTGCCCGTGACCCGGACAAGCCCCGGCCCGGAACTCGGCAGCCGTTGGGGAGAAACGCCGTCCTGGGTTACCTTATACCGTAAATAGGGATTTTCATCATCGCCGGAGTTGTTCTCTTCATAAAAGCGTTCAATTTGCGCATCCACCGTGAGGGTGTTGACCTCTGTCATCCTGAAATCCGCCAGAAACTGATCCAAGAGGACTATGGCCGGAACCTGGTACTTTTCCGACAGATGAAACGCCTTTTTCATGGTATCAAAGGTTTCAACCGGTGTGCCCGGTGCAAAAACAAATCTTGGAAACTCATCCTGGGAGGCGTGGATGGAAAACAGCAGATCCGCCTGGCCGGTCCGGGTGGGAAGCCCTGTGGCAGGCCCCGGACGCTGGGCATTGAGGATCACCAGCGGGGTTTCCGTCATGGCAGCAAGACCCAACCCTTCCGTCATGAGGCAAAAACCGCCGCCCGACGTTGCCGTCATTGAACGGACACCGGCAAAGGAGGCGCCGATGGCCATGACCACGGCGGCGATTTCATCTTCTGCCTGCTCAACAACAACGGGCAGTTTATCGGCATAGGAGACCACATTGGTGAGCACACCCGTGGCCGGACTCATGGGATAAAAGGGAAAAAAACGGCAGTCCGCAGCCAGTGCTCCCAGGGCGGCAGCCTTGGCGCCGCTGAGAATGACGTTTTTGACCTCCTTGGCCTCCCAGGTGAATCCTGTGGCCAGGCTTAAGTCTTTGGCCGCCTCAAATCCTTTCTGGGCTGCGGCCATGTTCAGGGCCACGACTTTTTCACCTTTGGCGGCAAACCGTTTTTTCAAAAGATCTTCCAGTAGGCTGAACGGCGTACCGAGTATGGAAAGCACAGCACCTGCGGCCACTGTATTAGCCGTAATTTTCCCCCCTGCCTCTTGTGCCAGTGTCATCAAGGGGATATCAAAACGTGTCTTGCTTTGTGTTTCGGGTTTATCAGCATTGACAATGGCAATGCCGTCCGGGCGCAGCTGATCTTTATGCAAGGCATAGGAATCTTTATCAATGCAGACAAGGATATCAATCCTGTTGCCGGGGGCGGCAACCTCTTTGTCGCTGATTCGCATGAGGTTAAAATTATGCCCACCCCTGACCCTTGATTCAAAATCATCAACGGAGAAGGTAAACAGACCGCTTTGGTGACACACTTCGGAGAGCAGATCGCCAATGGTTTGAATGCCCTGCCCTGCCGCACCTGCAATTTTTAGTGTTACATCAATTTTCATGGACGCCCCTTGTATTTTTCTGTATTGCATAAAAAAATGAAGAACGATGACGTAATTGGGATATGCTGGAAGCCTTTTACGTCTTGACGGTTTCTTTTCTCCCTATTTACGGGAAAAGGCGGAAAAAGGCCGGGGTCGAAAGAAGTTGTTCCCAACCCGGCCGGTTTAAGAATCCCGAAACCGTTACAATACCATTGAATATGAGGGTGATTAAGCAAAAAGTCAATGCTTTGCCCGTCTCCACAGGCCAACCGCTTTTAAAATCGCCCCATTGACAAGTCCTATTGCTGATCTAAGTTGTGACACAAAAACAATACAGAGAAAAACTCTAAAACAAGGAGACAAAAATGAATATACTGCTGCTGCAGGGCGGTGCCAAAAAAAATGGAAACACGGCACAGGTACTTAAATGGGTGAACGAGGAACTGATCAATCTTGGCCATGATGTGGAAACCGTTTATCTGCACCCAAAAAATCTTAAAGGGTGTATGGGCTGTGCAAAATGCAAAGAGATCAAAGATGCCCCGGGCTGTATTCAACAGGATGACATGTCTGAAATCCTGGAAAAAATGATCAAGGCCCAGGCCGTTGTCTTCTCTTCCCCCTTATATTTCTGGGGCGTGAATGCCCAGCTCAAAGCCGTCATTGACCGGACATACAGCCTGTATGCCACGGCACCGGAACACATCTCCCTTGTGGAGGGCCAGCGCCAGGGCCTGTTGATGACAGGCGGCGGACCGTTTGAGAACAATGCGGCAGAAGCCTTCACGGCATTCGGCAGGATGCAGAAATACCACAAATCAATTAACGCCGCAGAGTTGTTCGTGGGCGGCTGCTCAACCCCGGACCAGTTGGAGGATTCCGTCAAAGATCAGGCGTGTGAATTTGCCCGCAAACTGGTGGGCCAAATTTAAATTTAGGGAAGCCCATTCTCAGCAAGGCTTTTATTTTTATACCGGCCGTCTTCGGTCACATCCGCCCCAAACCATTGGGGCGGAACAAACGCCTTGGCCTGGGTTTCATCACCGAACTCCACCTCGCATAATAAAAGCCCTGAAAGCGCACCTGAAAATTCATCAATCTCAGCCACAAGGCTGTTCTCAAGAATAGCCTTGGACCGTTGTTTTTCCACCCGGCGATCCCGGGTCAACGGCCATAGATGATTAAAATCCGCTTCATCAATTTTGATCTCCGCTTCATCGCGCACAAGTCCCTGGCCCCGTTTAAAGGTCATGAAAAATGCATCGCCTTTCTGACGAAGCCTGATCTCAACAGAATCCCGGGATTGGGTAATATAGCCCTGGCGTATACAGGTGGTGGACTGCGGGTCAATGTCCGGCATTTTTGCGAGCAGGAATTTTCGTTCTATCTCTTTCATGGTTAGCTGCTCCCTTAACTTTGAACTTCCTGCCACAATTGTGCGTAGGCAGCCACCGCCCCTTCTTTACCGGCATAGGTGAGGGCCGGTGCCCGGTAGACGCCCATGCGTTCGATATGGGTTGAAAAAGGTATCCAGGTTTTCATCACCTGTTCATGTTCACCCCGGATCTCTTCCATGGTCTCGACGTGCAGGGATTTACTCTGCTGAACCATGGAAAAAAACGGAAAGATCTTGGATGATTTATACCCTTGTTGTTTGAAAAATGCATAGAGTTGCTCCAGGGTTCTCTGGGACAATGTGGTGGGGATCACCGGCACCACAATGCGGTCCGCCACCTTGAATACATTTTCCGAAAGCAGCGAAATATTGGGGGGGCAGTCCAACAGGACAACATCATATTCGCCGTCCACAGGTTTTAAGACCTTATTCAGCCGGGATCGGCTCTTTTTCATCCGGGACAGAAAAATATCAAAATCCCTGAAGCTCATATTGGCCGGTAAAAGGTCCAGATTTTCATAATCGCTTTCCCTGATGGCATCGGCAAATTTTTTTGTGTCTTCAAAAAAGGTGTTGTTTTTCAATTTTTTTGAGGGCTTCACCCGAAAATAAAATCCCGATGCGCCCTGGGGATCAAGGTCGCACAAAAGGGTCCGGTTGCCGCTTAATGCGCTGGCATATGCCAGGTTGACCGAGGTTGCGGTTTTTCCCACACCGCCCTTATTGGAATAACAGGCAATCAGTTTCATAAATCTTTATCTCCCTGTGACTCAACCTGGGGTTTGGCTTGTTTGGTCGTTGTTATCTTTAAATCGAACAGGTCATTAAAGGCCATCTGTGTATCCGGGCTGTAAAACGAAGACAGGTTGTCGAGAATCATCTGCCGTTCTGCCAGCTGTTTGCGGTAGAGCATGGCCGTCAAGGCCCCGATACTTTCGGCCAGGGCCGTGGCATTGGGTCCTGTTTCCGGATAACGCTCAAGACACTGGGCCAAGGTGGCCTGCTGGACAGACTGATCGTTAAAACTGCCTAAATGGTCCTGAAGACCTTTGAGTGTTTTAAGCAATTTCTTTACCGACATATCGTCAAATAGAGGCTGGGCCGATTCAATCAGGTAGCGCAACTTTTTGCACTGGATACGCAGTTCATGAATCGTTTCATCCGGGGTTTTCTCGGTAATATTTTTGGCAAGCTTGCACACTTTTTTATATCGTTTCAAAACAAGGTCCCCAGCAAAGACTTTGGAGGGCGCATCGGCCTTGGGACCTTTGGGCAAAGCTTTTGGATTTTCAAACAATTTCTGAATGGATTTTATCTGTTTTTTGTATTCCTTGGACTTGAGCATGGCCTTAACCTTTCCATAGGCCTCATCCCGATCCTGCTGAAGCAGATCAAACAGCACCCCAAGGCCGGGGTGGGCCTGGGGGGGGACCAGGGCAAAATAATCGTCCTTGGACAACAGGTAAACATCCCGGTCACGCATCATGTTGGTATCCTGCATGATCTCCTTGAAATCCAGCTTCAACCGATCAAGGGTTTCGGTGTCCACTACCCCTTTGAACAGTGTAAGCACGGAACGCACTTTGCGCAGACTGACCCGCCACTGGTGGAGAAACTCGGTGTCCAGATCATCAATGAGCCCTGGCTCATTCTGTCGTGTGACCTGCAAAAAGGTCTGGACGATCGTACAAAGGCTTTGTCTGGCAGGGGCCGTTTCAGACAGCTGAATCACCGGCTTGGATGTATAGTCAGAAATCCTGAGCTTAAGCGCCTGTGCCGGAAGCACCGGGTTTCCCATATTTTTCAAAATGTCGCAGATCAGGGTGTGGCTGTCGTTGTAACCGCGCATGGGACGGGTTCGAAGCCAGGTCCAGATAAACTTTCCACGATTCAAAGTGACCGATTCAATGCGGCAGCAGGTTTTTTGCTCGTCATCCAGAAGAGATAGGGTGTCCCGGGTGATGGTCACCTGGCCGACCGGTGTAAAGGCCCGCAGGGCGGAGAGATTTAAAAGCAAATCCCGCACAGGGCCTTCGGGAAGCTGCCGGGCAAACTGCCATTTTGAGGCCGGCGCCAGCTGTACCGTTACATCTCCTGACCAGCCGATCCTGGTCAGATTAGATTCCGTCTGGATTAAAAGCGCGCCCGAATTGTAAACCGCAGCATCAAAGGTATCCAAAACCGTCCCCTCTTCATCCTTATCCGGGGGCTCACATGCGGCACCTGCCAGGGTCATATTGGCATCTTTTAACAGGGCATTTATCTTTTTGACATTGATGCCGGCCGAAAGCATAAACGTTTGCGAAGGAGGCAGAGTCATTGGTCTGATTTTCCCTTGTTCTTTTTTATGTATTCATGGATCAAGTTTTCAATAATGGCCTGAACACTGGTCTCTTTTTCAATGGCCAGGATTTTAAGCGCTTTGAGCACTTTCTTCTCTAACCTTAGGGACGTATTCACTTTTTTAGTCTTTACCATGTTAGATCCTCGTTAATCTTGATTTCATCGCTTGATATAATGACGTCATTAAACTATGATGTCAACCATTATGGATTCAATGACAAAGTACGCCGCCATCGACATCGGTTCCAATGCCGTTCGTCTGCTGTTAGCCATGGTCTCAGAAGAAGAATTCGGACTTCGGGTTAAAAAAATATCCTGGATGCGCATGCCCATACGTTTGGGAGAAGATGCGTTTTTGCAGGGCAAAATCTCGGATGAACGGGCCTGCAAACTTGTGAAAACCATGGACGGTTTTGCAAAGCTGATTGCCGCATATCAGCCTGTGGCCGTAAAGGCCTGTGCCACCTCGGCCATGCGGTCCGCCCAGAACGGCCGGCAGGTATGCCGTCAAATCCGGGAACAGGCCGGTTTGAACATTGAGATTATCAACGGCAGACAGGAAGCCCGGTATCTTTTTCAGAACCGCCACCAAATCATGACCTCATCGGAAAAATCCGCTCTGTTTGTGGATGTGGGGGGTGGCAGCACGGAAATTACGCTGTTCTTCGACGGCAGGGTCCAGGCCAGCCGGTCCTTTAATCTGGGCACCATTCGTCTGCTCAACAACCGGGCCCGGCAGCAGGACTGGGATCGTATGAGATCCTGGTTGAAAAAAATCACCCGGGGCCACCAGCCTGTGGAGGCCATCGGCAGCGGCGGGAATATCAATAAACTGTTTAAACTGGCCAAGGGCCGTCCCGGGACATGGGTGACGCGAAAAAAGATCAAACAAATCCGGGATGAACTGGCGGGCTATGAGATAGAAGAACGGATGAAGCGGTTCAATTTAAAACCAGACCGGGCAGACGTTATCATCCCGGGTGCACGAATTTACCTGAAAGCCATGACCTGGGGCCGTTGCGAAAAAATCCATGTTCCCATGCAAGGGCTTGCCGACGGTATGATCCGGGTCCTGCACGACCAGAGGATGCAGGCGCAGTCCGAGGAAACACCGGTTGATGCTCCGGCGATCGAAACAGAACAGGCTGCGACCTGAACGCCAAAGGCGCCAGGAAACAGCCTGTACGAAAAACCTAAATATTATTATTACGACTTACCGAAGAGCGCCCCGTGTTTGGACGAAAAGTTGCCCAGATGCAAGGCGCAAACAAAGCTAAAACCGGAGCGTACTCAAGTACGTGAGGATTTTAGCTTTGTGCAGCAACGCCGCAGGTGGGTGACTTTTCGTTCAAACATTAGCCACAGCAGCTTCCACTGCCGCACCCTGAACACCCCTCAGGCGGCTTAATGCTAGATTCAAGGCGAAAGCCCGTCCCTTCAAAATCAACGTCCACCGGACTTGCTTTTTCCAGCAGATCCTTATCCATAATGTACTCCACACCATCAAAGGTGAACACGGCATCGGTATCCTTTTTCTCGTCCAGGGCCATGGCAAGACTTGGTCCGCCGCATCCGGCGCTGTTGAGAAAAATCCTGATGGGGGAAAGTTCCTTGCCTTCAAAATATTGTCTGACCTGCTCCTGGGCAGGTTTGGTTACATTTATCATTCAAATATCTCCTTGCATGTGTTGTTGTCATTTCTACGGAATACCGGTTTATAGACATCCATATTATTAGTATAAGCTATATCTTCTATGATTCAAGACAATATTCTCAAAAGTATCAATCCCGGATCTTCTCTTTCAACGCCCGGATAATCCCTGAACAGACCTGGTTGGCATCGGCTACAATGGCCACATCCGCAAGTTTCATCATCATGGCATCGGGATTTTTATTCACCGCTACAATAAAATCGGCATCCATCAGCGCAGCCGTGTGCTGGATGGCCCCGGATATACCAAAGGAGAAGAGCACCTTGGGCCGGATATGCTTACCGGCCTGTCCCACGAGGGCCTCGTGGTCCACCCACCCGGCATGGACAACAGGCCGGGTGGCCCCGACCTCGGCATTGAGCAGGCTTGCAAGGTCGAATAATTTTTTAAACTTACCCTTGGAGCCCATCCCCCTGCCCCCGGTGATCACAATATCCGCCTTTTCAATGCCCATGGCTTTGGCAGGCCGGTATTCCGAATGGGTGCATCGAACCCGCTCAACGGGCAGATCTTCGGGAAAATCAAAGGCAACCACTTCGCCCCGGGCCTTATCATCATGGGGTAGTTCCTGGAAGGTGCCGGGCCGCACGGTTGCCATCTGTGGACGCGCATTGGGCGTAAGTATCCGCGCAATGAGGTTGCCCCCAAAGGAAGGGGCAACCTGGACAAGCCAGTTCTCATCGTCGATTTCAAGATCAATACAGTCAGCCGTGAGACCTGTGTCCAGCATCTTTGCCACCCGGGGTGCCACTTCCTGTCCGAACCGGGTGGCCCCGATCAAAATAATGTCCGGAGTCATCTCCCGGGCCAGCCGGATCAACAGATTGGTAAACGTTTCGATACCATAGGATTTAAGCCTTGGATGATCAATCACATACACCCGGTCCGCGCCATGGGCGATATATTCGCCGGCATATCCGGCCACATCATGGCCAAACACCACCCCGCACACCTGTCCGCCCGTCTTTTCGGCAAGGGCCCTGGCCCTGGCAAGGATCTGGAGCGTGACCCGGTTTTTAAAATAGTTGCGATAATCCCCAAGGACCCAGATATCTTTGCCGGTTGATTTTTTTGACATGTGGCCTCTCATTTCTTTTTCAAATCTTTGCCCATGGCCGAACTGATCACTTTTCCATAATCGGTGAACAGCTGGTCCACAACGGTTTTCGCAGCCCCTTTGAGCACCCGGCTCTCCTTTTGGGTGGCAGGGGAAAACACATCCAGAATACGGGTGGGCGAATCTTTCAGGGCATTAAAATCGTTGTCCAGTTCCAGGCGATCGGCATCCACAACCTCAATTTGGGGCGCGGCAAAGGCCTGGGCCACACCGGCAAGCCCTGCATAGCGGGGGACGAACGCGCCCTGGTCTATGGTCACAAGGCCCGGCAGATCCATCTCCAGGGTCTCCATAAAATCATCCACCAGCCGGGTGACCACAACCGTTTTCTGGGCCAGCTGAATATCCGATGCCCAGCCGATGGCCGGAAAATCCAGTTCACAGGCCAGCTGGGGACCCACCTGGGCCGTTTCACTGTCACTGGTCTGGGCACCGCACAGCACAAGACCGGTATCCGGTTTAAACATTTTTATATAGCGGCCCAGAATAAAAGAGGTGAGATTGGTATCGGCCCCGGCCATTTTCCGGTCCGTGAGCAGTACACCCCGGTCTGCGCCCAGAGACACTGCCTGGTGCAGCACCTCTTCGGCCATGGGCGGTCCCATGGTCAGTGCGATCACCTGGATAGTGCGCCCATCGGTCTGCCCTGCTTTTTTCAGGCGCAGCGCCGCTTCCAAAGCAAGGCGGGAGGCGGGGTCCATCATACCCTGGGCAAGTTCGCGTTTCAGGGTGCCGGTTTTGGAATTCCAGGGCAGTTCGGACACCATGGGCACCTGTTTGATGCATACTATGATATCAAGTGTGTTATTTTCCATCTCTTTGTTTTCTTCCTTAACTGGGCCTGGTAATCAGATGTCTTGCGATGACCATCTTCTGCACTTCACTGGTGCCTTCGTAAATCTGGGTCACCTTGGCTTCCCTGAAATACCGTTCCACATCATATTCCCTGGAGTATCCATACCCCCCGTGGATCTGGACGGCCAGATCCGTGACCGTGCGTGCGGTTTCACTGCAGGAGAGTTTGGCCATGGCGGCCTGGGCCCCGAAATCGCCGCCCTTATCCTTGGCCGCCGCCGCCCGGTACAAAAGCAGGCGAGACGATTCAATGGACGTGGCCATATCTGCCAGATAATTCTGGATGGTTTGAAATTTTGTCAATGCGCTGTTGAACTGACGGCGCTCCTTGGCGTAACTCAAGGCCGCTTCAAAGGCTGCCTGGGCGATACCCAGGGCCTGGGCCGCAATGCCGATGCGGCCGGTGTCCAGGGCGGTCAAACCGATTTTAAGCCCCTGGCCCGGTTTACCTAAAAGATTGGTTTCCGGGATACGGCAGTCCTCAAAAAACAGGGATGACACCGGATTTGCCCTCATGCCGCACAGATCCTCTATTTCTCCCACACTGAATCCCGAACAGGTCTTGTCCACAATAAAAACATTGGGCCGGGACGGTCCCTGTTGACCGGCGTTCACGGCAAATACCAGCACCACGTCACAAACGCCGCCGTTGGTGACAAAAATTTTGGTACCGTTGATGGTATAGCCGTCCTCTGTCTTTGTGGCCGTGGTCTCCACCCCGCCGGCATCGGAACCGGCATTGGCTTCGGTCAGGCAGAATGCACCGATATGTTTACCGGCAGCCATGTCCGGGACAAAGCGGGCGATCTGTTCCCTGGTGCCAAATCTTAAAATGGGATAGATCCCCACGCTGTTGTGAACCGAGACACACAGCCCAAGGGCCGCACACACCCGGGATAACTCTTCGATCACAATGGCATAGGAAATGGTATCAAGACCGGCACCGCCTAAAGCGGGCGGCACCTGGAGGCCAAAGTAATTTAAAGGTCCCATCTTTTCGATAATTTCAGTGGGGAAGCGCCCTTCCCTGTCCAGGCTTGCGGCATGGGGTCCGATCTCATTTTCAGCAAACTCCCGCACCGTTTTTCTGACCACCTGGTGTTTCATACAGGGGTTAAAATCCATAAAATCACGCCTTTTATTTTCTTAAATTTTGGAAACAGCCTGTAAAATTAATATTCTTATATCCAAGTAGGACAGGACTATACCCCATCTGGGCTCATTTTCAAGTGATTAAAACTGAAATCCGAACGCATTGGATTCGTATCCACATTTTTTTTCTATTTTCAAAATGAGGAATTTGTTTTGGTGCTCCCGAATACGCGAATTAGCGGCGCCTGCACCCTCGGCGAAAAAATCAGGCAACACATCGAAGAGTTCGTCGTTAAAATCGAAGCCGGCGGACAACTGCAATTTACGGTCAGTATCGGCGCCAGCGAGGTGGATGTGCCGGCCGAAAAAAACCTTGAGCCGGCACTTAAAAGAGCTGATGTTGACCTCTATCAGGCCAAAGAGGGCGGAAGGAACAAACTTGTCAAATTTTAAAATGAATACCGGTAAAATGAAGACCGATAAAATGAGGGCCGGTAGTCTTATGATCACTTGCGTTGATGGACCCGGCCGGCCCATGGCCGTTAGAACGTAACACAAGCCGACGCATAAACCGTGAACGGTGCCCCGGTTTGATAGGTCGAACCCAGTGTTTTGTAATCGGTGGTGTTGATTATACTGACATATTCCTTGTCAAAGATATTATTGACCGTCAAAGAAAAATCAAGATTTTTGATTTTCATCTTGGGAACAGCACCCACCTTATAGGTCAAATCAAAGTCAAATATCACGGCCCCGTCAATTTTCTCATCGTGTTCAATATCCCCGTATCTTTTGGATGTGTATTTAACAATCGGTGAAAGAACAAATTTACCCAGGCGGTAGCTTGCAATTGCCTTGCATAAAAATTCCGGGGCATCGGGGACCTGCTCCCCGTCAACGGCATTGACAGATCCGTCACTGTTATAGATATCTTGTGTAAAAAAGAACCGGTTATAGGAAAAAGATCCGTAAAGGGATAAATTTTGGGAGACCAATGCCCCAGCCTCCAATTCAAATCCGTATGCATCAGCCTCGGCATTGGTGCATGGATATGAAACGCCAAGGGAGGAGTCGTAGTAGGTTGCGGCTTTATTTTTGTGACGGGCGTAATAGAGCGTGGGCACCACATAGAATTTGTCTGTAATGTATCTTAAGCCAATGTCAAAATTATCTACAATTTCAAGTTCCTGTTTATCCCATAGATCCTGCAGGGTAATGCCTTTTGCGTAAAAGGCTTGTTTCTGGGAAATAAAATAGGGGTAAAGACTTACACTTATGCCGTAGTTTCTGCCATAGGAGACATAGGTGCTAAGATCCTCATTGATCTTGTAATTGACCCCCAGGTTGGGAAGCAGCTTGTTGAAATCTTTTGAATCCGCGCAGGCATCCGCATCAATGGATGTGGCCGTGGCAATCGCTGTTTCATAACTGACATCGCCGATGCCGGTTGTATCATAGGTTGTTATGGAGGGCATGGTATATCTGAGATATTTTACGCCGCCCTGGAGTGTAAAACGTCCTTTGGCGTATTTGCCCGAAATAAAAGGGGTGTTCTGGCGGTGCTTGGAGCTGTCGGACAGGGCTTGCCATTTGTCGAATACAAGTTCACCTGACGACACTTTATACAATTTCCATGACGTAGGCGGTCCCGGCCTTTCCTGCTCAAGATGAAAAAGCCCCATGGTCAGGTCAACGGATTGTATCCGGGTCGAATACTGGCTTAAAAACCCGCTCATGTCATGGTCAATATCCCATTCTCTGATGCGGTTATTGCCGTTTTGCATTGTGATTGTTTCCATGTAACTGCCCTGGTCACTCCAGTAGAATGGCTTGAACAGCAACTTGGAATCATCATCAAAACGATATTCAACTTTGCCGAAAACGTTATAATCCTCAAACTCCGCCTGGTTATACCCGTAATAAAAATAGTCGTTTTTATCATTGGTAAAATCAAAATCATAATTGTCGTTTAAAGAACTTGCCTGTGTATAACTCAGGGTTCTGTAGGTATTTACATCGGAATTATTATAGATTGAAAACGCCTCTATTTTAAGTTTGCTGCCGATTGTCTGCGACAGACCGACCATTGCGTTTTCCCGGTCACTATCCCCTTCGCCTTTCCATTTATCCCCAAAGGTGTTGGAATATGAAATAAAACCTTTGGTTTCAGTGGAAAATTTACCCGTATCGAGGCGAAGAAACGTCCTGCTGAAATCCTGGCTGCCCAGCACTTGTTTAAGTTTGAATCCAAATTCATCAAACGGCCGTTTTACTTCCATGTCGATTTTTCCGCCGATATTTGTCAGGCCAAACCCCTGGTCGGCCGGCAAGCCACCTTTATAAATGGATATGGTATCAAAATTTTCCATGTCATATATGGTTACGCCGCCCCCGGGTCTGCCGCTCACGGGAACGCCCTCCACATTGACAGGGGTGGCAGGATTTCCGCCTCCGGTGGCTTCCACCCCTCTGAATCTAAAGGATTCATGGTAGTTGCTGATATCGGCAAGGCCGCTGGGATCCACACTTTGTTGGTTCACCGACGGGATAAGGCTTATGGCTTTTTGAACAGACATGGTGGAAGACGGGCCCAACGCATTGATCCCCGTTTCCGTCACCTTTGTTTTTGTAGTGGTCTCGGTAAACAGCGGACCTATAAAATCCTGTTCTTCAAATGTGCCCGTTACAACGGTCTGGGGAAGTTGATAAATGATCGCCTCTTTCTCTTCGCCTTGGTCTTCTTCAGAAAAACAATCAACAGGAATCATCACAATCACCACTAAAATCAAAATCACGCGCTTTATCAACCGAAGCGTAATATTTTCCATCATTTCTCTACCTTGTCTCTAAAAGTTCCGGCAGGGCCGGGGTTGGGGTTAAAAATTCATTTCAAACTGAACCATAAGTTTCCACCATCCGGGCCGTCCGTCATGGTTCGATAATGTCCTTCGCTGCGTTTTGATCCAGGTCGACATTTAAAAAAAGGCCGTAAAACCGGCGGGTTTCATCCACGATATCCACATCATATTTTTCAGGATATAATTTGTTGAGCAACCATCTGGCCCCCATAAACCGCATGAAGGACGGGGGGCGATCAAACCAGTTAAAGGCAGAATTTGGAATCTGGTAAACCCGGTGATTTTGGACCGCAGGAATATTCTGCCATCGCGGGTCGTGAAATATTGTGTCATAAAACCCGTGTTCGTAAGAGACGATCACATCCGGTGCGTACCGCATTACCTGTTCTATAGAAACCTTTTCCAGGCCATAAATGGTCCGGGAAGGACAGATGTGAACATTTTTACCACCACATAGTGCAAAAAGCTCAGCATGGACAGAGGTGTCACACTCCGTACTCAAGCCATCCATGCCTTCGGCATAGTAAACAGATCTCTTATCGAATTCCGGTATGGCATCACGTACGGCTTTGATGTTATCTAACGTCTGTTGAGCATAGTCGGCAAGTGCCGCTGCCCGGTTTTCACGGTGGAGCAAGCGGCCGAGAAACCGGAACGTTTGCGGGTAGTCTTCCAGGCGGTTCAAAGTGATATAAACCAGCCTGAACCCCATGGGGATCAGCATCTCTTCTGTTTTACGACTGACAGAAGAATCTTTCATATACCAGGCCAGAACAACGTCCGGATTGACCTGCATCAATGTTTCCAAATTTGGCGTCCGTCCCTGGCCAAACCATCCGCCGACCACCGGAAGGGTCTGCAAACGGGGCGGCAGATAATGTTTCTCATTTTCCCTGCAGGGGAAATTAAGCCCGGCAATCAATTCCGGGGCAAGGGCATAAAGCATATAGGTGACGGGAGGGCTTGTGCCGTATACGGAGTGGATCTCATCAGGCACTTGAACTGCTCGGCCATGCATATCCGTAACCTGCCGTGCGTGGGAAATCCCACAGGCCCAGACAAAGGCAACCGTTGCGACGAAAATCACCTTCAATTTTGTACGTAATTTCATATCATTCCCTGTGTAAAATCAGCAGATTAAACAACTTGTCTTAATTGGTTTGAAAAGCGATTAAACGCGCCTATGGGTCTGCCTTTATTGACATAATCCAGCATACTCCGGGGCACACAGACCCTGAGGCCTTCATCAAGATCCGCCATGCCGATATCCGTATTGTAAATGCGATACAGATTCTTTTCATTGACGACCTCAGCGGCATTGCCGTTTGCCAGTATCCGCCCCTCTTTGAGCATGACCACCCGGTCCGATATCCAGACCGCATGTTCGGGGAAATGGGTGGTTTTAATAAAGGTGTAGCCGTCGTCCGCCAGCGCGGCGATCTGGGCAAGCAGGCGGATCTGATTGCCGTAATCCAGTCCGGTTACCGGTTCATCCATCACAAGGATATCCGCCCCCTGGGCAAGGGCCCGAGCGATCAGGGTCATCTGGCGCTCCCCGCCGCTCACCTCGGTATAGGGGCGATCCTTAAGATGACCGATGGATAGCTGTTCCAGAGCGTTAACAGCCTCTTTCTCATCCTGCTTTGAATACCGGAAAAAAAAGGGTTTGTGGGGCATTCGGCCCATGAGCACCACATCAATTACCCGATAGGCAAAGGACATCTTGTGGGTCTGGGGCACATAGGCAATCCGTCTGGCAAGGGCTTTGGCGTTGATGTCCCGGACAGGGCAACCTTCCAGGCGCACCTCTCCGTTCTGGGGACGGCAAAGCCCCAGCAACACTTTCAAAAGCGTGGTTTTGCCGCTGCCGTTGGGACCGAGCAGGGAGACGACTTCACCTCTCCCCAAAGTCAGGCTGACGTCGTTTAAAACCGGCGTGTCACCATATCCATAGGTCACATGATCCATGCAAATAAAACTCATTAGCTCCAACCTTTCCTTGATTTTGCCAGAATAAGGGCGAAAAAGGGAATCCCCACCAGGGAGGTCAGGATACCGATGGGAATTTCCACGGTGAATGCAAGCCGTGAGATGTCATCCACCACCAGCAGATAAACGGCACCGATTACAGCCGAAGCTGGTAACAATTTGCGGTTGTCCGGTCCCACAAGCATGCGTGCGATATGTGGAATCACCAGCCCCACCCAGCCGATCATGCCGCCCAGTGCCACGGTCAAAGCGCTGATCAATGTGGCCGGCAGGATCATCATCGTTCGAATCAACCGCACATTTACCCCCAGGCAACGCGCCTCTTCATCACCCATACTCAGGATGTTCAGGTAATTTGAAAGAGAAATTAAAACAGCAACACCCAATACCATGGGAATACATACAGCCCAGACGGTTTTTGCATCCACCGTTGAAAAGCCGCCCATAAGCCAGTAAACGATTGCAGGAAGCTGGTTATAGGGATCGGCCAAGTATTTCACCACGGACAAAAGGGACGTAAACAGGGCGCTGCTGATCACGCCGCCCAAAATCAGCATCAACAGCCGATCTCCACGATACAGGGCAGCCATACCCATGGCGGCACAAACGGCAATCAATCCGCATGTCACGGAACTGACCTGCACGGCAAACCAGGAATGGGCCACCACCATGCCAAGGGCCGCCCCGAACGAAGCGCCGGCCAATACACCCAAAAGGCCCGGTGAGACCAGCGGATTGATAAACATAGATTGAAAGGCCGCGCCTGACACCGACAACGAGGACCCCACCAGCATGGCGGCCACAATGCGGGGCAAGCGGATATCAATAAACAAATTCCTCATAATCTGAAGATGTCGACTGTCGGCCAGGTTCTGGCCGGACAATACGGCGCTCAAAAAGTCATATGTGTCGCCCCAGGTGACGGGATACCGCCCCAGACAAATGGAAATAGCGGCCGCGACAGCAAGCACAGACAAGAGCAAAGGCATCAACACAACGCTTTTTTTCATTAAAATCATAAATCCACGTCTTTAATAGCTGAACCGAACCCCGCAATAAAAAAACTCGGGTTCCTCATAATTGTCTTTGCCGGCGTTAAAAAGATTGTCCACCCCGGCAAAAATTTGAAATTGCGTTGTTATCTCCTTGGACACATACGCATCCACGATGGTCATTGCGCCCGCATTTTCATCGGCATAGTAACGCTCGCCCACATGGGTCACACGAACATTGGCACGAATCCCCAGGGGCAGGTATGCATAGGCAAGTTTTACGGAGCCCTTGTAATCGGGCCGGCCTTCCAGTTTTTCACCGGTGGTTTTGTCTTCGGTATCCAGATAGGCCAGATTGCCCGATAAGGTAAATCCAGCAGGCAATTTGAGACTGCATTCAACCTCAACACCCTGGATGGAGGCTTCGGCGATATTCTGGTATTGATAATAGTCTTTTTTGCTTTTGCCGGAACCGGTTGAGGTGTAGTAGACCGCTTCGATCAGATCGTCGATATCGGTCTTAAACCAGGTGATGGACGCCTGAAATTTTTTGTACTCACCCTGGACGCCGATTTCATAGCTCTGTGAAGATTCCGGGTCAAGATCGGCATTGGGTTCGTAGATCACCTTGCCCTGACTCATATAGGTGGGTATATACAATTCAAGAAACCCAGGAGCCCTGAATCCCATGCCCCATGCCCCTTTTAATCTCAGGTTGTCCAGTATGGCGTAGGTCATGGAAAGCCGGGGCGTCAATTCCGATCCGAAATCGGAGTAATGGTCCCAGCGCGCACTCAATGCCAGGTAAAGCGGATCAAAAATCTGATACTCATCCTGGGCATAGATGCTGTAGGTTTCCACACGATCGTCAAGGGATGTGCTGTCTTCCCGCCGTTCCGTTACATATTCCGTGCCCATGGTCAGCATGTGTTTTTCAAAAATCCGCGAGCTGAACCGCGCCTCCAGCTGATCCAATGTCCGTTCCGCATCGGATTCGTCGCCAATACTTCCGGCAATTTCTGACGTCGGCGGATCAACGGTGACCTCATTGTCATGCCATGAATGATTTGCCCGGAGCATCAGGGCGGAATCCGGGATGATGTTCCCGTCATATTCCAGAAAGCAGTTCAGCCTGCGGTCATCGGTATCCCTTTCCCGGTCAAGATTCTGGAGGTCCCTGAGTCCGTTGAAGTTCCGGTCCACGGCCTCAAAGCCCGCCAGAAAATTGTGCCCCTCGTTGAGTTGATAGGAAAACCTGCCCGAGGCAGCGTTCATATCAATGTCATCACCGTCATCCGGGGTTACACCGTCCATGTCATACCCGTTCTTATCCCGGGAACTTGCCGCCATCAAAAACCCGAATCGACCGACTGAGTTGCCGACATAGGCGCTGCCGACCGTCTCTTCCCCGTCGCCATAGGTGTTTCTGCCGTATTTGGCCGTTGCGCCCATGGTTAACTTTTTTGAGGGTTTCCTGGTGATGATATTGACCACGCCGCCGATGGCATCGCTGCCGTAAAGCGCCGATGCCGGGCCGCGAACCACCTCTATATGGTCGATCATATCCACGGGAATCTGCTCAAGTCCGGTCAGATCCTTGAACCCCGATGCCATCCGCCGTCCGTCGATCAATACCAGGGTGTGCTTGTTTCCCGTCCCCCGGATACTGGGCCGCATCATACGCCCGGTTTCCGTGGTCATCATCAGGCCTGTTGCCTCTTCCAGGGCCTGGGCAACGGTATCCGCACCCATCTCCTGGATCTCCTGTGCCGTGATCACCTCAACCGAACCTGGTGCGTCCTTCTTTATTTTTTCGGTCATCGTGGCCGTGACAACCATGTCTTCAATTTTGGAATCTTCTTCATGATCCGGGACTTCTCCGGATACCGCCGGCACCGGCAGACACAGAGCAAAACAGATACAAGTTACAATCAATAATTCTTTCATCATCTTTTCCAAATCAGCACCAGCTATTTTCGAAATTCAACCCAGGTCTCGTCTTCTCCCTCAACATCTGATATTACCCGACACCCTTCCAATCCCGTTTTTTCCAACAGCGCTTTGAGTCCGGCGCCTTTCAGAAAATTTCCCTTTCCCTGTTTTTCCAGCTTTTTGCGCCCTTTTCCCTTCAGGCGCTCGCGCATGGAGGCCGGGCAATACCGCCCCAGGCCGCCGCCGACAAATGCAACGCCACCAGGCTTTAAGACCCGGTGAATCTGTTGCAGTCCTTTGACCTGATCCGCCCAGAACCACAGGGAGCCGCGGCTGACGATGAGATCGGCAAAGCCATCTTCAAAGGGCAGATCGCATACATCGGCCTTTGTAAAATGAACCGGGTTATTCAGGCCGCACGCTGAAACGTTTTCCTCGGCCTTGTCCAATGCCTCCTGTTTGTCATCTATAAAGTACATTTCCAGGTCGGTGATTTTTACAAGCTCAATGCCCACATACCCGGGCCCTGTACCGATATCAAGGCAGACGCCTTCGGTAATGCCGTAGTCATCCACGATCTGCTGGGCGATCAGGGGATAAACGGGGGCCAATTTAGAAAACCCATTTGATTGCATACCCATACTTCCTTTTATAAGATTTAAACCCAATCAACACTCAAACGGCTGCCCGCCGGCCATTCAATGCCGCCAGAAAAGCGTCCCATCCGTTCCAGCGCAGGTTGCATTGATTATCCGTTACAAGCTCATGCATGGGAATATCCGGTGCAGCCGGCACAAAGCTTTGAAGTGCAAGGTAGGTCTGAACCTTAGGAGACATGAGAAAATCGCCGATTTCAAACAAGGGTTCCGGGGCATCACGACGCCAAACCATGACCTGGGGCATACAGAAAAGCCCATCTGAGGGCCATATGATTCGGGTATTTTTCTGTTTGGAAATGCGGGCAAAAGCAATATTGGTGATACCGATGGGATAACGGCCTTCATCCACGGCCGTGATCACTTCCATGGGACTTCCCTGGTGAACGAAATTGGTCTTCATTGCATCCAACCGGTCGGGAAAATCAGTTTTCATAAACGCCTTAACAACCAGAGATACAATCCGGAACTCATCGGGCATAAGAATTTTGCCCGCCCAGCGGTCATCAAGCAGATCCTCCCATCGTTGGGGGATATCGTTTCCCTTAAGGATGTTCTGGTTGTAAAAAATGGCAAAGGGGATCACCACAAACGGATGGAAATAGCCGTTGTGATCCGTCCACCCCTTATCCGCAAGTTCTTTTCTGATGGGAAACCGCCCGGGAACGGATTTGAAACGCTCGGCCAGAAACCCCGGCGGCAGTTCGACAAAGTCATCGACATGTCCCACCGTCAAATCGGGCATATCATTTTTTTCCACACACGCCTCAAACAGGCTCTTTTCCGAAGAGCGGTGGGGCTGGGTTTCAACAGTCACCTCAATGTTGTGTTTCTCGGTGAATTCCCGGCAGAATTCTTCGATCATCTGAACTAAAGACCGGCTGATGTTAAGTGGGCAGTGGAGCAAAATTTTTGCCATAGTACCGCTTTCTCCTCTTTATTTTTGGATGTTTCAATGGAATCCCCCCGCCTGATCCGTTCACGCAAATGGGAAATATCAGTTTCAATGGCAGATAGTTCGGCGGCGATTCGTTTCTCTTCCGGAGTTCGCCGGTGAAGTTTGCACATACCGCCGTTTTTCATGACGATTCTGCGATCCGCCATCAGGGTGAGGGTCAGGTCATGGGTTACAACCAGTACAATTTTACCCTGCCCTTTCAAAATGTTAAGGGACTTGAGCCTGTCGATACCGGCATTTTCAATTTCATCAATGAGCACCACCGGCGCATTGCTGATAAGCGCCACATCCGCCACCATCAGTGCCCTGGCCTGCCCGCCGCTCAACAGGGTCAGATTGTCGCTCATGGATATGGGCTCACCGGCCAGTTCGTTGGTCAGCGCAAACACATCGGCAACAATCCGGTCAATATCCTCAATGCCGCGCACGGTGGCGTGCTTGCGTAAAAAAGCTTCCACCGTGGAATCAATCACGAAGTTCATTTTCTGGGATACCGCTGCCATCAGGCGCCTGAACTCTTTATCCGGCGTCTCATTGTCCGGGCCAAGGTCGTTTATAAAAATGGTGCGTCTCGTGGGCGGCTGGCCGTCCGTATATTGTTCTATGTCGGATATTAACTGTGTCTTTCCCGATCCGGTAGGACCGACAACGGCAACCACTTCTCCGGGCAGAATATCTACACGCCGGATGTTTTCAGAATTTGAATCTTTGTCCTGTCCACCCAGGATACTTATTTTTTGCAGCGTCATCGGGTTTCACCGAAATCAATTTTTTTGACATTACCCATCTGATAAGCGCTACCGACAATGGTCTCTCCGGCACAATAGGAACAGATGGCCGCCGGCATGGGGTATCTCAACTGTGCACCGGTGATGCGTTGCACAGGGTTCATTTTCAAAATTTTTTTAGCCAACCGCAAAGCGCCCTGGCCGTTCAGACCGTTAATATGGATGACATCGGCCTGGTTGTTCACACATTCCACCTGATGGCAAAAGACCTCCCGTTCCGCCTGGGAAACAATGTCACCTTTGGTGATAACAATCATATCGGCCGTACTCAGCATGGGACCGATTTTTTTAGGCGTATCAAGACCAACCAGATTATCAACGACGCATACTGTCAAACACCCCTCAACCGCCGGGGCACATCTGTGGCACAACCCTGCCGTTTCAAGAACCAGTACATCGGTTTTTTTATTCTCCGCCCAGTCCCACACCTCTTCCAGATTGGCCACATAAAAATGATCCGGACAAATATAGTCGCTTAAGCCCACACACACCGGGATACCCAGGCTTTGATAACGCCCGTCATCACACGTCTCAAGACAATCAATTTTGCAGGCCGAAACCTGTAGGCGCTCCTGTTGCAGATGACGGATAACCTGCATCATAACGGATGTTTTCCCGGAGGATGGCGGACCGGCCACAATAACAAACCTTAGTGCCAAAGACTTTCTCTCCCCATGGTTAATGAAAAAGTTTATAAAATAAACCCAGACTAAAATGTCGTCTTTAAATTTTAAATGACATTTAAAATGTACAATTTTGCCCATCGATAACATACGTTTTTTGAACGTGTCAACACCTAACCGAAGCTTTTGTGCAACATAATTGTTTCCAATTGACTTCATAAAAAAATTTATATATTATCGTTCAAAATTGTAACAAACGAACGAGTCTTTCTGAACTTGATATACCAGCCCACAATACTCACACCACATAGACGACAAACTTACTTCCGGCACATTCAGATCTATTGAAACATGCAAAAGTAAGTTTTTATTAACATTTATAAACATAGGAGAACTTTGTTATGACATTGAGCGCAAGAAATGTAATTAAAGGCACCGTTAAAGAAGTTAAAAAAGGCCAGGTAATGGCTGAAGCCATTATTGAGGTTGCACCGGGCGTAGAAATTGCATCTGCCATCACAACCAATTCAGTGGAAAAACTGGGAATTGCACCGGGAAAAGAAGTGACAGTTGTGATTAAGGCAACCAGCGTTATGTTGGACGCCTGATCTTTCTGACATTTCCTAAATAGTTTTAGCGACTTGAAAAAAATATGTGAAAACATTTATTTTTTTCGAGCCGCTAAACCAATATTGTCGAAAATCAACCACGACTCAAAACGCGCTCTAAATCACCGGTATTTTCTATATCAACAAATTTGTAGGTGCATTATCGCAATATTGTAAGAAAATAGCGTCTTTTCCTCCCTACCCCCAAACAAGATCAAATATTTTTCCCTTTTATTTTCGGCCGTATTGGCCACCTTCTTACTTTTCCTTATTGCCTGGCATTTATATTGCTTTATTATTAACGCATAAGGTGAAACGTTGAATGATGACCTCCGGGCACAATGTTAAACCTGGCGGCAATCTTACATTTTAACACCCAGGAGAAAGAAATGGATCTATCCAACCACCCATGTTTCAATGCCAAGGCAAAAGATGTTTACGGACGCGTTCACCTGCCCGTTGCACCACGATGTAATATCCAATGTAATTACTGCAATCGAAAACACGACAGCCTTGAAGAAAACCGGCCCGGGGTAACCGCTGCGGTGCTGAAACCAAGTCAGGCGATGATCTATCTCAAGTTTGTACTCGAAAACGTAAAAAATATTTCTACCGTGGGGATTGTGGGCCCCGGAGACCCCTTCGCCAATCCCGAGGAAACCATGAAAGCCCTTCGGCTCGTTCAAAAGCAATATCCGGAAATGATCCTTTACACAGACACTAACGGCTTTGGCATCGGCCCGTATATAGATGAACTTGCCGAGATGAACATCGGCTATGTGACTGTATCGGTCAATGCAATTGATCCTGAAATCGGTGCACAGATGTATGCATTTGTTCGCCACGGAAAAAGAACCCTAGGCCCCAAACCCGGCTTTGAGGCCTTGCTGGAAAAACAACTTGAAGCCATTACCCGCCTTAAAGAAAAAAATATTACCACCAAAGTCAACACTGTTGTTGTTCCGGGCATCAATGACGGCCACATTGAAGCGATCGCCCAAAAGATGGCTGAATTAAAGGTGGATCTTCACAACTGCATCCCCTTTTACCCCCATAAAGAATCCAACTTTGCCCATATAGAAGAGCCCTCGCAAGCTTTTATGGAAGAGATTCGGAAAAAGGCGGAAAAATACCTTCCCCAGATGCACCATTGCCAACGCTGCCGTGCGGATGCCGTCGGGCTTCTGGGAGAAAAAAACAGCCGGAAAATATTTCGAAAACTGCAGGAATGCGCTGATATGCCGGAAATTTTCGATGATGAACGGCCCTATATAGCGATTGCCAGCGTTGACGGCCGGCTGATCAATCAGCACCTGGGCAAAGCCGAAGAATTATTAATCTATGCCAAAAAAGATAATGGCGGCGTCTATTTTGTCGAAGCCAGAGAGACCCCCAAACCCGGCGGCGGAAAGCAACGCTGGGAAGATTTAAGCGAGATGCTCAGTGATTGCAGGGCATTGCTGGTCACCGGACTTGGTGATAGCCCCCGACGCATACTCAGCCAAAAGAAAATCGATATTATCGAACTAGACGGATCAATCATAGACGCTGCTGAATCCGTTTTTGAAGGACACAGCAGGGACTTTATGATACAGCGGGATATCAAGGCATGTAATAAAAAGAGCCCCATGACCGGTATGGGATGTGGGTTTTAAGCAGCAGGCCAAGAATCTTATCTATCGAATGCGTTACAGCACCCTAAAAAAATAAAAAGAGGTTGAATGTGGAAGCGTTAAAAACAAAATACGGCACAATAACCGGCTACCAAAACCTGGAAAAATACGAATCCGGCAATCCCGCCTCCCTGATTTTTACGGAACAATTTGAGATCAAAACACCGGTTGGAGCAATTATCCCCCAATACGAGGTAGATGATCATGGAAGAAGGGTCTTAAAACCGGTCACCTTTTATGAAAATGGACAATTGAAAAAGGCCCCCCTTCAAATGGCCGCCGACATTGAGACAAAATACGGAAACATCTGTGCAGAACTTGTGATGTTTTATGATGACGGATCCTTAAAAAAACTTTTCCCCCTCAATGGCAAGTTAAGTGGCTACTGGGGTGAAAAAGATGAAGTTGCCCTGGCCAAAGAGCTTGAGTTAGCCTTGTCTTGCGGAACAATCAAGGCCAAGCCCATCAATCTTGTTTTTTATAAAAGCGGAAATATCAAAAGCATCACTCTTTGGCCCCAGGAGACGGTTGACATCCAAACCCCCTTGGGCGCCATGCGTGTTCATGTGGGTATATCCTTTTATGAAGACGGATCTGTTAAATCGGTTGAACCGGTTGAACCGCATACGGTTGAAACGAAAATCGGCCCCATATCCGCCTATGACAATGACCCCGAAGGTATTATGGGGGATATCAACTCTTTACAGTTTGACGAACAAGGAGAAGTAACCGCGCTGAGCACCACCAAAAACGCCATAGTTTTAAAAAACCCGGCCGGTGGACAGATCAAATACGCTCCGTCTGAAAAAGAGAGTCTTTGCTCCGAAAACGTCTCGGTTACCATCCCGCTTCAAATTGAATTTACAAGCGATACCATCCGCTTCAACCACAGTGCGTCCGAGGAGTATAATTTGTCGGAGTGCTCAGTTGAAGTCATCGGATACGGACAAAAAGCACTCAACCCTTTTTTCGTCTGTAATTGCAGTTAACCCCAACCCATTAAACACCTCTCTCTAAAACCAAAAAAGGCTGCCGGGTTTCGGCAGCCTTTTTCGGAAAAGGAAAAAAAGATGAATTTGTTATGTTATCTTAATTACAGATACTATATAGCAAGTGATGTGCCACCCACCCAACGCCCTCCCCAAAAAATCATCAACAAATTGTTTTCATTAATCATTTTAATGAAAAATCATTTCAGACCTTTTTTTGTGCAACAGATGCGTGCCTTTTTGACAGCGGAAAAGTTCAAATTTTTGAACACACACCCATCATGCAATCAGTTGTATAAATATAACTCATTGATTATTAATTAAAAAATACAAATTCATATTTTTGAATCAAACATTCAGATGCGGTTCATATTTATGAACACTTGAACAACAAGTCCGTTTAAACGCACAAAAAAAGGCGGCCTTTTCAACAAAGACCGCCTTTTTTGAATTATTTTCGGACAGGATTAGTATCTGTAATGATCCGGCTTGAACGGACCATTCACCGGCACACCAATATAATCAGCCTGCTCCTGGGTCAGCTTGGTCAAGGTAACAGACAGATTTTTCAAATGCAGCCTTGCCACTTCTTCATCCAGTTCCTTGGGCAGTGTATAGACCTTTTTCTCAAGATTTTCATGGGCCAGCTTGATCTGGGCCAGGGTCTGGTTTGAAAAGCTGTTACTCATCACAAAACTGGGATGACCTGTGGCACAACCGAGGTTAACCAGACGCCCTTCGGCCAGAACGACGACCGAACGGCCCGAGGGCAGAGTCCACTTGTCCACCTGGGGCTTGATCGTGATCTTTTTGGCGTTGGGATGGTTATCCAGAAAGCTCATTTCGATCTCACTGTCAAAATGGCCGATGTTGCAGATAATGGACTCATCTTTCATCTGTTCAATATGCTTTCCGGTGATGACATGGTAATTACCTGTGGCGGTTACAAAAATATCGCCCCGGGTTGCCGCCTGATCCATGGTAACAACTTCATAACCTTCCATGGCTGCCTGGAGTGCGCAGATGGGATCAATCTCGGTGATCAGCACGATGGCGCCGTAACCTTTCATGGAATCGGCACAGCCTTTACCCACATCACCGTACCCGGCCACCACTACTGTTTTACCCGCAAGCATCACGTCAGTAGCCCGCTTGATACCGTCAGCCAAGGATTCCCGGCAGCCGTAAAGATTATCAAACTTGGACTTTGTCACGGAATCATTGACATTAATCGCAGGGAACAAAAGTTCTCCGGCAGAAGCAAGATGGTACAACCGATGGACACCGGTGGTGGTCTCCTCGGATACGCCGCGGATCTTTTTGGCAATATTTGTCCAGCGCTGATTATCACTCTCATAGCTGGCCTTCAGGCGATCCATGAGGCAACGCTCATCAATGCTGCCCGCTTTTTTGTCAAAGATGGACGGATCTTTTTCCGCCTTAACTCCCTGGTGAACAAACAAGGTCGCGTCGCCGCCGTCATCAACGATCAGATCAGGGCCGGACCCATCCGGCCAGGTCAAAGCCTGTTCCGTACACCACCAGAACTCCTCAATGGTTTCACCCTTCCATGCAAAGACAGCAGCAGACCCTTTTTCTGCAATGGCGGCAGCGGCGTGATCCTGGGTGGAAAAAATATTACAGGTCGCCCAGCGCAGATCCGCACCCAGTTCATACAAGGTATCAATGAGCATCGCCGTCTGAATGGTCATGTGCAGGCTGCCCATGATTTTTAACCCCTTAAGCGGTTTTTCAGAGCCGTATTTTTCCCGAATCGCCATCAGCCCGGGCATCTCCTTTTCAGAGAGCTGCATGTCTTTATGTCCGTCTTCGGCCAGACCAATGTCTTTAACCTTGTAGGGTAAAGACAGGTCCAATTTCATACATTCGTTATCTTCCTTCTGACTCATAAAAACTCCTTTTTTCTTCCTTTAAATTATAACCCTGCAAGGGATCTGATCTGGTCGGCCTTAATGGTTCTTTCCCAGTAAAAATCAGGGTCTTTGCGTCCAAAATGTCCGTAAGCAGATGTTTTTCTGTAAATGGGACGCAACAGGTCCAGCTCGGCAATAATCCCTGCCGGCCGCAGGTCAAACACCTCCCGGACAATTTCACACGCTTTGGATTCTGCAATCTTACCGGTTCCCATGAAATCCACCATCATGGACACAGGTTCTGCGACACCGATGGCATAGGCGATCTGCACTTCGCATTTATCTGCAAGACCTGCTGCCACCAGGTTCTTGGCGACATACCGGCCCATGTAAGAGGCGGAACGATCTACCTTGGAGGGGTCTTTACCCGAAAAGCAGCCGCCGCCGTGGCTGCCCTGGCCACCATAGGTATCCACAATAATTTTACGGCCGGTCACACCACAGTCACCCATGGGTCCGCCCACAACAAAACGGCCGGTGGGATTGATGAAAAACCGGGTGTCGCCATCCATCATTTCTCCTGGGATCACCTTTTTAATTACGTCTTTGATGACAGCCGCTTTAAGATCTTCATAGGAAACATCCGGAGAGTGCTGGGTGGAAACCACCACGGTGTCAACCCGTTTAGGCACGCCATTCACATATTCGATACTGACCTGTGATTTTCCGTCAGGACGCAGAAAATCAAGGGCACCGTTTTTGCGAACCTGGGTCAACCGCTTGGTCAGTTTATGGGCATAAATGATGGGCATGGGCATCAGCTCTTCGGTCTCATTGGTCGCAAAGCCGAACATCAGCCCCTGGTCGCCGGCACCCTGCTCTTTAAACAGTCCGTCACCTTCATTTACCCCCTGGGCAATGTCGGGGCTCTGCTGGTCAATACTGGTTATGACCGAACATGTTTTCCAGTCAAAACCCATATTGGATGAGTTATAACCGATATCTCTAATGGTGGTTCTGACCACCTCGGGAATATCCACATAGCAATCGGTTGTAATTTCACCAGCCACCATGGCGAGGCCTGTGGTAACAAGTGTTTCACAGGCCACGCGGCATTTTTTATCTTCGGCCATAATGGCATCAAGAATGCTGTCTGAAATGGCATCAGCCACCTTGTCAGGATGGCCTTCGGTCACGGATTCGGATGTAAACAGAAAAGATTTGTCTTCTGACATAATATCTCCTTGCGCTTGATATGGGGTGATGTATTGATGATTTAGTTGTGCATACGCGTTTGGTTTATAAGATTTCCCGGCTTCTGCGCTGCAAAAATTGGAATTTTAAAATCTATCAAACCCAATGCGGGAAATTCCCAATGCGGGAAATTAAAAAGCAATATATTAATGACACTTATCACTATCTTTGTCAACGGCTCACAAAAATATATCAAGATATCTGTATATTTGCATAAATATCACAAATTCCCTTGACAAGCGCGCCGGACTTTTTGATGATAACCATCATTATTTTATGATCACATTTAACCATATAATGCTTAACATAAACCCTGTTTGGACGAAAAATTGCCTAAATGCAAGGCGCAGGAAAATTTGCAACCGGAGCAACCTCATGGTTGTGAGGATTGCAAATTTTTCTGCAACGCCGCAGTTAGGTGATTTTTAGTTCAAACACCAAGACTGGAGATATCGCATGTGTTCCAAAACCATTACGGGAATCGGCTCCGCTTTAGTGGACGTGCTGATTAACGAGACCGATGAATTCTTACAAAAACTCAACAAAGAAAAGGGCGGAATGACCTACGTAACGGCCGATGAGCAGCAGCAGATCATTTCAGCCTCATCCCAGGTACCGGTTATTGTCCCCGGCGGTGCGGCCTGCAACACGATCCTGGGCGTGGGGAAACTTGGAGGGGCCGCCAGATTTATCGGGGCCCGGGGCAAAGATGAATACGGTGATATTTTTGAAAAGGAAGTCCTGCAGTGCCGGGTGGAGCCCATGCTTACCTCCTTTGATACCCCCACGGGCAAGGTGCTGTCTATTGTAACGCCGGATGCCCAGCGTTCCATGTTCACGGATCTTGGCGCCTCAAGCCTGCTGGACCCTGCCGGCGTGACCAGCCGGATGTTTGCAGACTCGGCCATCGCCCTGGTTGAAGGGTACCTGCTGTTTAACCGTGACCTGATGATGGCCGCGGTCAAAGCTGCCAAAGCAGGCGGTGCCCTGGTGGCACTGGACCTGGCAAGCTTTGAGGTGGTCAATGCATCCAAAGATATCCTGGCGGATCTGATCAAAAAATATGTAGATATCCTCATAGCCAACGAAGACGAAGCAAAGGCATACACCGGGGAATCCAATGAAAACGCGGCCATTGAAAAGCTGTCTGCCGATGTGACCTATGCCGTTTTAAAGGTGGGAAGCCAGGGCAGTTACGTCTCTTATAAAAATACAGTGACCCGCATTGAGGCGGTAAAAGGCAATGCACCGGTGGACACCACAGGCGCAGGGGACCTGTGGGCCGCAGGGTTCTTATACGGCATTGCCAATGGTCTCTCCATTGAAAAAAGCGGGCAGTTGGGATCCATGTGCGGATACGAGGTGTGCCAGGTGATGGGCGCCCAAATCCCCGAAACGGTGTGGGAAAAGATCAGGGCTGCGATAACAGAATAAGATTCCCTTATATCATCTTCCCCTGATCCCCTGACGGGGATCAGGGGAAGATTGGTCAGGGATGAAAATAATTGCAACACTATAGTGAACATGCTACGGATAACGCCGTAAAAAAAGAATATATTGAAAACCGAACTTGAAGAAATTGATCAAGAAGAATAATCACGCAGGCGTTTGGGAATTGGGTCTCTTATACAAAAATTCATTCAATCAGGGGCTTGAAGTTTTGTCGTGTAAAGGCGATCAACATTTCCGGCCCCATCTTCACGATGGTTATGTACTCTGGTTGAATTCAGAGTCAAGTGAGCATTATGATCTTAAAGGTGGAAGCCACACCCTTGAAACTGGATCCATATCAATTATTGAACCTGGAATCATACATGCAAATCGTCCAAGTAATAAAAAGAAAAGACATCTAAGAAGTTTTTATTTATCAGAAAAATTCTTATCTTGTCTTTCACAAAAACTTTGCGGTGAGTTTCGTGATGATTTGGGATTCTCCACTGTCGTCTTAAAAAATTCGAATTTATGGAAAAAATTCCTCCTCTTACACGAAAAACACCTTTATGAACACAGTCCTTTAGAGTTGGAAAGTGACACGGTTTTGGTTTTTGCCGATTTATTGCATGCGTTCCAAAACGAAAAATTTCTTGATCGACAAACAGACACATCCGAAGAAAGAGTTGATAGAACCATTGATTATTTCCATGCTAATATAAAAAAGAATATTACGCTCAATGAACTATCTTCAATAAACAATTGCACCACCTACCATTTGATCAGGCTTTTCAGACAGAAAAAGGGATTATCACCGCATGCGTATCTTGTTCAGCTAAGGCTTGAGCACGCACGCAAGCGTCTTTTATCCGGCCAGAGCATAGTTGATGCTGCACTTGAATCAGGTTTTTCGGATCAAAGTCATCTTTCCCGGCGGTTTAAAGAAAGATATGGCCTAACTCCCGGGCAATATCTTACCCAAAATTTGTCATAATGCAATTGGCAACCAACGATCTCCATTTGAATTAAAGCTACATTTTTTTCCCATGTCAATTTCGTTCAATATAATTATTTCTTATCACTCCATATTGTAAAATAAAAAAATGGTTTACAGGCAGATTTTGATCTCATTATTGCCCACTAAACACTGAACATTTAAAATATTTCTGTGGAAGGAATTCATGTTATGAAGATACCTGCGCCAATATATGTATTACTGGCTGCAGTACTGTGGGGAACGACAGGATCTGCCCAGGCATTTGCTCCGGCATCTGCCCATCCCATAGCCATCGGAACGCTTCGAATGATCATCGGCGGATCACTCTTGTTTACAGCTGCTATTTTCAAAAAACGCCTGGTTTTTAAAAATATTAATAAACGTGCAATGCTTTTGGCTGTGGTACCCATGGCAGCCTATCAACCAACGTTTTTTTTAGGGGTCAAATTAACAGGCGTGGCGATCGGAACGGTTATAGCACTTGGCAGCGCCCCTGTTTTCACAGGCCTTTTTCAATGGGTTAAAGGCAAAAAGCCTGGTAAGAACTGGATTATTTCAACCGTTATATCCATTTTGGGTTGTGTAATGCTTTTCAGCGGTCAGGGACAAATAAAGGTGAACCTTAACGGAGCCGTTTTGGCACTTGGCGCAGGCCTGTCCTATGCAGTGTATGTTCAAGCCTCCCAGAAACTGCTTGAAAACTCAAGTGTGGCGGCTGTTAACGGGATTGTATTTTTTCTAAGCGGCCTGATTTTATTACCCACCCTCCTTTTTTATGATCTAACATGGTTAAGCACGCTTCGGGGCATCGCCGTTGTTTCCCAGTTAGGCATTGTTGCCACAGCAATTGCGTATTCGTTATTTGCATACGGTTTAACAAAAATACCACCAACAGATGCTGTCACATTAACCCTGGCCGAACCATTAACCGCCGCCATGCTCGGTATTTTTTTGATAAAAGAGCAACTAACATCAATATCTTTGCTCGGCATGTTTTTTTTGTTTATAGGCCTGCTTTTAACAAGCATCCTCAATGACACAGACAAAGACCATGCGAATTAACGACCATGGGCCGGCCTGGCCTATCAACACATGGGCCTTATCTTCCGGGCCAAAAACGCTGAACTTGACGCCACCTTTTTAATATGACATTTATCTTTTTGGGTATACGGATAGAAGACCTTTATGTGTACGGAGTCAGAACGGAATGAATGAAACATGTTCATTGGAAGAGGCAGCGCTTGTCATAGGGGTTGGTTCGATTCAAGTATTACAAATTATAGATACTCACGCGGATATTTTTTCTGAAGTCGATACAAGTGCGAGCATGCCGAATATTAATGTGCCTGTATCATCTTTACAAGCATTTGAAAGCCTATATACAGATGCGTATTCCTTCAGCGAAATCGCAAATCGTTTGGGCGTGTCCATTAAAAGAATTCAAAAAATAACAAGCACGCCAGGTACCAATTTTTTAGGACGGTCTTTTTGCGCGCAACAAACATGCCCCGAATCCGGTAAGTTATTGATTCAACGAAAATTCCCTAAAAAAGACGCTGAAGAATTCATTGAGTATTGTGAAACCCGGTCTATTTTTAAGTTTATGCAACCGCGCGTTGGAGAAAAAACGTTTACATATGC
Organism: uncultured Desulfobacter sp.; assembly: GCF_963666145.1. Classification (NCBI taxonomy): domain Bacteria; kingdom Pseudomonadati; phylum Thermodesulfobacteriota; class Desulfobacteria; order Desulfobacterales; family Desulfobacteraceae; genus Desulfobacter; species uncultured Desulfobacter sp. Next base: position 4,270,275 of record NZ_OY762614.1, on the reverse strand, counting down.
GGCGCTGAAAAAAGAAGATGTCATTTGTGGATCTAAAGCATATCGATTTAAAGATGCCGTGGAGGATGGCTTAAATCCCCAAAAATATAAATATTCAGATATTGCCCCTATGGAGTATATTGGGAAACTGGTTTTTAAAATCTGGGGAAGAACATCTAGTATTCACTGCTTTTTTATTCTTGAAACTAATGAACTTATCCGGTTAACAGCTTTTCGGCCGCGCGCCACTCCGTGGAGAGGCTATACCCCCCAGGATGGCAAAGTGGACTTTAGTGAACCCGGCATAGAAGGGACACGATATAGAATCACGACGGGTTTAACGAAGAGGGAAATTGTTTCCTTTGTATCGGCAACAGCATCCTAGGCCCAAGATCAAAACAAATTGCCCATCGGCTTGTATTTTTAGCCACCCTCGGCGTTACGCCAACAAATACATATTCTGTATTAACTATCAGTATAAATAAGGATGGTATGATTGCCGACCCCAAAAAAAATGTCCGCAAAATCAAAAATATTCGTATAGGACGAACAGCGGACCGCCCCTATTGGATGATGATGCTTTCCATCATTGTGCGTGCAGTGCATCAAATCGGAGCGGCTGTCTGCCTGGGTGCTTTTCTGCTCCGGGCGGATCTGCCCTGGTCCTACCTGGTCTTAGCAGGGACTTCCGGATGTTTGCTGATGCTCACAGAAGCACTCCGGCACCGGCAGTTACTCAGGGAAGCGGCGGGTGTCGTCACCCTTGTAAAAACAGGTATCATCGGCATGGCTCTGCATGGCTGGATTCCGGCAGTGCCCGGGGTATTATTTGCATTTGCTTTGGCATCTTTCTATTCCCATGCGCCTAAGACTATCCGGCACAGAATTTGGTTTTAGGCCCGGTACCGGATAAAACTGATCAATCATTTATTGCCTTTTTTGAAAAACAGGAGTCCGCTATGAATCGTGAAGAAATGATTAAAAAAATAGCAGGATATGACGGCTATTGGGATTTTGTTGTTATCGGTGGCGGGGCAACCGGATTGGGTGTGGGACTGGATGCCGCATCAAGGGGATATAAGACGCTTCTGTTGGAACAACACGATTTTTCCAAAGGAACATCCAGCCGGTCGACAAAATTGGTGCACGGCGGGGTAAGGTACTTGCGCCAGGGCAATATCTCCCTGGTCCTTGAGGCCCTGCATGAGCGGGGTCTCTTAATTCGCAACGCCCCGCATCTGGTCAGTCATCAGGCATTTATCGTACCCAACTATGAGTGGTGGGACGGCCCTTTTTACGGTGCCGGTATGAAAGTTTACGACCTGTTGGCCGGCAGACTGGGACTTGGATCTTCCAAACACCTTTCCAAAGAAGAAACATTAAAGCGGATTCCCACCCTGGAACCCGAGGGGCTGCGCGGGGGCGTGGTCTATTTTGACGCTCAATTTGACGATTCCCGCCTGGCTGTGAACCTGGCCCAAACCATGGTTGAGCATGGCGGAGTGCCTGTCAATTACATGAAAGTGACCGGGTTTACCCGGGCCGGTGAAATGATTGACGGGGTAACCGCAAAAAATATGGAAACCGGTGAAGCGTATGAAATTCACAGCCGGGTGGTGGTCAACGCCACCGGTGTTTTTACCGACGAGGTTCTTAAAATGGAAAATCCCGACGCTGAATCCATCATTACGCCCAGCCAGGGGGTTCATGTGGTTCTGGATAAGGAATTTCTTCCTGGCGATTCAGCCGTCATGGTGCCCCAAACCACGGACGGCAGGGTGTTGTTTGCCGTGCCATGGCATGACAAGGTCGTCGTGGGCACCACGGATACGCAAGTACAGGATGTGAGCCTGGAGCCCCGGGCATTGGAGGAGGAAATCAAGTTTATCCTTGATCATGCGGCCGTCTATTTAACCAAAGATCCCACCAGGGATGACGTTCAAAGCGTTTTTGCCGGACTTCGCCCCCTGGTTAAAGCCGGAGAGGGAAAAAGCACGGCAGCCATCTCCCGGGACCATTATTTAGTCGTGTCGGAATCGGGACTTGTGACCATCACCGGCGGCAAATGGACCACGTATCGCAAAATGGCCGAAGATACCGTCAACCAGGCAGCTCTGGTGGCAGGACTCAAAGATCAGCACTGTATCACCAAAGATCTAAGAATTCATGGATGGTTAAAGCATTTCGATGAACACGACCCCTTAAGCTACTATGGGTCCGATGCCGTTTATATCAAAAAAATCGTCAACGCAGATCCGGCCATGGGTGAAAAACTCCATAAAAATCTCTCTTACATTCGAGCGGAGGTGATCTGGGCGGTCAGAGAAGAGATGGGCAGAACCGTGGAGGATTTTTTAGCCCGGCGCAGCCGCACCCTTTTTCTGGATGCCCGGGCCAGTATTGATGCAGCACCAGAAGTGGCCAGGATCATGGCGGAGGAACTGGGATATGACCGCAAATGGCAGATGGACCAGGTGAATGCATATGTCGGTTTGGCCAAAGAGTATCTGCTGACATAAAAAGCAGATGACAATCAGAAATTTTCAGGAGGTTCCCATGCCCCAATTTATAATGGCCCTGGACCAGGGCACAACGAGTTCCCGTACAATACTTTATAATGAAACGGGTGAAGCCGTTGCTGTGGCAAGCGAAGCGTTCTCCTGTCAGTACCCCAAAGACGGCTGGGTGGAGCAGGACGCCGAAGATATATGGAGATCCCAGAAAAATACAATGGATGCCGTCCTTAAACAGGCAAAGCTCAACCTGGGTGATGTGGCTGCCATCGGTATTGCCAACCAGAGGGAAACCATCATTGCCTGGAACAAAGAAACAGGAACGCCTGTGGGCAAGGCCATTGTCTGGCAATGCCGCCGGACTGCGGAGTATTGTGACCAGTTAAAGGCTGAGGGATTTGATAAAGTCATCAAAGAAAAAACCGGCCTGGTGACCGACGCCTATTTCAGCGGGTCCAAAATCCGCTGGATTTTGCGACAAAGCATAGAAGCCAGGGAACTGTGCAATAAAGGAAAACTGAAAGTGGGCACCGTAGACGCATGGCTGATCTGGAAGTTGACGGCGGGTGCCGTCCATGCCACCGATGTTAGCAATGCGAGCCGCACCATGCTTTTCAACATTCATAATCTCAAGTATGATCCGGTCCTGATGGAAAAATTGGAGATTCCCGAAGAAATTCTTCCCAAAGTTAAGGCTTCATGCTGCATATTCGGCAAAACCGACAAAAAGCTGTTTGGGCATGAAATCCCCATTGCCGGTGTCGCAGGAGACCAGCAGGCCGCGCTGTTCGGACAGGCCGCTTTTGAAAAAGGCATGACAAAAATCACATACGGGACCGGCTGCTTTATGCTGATGAATACCGGGGGTCAAGCCATTACATCGCCCTCGGGACTGCTCACAACCATCGCTTGGCAGATCGGCGATGACGTCACCTATGCCCTGGAAGGTTCGGTATTTATTGCCGGTGCACTGCTGCAGTGGATGCGGGACGACCTGAATTTTTTCAGCGATGTGGCCCAAACCGAAGAGATGGCCACAGCCGTTCACTCATCCGAAGGGCTTTACATTGTTCCGGCCTTTGTGGGCTTAGGCGCCCCCTATTGGGATCCCTATGCCAGGGGCGCTATGTTGGGCATTACCCGGGGAACAACAAAAAATCATATTATCCGGGCCGGGATTCAATCCCTTGCCTACCAGGCTAATGATTTGATTGGTGCCATGGTTAAGGATTCGGGTATTAAATTAAAAACCGTTAAAGTGGACGGCGGGGCCAGTGCGAACAATTATCTATGCCAGTTCCAGGCCGACATCCTGGGCGTCTCCTTATGCCGCCCTAAGCATGTGGAAACCACCGCCATGGGGGCGGCTTACCTTGCCGGCCTTGCTGTCGGCCTATGGGCGGACATGGACCAGATTAAATCTTTCTGGCAACAAGACCGTTGCTTTCATTTGAACCAAAGCCAGGAAAAGGTGGATGAATGCCTGCGAGGCTGGAAAAAAGCTGTGGACCGGGCAAAGTCATGGGCCAAAGATTGAGATATCAAACTATCTTTGCTTAATTTTTTTGGTGCAAATTGGGGTGCAGAGTTGATTGGGTTACGCAGGTTTGCTTTAGTCCAGCAAAAAGGCCCGTAAGCTTAAAAAGCTTACGGACCATTAAATTCAATGGTGGGCCATCTCCGGATCGAACGGAGGACCTACTGATTAAGAGGTATTGGTTAAAGCCAATAACCATGCGGGTTTCATACCGTTTGTGCGCAAATTTGTGCGCAAATTATCATTTTTGATCCAAATATGTTCCATACTTCTCCATCTCTTTTGCCATATATTTTTCCATGACCTGGGCATAAATTTGGGTTGTTGCAATATCAGTATGTCCAAGTATGCTTTGCACAACGTGCATGGGTACACCAGCCTCTAACATTTCAGTTGCTGCCGTATGCCGCATTTTGTGAAAGCTTACGTTATGGACTCCACATTTAACAGCATATTTTTTAAAATAGTGGGTATATGTGTCCGGATGGGCTTGCCAAAAAATAGGGCCTTTTTTTTGTGGCCTTCCCATGTATTTTTTGGCCTGGTGAATGAGTGGTACGGTTCTTTCATTGCCGCCCTTGCCGATAACTTTAAGGGTAAACCCACGGTAATTTTCCCATCTGGCCGATACAATCTCGGATCTCCTGCATCCGGTAAATAAAGCGAACTTGCAAATATTAAGCATTCGCGGATCATCTTTGGCCATCAACTTAAAGATTTTCTTTTTGGCATCTTCCAATAAAATGACCGGCTGTGTCCTTGGCAGCTTATACATTTCAATTTTTGGTACCGATTGAATGATCCCGTCGTCTTTAGCCTTTCTTAAGACGGCTTTAATATGGCGCAGGTAACTATTGATAGAGACTTTTTCTGTTTTGCCTTTGCGAGCGTCCATGCGCTTGGCACGGTGATCGTTTTTAAAATCTTTGATGTCCTGGGTGGTGATGGATCGAATGGGTATGTCACCTTTAAAGGCTTTAAAGGCATTGATTGCGGTTTTGTATGCCTTTTCCGTTTTAATTGAGTCAAAATCCTTATCCCTTAAGAATTGTTTCAGGTAGGCGGACAGATTTAAATTTTTGTATGTTTCCAGGGACTGGATCTTACCAAGCAGATATTTTCCGATGATCGCCTTTGCCCGTTCCTCGGCCTGATCACGGTCTTTTGTTTTAAGCGAATATCGTTTTGTACGGGTCAATTCAATTTGCCATGTCCCGCCTTCGGTCCGGCGGTACACACGAAAATCATTGACCTTGAAAGTATTCATGGGCGTATTAAAGACCGATTTTTGTAATAAAATCAAGGGCGAATTCTTCAGCATCATTTTGGGGTGAGTTTGATACTTGCTTTGACCTGTATTCATCTATGGATTTTCGGTCAAAAATCCATGGTTTTGATTTTAAATCTGTATCCTGGCCGCCTTTTATATGACCTAATTTCGCAAGTGTTATTAAACGATCTTTCCCGATGTTTGAATACAGAACAGCCTGCTTTAGCTTCATCCACCTTGGCAATGCGGTGAGTCTTTCAGCAATCTTAGCGGCAAGTGTATCTATATCGGGTCCGGTCAATGTTTATCCTATTCAGCAACTATCTTTTTTTCAGCCTGACAAGCCTGGCAAACATCAGCAACGCCACGCCGTAAAGACTGACTACGCCGCACTTCATGCCGGCCACAAGCGCACCGGCACACCCAGGCACTGCCTCGGTTGGCCCTGGATTTGTCGCCGTAATATCCGATCACTTTAAGGTTGCCGATTTGCAAGCCGGTTAAATCGTACTCTTTAGACCCGGGCCATCGCCGGGTTGGTATCTCGTATCTGCTGTTTTTCATGATGGTTTCTGTAAATTTAATACATCATTGTGTTGATTTATGATCTGACTATGCACCAGGCTAACGCCCAGGCGCACCCTACAATTGCAAATGCCGTTGACCACTCCATCATCCCTCCTTTGCGGCCGCATCATCCTGAGCGCTATTAAACGCAATATTTATTTCTGAAACAATTTTTTCCCATTCATCGTTATGGCCGGCATCTTCACCGGCAACAACATGAGCAAATTCATGGGCTATAAGTTCAACGCAAGCCGAATATGGTGCCGACACATCAATTGAGATCTCTGGTTTGCATCCATCTTCAGACCAAAATGTTACTGCCCATGCGTCTTCTTTTTCTTTAAGTCCATTGACAAAGACCAATGTGCAAACCTTCTCCGGATAAAGCTCCTGGCAAATATTAATTACATCCTGTATTGGATTATTTATAATTTCTATCATTTCTATTTAAATCCTAATTTACAAATAATTATGCATAAGTTATTAGTATAAAACGCTCTTTCTTCAGGAGCGCCTCCTTTCTTCCCTTTGCCACGGCAGACAGTTACTGCCGTGGCAATTCATTATGCCTTCGTAATTTATACCAACTGTTTCCATTCCTGATAAATTTTATCTCCTCTTGAACGGATTCCTGTTCAAACGCAGTGCAACACGGCTGTCCATCTTCTCCGTACAGCCATTCGGTCGGGTATCCCGGATCTTCCATGTCAAGTGCCATGGTTTTGCCGATGATTTCACAATGAGATATTTTTTTGCATTGGTCACAAAATTGATTAAAAAAGATCATCCCTTCCGTGCCGTTTGATGGCCGGAATATTTCACCGAACCGTGCTTTAAATTTTTCTGCGATGTCATCTGTAAACATTGTTTTTTCCTCCACGGCTATAGTTCAGCCCATTAAATTGATTCTGCAAAAAGATCCATCTGGATTTCCACTCTATCTGGTACGACGGGGGCTACATATTCGCTGGCACTGCCCCACTGATCCGCCATGGCATCAGCAATGCCTTGATAGGTCAGACTCCTGATTTTGGCATCCTTAATCCTTGCGTGAGTTGGAGAGTGACGTTTCCCATCTGCCGTTTCTATCCAGACCGGTTCAACAATTTTAGAAGGCTGGAGCAGAGGAAGATTTTTCAGCCACAATCCGGTTTTTTTTGACTCTGGATAGCCAAATTCATAAGGCTGGATATATTGATCCGGTGGCCGAATGTGGGTGGAAATAACTCCCTGCGGGTTCTCAATGCAAATTTTTTCAATGTCGGCATTAAGCAGAGTATGGACAAAAAGCATTGCGTCCAGGCGCTGTTGCCATCTCTCTGGATTATTCAAAAAGGACCGGTTTCCTGATACAGCCAGATAGGTGCATGGCGGGTGGGCGATCATCATATCCCAACCATCATTTATGACATCCATGACATCTCCTTGATAATGCGGCCCTGGGGATTGTGTCGGCAGTAAATCGCAGGACATGGCATTGTGCCCCTTTGCTAAAAATGAGTCCCGGACCCGGCCGGAATATTCACAGGCGATTAAAATATCCATTCAACTTTATCCGGTATTAAATTAATCCATAATGAGTCTTAACAACGGCGCGTTGGGCAGAATCAAGCACCTTAAAATATGCAGCCATTGGTTTGTCGATATATTTGGGGGGCATCAATTCCAGATACAAATCCGGACACATCATGGCCGCCATTATTTTTTCAGTGTATGAAAAAAGATTTCGTTTTTGACGTTTGTATCTTTCTATTTTTTTGTTAAACACCTGGTTTGTTTTTGTCGAACAATTCACCATCGCTGCCATTCTGTGATCCATGTTGCTCTCCTTTGTTTTTTCGGTCCAGCATCCTTCAAAAAATTCATTCCTATTGGGAACACTGAAAATGCATGAAAGTTCCCACTTACAGGTTGAACATGTTTCTTCCATTTCTATTTGGCCTTAAAAACCCAGCACCGCATGGTTTTTTGTTCAGTCGGACTCCATACAGGCTTATTTTTGGTGACGAATTTGTGTCGTTTACTGGATGGCAATAATCTTTTTAATTCTGTCAAATCCATGAGTTCCTGACTGTAGGCATGGCACTGAGCCCTGAACATGTTTAAGTTGAAAACGATTTCTTCTTTATCCTTGGAGATATTCAGGCTACCGCCTGTCATTTCTCCATTTATGAATTCAAAAGTGTCCCAGAATTTATCTACGGTCGGATGATCCGCCTCGCATCGCTTTGTCCTTTCAAGCGCCCTGTCAACCAGATAGTCTAAAAACGAACGAAGCATTTCATCTGTGAAATTCGGAAAAATGATTTTCATGGCGTGTGCCACCGCTGCAACCTGGGCATGACATTTTATGACGCGCCTGTGAGTAACCCCGCGCTGTTCAAAAAATGTCTCCATGGATTCGAATTTTGAAAACACGGTATCAAGAATGTTCTTTTCGTTTTTAAGCGCAACATCAAGGAAGCCGCAAACATCAGATACTTTCTGTTGTTCGAACCACCTGGAAAGTTCCCTTGTGCTGTTGGTATGGTGTTTTTTATCTGCATGCAAATGAACGATTCTGGAAAGTATCGGTTCTCCACCAGTGACTGACTCATTCTGGCTAAATACCAATGTGCCTAAAAAATTCTGTGATTTTGTGGCATTGTCCCTGGTGGCGACAGCTATTGTTCCAGGAGGGCCACCTTCATATAGATCTTTCAGCGATTCATAGTTGAACTGCGTTGATTTACCTGCGACCATGCTGCCCTGGTCAGATTCGATGATGACCATGGGTAAATTTGAGATTTGTTCAAAAAGTCTTCTTTTTGCCCTTTTATTTGTGTTGTTGATATTCAACCCTTCGTAACTTCCACCGCGGCCAAGCAATTTCCAGCAAAATTTAAGTACCGTTGTCTTTCCTGCGCCGGCTTCGCCTGTGAACTCCAGGAAAGGAAAACTGCTTTGTTTTGCCCTGATCTGCTGTGCGAACAGACTGCCAAGCCAGAAGACAAGAACGCATAGCCCCTGATTACTGAATGTACGTATATAGTTCGGCAACCATTTTGGATTGAATTCTCCATCAGTGTTGATCTCGAATGTGTTCATTTTTGGTTTGACGCCTATAGACCCCAAGTCAAAATAATTAAACTCATTCTTTGCGATCTTCCGGCCGTTAAGAAAGGCATGGTCATGGAACACCCAGGCCCCTGACTTTTTTTCGTAGCCTATGTACTGTATTGATTTTACAGTCATCATTCGACGCCGAAACCATTTTTTAGTCATAGCTTTGAATGCTTTGGAACTGCCTGAATACATCCCCCCGTTTGTATTATTGAGCAACGCCTTGTGGAAGGCCTCGGCACTGCTTAAGGATGTTCCCTCAATGTCAATCGTGTGGGTATCGGATTTGTTTTCATACGATACTTGGAAAACATATTTTTGGTCACCAACCAGTTCATCCTTTTCAATGTAAACGAATCGTGGGAAAACCGTGCAGATTTGGTCAACTGTGCAAGCTATACGGAACCGCTCGAATCCTTCCGGCGATGTCAAAATGATGTTTTCTTCGTGAAGCTCTGCAGCAAACTTTGAATCCACCTCAATTTCCCAAAGCGAATTGTTATAATCAATAGTCAATATGCGTTGTGTCGGATTCCGGCAGAAGGTATGCCAAGCTTTTTCTACTACACTGCAGGAGGTAAACAGACGTCCATGGTATAAACACTTGTCGAAAAAGTCGTCATTCAGTTTGCCTTCATACCATAGTTTATCCCAGTCTTTCCCATCATCAGGAAGAAGGCATATTTCAACATGTTCTTTTATTTGAAGGAGTTTCTCCCGGTGTAACTTCATGTACTTGCGGCCGGCGTTGTCTCCGTCAAGAGCTAATATCCATTTAACTCCTATACTTTTATGCTCATTAATGAAATTTGCCGGAAAACAATTAGATGTAAAGGCCGCTGCCGCTTTTTTGCCTGCATGCTCAAGCGCGATTGCGTGGAAAATGCCTTCAACGATGAAAACACTGTCACCATGTTTCAAGGTCTGTCCCGGTGGCATCCATGCATCACCTTGATACAATGATCCATTCTGTTTTCTGCGTCCGCCAAAATGAGCTTTTTGACCATCCTCTTTGGTTTTACCAATAAGGCGCTCCCAGTATCTTGTCCGTCCTTTGTCAATATAAAATCGTACAGTAGGAACATAATCGCCTGATTTAAGCCTATGGCTCTCCTGGGTATACCATGTGTGGCATCTGGTAATATCAAACCCACGGTCCTCACGCAGATATGCACTGGCTGTGGCATTTGGGCTTTCTTCTGTGGGTGGAAATCGTTTTTCCCAATTTTCGAACAGGTGTGGCATCAGTTCCTTTGCCGTCCAGGATGCGCCACACTTGTTTTCGCGCCCACAGGCAATGCGGAACGGCTGTGATTTTCTGACATAAAGCTCTTTTTTCCCGCAAGCGGGACAGATGCCATCTCTTAGGTATCCACCCTTATCAACTAACTGCAGGCGAGAGTCATCCCTGAGGGCCCGGACAATTTCATCCACCCGGTTGCTGTTATCATTTTTGTACATATGAATATCCCGTATCAAGTACACGCAGGCAGGTGGCATTTTCGTCAGAAACAACTTTGGAGACGGCGTCAAGATTGACCTGGACAGATGTGGAAGAGAAACTTTTTACAACACACTGAATGATTTGATGATGGGTATTTAATACCTTTTTAATATAATCAATTTGTTCATCCGAATACGCGCGAGTTTTCATACCTGGCATGACAAGCTCCTTTTTTTTGAAACAAACCGGGCCTCAAAAATGCGGCTCTCACCCCGGCAATCATCGGCCCGGTTGGTTTCAATACAATGGTATATTTCTGGTTTCTTCCAATTTTTTCAGGGCCAGGTATAATGCGGCCTGGGCTTCCATCGCCTCATATGTTTCTTTGATACAATTGCTTAACTCTGTATCGTCAATGAGTCCATCAACAATGGCCTTTGCGACTTCCGCCACCGCTTCACCAGACTCTTTGACAACCAGAGCGCAGTACTCAACCCATGATTTGTCTGCCATATCTTCGGAAGGAATCGGCACCGGAAGGCCGATACGCCCTAATGACTGCTCCAGCGCATCAAGGCTTGACAGGTCTTTGGATTCTGAAAGGATCACCTGCCAGTCCAATACCCCAAGCTTATTCGTCCTGCGGCCAATACTTTTGGGATCCACATCCGCATATAAAGTCTGTGGAGTGATAAACAGCTTTGATGCCAGCATCTTGACGCCGTGCTTTTTTACTGATGCCTGAACAGCTTCCAGAATTTTGATTTGGTCATCGGAATACAGCATGAAAAAACCTCCGATTCTAATATTTTGTATTCATCCGGCGCGGCGGATAATACAATTGGTGGTTGAAAAATAATGTGAGATAGGGGTAATATGTTTAACTTTCGAAACATTGCGCCGCATTATGAGTAAAAATACCCCGTCCCAAAGGTCTGCCAACCTTAGGGGCTTGCTGATTCGGCGCAAATATTTCGGGCCATACCTCTTCCGGTTTTTTGCCAAGTGCTTTGGCAATGTGGCATGCCATAGGCCAGCTGCGTTTCGGGTCATTTATCACCCGGCCGACATGGGAAGGGGAACGGTTAAGATCCCTTGCAAGACCGGATTGACTTATACCAAGGTCTTTAAGGGTGTTGATGATTTCTTGAGGAGTCATGTTTTGCTTTAGCATTGTGATTCCTTTTTTAAATTAGGTCGTTTTGCGTTATTTTTTTACACTAAAATGTGAGTGTTGTATCACACAGATTTAAGAGTGATGTCAAGAAAAAAAACACAGATATCAGAGTTAGACTTGTCAACTATAGGTGGACGTATTGCTTATATTCGCCTTACCAACAATCTAAGCCAGGCTCAATTTGCTGAAAAAACAGGGTTTTCAAAAGGGAATGTTGGTGGACTGGAAACCCATAAATACGAACCTTCATACAAGGCCATCACCAGGCTCATTGAATTGTTTAAAGTAGAACCCAATTGGTTACTATTTGGAGAGACCGCCCAAAAAACTAATGAAACTCAAGAACCATTATCCCAAAATCAATCCGTAATAGCAGAGCATCAAGATATCGTTAAAGGATTTAAGCGTCCTGAAAAAACAAAGGAAATCAATGAAGATCTGCTGATTTTGGGAGAGATTGACCAGGATGGATTCGACGAAGTGCATGAGATCATAAAACGGAAAATAGAAAGAAAGAGTTCCTTAAAAAAAACTCGAAAAATCCGCCGGGGTCCGAGAGAAATACAATCCTCAGCCCAAAAGAACCGCGCCAATGGGAAGTAATCTGCCACTCATGCACAAAGGCCTGGCCGGATGATTTTCTTATTTTCGATCTCCAAGGCACAATCAAACCGGGCATGTGCAGCGGCCCGACTCGCCCAAACGCCAGGGCACCGAACATTTTTGACTACATGGCAACATCCTGGGACGAAGGCGTATTAAAGGACGCAATGATGATGGCCGAAGAGGCCATAGCCGAAACAATACCCTTATCATTCAAATTCATTGACCAGATCAGACATTTCAACTGCCTCCTATACCGAACAGGCATCCATTACCTAATAGGCGGTTGCAACGTCAAATACGACATAATCCCATTCCCAAAGATAGGTGCCGCTTAAACACAACTATGATTGACAGCATAAAGTCAATAAGCTAAAAATAATTATCTCACCTCGCAAATCATCGGCCCATACCCGTTCCCGGGATGGGCCTTTTATATTCCTCCCGGGGCAAAAAGGAGGAAATTCATGCACACAAAACAAAGCCTACCTGTTCAAGAAATCAAACACATGCTTGACGAAGGACTCCGCCAGATTGATGTTGCCATGATCTACAATGTTCCCCAAAGCACAATTTCACGCATTGCCAGGATGCCGGAACAGATGCCACGCACCAGTGGATCAACAGAACGGATGTGCTCCTGCTGCGGTGCGCGGAAAATTGCAAGCGGCAATCGGTTCCTCTGTGATCTCTGTTACAAACAAGAAACCTTTGAAGAACACAGCCTATGCGCATGTTAAACGTTTGCATAGACTAATCCCGCCCTGGCGAATCCTCACCACAAACACCTCTTCAATGGTGAAGGTTCGCCAGAAAAAAACACGCCAAAGCCCCGCCTATAAAAGCTTTCATTTAATTCAATTCATATTTTCTTAAAACGCCGAAATTTCCATTTTCAGCGATACTCCGCAATCTTTGCAATGCCGAGTATTGCCTCAACCGCCTACAGCCACAAGGCACACAACCACCTTTGCCAGGACCCCGTAATTGCCAAAAAAACGCCCCGAAACGCGGCAGGTGAGGTGCGGAGGAGTGATTTTTTTTGGGGCTTTGGATTTTTTTTGTCAGCTTGGCTGGTGGTTGGCTGGTGGGTTGGTGGATCGCCCAAAAATATAGAGCCCAGCGTCAGTTTGACGTTGGGCCCTGGCTTTTAAGTAAGTGGTGGGGGATTAAACAGTGAACAGGTCGAGCTCTTTGTACTCTTTCAGATCGAAGTTTGAGAAGATCAATTCTTTAGCATCGGTCGGGCCTGTCTGGGAGACTGTGTATTGCAAGGTTACCTCTTTGGCGTTGAACGCACTGAATACTTCGCGAATAGTTGGATGGTCATTGATGCTTAACATGAATTTGCCCTGGATCCCTGACAGCGCTTCGGCCAGGTCTTGAAAGTCGTCCAGGTCAAAGTTGTGCTTGTAATCCGGGCATTGATAATATGGCGGGTCACAGTAAAACAAAATATCCGGCTTGTCGTACCTGGTAATGAGATCTTTCCAGGACATGTTTTCAATCTGGACGCCGGACAGGCGAAGGTAAACCTCGGACATCTCTTCTTCAAGGCGCAGGAGATTTATTCTTGGTGGTCCATCTGTTTGGACGCCATACGAACGGTTCCGAACTCTGCCGCCAAATGCCAGGCGCTGGAGGTAATAATACCTGGCCGCTTTTTGGATGTCGGTCAAACCCCGGCCATCAAGTTGGGATTTCCAGTCTTCAAACCACTCCCGGGACGCAAGCAGCCACTTGAATTGTTTTAAAAATTCTTCAAGGTGATTTTGCACCACCCTGTAAAAAGAGACCAGGTCCCCGTCCAGGTCGTTGATGATTTCAACTTTGGACGGTGTTTTTCTAAAAAACACCCATGCGCCGCCGGCAAAGACTTCGCAATAAGCTTTGTGATCGGGCATGTATGAAATGATTTGTTTCGATAGTTTTGATTTGCCTCCGATGTAGGCAAGGGGACTTTTCATGGACAAACTCCTTTCAGCTTGATATATCCCCCCTTGCTCGGTCCGAGCAGGGAAGTTGTCACTTTGTGATGTCTGGGCTGATCGGAGTCCATTCGCTCCGGCAGTGTTACCGCACTGACCGGGGCAGCTTCTCTATCCTTATTTCTTTTTTTAGCCTTTCAGGCTGCTTAGCGCAGATATGCTTTCATCAAGAGAATTCGCTTCCGCCTGGATTTCTGTCTGTTCAGACGGCACACTCCCAACACTTGGGTGGGTATGTGTTGCAAGGATCTCAAGGGCCGTTTGAATTGCGTCATAGGCATCTAACAAGGTGGGCAGCAGACTGATCCCGGTTTGGGATTTCATTTCTATCACCGGTGCCGTGACAATATATGCGGCCCCGGCGGTTACCGTTTTTGTTTCCCCGATGGTCTCACTTTTCGATCCGGTGACGTTTTCTGACGATATCCCTCCCACGGTTTCTGTTCTGGTGCCTGTGGTGGTTTCGGTGATGGTTTTGGCTGTGTCCCGGATCTCCTGGTCTGTTTTCCGTTCCCAATTCCCGGGGGCATCCACATATTGATGGACACCATCACGCTGCTGCCACCGGGCCATATTGTCCGGGACTGCCGGCAGCGTCAGCCCCATGGGGTAGACGTGCTGGATTACCGGGTGGTCCGGTCTGCCTTCTATCCATCTGACCGTGACAATTGTCCCGGGCCGGGGCCAGAAGAATACGCCTTCATTGTTCCCGGCCATGGGTACCGGCAGGGGAACGTCTTCATATTTTGGAAATCCTTCGGCCTTTTCTCCATCCGGGGTCAGGATTTCGATGTCCGCCGCCCAGTATGGTCTGAATCGGTCACACTTCACGCCTTCGGTTGGCGGGTCTGATATTTTCAGGATCCTGGCGTACCGGTCCAGGTGGTACCCGCCGGCCAGCTCCGGGAACATCCTGAGCACTATGCGTTTAATTGCGTCGCGCATGATACCACCATATAGTGTTCCTGCAATTGCAGGCTGGTTATATATTCGCCGTTCAGCTTTACGCCCGGGCGCAGGCCTGGTGCCGCCTGCATGGTTTTTGTTCCGTTGAGCTGGATGTCCTGGAAGAATTTTTCCGGGACGGTAACGGATTTATCCGCCCATTTGCTGTCTGCCCATGATCCTGCAAACACATTCCCGTCCCCCTGCTGCTGCCAGATATAATCCTTTATCCCGAAAATACTGCCAAGTGCATCCAACCCGTGAAGGCCGCTTCCATGTGTTTGGAAAGCAGGGCATGGCGTATCCGCATAGCTCTGATCCGGCACTAAAAATGTTAATCCGGTTTTCCGGCTATACACGCTGAGAATATCCCGCATGGATGCCTTCCGAATAGAAACAGGGATAATTTGTAGTAGGACACCGGTTAATTCCCGGCAAAAAATTCGTTGCTGTGATCCGTCCACGGTTGTGCTGCGTAAAATGATACCGGTAAAATATTCCATCATTGACCGCCCGGCAACACCCAGCCACATTTGGACCACGCCTGACAGTGGCGTTGAACTGCGAACAGTGAAATCGGCCCGCCCCGGGGTGGATACATCCAGCCACACATGCTCTCTGACAAGGCCGACTTCCACACCTGCAACCGTTATCCGTTTTATGAGCTTCATGCGATGCTTTCGGTCTGATCTAAAATGGTTTGGTATTGAGTGACATCAGTGGTCATGTCGGCTGTTTCCCTGTTTTCGGTCCGCTCCGGATTACTGAGATATTCCTGCAGGGTAAACGATACCTGCCACATCAATAAACGCCTGTCCTCCCGCCAGTTGAAATGCTCAAAAAAACGGACCTGCCGGACGCCGGCGGCATTTGCGGTGCGATGAGTGACCGTGTAAATTTTCCGTTCTCCGGAGCTGTCTTTTGCCTCAGCTATCTTGATAAGTTCTTTTAGCTTCCCGGAATCCTTAAACGGAATATCACAAGAAACCCTGAGCGTTTTAGGTTTTATCCCTTTGTCAACAGAGTCTGTGGCACATGATTCACCGGCGATATCCTCTGTACGTAACTCAAGGCCTCCGGATACACTCAAATTTTTGCCCGGTATTTTGTAATCATCTAAAATCATGGTTAATTACTCCGGTTCGACGTACTCAAAATATGAAGACATATCGCCGGCAAGCCATGCTCGATACTGACTAAATATAGCCTGTGTCCGGTAAGCATGTGCATCCAAAACCTGACAAAGATCTCCGACTGTTGTCTCTCGCTCTGAATCGTCCGCGAGTATCCAGGTCACTGTTTCAGTGTTTGGTGCGTTGTCTCTGGCAGATGTTGCTATAACCCGGTTCATGCGGTCTCTGGATTTTTCGTCTACCTGCCATTCAACACCAAGAACAACAATGTTAGAGTCTTCTGCTTCATCACGAGTAAATTTAGCATATTTTTGCCTATGTATCAGGTAAGACTCAAAATCCTCAATTTCGCCCCCATTCTTCACCCATCTGTTTAATTCTTGGTAGTGGAAATTATTCATATCAACAGGCACATTAATTATTAGTCCTGTATCATAAGTAATGATGACAACAGATTTCTCAGAATTAAAATATTTCGCACTTATAATCATAATTTCCCTTATAATTCAGCTTCTGCCGTGAAGTGGATGTAATTATTCAAAGAGCCTCCGGCTGATGTGACGGCGCCTGTATGCGCTCCGCTCTCACCTATACACGCTAAACTGCAAGCCAGATCACCATTAAACTCGCTATATAAGAAACCTGGATTACCAGAGTTTGGTGAATATACGGTAATTGTTGGTACTGTCCGTTTTCTATTTTCGAATCTAAAATTAAACGCGACCTCAGTTGTTGAGGCTGAGTGGCAATGGATTTCACCTGATATGGTAATTTCACCTGGGTTTACATCAATATTATAACTTTTTTCAAAATATCTTTGACATAACGCTAATTCCTCCTGGAAATGCCTATATTCAAATTTTGTTGGGAAATCTGCGACCTCAAGCTGTACCTCTGCGACATATACATCACCAGTGCCAGGACCATTGAATACAATCCTTGCTTCCATGCTAAGGTTGCTTGTTTCCGGAGAAAGGCCCGGCAGTGTGTATGTCTTGGATATCAGTGTCCACTCGGTGGGTGTTGTGCCGATTACATCATTTATTAACGCAACTGCGTTTGCCTCAACGCCTACTAAATCCTTGAAACTCAGTGCAAAGTCTATGTCCGCTCCGGCTGTGTCGGCTTTACACCAGAATTGCACCGACATTTTCACGGCAGTTGAAAAAATTCCTCCTTGGCCGGATATAGGTAACTCAATGCCCTGTGCCAAGGTCACATCATCGTTTCCGTTTGAGTTTAAGCAGGCGCTGTATCCTGAGCAACCGTCAGGTATATCAGTACTTCTTGACATTGTCGTGGAAACCGAATTCATCCACCTGTCGGCAGCGTATGCCCTGGTTGTTGGTGTAAAAGACTTGCCGCGCTGCCATAGTAAAAAATTACCGTTAATCAACAAATTTTTTCTTCCATGCAGAACGCTGTCGGCAGCATGGTCCTGCCAAACCTTAGCCTGGGAATTCGTTACATGCAGCGGGTCAACCCCTTCCTGTGTCGGGTCAATTATACCAGTGATATGATTGTTTAGTTCAGCCTGATAATCAAACTGCCATGTCTCAGCTGCAACGGTTATACCGGTCAGATTTTTGGCATCCTGATAAGACAGGATGACATTCCTTGTGATGTTGTTCCCGGTTGTATTTGTGGCAAGGTCCGTTGCCCATTTGGACGACTCAGGCGTAACCGTCACAGAGATCACCGTATCTGTCACCGCCTCAAGCATCCCGATCCAGTTGAAAGAAAAATCCCCCACATCCGTTCCAAGGATCATTGAATAAACCACCTGATCCGGAGCTACATATCCTTTATAATCAGCCGGGATATCATAGGTATGAACAATATAGCCGGCATCCGGGAGCTGTTGGTCCGGGTCAGCAACAGACGTATCCAAGTCAGGGATCAGCGCAAGGACCATCCTGTCAATGACCAGGGCAGATTCATTACCGGCCAGTTCGTTCATCCGCGTTGCACCCGCTGTTGTAATCACACTTGCCATATTAAACTCCTATTGCGCGACCTGAGCCACTTCCGTTATAGATTCGTTTGAAACGTCCGCGACCTGCACTTCAACCGGAAGCGAATCGATTATTTTCCAGCCGTAACGCCGGCATGTACGGCCGTAATGTCGGATCAATTGTTCCAGCAGGGATTGATTTTCTGATAGCTGGTTGTCTGACATACGGATGGCAACGACATCCCAGTCCTGGCCGTCTATCCGTTCTTCGATTTCCACATACCCTATGCCAAGCCGTTCGAAAATGCGTTTGAAGCCATATACGCTGCCTGCATCCTTTGCATTGACATAGGCATATTTAACACGCAAACGATATAGGTAGAGCGGTTCCCCCACGAACCTGTCAATGTCCCGGCCCCAGGCAATAACATCGAGCACCTTTTCCGTGCAAATATCAGGGTCCAGCTGCTGTATAGGCCACATGGCCCAATCCCGAAGTTTGCAGAACCAGCTATAAGAGACAAGCGCCAGTTTTTCAGCCTGTCCTTTGTTAAGCCATATCGGCATGGTGATTTCAGGGGGATCGGTTGAAACGGTCATGATACGGCCTCCATGGTGATTGTCAGGGATGAGAGCACAGGCAAGTCAATATCCGTAGGAACGATGTCTGACAGTGAAAACTTGATACTCATTAAATCATCAAGCAGGTTGTGAAGCTCCTGATCAAGTTTTGAAAAACTGAATCGCTCAAGGGAAAGCGTCCGGGTAATATTTTTGCCGGCATATGCCTGGTTCTCCCGGAACACATACCGGATAATATTTTCAACTTGCGTTTCCAATGCGGTCACAGCTTCATCTGCCAGGTTGGTGTCATAATACACGGTAACCTCAAGCGCATAGGCTGTTGTCGGCATTACCATGCACAGCATATCATCGCCATGGCCGTGGTGCCCCTGGGTTGAGATGTAATCATTGATATCGTCAATAAATGCCTGGGCAGGTGCTCCGGAGTCAATCATGATATATGCGTTGGCCGAGCCCGGGCCCCTGGGGGCGTCATGCTCAAATTTAATATAGTCTGTCCGGATACCTGCAAACGTTGCAATGTCTGCCCGGTAGGCCGCGTCATGGTGGTATTGTCCAACGGCGGAAAATTGATTCCGGCACCTCAGACGCAGCGCCTCATCGCTCTCTTCGTCCGCCCCTTCTGTTTTAATCCAATCGCTTTCATTGATGACGGACTCAATCCCGGATATTGCTTCAGGCAACACTGAATAATACCCTGAACCAAGATTGTAAGCCGCCCCGGCATTCTCCCCCACAACAGGTATATAAGCGGAAAGTGTCCCGTCCGGTATCATCGTGTCCTCGGATACCACCAGCCGGTATACCGTATCGTTGATTGCCGGTGTGGCAATAAGGATGCCGGCTTCAATCACCAAGTTCCCACCGGATGAATCCCGAGTGAAAAGAATATCGCCGGTAACGGCAGTTGCGTCCTTGCGCTCCAGGTCCCGCCCCCATGCAAAGAGGTCAAGCCATGCTCCGGTCGCATATTTTAAAAACGCGTTGGGCAAAACAAACTGAATCAGCAGGTCGACAAGCCACTTGGCCGGCGCAGTCACGATGGCTGAAATCAAACGCCAAAACGGGCTGTAAGCTGAATCATTTGAAATTTTGATGTCAGCGTCAGCCGCTATTTCGTCCCACTTCGCCTTGAGCCCCGCCTCGGTGGTTGGTATGCTCGCATCTGAAAGCATATTCTCAAAAATATCACTATTTTCCGCCATGTCCGTTTATCCTAATTCCAGGTAAATAGAGTCAAAATCAATGGTATCCGCAATCAGGTAAAACGTGCCTGCTTCACCTTCTTCAATGTTCGCCGATCCCGGGACAATACGGTAGTCATTGTCAACGGCGAGGGTGATGTTGACAATTGCCTGGTCAATGATATCCCGGTTCCGGTTTGCCACAAGTGGAGGTAAAAAACCTTTTTCACGGATCATGTGGACCAAATCCTGTGCGATGACGTCTCTATCCGTGCATGCCTCTACATTTCCACCAACATCAAGCGTCAGATCATCCTCAGTAACGGTAAGGTCTAAATATTTGCTGTCGTCTGCCATCAGGCCCCCATCCACAATTGGTTGCCGATTTCCTGGGAGTTGATTGGCCTGCTGGTAACAACCTGCCCGACATTCACAGTCCTGGATTCAGTCTGTGTGCTGTTATCCGTAACGGCATTGGCAATGGACCGGCTCGCCCCGCCTGGCGGTATCGAAGCGGTCCGCGGGGCCTCAAGTGACGGTGATGTTTTGGGAATATCGTTCGTTTTGCTGTCATCTCCAAAGCCTGGCAGCCACGACAGCTTTCCCTTTACAGCATCCCACACACCGCCCAGGTCGGTTATTTTATCAATGATTTTATGCACCCATTCGATAGTGCCCTTGGCCCATTTTGAATCCAGAAATGTCGCCTTCAGGTCGTCCCAATAATAAATCACACCGGCAACGGCAGCAGTCAGTGCCACAATGCCAAGCACAATCAACCCGACTGGATTTGCCCACATGGCAGTATTGAGAAAAAGCATACTTGTCCTGGCGGCTGTTAACACCCATCTAAAAGCCGCGATTACTTTTGATGCAATGCCGACTGAAAAACTCCACCCCGTAGTAACAAGGGCAGCGACACCGCCGATGGCTGCAAATGTAGCAACCGCAGCCGTAATGCCGGTTATCGTCACAACACCGTATCCGATCCACCGGGTAAGGTTCGGGAATTCCTTGGTCCAATTGTAAATGACACCAGCCCCTTCGGCCATTTTCTCAACAAAAGGTGTGATTATAGGTAAAAGCGCCTGGCCAAGGCCGATTCGCACAGCATTTACCCCCTGGCTCCATCGCTGGAACGGATCCACCATAGAAGACGCCATTTTTTGGGCCTGTTCCATGCCTTTGACTTCGCCAATAGCCTGAATGTTGTTTTTCAGCCCTGCCGTATCAGCCATCAAAAGCTTAATCATGCCTACCGCTTCATCGGATCCGAACGCTTTTTTCAATGCATCGGATTCAGCCACGTCCAGGGTCTCACCGAATTTGCCCTTAAGTTTGTCCATAATCGTTGTGACGCCAAGCATGCGACCTGCTGAATCGGTAAACTTAAGGCCTAATTCCTCCTGGGCCCCGCCGACGCCTGAAATGAATGCCTTATATTTTGTACCAGCCTCTGAGCCGGACATCGTCGCCTGCAGTTGCCCGAGAACGGCAATCTGTTCTGCCTGGGAAATCCCTGCGGACCTGGCCTCGGCGCCCAGGGAAGTAAACGCCCCGGCCATCTCTGAACCGGTCGTTTTAAACATCTTTACCGCCGTTGCCGTCTGCCCTGTAAGCTGCTCAACCCACTGGGCCTTTCCCATGCTGTCGGCACCCTCTTTAAAAATGCCATACATCGTGCCCATATAGTCGGTAATGGTTGCGGCATCAGATTTTGTGCCCTTTGCCAGGATGTTTGAGGCATTCGTGAACCGTGCCAGGTCATCGCCCTCCAACCCGGCGATAGCAGACTGGATATCATAGGACGACCTGATGAAATCAGTCGCGGATTCTCCGTATTTAATAGAAAAGGCAACCGCGGAATCAGATAATGCGTTGAGGCTTCCCTGGGCCACATCCAAGCTGCGCACCTCACCAATGGCCATATTAAATTCATTGGCAGGGGCAACCATGGAATGCAGCGTATACCCGGCAGCCGCCACACCAGCGCCGCCGGCGGCAATTTTCGCAAAGCCGGCACTGGCAGAACTGGTAAGCCCACCAAGTGTTTTCTTGATTCTCCCGGCCGGACCGGAAACTCGGTCCAGCAACGAGATGGAAAACATCAATTTTTCAAGCTTTGTTGCCATACCAACCTTTATTATTTAAACGCCATGGCCACCCCGGCCGCCACAGCCAAACGCTGTTTTTCCCAGAAATCATTTTCAAGGAACTGGGCTTCGGCCATGGATCTGATTGTCACATCGCGGCCCGGAAACCACTTGTGGGAAAACACCCGCATCTGGGCCAGGGCACTTTCCCCAATACCGGCCGCGATTCTTTCTACTCCCCCACGGTGATTTTAATGGCAGGGGTGGACGATTCCACGACCTTTTCACCAATCTGCATCACTGCAGAAGGCATTTTTAAAAACGGTTTCAAATCCTCTTTGCTCTCCTGGGTCACCGTGCGCGTTAAAAAATTATGCATGGGGGCAACCTTACTGTCCGTTTTGAGTTCATCAATCAGCCGTTCCTGGTCATCACTCCCCACGCTGAACTTTAACGCGGTACCGTTGATTTTGAGTGTTACATCCGTCTTTTCAGACATTAGATTCTCCTTTATTTTTTTTGTTTTCCTGCATTTTATTGACCAGAGGCCCGACAAGCCACCGGAGCCCAAATACTGCAGCCACAATGCCAAGCAAAATAACCGTGTACCACAATGGGAATTTCTCCAGCGTTTCCACGGCGGCAATCATGCGCAGTTGTACAGCCACGCCGTATTCGCTCGGCAAAAACGCGGCCATGAAAAGCCCGGTAACCGGCAAAAACAACAGAAGCAGTAAGAATTCATCTTTCCAGGATGTCTTCATGGATTCCTGGGCCCGGGTGTCCCAGTCTGCCGTGATCTGCTGGCCTTTTTTTGCCAGCTCAAGCTTGGCATTTGCATTGGCGACCTTGGCCTGGGCTTCTATTTTCGCAACCTCGGTTTCCGCTTGCGCCTTTATGGTTTTTCTATGCTGCCATTCTGCCAATGGCTTTTTAACGATGTCAGCCACACCGGATACTGCAGTGCCTATTGCTGTGATGATTGACATTAAACAAGCCCCTCAACCAAGCGGATTAATCTGTTCGCCCTGTTTGGGGTCTGGACGTACCATGATGAATCTTTCATTTGCCTGATCATCTCCGGCCAGTCTGCCGCTTTAACCGCCTTGATCATCATACGGAAACCGCGAAATCCTTTTGGCCCAAGCTGGAAACGCATATCTGAAAGAACCAGCTGGACATTGGAAGGTAGTGAGTCAAAAATGTCAAAAATAGATCGAAGGTCATCAATTACGGATTCGATGTCATTGTCCAATAAGATCATAGCCTCTTGCTTTGATATGCCCACATCATCAAGGTTGTGCCCGACACCAATGGTTAGTTTTCCAGCTGTACAACGATACGGTTTTAATCTGATACCCTCATGCTCTATGAGCATGCTTTTTAATTTTGCATATTCCATGATTTTTCACCCTCTTTCCGATTATCTTACGCATTTTGCTCTAATCTTCTTTTTCAATCTTTGTGGCGGTTCTTAGAATCTGATGAATTTGATAGTGTGTTAGTCTCGCCTCATACACATCCCCGTTGTAATCATTTATTATCACTCGCACGGGGAAAAAATAACAATCATCACCTGGTTTATAACTCTCTATCCTGACCTCATCAGACAGATAAATTTGGCTTTTCGGCTTTTTCATTCTCCGCATTCGCTTTCATACTGATTTTGTTTTTGCTTTAGTTCTATTTTTTTTATTTTGCCGTTTATGAACAACACTCTTGCCTGTAGCAGTAGGACAAGAAAGGCTACGATGGAAGATATTAAGCCAAGGTGGGCTATTACTCCTGAAAATAAGGCCAAAAACATATGCCACAGTGGTTTTAATGTGCTTAATAGATCTTCAAAATAATATATACCCTGCTTAATTCGTTCCATTTATTCTGTTCTTCCTTGGGCCTTTCAAGTTAGATTATGCATTTTAAATTTACCAGAGGATCAGTGATGACCCACCGCCACCGCTCGCGGTATCGTCGGTTTTACGTGCGGTGATCCCAGCAAGTGGAGTGTAGCTTTTGATGTACCCTATCAGGTCAACTTTGATTAAGCCGGTGGTCTCAGACAACCCTGAAAAATCAACATCCCCATCACCGCGCACAGTAACATGTGCACCCTTGCGGATTGACCACCCGGTAGGTGTATAATCATTCTCGTTGACAGTAAGATTAGGTCCCTGCACTTCATGCAACCCGATCGGCGGATCATAATAGCTAGGGTTGCCAAAAATATCAGTTGCAAGATCAGCTTGGTCATGCACTCCAGTGACAGCAACCCCAGCCATTTTGCCAGGGCTATCTGAGGCTATTCTTGGCTCCCACGATGCATCGTCAAATGTCCGGGTATATACGCCATCTCCATCGTGCGCCCATAACCCACTATTTACAATCCTGTCCCGAATACCTGATAGTGTAAGTATCTTGACGCCGGAAACGGTTTGGATTGTGTTAATATAGTTGTTAAACTCTGCTATACTAAACTGATCAGCAGAGTGTGAGTACATTGCGTTAACAAGTCCGTGGTAGGCTGCATCGACAAAGTACGCTATAGCATCTCTGGCCTGGTTATGACTGCCTGGCAACTGATCGGCGCTGAACCCAAAAATCTGGTATATATCTATCTGCTCAAGCTCCTCACTCCCCGCAGTGCCGACACGGGCACAATCAAAATGTGCAACACCCGCCTTTGCCCAGTGGCCTGGGTAAATGCTTACATCATCTCTAAGATACGCCCTGAGGTCTGCAGAAGACACATTCCCAGGAGAGACAAAGGCCCTGCAAATATACCCATTGCCTATACCTGTTTCGATATCTCTTTTTGATTCAGCAATTTCCGTATAATAAAATTTTTCCTGGCTGAGCAGGAGCGTTCCATTTGCGTCAACTTCCCCATCCTCCAGACAGCAACAGAACACCTGCCCATTTGCCGATGCATTTAATGTTGCCGACCATCCGTCAAGTGTATTGATGATAGACACAATGGTATTGAGATTTGTAGGCCGAGCGATAACTATTGACCTGACGATAACGCCGTCTTCGTTGCAGTGGATATAGCCGGTCCAGTTTTCAGAGTTACCATCCGCATCATTTGTGTAAATCTCTATAGTCGGGTTTGACGCAGAGCATGTAATATCAATGGCGGCTAAATTCGTGACGTCAGGATGGTGCCGAGTGTGACAGGCGATCTCATGGCCCCTGTCAATATACTCTCGCATACCGCCCCACCATCCGTAATTTAGTGATGCTGTTTGATCTACAGCATGGACAGTCCGCAGACCTTTCGTTTCAGCAAGCTCCGCCACCTGTGTCCAATGCTCATAATTTGAGTTATCGTCAATAATAATACAGGTTAACGCATCGCGTCTGGATACAGCAAAATCGGGATCGTTTTCTGTGAAGCCACCTGTTAGGGTATCGACATCATATGTTAATGCCCCTGTTGCTCTTGCAGCAGCAGGACCACAAGGGAGTATAATGGGATTGTTTATTGTGATAGTTCCGGTGAATGCGGCATTTTTATAAACAATCTTAGTGTCTATATTGCGGCCGCCGTTAGCGGCGATTATGCAATTATTAAGCGTGATTACAGCCGCGCCAGTGTAGCCAGATAACGCCGCCCTGGTGTTGCCAATCAAGTCACAGTTGTTCAGGGTTATGGCCGCGCAGAACTGAGCAGTAATGGCACCATACGACTGTCCAGTATATTTATCTCCCGATATCCTACAATAGTTGAAGACGTGTTCAGACGCCCCAGACGATGCCCCGCCGAGCAATACCGTGCGGCTTGGCCCATCAAGAAATGCACAAAAATTGTATTGCACAATCCCTGTTGCATCCGGATAGTATAGCGCACAAGTCGAACCGGACACCCCCTTAACAAAGTTAAAAATAGATCCCGGCCCCGGCCGCACGGCATACACGCCACCTGTCACCGTAACATTCCCAAGCACATTTGCGGTCCTGGATCTGTAAGTATAGGTATCAGAGCTATTTAGCGTTACACCACCGTTGTGGCCAACTTCGTATGATCCGGTAATATTAACGAGCTTAGCGTTATCTATGGCCTCGTTATACGTAATGCCGTCGGTTCCACCATCAACTTCAATATTGTCTGTAGTCGTGATAGCAACTGTAAGAGCGGCATTAATTGTTTGATATGCAGTCTCCCAGGTCTGGCCGTCTGATCCGTCCCCGGTTGGGCTTACTTTAAGCGTGGTCATTACCGATTATCCCCCATTAAATATCCCGGCTAAAAAACAAGACATTCCGCCGGCGCAGTCAGGCGCATGTCAGGATGGACACCCAATTTTGTGCCGGCATCTACGGGCCAGGTTCTGCTTGGGTTGCCTTCGAAATAAATAGTCATTGGGGACTGACATACGATTGCTTTCCATGGGATCTGCGCGGCTGCTTGGACTGTTTCTATCCCGCATGGGGCAAGCCCGACTGGTATCCGGTTACCATCTCTGTTCACAACATTTTTACCCATGTCACACCCCTTTATTCTTTATTTCTGCTTGAGCCTGGCACTCAACGCATAACCGGCAGCATGGGACACACAACCGCCTGCGCTCTGGGATCTCTTCCCCGCAATTTTCACAATGAGTCAAACCGGATCCAGTTGAGATAGCGGCCCGGGCCATCCGGATGCCCCGGGCCGTGAATTCAGCTTCCGTATCAGATGCTCTGTCTGCGAAATCCGCCATTATTCAGCCACAATATTTTCGGTTCGTGCAGGCGATAGGTACGGCACCTCATTGATTCGCACAAAATCCGGCGACGTTACTTCAAAGGATACCTTTGTGATGGATTTTTTATCGCTGCCGGGGTCATATTCAACGATGTCGGTCAGGTTAAGCAGGCAGCCGAACGCTTCCACCTTTTCCTCCTCGTTCGTGCCCTTGGCATAAAAGACAATATCAACAGGTTCGATGTCCTGCCATGATCCTTTGCTCGTCGCTTCCGCAGCCAGAATGCCCATGGCCGTGGCATCAAGTTCAAGTTCGCCGTCTGCACTGACTTCACCGTCAACAAAGCCGTTGGGAACCCCGCCGTCTTTGACCACCTTGCGGCCGTCATCAATTTTTAATGTGGCCTTTTCAACCCGCATCTTTGCAAAATCGCCGATGCTCATATTAAATGCGCTAGAACTGATTCGTTTCAAAATTTATCTCCTTTATTCCGTGGACAGATCCAGGGCCAGATTGACGGTGATCTTTTTGGGACATGTATAGGGCCGGGCCGTGATGTAAATCACAACGGTTTCGTTGTCCGTCCAGGAGATCACGATGGAGTCACTTTCCGGCGGGCGGATCTCCCCCGGGAATGTCATCCCGTTGATGGTCACGCTCTTGGCCATGGCCCGTAACGGCCGCATGAAATAGGTTTTATTCTCTGCGATGGATGCCGGGGTGGAATTCAGCCGGCGGTCACCGATCCTGGCAATAACAAGGGGCCGGATTTGCCGAATACATTTATTGATTACCCGCAGGTGCTCCACCACCTGGTAATCCCCGGCATCCACATCCAGCATGTTGCAATCCCCCCAGTACATGCCGTCGTAATCCGGGTACCACTGGGGCACAGAAAAACGGTTATCATCCAACGTTTTGAGGTAGGCCATGGAAATGGCCGTCCCGGCACTGTCAACGGGCTTGTCAGACCATGTCCCGGACAATGCGCCGGTGGCCACCCGCATGGGAGAATCCGCAACGGTCACGGATGCATTACACAGGCGTCCTGCCAGGGTGCCAAGATCATGCCCCCACAGATACGGGACAACGGCCACGGAATCCGCGGCAATCCCATCGGTAATGGCCGCCATGGCCGTGGTATATGCCGCCCATGTTTCTGTTGCCGCATCACACCCGCGCACCGCACACATAAAGAAAACAGGGCGCATGTAGGTGGCCATGATGTTATTCGCCTTGGTCTGCATGGCTTCAATGTCCGTCCCGGAGGTGATCTCATCGGTCAGGACAATGGCTTCACATGACGTTACCTCCATGGCATAATCAACGGCATCCTCCCAGTCAGTTTCCGCCGCAATGGGCATCACACTTGCGGACCAGTTCTGACCGCCGTTATTCATGGCCGCCTGCACCTGGGTTTTCAAAACGGAATCACCCGACCCAAGGTCGTTATCCAGATCCGTTTCCTGGGACATGGAAAGCACACTGCCTGCATTGGTGGTGCCAAGTCCAATAAACAAAAAATGCATCTCAACATCGGACAATTCCCCCTGGAAAAGGTTCAGCCGGTTGATCTGTATGGTTCCAAGTGCCATGTTCGCTCCTTATTTCCGTTTAATTTGCTGCAACGCCTCCTGGGTCATGGCAGTCAAATAGATATCTGCTGATTCCGGAGACGCCCCAAGGATAGGCCGTTCAGGTACCTTGATCGTCCACAGTTGTTTCCCTTTCCGGGTATCGGTCCGCATCAGCCGCAGGACCAGGCCGGCCTGGCCGACGGTCATGTTTTCCCGGATCCACTTTTGCGACACCCGTTTTAATATGGCCTTGCCTTTGCCACGCTTCCTGGCGGTCCGCCGCCGGAATCCTTCCTGGTTCAGTGATTTGGCCTGGGCCGGTGTGGCAGGTTTTTTATAATTCGGGGCCCCGTATATCCGGGCGGCTTTCTTTGCGGTGAATGCTTCATCAAGGCCACGATGGTGACGGTCTGCAACCCTGGCCTGCCCGCCGTTTTTCCAAGTCACCACAGCGTCATGCTCTCCGATTAACCGCGTGACCATGCCTTTGGGCATCTTGCGCATCATCCGACGTTTCTTCTTGTCCGCCCTGGGCGGCATGGGGCTGCCAGTGACTGTGCGCTGGGCCTTGACGTTTTCCCGGGTATCTTTCCGCACACCCGTGCCGATCTTTTTCAACAGCTTCCGGCTCTGGGCAGGTGACATGGTCAACACATCAATCTGATCAGCCAGCTTAAGCCGTGACGGCTTATCTGTGTCTATGCGCAGGTCAGGTTCAGCCATCAGCCTTTTTCCACTGTCCCGGACGTCGCCACATAAATGGGCACATCCGCCACCGTCCAGGTCCGCCCATCCCAGGCAATAAGGCCTTCATCATCCTCGACAATTTCCACAGACTCGCTAAACTCCACCGTAATCTGCACAAACACGGTCTGGTCATCGCCCAGGGTCACGTCAATATCCGGATCATCCAGCTCTCTTTCGTCCCGTCCCGGGTCATTCTCAGACAGCCACACCACCAACCCGGCCAGCAACAGCGGCGCGAGCTGGGCCGGGCACCGGTCAATGTCGATTACCGCATCATATTTAAACCGGCCCACTTCAAACCCATAGCCCAAATCCACGCCGGTTGGCGCCAGTGTGCCAAGATCCGCGAACGCGTCGATCTGGTCCCGGGTGATGCCGGGCAGTGTTTCGATATATGAAGATAAAGCGGACAACAGCTTCATAGTGCCTCCGCATGGATATTTGTTTTTCCCTGGATCTGGTTAATGGCGTCCGATGCCATCCGGTGCCATCGGCTTGCGGTCTCGTCGGCCTCCATGGCATCACTCTGGGCATCTGACTTGCGCAACATGGTGGCATAATCCGCCAGCAAAAACGCCTTGGCCTTACAGCTCACCGCCCGGATATATAACAGGACAAGGGGACTGCCCCAGGCCGGCATATCATCCTGCGGGATCTCCCTAATGTTCATGATGCCTTCCGCGGCCGTTGCTGCCTGCCAGTCCGCCAGCTCTCTGTTTGCCCAGGTGATGGCCAGTTTTAACCGGTCAATCAACATATCTTCCCGGTATTCACCCGGCAGCCGGTAGCTTGCCTGGAACGCGGAAAGATTGATTTCTGGGTAAAACGATGTGTTGCCCACCACCGTTGCGGAATCAATCTGGTCTGAAAAGCCGGTAAAACTCATGCCGTACCCCTAATGGTTTTTAGATACCATCATCATAAAAGGCAGGCAGAAACGAGTACACGAAAACTCATCCGATTTTCGTGTTATCGGAAAATAAAAAAAAACTGATCACCGAAGCGGTGTCAGGGCTTTAGAGTTGTTGTCCAGGGCAACCCGATTTCAGCTGGTTAATGTGGCGGATCGCTTTCATTAAAAATTAGCCTAATTGTTGCAATGGTGGAATTGAAATAGCTTTGGATCTTTGTTGGTAAAATTGGTTTTGATGGGCTTTTGAAGAATGAGAAGATTAATATATTAAATTGAATTGACAGAAACACTTAAAGTGCAGACTTGAAAAACATATTAGTTTTAGTGATTTCTATAATTGCCTCTTTGATTTTACCTGATTCTTCTCTTATATCTTGCTTTAATGTGTTTAGATTTTCAAACATTAGCTCAAGAGCTTTTTGGGTTCGTTGAAGATGTTCTCCTGAGAAAGGAACCTTATTGTTTGAGTCTTTCTGTAACAAAAGATAATATTCTGTCTCTACAATAAGTTCAAAAGCAAGCTGATGCACAGTAACTATAGTTTTATATTTATTAACGTTAATAGCTTTAATGAATTTATCGTCTTCAAGTATTTTCTGAATTTTTTTCAGTGATGTACTTAATTCATCAAAAAATATTTTTGAACCTTTAGGGATGCCTAATTTTATAAGGTGATTATAATTTTCAATTATATTTTTATTCAATTCGAGCATATTAATAACCCATTTGAGTATTGAAAAATTACCATGTAATTTATAAACATCTTCACTGTTTGATTTTGTAATAAAAGTTATCATTGCAGTGGTTGTAGCAATTAGAATCGAAAAAATAGTAATAAATCCAGTTAGAAAGTTTCGTGACTCTTCAGACCAACCAAAAACCACAAAAGAAAAGCAGATAAGAACTATCCCACAAACAAGGAAGAAAAAAACAAGAAGAAGATTATTGACGGTTAAAAAACTTACCGTATTTTCGTTGATCTTTTTTAACAACCATTGATAGAAGGTTTTTTTAATCATAATTGAGATATATATCTTTAATTTTATAGGGTTATCAAGTTTTTTTATAAATTATCTCAAAAGTCCGTAAATGAAAGATTTAATAAAGCCAAAATCAATTTTATAGAACAACGTCTTGAATTAAAATAGGCGGCTAACTCCTGGCAGATTCAGGGAGCTTTTTAATGTATTAAATGTAACGCTGCAAGCAAACGCAGCTTTGTAATGTAGCCGAAGGCGGAATGAACAAGCTGTGGTTTTGACTTGCTTTGTTATGCATTATTCATTTCACGTTCGTTTTCTAATTTGTCCAGCATGCTCAACACATGTTCTGCAAATAAATCTAAGCATATATCCATTGTCCAAAATCGTTTGTGATGCTTACCTTTAAATTGGATACATACATGATGATCCTTATCAAGATGTTCATTTGAAATGATAGGTTTAGTTACGCTATCAGCATGTATTATTTTGTCGCAGACATCCTTGATCGTAATTTCCTTATATTCCAGGTTGTCTTCGGTTAGAATTGATGCCGCCAACGAGCTTAGAGGGATCAATTCATTTTCAAAATTATCCTGATATAAATTAACGCGTATAGATACTGCCAAATTCAGTAGCGAGCCAGATAACATACTATGTAATACGGATTTAGTTTCAAGTGACACGCCTGAACCACTGGAGCTTGCAAACAATTTAGTAGATGTTAAGTCCAGTCCATGACATTGCAAACAAAGTCTTCTAATTTCAGAAAAGTCTTGCTTGTGCTTATCCAAAATTTCATCCATATGATTATCGCCTTGCATAACGAAAAGCTCAGCCGCGCGCCGTAGGGCTGGAGCGGGTTGTTATGTAAATTTTTTTAGAAAAAGTGTGGGTTTAAGAAACCCTCCTTATCAGAGGGGTGGAGATTTCTATTGTAAGAAACCATTGCAAGACCAATGTAATAAAGCCAACTATTGTTGAGCAGTTTCCAATAATCATAAGCACCACCTCCTTCTGATATACCACTGTATCCACTAACGATGTTAGAAGCATCTCCCAAAAGCCTTTAGCCGAGGCATACAAGTGGATCTATGTGTTACCACATAGCGGGGCAGAGTTAAGGGACGATAGTCAAATCTCTTAGCTCTGTCAAGCTATGTAATTTATTTAATTTAGAGGGGTTATAGATTAATGAAAAAATAAAAAATATACGCAAGAGTTCATTGAAAGTACTAATGAATTAAAAAAAGCAATTTTAGCATTCACTTATAAAGTAGAATCAAATGAAGATGCTCGTATTGAATTTGGGACTTTATATCGAGCTATTTCTGAAAATTGGAAAAAGATAGATGCTACTCTTTTTCCTGAAGAATATTCGATACTACCTCCTGAAATCGAAGCTGCTTATGAACAATCCTATCGGATATAGACTTAAATTTGGACATCAAATCTTGGTGTTCAGGGGATAATTTTTCTATTTCTGGAATGAGGTCGTCTCTTTGTTCGAATAGTTCTTTAAGAGTAATTTTGAGTTCATCCAATTCGTTCATTGGTCTTCCTTTCAATTTTTGAGAGGTTTCAATTTTAACGGTATAATGGTTGGATAGGTTGTTGTACAAATAGAGCAAGAAAAATGAAGTACTGGAAGAAAGGGCCAGTACTTCGTGGATTGTAATTGATTCTTTACCAATTGATGTTTTGTAGAATCACAATTACCAATTTGAAAAGAACAATTAATAATTCGAGGAACAATCTTTTCATTATAGATGCCCTCCTTTCTATTCGGCTTATTGCAATTCGAATGCCCAAGGACAGGCATTTCAAATTTTACCGAGGAATCTATCTCAATCCATCCTTGTTCTATTAACCTATACTATTTTTATTATAGGTTCAATTTTAAAACATAACGCCCAACTCAGCGGGCAAATTACGCGCAGCGAAATTTGATCCGCTGCAGTTGATTGTTAGTTTATATCTCTGTATCCACTAGGAATGGCTTCATACCCTCTAAGTCCATTATATGTTCCCAGAGAATCTACAACAGTGAATTGATGCCCCATAAAATAGTTGGCGTTAATATGACTTCTTACTTCAGATGAAAACAAATTCAAGGCATAGACAAAATTGCAATGCAAAGTATACAACTGCCTTCTCCAATTATCATATAGCTCGTATTTACGATGGTACTCGTCTTGATTATCCATCCAGATCTTCTTCCAGCGCATATCTCTGCGCCACCATTTTAGATCTTCACTTAAGTAGGCAAATTCTGACTCGGTGAAATGCGAACAAAGAACATCGGCTCGATCAACTAAATTTTTAATAGAAGACTCTAATGAAGGAATTGTATTTGGAAGTACTGTTTTGAAGACAACCATGCTTGCATCTGAAAAACCATCAACCACATCAGACTCAATGGAGTTAGCAATCAGGTTCTCGCTAATAACTGGCCAATACTGGAGGTACATTTTTTTTGTTAGATCATCAACCAAGTGCTCATAAATGCTTTTGCTCGCACTCCCAAAGCTACTGCCCCCCAAAACACTATTAATCACATCCGGATTTTGGGCGAACAATAAATTTTCCAAGTTCGAAGCTAGAAAAATCGTGGCATCATCAAGATTATGCCGCACCTTTAAATCAGAAATCGCCTTATAAATATGAGGTGAAACTCCTTTGTACTTATCATTAACAACAAATATATACTTCCGAATAGGAACTATGGCACTCCAGTAAGAAACCAGCTTCTCGAAATCACTCTCCATCTTTTTGATCGAGGCGGCATCATTGCTTGGCAAATCTTCTGGTGCGTATACTTGAAAATACTTTCCTCCATTCGCACACCAACCATCATTACCTCGATCACCAATATTGCCATGAGCTTTTACAGGTTTAAACGATGAGTCTGCATACCCCATGACTTTCACGAAGAGGTCTTCGTATTTCTGACCGGTAGATTCATGAACTAACAGCCTAAACCTATCTCTCATATTCAATCCTGTAAACTAACAAGTTGATCAGTGGTTTCCGTTTATCTTTCATGTCCACTTATCTAACGGGATAACATGCATATTTTGAATGTTATACGGATATAGATAATTCCTTTTTAAAATCAATTTAATTGGAGATTAACCTCCCCGGCCAAAGAAACGCAAGAATAAATTTTTTATATTATGAATTTTGACAGTCAGTGCGGATACCAGATATAAAACCATAGATCTTAATCAAAGGAACGATCACCATATGAAAATTATCAAAGCTGTTATTTGCTTAAACCTAATATTATTTCCTGCTCTTTCTATAGCTGGCGGCAACACAACAAATGATTCTTTCAGTAAAGCTAAAATACGGTTATTGAATCAGGTTTATTATGACCACAGGGAAACCTTTTATTGTGGGTGCCCCTTCACTATGGAGAAGAAAATTATTCCGTCTGACAAATTTTCCCCTGACACCAAACATTCCAAACGAGCTACCAGGATCGAATGGGAACATGTTGTCCCAGCCCATGCCTTTGGACAGTCTTTTAAAGAGTGGCGGGATGGTGATCCGGCCTGTGTGGACAACAAGGGCAAGGCGTTTAAAGGCCGGAAATGCGCAGAGAAGGTCAATATGCTTTATCGGTATATGCAATCCGATATGTATAATCTGACTCCGGCAAATGGGCAAATAAACGCCCAACGGTCTAATTATTCTTATTCAATGATTCCGGGTGAACCCCGACGTTTTGGCTCCTGTGATATGGAAATAGAAGATCAGAAAGCAGAACCCCGGCCTGAGATTCGGGGGGATATTGCCCGGATTTATTTTTATATGGATAACGCTTATCCCAACCATGGAATTATTTCAAAGAAGAATCGGAAACTATTTCAGGCTTGGGATAAGGATGATCCGATTGACGATTGGGAAAGGGAAAGAGTCAAACGGATTGAGGCAATTCAAGGAAACCACAATAAATTTGTGGAA